>NZ_JBHTVV010000002.1:788277-1726240 GCF_042792755.1 Nocardia sp. NPDC056611
TCTCTCGGGGCCCTCTCGCCCGCCCCCGGGGGGGGGGCCCTATCCCTCGCGCGTCCCGGGGGGTTTTCTCGGCGGGGGCCGCGCCCCCCCCCCCGCGCCCCCCCGCTTCCGGTCGTCTGTGGCGAAAATGATCGTTTTCGTATGTTCACCGTGGCGGGGGTGTGTCCGTGATGTTTCTGTTACAGGGCTAGGGTTAGCACCGCAACGGAAACGATCCGCAAAGCTGAGGAGCGAAAACGTGACTGTCCGGGTAGGTATCAACGGCTTCGGCCGTATCGGGCGCAACTTCTTCCGAGCCGTCGAGGCGCAGAAGGCCCTCGGCACCACCGACATCGAGATCGTGGCGGTCAATGACCTGACCGACAACAAGTCGCTGGCGACCCTGCTGAAGTACGACTCGATTCTGGGCCGCCTGCCGCAGGACGTTTCCCTGGACGGCGACGAGACCATCGTCGTCGGCGACCAGCGCATCACCGCGCTGGCCATCAAGGAGGGCCCCGCCGCCCTGCCGTGGGGCGACCTCGGTGTCGACGTGGTCGTCGAATCCACCGGTATCTTCACCGACGCCACCAAGGCCAAGGGCCACCTGGCCGCCGGCGCCAAGAAGGTCATCATCTCCGCGCCCGCCAAGGGCGAGGACATCACCATCGTGATGGGCGTCAACGACGACAAGTACGACGGTTCGCAGAACATCATCTCGAACGCGTCCTGCACCACCAACTGCCTGGGCCCGATCGCCAAGGTGCTCAACGACTCCTTCGGCATCGAGCGTGGTCTGATGACCACCGTGCACGCCTACACCCAGGACCAGAACCTGCAGGACGGCCCGCACTCGGATCTGCGTCGCGCCCGCGCCGCCGCGCTGAACATCGTGCCCACCGGCACCGGCGCCGCCAAGGCCATCGGCCTGGTGCTGCCCGAGCTGCTCGGCAAGCTCAACGGTTACGCGCTGCGCGTGCCGGTTCCGACCGGTTCGCTCACCGACCTGACCGTCGACCTGGCGCGCGCCGCCTCGGTCGAGGAGATCAACGCCGCCATGAAGGCCGCCGCGGACGGCCCGATGAAGGGCATCCTGAAGTACAACGTCGACCCGATCGTCTCCTCCGACATCGTGACCGACCCGCACTCCTCCATCTACGACGCGCCGCTGACCCAGGTCATCGACAACCAGGTCAAGGTCGCCTCGTGGTACGACAACGAGTGGGGCTACTCCAACCGTCTCGCCGACCTCGTCGGCCTCGTCGGCAAGTCCCTCTAAGCGCCGATGACGATCAAGACTCTCCAGGATCTGCTGAACGAGGGCGTCGAGGGCCGCGGCGTGCTGGTGCGCTCGGACCTGAACGTGCCGCTCGACAACGGCGTCATCACCGACCCGGGCCGCATCATCGCGTCCGCGCCGACCATCAAGGCGCTGGCCGAGGCCGGCGCCAAGGTCGTGGTGACCGCGCATCTGGGCCGCCCCAAGGGCGAGCCGGACCCGAAGTTCTCCCTCGCCCCGGTCGCCGCGCGACTGGCCGAGGAGCTGGGCCGCAATGTCCAGCTGGCCGGTGACGTGGTGGGCCAGGACGCGCTCGCCCGTTCCGAGGGCCTCACCGACGGTGATGTCATGCTGCTCGAGAACATCCGTTTCGACGCGCGTGAGACCAGCAAGGACGATGCCGAGCGCACCAAGCTCGCCAACGCCCTGGTCGAACTGGTCGGCGACGACGGCGCTTTCGTGTCCGACGGTTTCGGTGTGGTGCACCGCAAGCAGGCGTCGGTCTACGACGTGGCCAAGCTGCTCCCGCACTACGCGGGCAACCTGGTCGCGGCCGAGACCGAGGTGCTGAAGAAGCTCACCGAGGACCCGGCCCGCCCGTACGCGGTCGTGCTCGGCGGCTCCAAGGTCTCCGACAAGCTGGCGGTGATCGAGGCGCTCGCGCCGAAGGTCGACACGCTGGTCATCGGTGGCGGCATGTGCTTCACCTTCCTTGCCGCACAGGGCCTTTCGGTGGGCACCTCGCTGCTGCAGGAAGAGATGATCGACACCTGCAAGGGCCTGCTCGACAAGTACGCCGACGTCATCCACCTGCCGGTGGACATCGTGGTGGCCGACAAGTTCGCCGCGGACGCGGAGTCGAAGACGGTGCCCGCCCACGAGATTCCGGACGGCTGGATGGGTCTGGACATCGGCCCCGACTCGGCCGCTCGCTTCGGCGCGCTGCTGACCGAGGCCAAGACGGTGTTCTGGAACGGCCCGATGGGCGTGTTCGAGTTCGAGAAGTTCTCGGCCGGTACTCGCGGTGTCGCCGAGGCGATCGCCACGGCCACCTCGAAGGGCGCGTTCACGGTCGTCGGCGGTGGCGACTCCGCCGCGGCGGTGCGCACCCTGGGTCTGCCCGATGACGGTTTCTCGCACATCTCCACCGGTGGCGGCGCGTCGCTGGAATACCTGGAGGGCAAGGAACTCCCCGGTCTCGCGGTTCTGGAGGACTGAGCCATGGCACGTAAGCCTTTGATCGCCGGCAACTGGAAGATGAACCTCAACCACCTCGAGGCCATCGCTCTGGTGCAGAAGATCGCGTTCGCGTTGCCGGAGAAGTACTTCGACAAGGTCGACGTCACGGTGGTTCCGCCGTTCGTGGACCTGCGCAGCGTGCAGACGCTGGTCGAGGGTGACCGTCTGCTGATCACCTACGGTGCCCAGGACGTCTCCACCCACGACGAGGGCGCCTACACCGGCGAGATCAGCGGGTCCATGCTCGCGAAGCTGGGTTGCAGCTTCGTCGTGGTGGGCCACTCGGAGCGGCGTCAGTACCACAACGAGGACGACGCCACCGTGCTGGCCAAGGCCAAGCAGGCGCTGAAGTACGGCATCACCCCGATCGTCTGCATCGGTGAGGGCCTGGGCGTCCGCGAGAGCAAGACCCACGTGGAATACAACCTCGAGCAGCTGCGCGGTTCGCTCAAGGGCCTGACGGCGGAGGAGATCTCCAAGGTCGTCGTCGCCTACGAGCCGGTCTGGGCCATCGGCACCGGCAAGGTCGCCACCCCGGCCGACGCGCAGGAAGTCTGCGGCGCCATCCGCAAGGAGCTCGCCGAACTGGCGAATCCCGAAGTGGCCGCGGGCGTCCGCGTCCTCTACGGCGGTTCGGTCAACGCCAAGAACGTCGGCGAACTGGTCGGTCAGGCCGACATCGACGGCGCCCTGGTGGGCGGCGCGTCGCTGAAGGGTGACGAGTTCGCCACCCTCTCGGCCATCGCCGCCGGCGGTCCGCTGCCGTAACGGTTTCCGTCGCACAGGGCCGGGCATCCCACGGATGCCCGGCCCTTGTCGGCAGAATGACCGGTATGAGCGACTGGAATACGAACATCATCAACGAGTTCCGGGCCAACGCGGGCCGGGTGGGCGGGCCGTTCGAGGGCGCGCCGATGATCCTGGTGCATCACCGCGGCCGCAAGACCGGTCGTGAGCTGGTCACGCCCACCATGTACATGGCCGATGAGCAGGACCCGGCGGTCGTCTACGTCTTCGCCTCCAAGGCGGGCGCGCCGACCAACCCGGACTGGTACTACAACCTCACCACCGCTGGGAAGGCTCAGGCCGAGATCGGCACCGAGACCTTCCCGGTCGTCGTCACCGAGGTGAAGGGCGCGGACCGCGATCGGATCTACGCCGAGCAGGCCCGGCGGTATCCGGGATTCGCGGAGTACGCGGAGAAAACGGCCGGAATCCGGGCTATTCCGGTGCTGGCGCTGCGTCGCGTCTGAGGTCGGTGGACCGGTCGGGCCCGGCCTCGGATGAGGCCGGGGCTCGGCTCGCGGACGGCCGGGCGCGCAGGGCTGCGGCCCGATCGGCGAGGATGCGGTGACGACGGGCGGTCATCGCGTCGGCGGGGGATGCGCCCGAGATGAGGGCCTGGTGGACGGCGTAGGCGTCTTCGAGCGCGTCGCGGGCGCCCACTCCGGCGGCGGGGGTGATGGCGTGGTCGGCGTCGCCGATCAGCAGGATCCGTTCGCCGGGCGATGCTGCGTCTTCGAGGGGGATCGTGCGGGCATTGCTGACGTGGACCGACGCGGTGGCGCCCAGGAACGTATCCACGAGCGCGAGGTTGGAGGGACACGCGGCGCGGATGCGATCGGCCCATTCGGATACGGGCCTGACGCCGGACGCGGCACCGCGGTCGGGCAGGGGTGGCGCCACGATGCGGACGAACCACAGGGCCGCCGAATCACCCGGCCGCCAGAGATGGCCGAGCGTGCTGAAAACCCTGCCGGTGGAATCTGTTTCGGCGAAGAAGTGCAACGTGGCGGGGGAGGTGAGGAGTTCGACCGGCTCGGTGGTCATGCCGTACACGACGTTGTCGCCGGTGTAGACGGGGACGCGAGTGGGTTCGATGTGGGACCGGACTACCGAATCGATGCCGTCGGCTCCGATCAGTAGGCCATCGGTGACGTCATCGGTGAGTGCCGTCCAGGTTGCCGCCAGGCCGTAGTGCGTTCGCGCGCCGGACGACTCGACGAAGCCGTGCAGGACGCGCATCAGATTGTGGCGCAACCAGAATCGGTGGCCGCGGCTGGGGGAGGTGCCGTGCCGGCCCGCGCTGTCGGCGTAGGAGAGGCCGCCGGTCAGCGGGTACGAGGCGGCCATCAGCGCATCGGTGTCCACGCCGAGGCCGGTGAGGGCGTCGTGGCCGCGGCCGTCGATGAAGAGGAACGCCCCGGCGTCGGTGCGTGCGGACCGCTCGTAGAGCGTCACCTCTGCGCCGCGGCGCGCGAGTGCGCCTGCCAGGGCCGAGCCCGCGATGCCCGCGCCGATGACGGTGGCCATTCGAACCTCCTTTCAGCCGTCCATGATGCGGGGTATTGCTGAGCCCCAACGCGAGTCCGGCCGAATCGCGGCATGTCATGGGCTGTGTCGCCGGTACCTGCCCGGTTTGCGTGGATCGACGGCAAGATGACTGTGAATCCACTCTTGACAGTAACTGTCATAAAGGGAGATGCTGTCGGTGACGGAAGGAGGTCTGCGGATGTCACTACGGGAGCGGCAACGGCGGCAGATCCGGGCCGAGATTCAGCGGGCGGCGTTCGAGCTGTTCGCGGCGCAGGGATTCGGCGAGGTGACCACCGAGCAGATCGCGGCGGCCGCGGGGGTGTCGGCCAGTACCTATTTCCGGCATGTGCGCAGCAAGGAGGATCTGCTGCTCGATCCCGTGCGTGAGGGCGGGGCTCGGATCGTGACGCTGCTGGAAGGGCGGGACGAGGCCGAATCCGCGGATGTGGCGCTGGCGCAAGCGATTCTGACTCGATCCACGAGCTCGGCCGCACAGGACCTGGAGCAGTGGCGGGCGGCGTTCCAGACCGCACCGCACCTGCTGGAGCGAGTCGCGCTGATCACGCCGGAACATCGGGCGCGCTTGGTCGAGCTGGTCGCGGAGCGGATGGGGCGGGACGCGGGCCAGGACAGCACCCCGGGCCTGCTGGTGCATCTCATGCTGGCGGCGGCGGAGTTCGGATACCTGCAGTGGCTGCGGAATTCGGCGCATCCGGAGATGTCGCTGGCGGTGTGCGTCGAGGGCGCGCTCGACGCCGTGACCGGGGAGCGCTGGCGCGGCTGAAAAGCCTTGGCGTGTCAGTGAACAGCTTCGAACGAACGAACAGGGTGAGGAACAATGCAGGACGACAAGGCGACCGGCCAGAGCTTCGATGTGATCGTGGTGGGATCCGGTGCGGCAGGGATGGCGGCGGCGCTGACCGCCGCGAAGCACGGGCTGTCGACGGTGATCGTCGAGAAAGCGGCCTACTGGGGTGGATCGACGGCGAGATCCGGTGGCGGTGTGTGGATTCCGGGCAACTCGGCACTGCGAGGATCCGCTCCGGCCGATGACCTCGAGGCCGCGCGGGTCTATTTGAAGGACATCATCGGTCCGGGCGTGCCGGCCGAACGCATCGACACCTTCCTCGACCGTGGCGCGGAGGCGTTCGACTTCCTCTCAGCGCACTCGCCGATGCGCATGCGGTGGGTTCCCGGCTACTCCGACTACTACCCCGAGGCTCCCGGCGGCCGCTCGCACGGCCGATCGGTCGAGCCCGCGCCGTACAACGCCACCGGTCTGGGCGCCGAATTGTCCACCCTGGAACCGGATTACGTGCGCGCCCCGAAGAACGTCGTGATCACCCAGGCCGAGTTCCGGCAGCTGCACCTGGGCCTGCGCAACCCGCGCAGCCCGCTGACCGGGGCTCGCGTCGCGGGCCGCTGGCTGGCGGCGACCGTGCTGCGCCGCCGCGTCCTCGCCCGCGGCCAGGCCCTGAGCGCCATGTTGCGCGCGGGTCTGCTGGAGGCGAACGTCCCGCTGTGGCTGGAGACGCCGCTGCTCGACCTGCGTACCGAGGACGGCCGGGTCACCGGCGCGGTGGTGCGCCGCGACGGCCGCGAGCTGATGCTCACCGCCCGCCGCGGCGTGATCATCGCGGCGGGCGGTTTCGAGCACAACGAGGCCATGCGCAAGCAGTACCAGCGCGAACCCATCGGCACCGACTGGACCGTCGGCGCGAAGGCCAATACCGGCGACGGTATCCGCGCCGGCGAGAATGCCGGTGGCGCGGTCGAGTTCATGGCCGACGCCTGGTGGGGCCCGTCCATCCCGCTGCCGCGGCTGCCCTGGTTCTGCCTGGCCGAACGCAACCTGCCGGGCAGCATCGTGGTCAACGACCGCGGCGAGCGGTTCATGAACGAGTGCCTGCCCTATGTGGAGGCGACCCACGAGATGTACGGCGGCGAATACGGCCAGGGGGCGGGCCCGGGGGAGAACCTGCCCGCCTGGCTGATCTTCGACCAGCGCTACCGCAACCGCTACCAGTTCGCGGGCGTCCCGCCCCGGCAGCCGCTGCCGGGCCGCTGGTTCAAGTCGGGCGCACTGACCCGCGCCGACTCGCTCCCCGAACTCGCGGAGAAGATCGGCATCCCGGTCGAGAACCTCCGCGCCACGGTGACCCGTTTCAATGAATTCGCCGCCGCCGGAACCGATCCCGACTTCGGCCGCGGCAACAGCGCTTACGACAACTACTACGGCGACCCGCGCAACCGCCCGAACCCGAACCTCGGCGCGCTGGAGACCGGTCCGTATTACGCCGCCAAGCTGGTCCCCGGTGACCTCGGCACCAAGGGCGGCCTGAGTGCCGACACCGACGGCCGCGTCCTGCGGGCGGACGGTTCGGTGATCGAGGGCCTGTACGCGGCGGGCAACGCCAGCGCCCCCGTCATGGGCCACACCTATGCCGGTCCCGGCGCGACCATCGGCCCCGCCATCGTCTACGGCTACCTCGCCGCCCTGCACGCGGCGGGCAAATAGCCGCTCCGGCGTCGGCGCCGGCACCGGGCCGCTGTCGAGCGTGAGAACGGCAGCGGTGGCGGTGGTCGCGGGGCGAGCTGTCGCGCTGCCGCCCAACTGGATTCGATCTACACCGTCCATGTGGTGTCGGCGACGAACACGCGGTGCGGATTCGCGATCCGCCCGACGGATGCCCCCGTGAAGGGTTACCGTCGATAGGGTGTTCGGCATCATCCGGCCCTGCCGTCACCGGTTGGGCGAGGAACTCGGGCGGGCGTGGCTGGCGCAACTGTGCGGCCTGTGCCTGGCTTTGCGGGACGACCACGGTCAGAGCGCCCGCATGGCAACCAATTACGACGGGCTGATCATCTCGGCCCTGGTGGAGGCGCAGTCCACCGCGCCGCCCACGCGCCGAGCGGCCGGGCCCTGCCCGCTGCGCGGCATGCGACGCGCGGATGTCGCCACCGGTGACTGCGTCCGGCTGGCGGCCACGGTCTCACTGGTCCTGGCCGCCGCCAAGGTGCGCGATCATGTCGACGACCACGACGGGGTCGCGGGCACGGCCGGATTCCGTCCTGCCGCCCGGCGGATCGCCCAACGCTGGGCCCGTCAGGGTGAATCCACCGGCGCGAGACTGGGTTTCGATACCGGCGTCCTGGTGACGGCGGTGGACCGGCAGACCGAGATCGAGGCCGCCGCCGTGGTGGGCACCCCGTTGCTCACGGTCACCGAACCCACCGAGACCGCCACCGCGGCCGCCTTCGGGCACACCGCGATCCTGGCGGGCCGCCCCGGTAATGTGGCCGCCCTGACCGAGGCCGGCCGATTGTTCGGCCGCATCGCGCATCTGGTCGACTCGGTCGAGGATCTGACCGATGACGTGGCCCGCGGAACATGGAATCCGCTGGTGGCCACGGGTACCGATGTCGCCGAGGCGCACCGGCTGTGCGTCGATGCTGTGCTGGGCATCGAATTGGCTTTGGCGGAGGTGGAATTCACCGATTCGCGGCTGATTCACAAACTGCTGAAACACGAATTGGGTCGCTCGGTGACCCGGACCTTCGGTGGCTCCGCGCCCGCGTGCGCGAATCATGCCGTTATCGCGCCGCGGTCGCGGTGGCGTCGGCGCGGTCCGGACCCGTGGGGCCCGCCGCCGGGTTACGGCGGATACGGCCCGGGGCCCGGCTATTACGGGCGCGCGCCGCGTCGCCGGAGCGGTTGCTGCCTGCCGTGCTGCGAGGGTTGCGTGTGCTGCGGTGAGGGCTGCTGCTGTTGTGGCGAGGGCTGTTGCTGCTGCGAGGAAACCTGCTGCGACTGCTGAGGTCGGCGCGGGTGTGGTGAGCCGCCCCCACCGGGTGGGCGGCTCACCGCTCGCGTATCAGTGCGACGAGCCCGAGGCGGAGCCGGTCGGGATGAAGCCGCCGATGCTGCCGGTGCTGAAGTTCGAGGAGCCGGACACGGTGGTGGTGGTGTCCAGGGTCCAGGTGCCGCAACCGCTGGTGAAGAAGGCGACATCGGTGGACTTGATCTCGACGGTGGCCTTGCCGCCGACCGCGCCGCCGGCCTCGATGGTGGCGCCGGTGCCGCCCGCGAGCGAGGACAGGCGCGCCCAGGCGCACAGCTGGGTCGCGGTTGTGGTCTTGTAGACGCCCGGCTGGATGTCGATGCCGACCTTGAAGGTGGAGTCGGAGCCGATGACGGTGGCCAGCGACGCCTCCGCGGTGCCCGCGCCGGCGAGCAGGGCGGCGGCGGTGAGCGCCAGGCCGTTGGCCCAGAGTGCCTTGTTCATGGTGAAATCCTCAGTGTGTGAAACGAGAGCGTTTCGCAGGGTAATGGGTTTCCCATTCGCCGGGAGGGTTTTCCGTAACGTGGCGTAAACGGCCATCGGCGAGATCTGGACATCGGCTCCCGCATACGGCGCGCGACACCGATAATGTGCTGTGTGGCAGGGCAATTCGTTCCCATTCCCAATTGGTTCTCGCGTGACAATCAGGACTGCGGCATCGCCGTCGCCGACCTGAACGGTCAGGGCGCACTCGACATCGTGGTCCTCATGGTCGACGACCCGGCCGGCCAGAACACTGGAAGCTACCGGGTCGGCCACACCCTCGCCGCCGACGGCACGGTCGGGGAGTGGGGACCCTGGCTGGCGGTGCCCGACTGGTGGGGGTGGGAGAACCAGGGCGCGGGCATCGCGGTCGGCGACCTGAACGGCAACGACCGACCCGACCTGGTGGTCTTCCTCGTCGACAACCCCGCCGGCCAGAACCAGGGCTACTACCGCATCGGCCGCGACCTCGCCCCCGACGGCGCCGTCACCGGCGGCTGGACCCCCTGGCGGCAGATCCCGGACTGGTACGGCTGGGAGAACCAGGGCGCCGACATCGGCCTGACCAGCATCGACGGCGAACCGGTCCTGGTGGTGCTGACCGTCGACAATCCCGACGGCCAGAACAGCGGCCGATTCCGGCTGGCCAAGGGCCTGGCCGCGGACGGCTCGGTCGGGCAGTGGACGCCGTGGCTCGAGGTGCCCGACTGGTGGGGCTGGGAGAACCAGGGCGCGGGCCTCACCGCCGCCGACCTGGACGGCGACGGCCGCCCCGAGCTCATCGTCTTCACCGTCGACCACCCGCGCAACGGGAACGGCGGGCGGTACACCGTCGGCTGGGGACTGGACGGGACCGGGCATTGCGTGGACGGCTGGAGCCGTTGGTCGCCCGTGCCCGACTGGGGTTTCGCCGCCAACCAGGGCGCGGCCGTCGCGCTGCTGCCCGGCGCGGGCGAGCTCCCGAAACTGGTGGTGGGCACCATCGATCATCCCGCGGGCGGCAACTCCGGCTACCTGCGCGTCCTGGACCTCGATACCGATCTGTCCGCCGCGGCCACCCAAGGCGCTTGGCGCATACTGGATTTCGGCACCGAGGTGAATCCGGTACACGCGGCGCTGCTGCACACCGGCGACGTCTTGTTCTTCGCCGGATCCGGCAACGATCCGGACCGGCTCGACGCCCACGAGTTCCGCACCCGGGTCTGGCACTACCCGAATCCCGGCCTGGCCGCGCCCGCCACGCCCATCGACCTGTTCTGTTCCGGGCAGGCGTACCTGCCGGACGGGCGGGTGCTGGCCGCGGGGGGAACCGGGCAGTACGACCCGTTCTTCGGCCTGCGCGACACCCTGATCTTCGATCCGGCGACGCTCACGTGGACCGCGCAGCCCGATATGGATTACGGGCGTTGGTACCCCACCCTGACAGCGCTGAAAACCGGGGAGGTGGTGGCTGTTTCGGGTCTCGGCGCGGACGGGTTCCTGTCGCAGACACCGGAACTGTTCGATCCCGAGAAGCTCACCTGGTCGAAATTGCCGGTGCCCGGGCCGATCCCGATGTACGCGCATCTGGTGCTGCTCGTCGACGGCCGCATCTTCTACACCGGCGGGCAATACGGCACCAATAACGGGATGCGGCCCTCGATCTGGGATCCCGTGCTCGGTTCGGTCACCGAGGTGCCCGGCCTCTACGATCCCGAATCCCGCAGCCAGTCGACCAGCGTGCTGCTGCCGCCCGCGCAGGCGCAACGGGTCATGATCCTCGGCGGCGGCACCGTCGACGCGCACGGCCCCGGAATGGCATTGTCCGACACGCGCATCGCCGACCTGAGCGCCGCCGTACCCGCCTACCAGGCGGGTCCGCCCATGACCTACGCCCGCATGCACGTCTGCGCGGTGGTGCTGCCGGACCGCACCGTGCTGGCCACGGGCGGTTCGGCGATGGAGGAGACGGCCGACGCGGTCCCGCCCAGCGGGGAGATCTACGACCCGATCGCGGAAACCTGGACCCCGACCGCCCCGCAGCGGGTGGCGCGGCTGTACCACTCGGTGGCGCTCCTGACTCCCGACGGCACAGTGGTGACGGCCGGATCGAATCCGCAGCGCAAGACCGAGGAACTGCGCATCGAAGTGTTCTGGCCGCCCTACCTGTTCCGGGGCGCTCGACCGGAATTCGAGATGACTTCGGGCACAGCGGAATACGGTGCGACCCTGACGCTGACCACGTCGGCCGCCGTCCGCGAGGTGAGCCTCATGCATCCCACGTCATGCACCCACTCCTGCGATAACAGTCAGCGCCTGGTCGATCTGCCGATCACCGCGACCGGGGCCGGCACGGTCTCGGTGGCCATGCCCTCGAATCCGGCGTTGGCTCCGCCCGGCTGGTACCTCGTGGCGGTCGTGGACACCGACAGGGTTCCCTCGGTCGGCCAATGGCTGCGACTGGGGGTGGCCGCGCCTTCGCCGGTGTGACCGCGAACGGGGGCCGCCCGCACTACCGTGGAAGTATGACCGCGGAGTACGAGCACCTGCTCGTCAAAACCGATGGTGACACCGTCACCATCACCATGAACCGGCCCGATCGGCGTAATGCGCTGTCGGCCGATCATCTGTCCGAACTGCTCGCGGCGTTCCGGGCGGCGGGGGAGACCGACGCGTCCGGCATCGTGCTGGCCGCGGCCGGGCCCGTGTTCAGCGCGGGCCATGATTTCGCGGATGTCGCGGCGCGGGACCTGCTCGGTGTTCGCGATCTGCTCACGTTGTGCCAGGCGGTGATGACCACCCTGGAAGAGGTTCCGCAGGTGGTGATCGCGCGGGTGCAGGGGCTGGCCACCGCGGCTGGTTGTCAGCTCGTCGCCTCCTGTGACCTGGCCGTCGCCGCCGACTCCGCGGGCTTCGCGCTGCCCGGTGGCAAGGGCGGCTGGTTCTGCCACACCCCGGCGGTTCCCGTTGCGCGGTCCATCGGCCGAAAGCGCTTGATGGAGCTGGCGCTGACCGGCGATGTGATCGATGCTCGGACCGCCGTCGACTGGGGTTTGATCAATTACGCGGTACCGGCCGCCGAGCTCGACACCGCCGTCGCAGACTTGCTCGGCCGGGCCACGCGGGGGAGTCGCGCCAGCAAGGCGCTGGGCAAGCGCACCCTCTACGCGCAGCTCGACCGCCCCGAGGCGGACGCGTACACGCTCGCGCGGGAAGTCATGGCCGCCGCCTCCCAATTGCCCGGCGCGAGTGAGGGAATGGCCGCCTTCCTGGAGAAGCGGTCGCCTGTCTGGCCCGATTGACGGGGCGAGGCCGACCATCGCGCTCAGTCGCGTCTCGACTGATTCAGATCACGGGTATCCAAGTCTGTAGATATTGCAATCTGAATATGGATTGCGAGAATGTCGCGGCCGCCGCGGGACCCGGCGTGAGTTCCGCGGGCAACCGCGGCTACGAGGATGCGGCCGAGCCGAATCGGGCTGCGAACGCGGCACGGTTGGCCGAGACGGGGGAGCGGTCCCACACCGCGAAGACGACCCGCTCGAAGGCGGCGCCGTGCGCGCGCAGCGCGAGGTCGAACGCTTCGGCGACCTCGTTCGGGTCATTGCGGAACACGCCGCAACCCCAGGCGCCGAGCACCAGTTCGCGCACCCCGTGATGGGCGGCGACGGCCAGTACTCGGGTGGCGCGTTCGGCGAGGAGGCCGCGCACATCGGCCGGGTGGCCCGAACGGTCCGCGAGCGCACCGGCATTCGGGGCGGGCGAGGTCAGGAAAGAGGTCGTGAACGGGTGCGGGTCGAGTTCGCCGCGGTCGTCCCGGATGACCGGGACCTCGGGAGCGTAGATGACGCGATCGCTGTAGCCCAGGTCGTCGGAGGCGCGGTGGGCCTCGTAGTAGCGGGGTGCCTCGAGCAGGCACCGGTAGAGCAGTGCGCTGCGGCAGAGATCCTCTTCCTGGGCGCGGGCGCCGCGAATGTAGCCGCCGCCGGGGTTGCGAGCGGACGCGAAGTTGAGTACCGCCAGGCGTTTTCCGCCTTCGGTGTGGAGTCGGCGCGCGGCTTGGAGGCTGCCTTCGGCGGTGACCTCGGGGCGACCGGTGAAGGGTCCGGTGACCGGTGTGCCGAGGTCTTCCTCGGGCTCGTGGCAGAGGGTCCCGGCCCGGGCCTGGGTCAGCGGGGCGCTGATGTCGACGAGGGTCCCGTCGCTGGTGTGGTAGCTGCCGAGCATGGCGATCTGCTCGTTCTCGGTGGCGATTTGTCGTGGGCTGGTGGTCATTTCGCCGACTCTACGGCCCGGTTCCGGAACCGTCATCCGAATTTTAGTCGCTGGCACCAATACTGGTCGGCGCGGTGGGAGAGCCGGAAGTGTCGGGCCCGCCGCCTACGATGTGGCCATGAGCGGCTCCCAGCGTTTGCGGATCGTCCCGTCGCAGTTCGCGGTGGATCATCTGCCGAATTCGACGTTTCCGGAGGACGACGAGTGGATCGCGCTGGTGCGAGCGCCGGAGGGGCTCACCGTGATTCGTGAGGCGCCGGCGTGGGCCGAGGGGGAGACCTGGAAGGGCTTCTACGGCATCGACGCCGGGAGTCTGAACTCGCCCGGCGCGCTGGCCGCGCTGATCGGGCCGCTGGCGGAATCGTCGATCCCGGTGTTCGTCGCCTCGACCTTCCATGCCGATCTCATCCTGGTTCCGGCGCATCGGCTGGAGGAGGCGTCGGCGGCTCTGCGGGACGCGGGGCACCGCCTGGCGGAGTGAGGCCGCTCCCGGCGCGGCTCGGCGGACCCGGACAACGCCAAATGTTGTGAGGTCGTGCCACCCACATTACTGTCTACGTACGTAGAACGTACGAATGGCGTGCCGAGGTGAGGAGACGTCGGACGTGAGTGCACGAGGCTTCGGCGATCTGGAAACCGTCATCATCGAACGGATCTGGGATCGCCCCGAGAAGACGACGGTTCGGGAGCTGTTCGACGAGCTGGCCGCCGAGCGCGACATCGCGTACACCACCGTCATGTCCACCATGGACAACCTGCACCGCAAGGGCTGGCTGGAGCGTGAGCGGGTCGGCAAGGCCTACCGCTATTGGGCCAGTCTCAGCCGCGAGGAGTACAGCGCGCGGCTCATGCGCGAGGCGCTGGGCAGCGGCGGCCGTTCGGAGTTGGTGCTCGCGCATTTCGTGGAGCAGATGAGCGCGGAGGAGTCCGAGGGGCTGCGCGCGGCGCTGCGGAAGTTCACGCGCGGCAAGCGCTGATCGTCGGGGGCCGGTGGCCCTGACTGTCGTAGGCACGTCGCGAGTTCGGCGTGTCGGGCGTTTCGATGGCGCGAACCCCATGCGTGTCCTGTCCTTTTGCTCCGTATTCGCCTCGCGCGGACGTGAACCCGGTCACGGGGTTGCTACGAACTACGTACGTAGATAGTAGATTGTTTCGAGAGCGTGTCAACCAGGTTCCGGCGCGATGACCTCGCACGGCGCCATGGCCGCTCGACCGGTGAAAGTGACGGCGGAACAGTCGAATTCGGGCAGGAGGTGGCGGCGTGAGCCGTGGCAGCGGTTCGGGCCGGTTCCTGTGGGGACTGCTGTTCGCCGTGCTGGTACTGGTCGCCGCGATCACCGACTGCGCCGCCGGGGCGGGCGCCGACCATTCGCCCGGATTGAGCCATGCCCAGACCGCCGGAGTCTCCGGCGAGCCGCTGGGCGGCGAATCCGCACACTGTGACCCGCATGTCGAGCACGCCATCCGTTCGGCGTCACCCGGCGAGGAGCATGCTCCGGAGTTCACCGCCGAACGGAACGCGGTCGAGGTCGGTCTCGCGAACCAAGGTGTCGCCACCGCCGTCCACGGGGTGCGCGGACCGCCGGGAGGTGCGGTCGGCGGCCGATTACTGCTGACGCGCTTGTGTATCGCCCGACGCTGATCGGTCAGCGGCAGGCCGGGGCCCAGCGCCCGCGGCCGGAGTCCGTTGCCGTGCACGTCATTCCGCCCCCGTGGCGGTCCGATACCGAAAGCGACAGTCATGGACCGAGGTCTGCTCGACGAATTCGACATGCTCACCACCAGCTCCGGCTTGCCCGTACTGGCCCGCGAACCGCGCGCCCTGGTCGGCAATACGCCGGTCCTGTGGGTGGGCGAGCCCTTCGCGCCGGCCGGGCGCGGCTTCTGGGCCAAACTCGAAGGCCGCAATCCGGGCGGCATGAAGGACCGGCCCGCATTGCACATGGTGCGTCGCGCCCGTGAGCGAGGCGAGCTCGCACCCGGCGCGCGAATCATCGAATCATCCAGCGGCACTCTGGGTCTGGGGTTGGCCCTGGCCGGGCTGGTGTACGGGCACCCCGTGACGGTGGTGACCGATCCCGGCCTGGAACCCATGGTCGCCCAGCTGCTCGCGGCCTACGGTGCGCGGGTGGACCTGGTGCGGGAACCGCATCCGGAGGGTGGCTGGCAGCAGGCGCGCCGCGACCGCGTCGCCGAGCTCCTGGCGGCGGAGCCGGGTTCCTGGTGCCCCGACCAGTACAGCAACCCCGACAACGTGGACGCCTATGAGTCCCTCGCGCGGGAGCTGATCGAGCAGCTGGGCGGCGTGGACGTGCTGGTGTGCGCTGTCGGGACCGGCGGCCACTCCGCCGGCATCGCGCGCGCCCTGCGCCGCACCAATCCCGCGTTGTCGCTGATCGGCGTGGACACCGTGGCCTCCACCATCTTCGGTCAGCAGGCCGGTCCCCGCCTCATGCGCGGGCTCGGGTCGAGCATCCATCCGCGCAATGTCGACTACGCCGCCTTCACCGAAATCCATTGGGTCGCACCGGCCGAGTCGGTCTGGGCCTGCCGGACCCTGGCCTCGGGCTACCTGTCCAGTGGCGGCTGGAGCGTCGGCGCGGTCGCGCTGGTGGCCGGGTGGGCGGCCCGCACCCATCCTGAGGGCACCCGCATCGCGGCCGTCTTCCCGGATGGTCCGCACCGCTACTTCGACACCGTCTACAACGACTCCTATTGCGCCGCACACGGTCTGCTGGACGCGGGCCAACCGGCGGGGCCCGATGTGATCGCCCATCCCCGCGAGCGGCAGGTCGAACGATGGACCCGCTGCACGACCGTCATCGACCCCCGCATACCCGAGCGCGCGCGTGACGCGACCCCGGGACCGCTGTCGTGAGTGTCCTGGCAAAGTTTCGCGGGTTCGACCGGGCGGCCCAGCTGCTCATGGTCAACCAGTTCGGCATCAATCTGGGCTTCTACATGCTCATGCCCTATCTGGCCGGATACCTGTCCGGCCCCCTTGGGCTGGCGGCGTGGGCGGTCGGGCTGGTGCTGGGCGTGCGCAACTTCTCGCAGCAGGGCATGTTCCTGGTGGGCGGCACGCTGGCGGATCGGCTGGGGTACAAGCCGCTGATCGTGGCCGGATGTCTGTTGCGGACAGCGGGTTTCGCGCTGCTGGCGTTCGCCTCGGATCTGCCGAGCCTGATCATCGCCTCGGCGGCGACGGGTTTCGCGGGCGCGCTGTTCAATCCGGCGGTGCGCGCTTATCTCGCGGCCGAGGCGGGGGAGCGGCGGGTGGAGGCGTTCGCGGTGTTCAATGTCTTCTATCAGGCTGGGACCTTGGCGGGCCCGCTGGTCGGATTGGCGTTGCTGGCGTTGGATTTCCGGGTGACGGCGGCCGCGGCGGCGGTGGTGTTCGCGGCGCTGACCGTCGCCCAGTTGTTCGCGTTGCCCGCGCGCCGCGCGGCCGAGTCCGCCGTGCGGACCTCGGTGCTCGAGGATTGGCGCACGGTGGTGGCGAATCGCCGGTTCGTGGCGTTCGCGGCGGCCATGGTCGGCTCGTATGTGCTGTCGTTCCAGGTGTATCTGGCGCTGCCGTTGCAGGCGGAATACCTGGCGGGGGACCGGGCGCAGGCGGTGACCTCGGCGTTGTTCGTGATCTCCGGTGTCGTCGCGGTCGCGGGCCAGTTGCGCATCACGGCCTGGTTCCGCGGCCGATGGGGGACCGGGCGCGGTCTGGTGGTGGGGGTGGCGCTGCTGGCGGTGTCGTTCCTGCCGTTGGCGATCGTGCCGTCGGGCGGGATCTTCGGTGACGCGGTGGCGCTCGGCGCGCTGCTGCTGGCGGCGGCGGTGCTGGCGGTGGGGACGGCGGCGGTGTTCCCGTTCGAGATGGACACCGTGGTGTCGCTGTCGGGAAATCGGCTGGTGGCCACGCATTACGGCTTCTACAACACCGTGGTGGGCATCGGAATCCTGATCGGCAACCTGGCCACGGGCGCGCTGCTGGGCGCGGCGCACGCCGCGGGCACGGAGTGGGCGGTCTGGCTGGGATTGGTGGTGATCGGTGTGATCGCGGCCGTGGCGCTGGCGGTGCTGGACCGTTCGGGACGCGAGCCCACGCGCGGCGGCCGCCATCGTAAACGCCCGTCGCACGGGATGCCCCCGTCCGGCCGGGTGGTCGATTACCCGACCCAGCCGCTGCCGGCCCGGCGCTGACATCGCCCACGATCAGGTCAGGCAGACCTCGATGCCGATGGTGGCCGCGATGAGCGCGGCCACCGGAATGAGCATGGCGGTCAGGGTGGCGGCCACGGCCGCGGTGCGCGAGTGGGACCGGGCGACATCGGCCGGTTCGGACAGTCGCCGCACACGGGAGCGCAGCACCGCGTGGGTGGTGTCGGACTGTTCGGGCAGCGCGGCCATGGTGAGCAGGGCCTGCAGGACCGTGTCGCGGCCGTGGATGCGCGCGGCCGCGTCGTCGGCCAGCATTTCCAGCAGGCGCGCCACCTCGGCCGCGCCGATGGTGAACAGGTCGACCCGCGGCAGCACGGTGGCCAGGCCGCGGGTCAGGGTGAGCAGCAGGTGGTGGCGTCCGGTCAGGTGGGCGCGCTCGTGGGACAGCACCGCTTCGAGGTGGTGGTCGTCGAGGGCGGTGAGCACGCCGCGGCTGACCACGATCGTATGGGGTTTGCCCGCAACGCAATACGCGGCGGGATGATCCACGTCGAGGATCACGGCGTCCAGTTCGGGGTGGTGGCGTCCGGCCAGGCGGGCCATGCGCGCGTGCTCGAGTGCGCTGCGGTGCGATCGCCACAGGGTGGTGGCGAGCCGGAACGCGACCACCAGACCCGCGAGGGCCGCGAAGAAGGACAGGATCAGCAGGCCGGTCTGCAGGTGGCGCCCGTAGTGGCCGATCGCCGCGTCGTGCAGGTGCAGGAGGCAGGTGTCGAGGAAGCGGGCCGGCAGCACCGAGATCTTATGGGTGCCGATGTCGACCACGATGATGGTCACCGTCACCGTCCATGCCAGCAGGGTAGAGATCATCACCGCCACCCACGCCGCGACCGCGATGCGCGGTGCGGCCCCCGACGCGCTGATCCGCCGCAGCACCCGGGGCGCGAGCACCGCGACCGCGAACCCGTACAGCAACAGACAGACGGCGACACTCATCGGCCCACCCGCGATCGCGCGGCCCGCATCCGATCTCCTCCCGTGGAATCCGCCCGAGTGTAGGGGGCAAAACTGAGGACAGCCTTACTGTCGCGCGCGAGTTTGCGAATCGTGTGCGGGTCGCTACGTGCCCCTTGCGGGCGGCCCCGCGTCTACGGTATTACGTATCTACGTAGTTGATACGTAGATGGGCTGGGTGTCGTCCTCCGACGGCACCGGGGCGCCGACCGGAACCGGCGTCGACCACGGGCGGGGCCGGGCTTCCAAGCGAGCAGGCCCGGCTCCGTCCGTGGTCACCGGCGCGCGGCCAGCAGGCGCAGCGCGCCCGCCTCGATCGCGTCCTCGTCCAATAGCACCGACGATGCCGCCGGGCCCAGCGGCACGAAACTGTCGGCACTGGTGACCCGGGCGAGCCCGCCGTCGAATCCGGCGTCCAGCAGCGCCGCGCACACCGCCTCGGAAACGCCTCCGCTGCGGCGGGTTTCGTCGGCGATCAGCACCCGCCCGGTGGCGCGGGCATGGTCGAGGAGATCCTCCACCGGCAGCGGGGCCAGCCAGCGCAGGTCCAGCACCCGGGCGTGGATGTCGCGCTCGGCCAGTCGCCGCGCCACCCGCAGGCTCATCGGCACCCCGTTGCCGAAACTCACGATGGTCAGGTGCGTGCCCGTGCCGTGGACCCGGGCCCGGCCGATCTCGGCATGGCGCACACCGGAAATCGGCGCCAGCCAGCCGCCGTCGCCGTCGCGATGCAGGTCGCGGGTGTGATAGAGGGCGATCGGCTCCACGAACACACACACCCGGCCGTCCACCCGCGCCGCCGCCACACACGTGCGCAGCATCGCCGCGGCGTCGTCGGCGCGCGACGGCACCGCCAGCACCAGACCGGGGATATCCCGCAGCGCGGCAAGGGAATTGTCGTTGTGGAAGTGGCCGCCGAAGCCCCTCTGATACGCCAGACCCGCGATGCGCACCACCACCGGATTGCGATAGCGGCCGCCGGAGAAGAACGACAGTGTCGCCGCCTCGCCGCGCAACTGGTCCTCGGCATTGTGGACGTAGGCCAGGTATTGGATCTCCGGGATGGGTACGAAGCCCGCCAAGCCCGCGCCGAGCGCGGTGCCCAGCACGCTCTGCTCGTCGAGCAGGGTGTCGAAAACCCGTCGCACGCCGAAACTTTGCTGCAGGCCCTTGGTGACGCCGTACACCCCGCCCTTGCGGCCCACGTCCTCGCCGAACACCAGCACGTCCGGGTCGCGGGCGAGCAGGTGCGCCATGGTCTGATTCACCGCCTGGGCCAGGGTGAGCGGGTCGCCGTGCACCGACTCGGGGCCCTCTGTGCCGCGCAGGGCGTCGGCGCGGACCGCCGCGGGCCGCGCGGGAGCCAAGGGGGCCTGTATTTCGGCGGCCGAGCCCAATTTCGGTTCGTGCCAGGCACTGTCGGCGGCCTTGGCGACCTGTTCGGCGATCTCGTCGTGGCGGGCCAGGATCGCGCCCGGGGTCGCCACCCCGGCGGTGACCAGCAGCCGGGCGGTCGCGGCCACCGGGTCGCGGCGCAGATCGGCGGCCATGTCGGCGGGGCGCCGGTAGGCCGATTCGACATCGGAGCCCGCGTGGCCGAGCAGCCGCACCGTGCGCAGGCGCAGGAAGGCCGGCGTGCGGTGGGCGCGAACATGATCGGCGGCCGCGGTCGCCGCCGCCAGCGCCGCGGGCAGGTCCGCGCCGTCGGCGTCGAAGTACGCCAGGCCGGGGCGTGAGCCGTAGGCCTGTTCGATCCAGGTGCGGGGGGTGGGCACGCTGATGCCCAGGCCGTTGTCCTCGCACACGAACAGGATCGGCATGGTCACGCCCTGGTGGGCGGTGTGGATCGCGGTATTGATCGCTCCGGCGGCGGTCGAGTGATTGGCCGAGGCGTCGCCGAAACTGCACACCACCACCGCGTCGGTGGGCCATTCGGTGCGCAGCCCCAGCTGTGCGGCCCGCCCCAGCGCGAAGGCCAGGCCGACCGCGCGCGGCAGATGCGAGGCGATGGTGGAGGTCTGCGGGATGATGTGGGCGGGCTTGCTGCCGAAAACCTTGTGCCGCCCACCGGAAATCGGGTCGGCGGCCGCCGCGGTCACGCCCAGCAGGACGTCGCGGATCGGGTCCAGGCCCGGGATCTGCCGGGTGCGGTGCACGAAGAACGCGCCCGAGCGATAGTGCAGCAGCGCCGGATCGGTGACCCGTAGCGCTGCCGCGACCGCGGCATTGCCCTCGTGCCCGGCCGATCCGATGCTGTAGTAGCCGTGTCCGTCGCGGCCCAGCCGCCGTGCGGCCAGATCCAGGTGCCTCGAGGTGGCCTGGGCGTCGAACAGGGCCAGGGCCAGCTCACCGGTGAGCCCGGAGGCGGCGTCGATCGTTTCCCCCTGCGCGCGAGCCGGTCCCGGTGTCGCCGCGGTGACCTCCGCGCGAAACCACTGATCCAGATCCGCTTCGCGGTCGTTGATGACGCCCTCCCATATGCCCTATAGGTCGCGTACGCCGGGAACTCAGCGTAGAGGTGACGCGGCGCTACCTGCGGCAACATCCGATCCCTCGGCCAGTCCGTCCAGCCTGCCGCGAATCGGCGCGGCCGGGGACCATTTCGCGAAGATGTCGCCGGACGGCGGGGAGGGGACCGCCCGGCGACATCACCTCGTTACTTGCTCGAGCCGGTGCCGCCGAGCAGGGAGCCGAGGCTGCCGGTCCCGCTGCCGGTGTCGACCCCGCCCGCGGCGGTGGCCACCACGACCGAGGCCCGGTCCGAGGACGCGTTCACGGTGCCCTGGCCGGAGTACTCGGCGGTCAGCGTGCGCTGGCCCGCGGTGGCCGGAGTCCACTGGATGGTGGCGGTGCCGTCACCGGAGACCTGCGCGGTGCCGACCACGGTGTTGCCGTCCTTGAAAGTGACACTGCCACCGGCAGTTCCGGGCTTCACCGTCGCGGTCACCGCCACCGCCTTACCGACCTGCGCGCCCGAGACCGGGGACAGGGTGGTGGTGGAGTCGGTGTTCTGGGCCGGGGCCTCGGCCACGGTGACCTGCGTGGACGTGGTGGAGCCGGTGACGCCGTCGCGGCCGGAGAAGGTCGCGGTCAGGGAGTGCGCGCCCGCCGTGGCCGGGGTCCACTGGTAGGCGGCGGTGCCGTCGTTGCCCACCGGGACGACCGCGAGGGAGGCGTCCCCGTCACGGATCTCGACGGTGCCGCCCGCCGCGGCCGGGCTCACCGTGGCGGTCAGCGTGGTCGCCTTGCCGACCTGCGCGCCCGAGGCGGCGGTCAGGCTCACCGTCGAGGTCTGGTTCTGCTCGGACACCTGCGCGGTGACCGTCGCCGAGGTCGACCCATTGGCGGCCGCGGTGCCCGCGTACTTCGCGGACAGGCCGTGGTCGCCCTTCACCGCGGGGGTCCACTGGAAGGTCGCGGTCCCGGCCGCGTCCAGCGCCCCGGAGCCGATCTTCGTTGTGCCGTCGAAGAAGTCGACCGGGTCGCCCGCCGCGCCGCCGGTGACGGTCGCGGTCAACGTGGTCGCCACACCGACGCGCGCGTTCTGCACGGGGGCCAGCGTGGTGGTGGTCGCGTTCTTGCCGACCGTGATCGAGGGGCCCTTGGTGCCGTAGTTGCCCGAACCGAGCGACCCGCCGTAATCCATGCCGCTGGTCAGCGCCGCACCGCGCGCGCAGTCGTGTCCGACCTTGTACTGCACGGTGAAGATGGGGGAGCGGTGGAAGCCGGGACGGTTCTGCACGGACCACTCGGTGACTCCGAACGACACGCGCACGTAGCCGTAGCCATTGCCCTCGTCGGCATTGACCTCGGGATTCGCGTACGGGTAGTCGCCGTCATTGCCGGTCATCTTGGCCGAGCCCGCCACATAGGTCAGGCACGCCGCGTGCCGGTCCTTGATGTTGTAGAGGAACTCGTCGGTCCAGCTGGTGCGCTCGAACTTGGTGCTGACCGTGACGGTGTCGCCCTCGGCGGGAGTGGTGTTGCTGACGGTGCGGGTGAACTGCGAGGAGCCGTCGCTCCAGGTGATCGTTCCCGGGTCCGCCTGGGCCGCGCCCGCGCCGAACAGCGCCAGCGCGCCCGCCGCCGTGGTGGTCGCCGCGCAGGCGGCCATACCGCGCGCAATAACTCTGTGTGCCATGGATTTCCTAGATGTTCGATGGTCTACGCCCGCGGAGCTGGTCCTCGGCGTGGAAATGAACATTAGGGTCGTCGGGCCGCAGAGCTGAAACATTGAAATGCCGTTAGTTCACAACATTCCGTTGTCAGTCGACCATGCATAAAAGACCATGTAGCGCAGGGTTTTCGGGCAATGGCACAAAGCGTCAGCCCGGCCACGAACCCTTACTCATCAGCTCCGCGATCAAGGCGGCGATATTCCACGCATCGTCCCCACCGCGATGATGTGTTCCCTCCAACGCCAGCCCGGACAGCCGCAGCGCGCCCGCCATGCCGTAGCGGCGTTCGGTCTCGTGCGCCGCGGAGAACGCCAGTTTGGCGTTGGTGTGCTTGCGACCGAACGGATAGCGCACACCCGTGCCCTGGCATTGCGCGGTGAACTGTTTGCGGTCGTAATCGCCCCAACTGGCCCACGGCCGCGAATCGGCGTGAAATTCGGTGCGCAGCCGTTCACACGCCTCGGCGAAAGTAATGCCCGCGCTCACCTGTTCGGGAGTGAGTGTGGTCAGGCTCGTGCAGAATTCACTCACCGCCGAATGCTCGGGCCGCACCAGAATGCTGTGCTTGCTCACCCGTTCCCTGGTCACGGTATCGAGCACGCACAACCCGATTTCGATGATCTCGCTGGGCTGTCCCGGCGGGTTCGGTCCCGCCCAGCAGGTGGCCTCCACATCCACCACATTCAGGAATCTCGTAGTCGTCATGGAATCGGACGCTAGCGCGCCGATACCGTCCGGCGACAATGATTTTCGCCGGACCCGGTCTCACTCGGCGCGCAGTTCGATTCCGGCGCCATTACCCGCGTTACGCAGGGTCAGCACGTCGGAATCGATGGTGGCCTCGGCTTTCCCGTCCAGCGCCTCGAGGACCTGCCGCTCGACCTCCATGACCTCGGGGGCGCACATCATGCGGGTGGTGGCGATGGAGAAGGTGACGTCCTCGCCGTCGATCGCGGCGGTGCCGGTCATCTGATTGCAGCCCGCGCTGCCGGAGACCTTGCCGTCGGGGGTGATCGTCAGGGTGGGGCGAACCTCGTCGAGAGTGGCCGAACGGATCTTGGCCTGCGTGCGCAGCAGGGTGGTCACGACCCAGGTGGTGCCGACCAGCGGCTTGTCGGGGTGGGCGACCTTGCGGTCGAGCATGGTGACCGTGGAGCCGCTGCCCTTCACCGTGAGGGTGTCGCCGGACAGGGTCCAGGTGGGCTGGGAACGCAGCAGGGCACTCTGCCATTCGTCGGCGCCCGCCAGATCGCCGGGGCACGCCATCAAGGTCGACGACAGCTCGCCGACCTGCATCGTAGTGCCCTGCAGGTCGACCGAACCGTTGGCGGTATTGCAGCCCGACGATGCCGAGACCCGGCCCTCGGTGAAGGTCAGCGTCAACGGCCCGCCGCCCGGGATCGGGGTCCCCGACACCGCCGTCGAGACGAACGTGCGACCGGTCAGCGAGGCGGGCGGCGTCTCGTCCCCGCCGCCGCCCGACGAACATCCGGCGGCGGCCAGGGCGGTCAGTGCGAGCAGGATCGAAACCCGGGTTGCTGGCATGAGCCCGATCGTACGGCCGCTACACTGGCATCCCGAGCGCCGACGCGAGGGTCTGCCCGATCGTGTTCACGAACGCGCCGACCGCACCCGGGTCGAGAATGCCGGAATACACATCGCGGTTGTGGCAGCCCCGCGGCGCGGGAACGCCATGGAGGCGGTCATCGATCCACAGCGCCGCGCTCGCGGTATTCGACACCGCCGCGATGCCGTGCTCGCTGAACAGATCACGCGTGTACTGCACCCGGGCGCTCGGGTCGTGGCAGTAAATGTCATAGGTGTTGTTGACCGCGTTGAGCGGCATCACCTCGTCGAAAGTGCCCTCATAGATATAGAGCGGCGCGATCGGCGTCCCGCGACGGCCCAGACTCAGCTCGTCGAGCACCGGCTGCACCTCCGGCGCCAGCATCGGATCACCGGGATAGTCGAACAAGCCCTTGATGTTCACGAACGGGAACGCCGCGAATTGCAGCGCCACGCACTGGTTCTCGTGCACCAGCCGAGTGGCCTTGCCCAGCGGGTTCATATGGTCGGCGATGAAGCGATCCACCTGCGGATACTCCCGCGCCACGCCGAACAGGCCGCCCAGCACCGCGCCGCCGAAGCTCGACGTGCCGTTGTTGTAGTCGATGGCCGCGCGGATATCGGCCATCAGCCCGCCCGCCGCCGCCCCGGTCAGCGTGAGCTCGGGCGCGTAGGTGGGCTGCAACTCCGCGGCGTGCGCGGTCGGGATCGCGCCGCCCGAGTAGCCCCACAACGCGACCCGGGTGTCGGTGCCCGGCAGGCCGGCCGGATCGAAGCGCTCCGCGGCGCGAATCCCGTCCAGAGTGATCCGCCCGCCCAGCGGGCCCACCGCGTACGCGGCGTTCGGGCCCTCGTGATCGGGGATCACCACCGCGTGCCCGAGCTGCAGCATGGCCTGCACCTCCACGAATTCGGCCTCCATCACCGGATTCAGTGGATTGGGCAGCGAACCCACGCGGAGCGTGTAGGAGGGTGCGCAGTTGACCGACAAGGAGTCCTCGGCCATCTGGAACGAGACCAGCCCGCGCTGCCCGCTCGGTGCGGGCCGATGCGGCACGACCACCGTCGCCACCGCCGCGATCGGCTCGCCCCGGGTGTTCGTGCTGCGATACGACAGCTGCCAGGCATCGGCATTGAGCGGCAGCAGCCACACATTGGCGAGGGTCACCTGCCGCGCAGCCAGGATCTCCCCGGGCTGCGCGGCCGCCACCCGGGCCGGATCCGGTTGGTAGAAGCCCGGATCCAGATACGGCGGCGCCGGCGGGATCGGGAACGGCAGGTTCGGTTGCACCGGCACCGGATCGGCGCCTGCCGTCACTGCCGGGCAGAACGCCACGGTCATTCCCGCCGCGATCGCCGCACACGCCCTCGCGATCGTCCTGGTCCCCGTCATATCGCACTCCTTCACGCCGCTGCGGCGGCCGCGTACCCCCCCGTCCAAGAAAGAGAGTGGATATTTCCTAAGTAGCGCGGCGACCATATGCCGACCGTGGTGAATGTGTCAACGGTCACCCTGGGCCGGATATTTGCTGCCCGCGTTCACGGGGCAGGATGGGATGTCGTGAGCGAAGTTTCCCGCCCGCGGCGCACCCAGCAGGAGCGCCGGGCAGCCACCGTGGCCAAGCTGGTGGACGCCACCATCGCGGCCATCGGTGAGGTCGGCTACCAGCGCACCACCGTGCAGGAGATCTGCGGCCGCGCCGGACTATCGGCCGGGGCCATGTTCCGTCAGTTCGACACCCGCCTGGACCTCATCGTGCGCACCGCCGAGGAGATTTTCGCCCGCCAGCTCATCGGCTACCGCGTCACCATGGAACAGCTTGGCGCCCAGGACAATCCACTCGACGTCGCACTGCGGTTCCTGCGCCAGGCCCAGCAGTCCAACCTCACCCACGCGCTGCGCGAGATCTTCCTGGCCGCCCGCTCCGACACCGAACTGCGCGACCGCGTCGCACCCATCGCCGAGAACTACTACCGCGAGATCGTGGCCGCCCTCGACGCCAGCGGCGTCCTCGCCGACTTCCCCGCCGACCTGCGCGAATCCATCTTCTTCATGATGCTGCACCTGTTCTCCGGCGAGGCCGTGGTGCGCGGGGTGTATCAGCGCCCCGATCTCGATGTCGCCATCCTGCGTCTGGTCGAGGACATGCTGGCGGTTTACTCCCGGCACACCACACCGCCGAGTTGACCTTGCCGCTACGTCAACTCCTACCGTCGAGCCCATGAGCGAACACCCCGACATCGACCGCACCATCTACCCCATGCCCATGTTCGCCACCTTCCAGGTGCGCGACATCGCCGCCACCACGGCGTGCTACGAGGCCGCCGGATTCATCGCGCTGGCAACCATTCCCGGCGACAACGGTCCCGTCGTGGTGCACCTGCGCCGCATGAAGTACCAGGACCTGCTGCTCGTCCCCGGCGACCCCGTCCCCGGCAGCACCACCGTCAGCTTCTCCGCGGGCGGCGAGGACCTCGCGACCCTCGCTTCGACCCTGCGCGAGCACGCCTTCCCCGGCGTGACGATCACCGGCCCCACCGACACCGCGTGGTACACCAGCGATATCACCATCACCGACCCCGACGGCAACCGCGTCATCCTCACCGCACCCCGCCTGGCCGAACTCGACCACGCCAAGGAATGGGCGGCCACCTTCGAGGGCGACTGGGTCGGCAAACACTGACGGGAGACCTTCATGGAGTGGACGATTCAGCAACTGGCCGACAGCGCCGGCATCACCAGCCGCACCCTGCGCCACTACGACGAGATCGGCCTCCTCCCACCCGCCCGAGTCGGCCACAACGGCTACCGCCACTACGACACCGACTCGGTCTCCCGCCTCCAACGCATCCTCCTGCTGCGCGAACTCGGCCTGAGCTTGCCGACCATCGCCGAAATCCTCGACCGCGCATCCGACGAGGACCCCGCGGATGCCGAGGACGCGGCGCTACAGGCCCACCTGCGCTTCCTGGAAGCCGAACGGGCCCGGATCGACACCCGAATCCGGGCCCTCCGCCACACCCTCGACACCCGCGCCGGCGCCGAAGGCTCCCTGCGCATGATGCTCGAAGGCTTCAACGACCCCTACCGCGACGACGTCATCGCCCGCTGGGGCGAAGCCGCCTTCGAAGCCAGCAACCAGTGGTGGCACGCCAAATCCCTGCAACAACAACGCGATTGGAAACGCGACCTCGACGACATGATCGCCACCTGGATCACCACCTGGAAATCCGGCCACACACCCGACTCGGCCCACGCCCAATCCCAAGCCGCCCGCCACATCGCCTGGTTCCGCGCCATCCCCGGAACGCCCCTGGCCGACGGCGACCGAGACCGCTCCATCGCGATGGTCACCGCCATGGCCGACATGTACGCCGACGACGACCGCTACGCCGCCGCCTACGGCAACCCGGACTGCGCGGCCTTCGTGAGGGATTCACTCAAGGAATACGTCCGTCGCTCCTTGTGAAATCCCGATCCCCGGCGGCCGAGACGACCGCCGGTTCCCCGAAACCTATCTCTCGCAGGCGATCCCATCACCGTCGCGATCGAGCCCGGAGCGATAACCGGGATCACCCCGCCGAAGCGGCGCGGCTCCCGCCCGCTTGGCCTCAGCGCAACTGCCGTAATACACCGACGGAGCATTGGTCGTCTGGGGCGCGGGAGCCGGTGCGGGCGGCTGCGCCACAGCCGGTGGCTGCACTGCGGTCGGCGGTGCCGCCGGGGCAACGAACGGCACCGGCGCCGGAGGCGGCGCGACCTCCGTCGACGTGCTCAACGGCGCGACCTCCGACGTCGTCACCGTGGTCGTCGTCGTACTGGTAGGCGGAGCAAGGGTAGTGGTCGTCTGCACCGAGGTCGGCGAGGTACTGGCAACGCCGGCAGGTGACGACGACGCCGGTCCGCAACCAGACATCAACGCCGCCCCAACCGCGGCAGCGGCGACAACGGGAACGCTGCGACATAGCAATCGCACAACATGGCCTTTCATGCCGACCGACCCTGCGCCATTTCCCCGCGCCTGTACACCTTTCAGCAACCCCTTGGCACAATCCGTCCCCACAACCCCGACCTTCCCGGCAAACCGGTCGGGTGAAATTCAGTTGCGAGCCTTCAGCCCTCCTGCGAATGTGATTACACCGCAAACTCAACCGAGCGCGGTGAGAATGGAAGGTTCCGGCCTGTGGGGGCCAGCCGGTCTTGAAAACCGGAGGCGGGCATTGTGTCCCGGGGGTTCGACTCCTCAACTTTCCGCGATGGAAGATAAACCGGTCGGGCCGGCCGGAACCCGTTGCTAACGGTGTTGAGCCTCAGGGCTTGGGATTCGAGTTCTCTGTCTTCCGCAGGGTCCGCCGAATGGCGGATCGTTGGAGCGGTGTAGCGCAGTTAGGTTAGCGCGGTGGGCTCATAACCCACAGGTCGTCGGTTCGAATCCGACCACCGCCACCAACCGGTTGAGCACATGGTGTGCACGGAGGCTGTAAACCTCCCGCCTTCGGGCACAGGTGGTTCGATTCCATCCGGCCGGACTCATGGCGTAGTTGCTCTGTCGGGATGGGCAGCCTGATTTTCACTCAGGAACCACGTCGGTTCGACTCCGACCTACGTCACTCGAGGCTGCCGACGCCGGCGACCGTCGGTTTGCGCGGCGGGAAAGCCTATTTCGCGCCGGCCGACTTGACCGTCACAGTGATCGGCTGCTTCTCGGCGACCAACGCGCCAGGATCAGGCGACTGATCTTTCACGACCCATGCCGAGTTGTCCTGGCCGTCGAGGACGTTGCGTCCGTCGGGCGCGGTAGCCGAGGCGATCAGGAAGCACGCCGCGTCGCCGGCCCGCGCCGCGTCGAGGCGCTGCCCCCGCAGATCCGGCATGGCCACCGGCCACGCCTTCGCATCACAGTGCACCGAATCCGCTGAGGCCGACGTCGGCGACGCTGGACTCGATGTCGTCTCGCCCCCGGGGTTGCAAGCCGCCAGCAGCGGCACAGCAAGGGACAGCGCAGCTACGGCAATCGCTCTCATGTGAACTCCTCATCCGACGTCGCGACCCTATCGCCACACCGGCCACCGCGCTCGGTTTCACGCGGCAGCGGTGCGATTTGCCTGCGCCACAGTCGATTCGAGTCCCGCCGCCGAGCCCGAGCGGCTCGATCGAACAGTCACGGTGTTACACCGCGCGCGATTGAGCGGCGGTGAAAGTGGAAGGTTCCGGCCCGGTCGGGGACGGCCGGTCGTGGAAACCCCGACACTCCGGCGGAAACAGCAACAACGATGACGAGTTGGCGAAAAATGGAATGCGGCGAACCAACCACTATCGGTCGATTCGAAGGAGCGTGTGCGATGTCGCTGAAGTATCCGCCCAACCCAGAATGGACCGTACGGACTGTCCGCAACGAGGATGGCACTACGACGACCACGACGGCGGTCAGGATGGAAGTCCGCACGGTGGACGACACCGGCAAGGTAGTCGAAACCGCGTCGCTTCTTCGGCGGCGCCGGGCAGGCAGCGAAGCATCCCAGCCGCCGGCTTCCATAGCTGCGGACGCCGCGGACTGCAGCGACTGTGAGCCCACAGCCCTCGAAGTAGAGGGCCCGGAGGGCCACCAGCAAGTCGTTGCCTACAGTCTCGAATCCTGTGACGACGAGTGGTGCTACTACGGCTCACCGGGCGGGGTCGCCTAGCTCTCCGGAACCACACCAGGCTCAATCAGCTCGCCGCCTGGGCAATTGATCGGAAGACGGTGGCCGAAAGACGTTGTGGGTGAAGGATCGGTGGCATGAGCGAGTTGTGGGATTGGAACAAGCCCGCGCGTACGTACGAGGTGCAGCCGGACGGTCGGGCCGTGTTGCGAGTGATTCTCACCTGTGGCGATCAGGCCTACGCGGTCACCCCCTGGCATACCGGTCGAGAGCCCATGATCCTGTCGGCGGCCGAGATCGCGCGCGACTGCGACCTCCCGGTGAGCGAGGTCGCCGGGAGGGAGTTCCTGGCGACGGGTGACTCGCAGGGGTTGCGCGGATTCGAGCTCGTGTACGACCCGCGGCTGTAAATGGTGCCGCCGCAGTGCTGCTCGCCACGGGTGCGGCGTGGCGATGTGACAGTGCGCCGTGCTCGAGGCCGGGCACGGCGCACTGTCATCGGGTGACGGTTACAGGCCGCCGGTGTTGAGCAGTCGGTTCACCGTGGGCGTGGGAATGACATTGGGGTTCGGGTAGGGGTTGAGCTTGGGCTTCACTACGTCCTTGGTGGATTTGTCCTTGATCCAGTTCGTGACCGTCTGCGAGGGGGCGTCGCCGTACGCGGACTTGTACAGCGCCCCGACGCCGGCGACCATCGGCGCGGCGAATGATGAGCCGCTGGACTTCACGAAGCCGCTACCGATGGCTGGGAAGGGGACGTTCCGTCCGGGCGCATACAGCTGAATGCAGGGTCCCCAGTCCGCGCTGTCGGCAGCGCGGTCGTCGATGTCGGTGTGTGCGACAGCCACCACCCCCGCCGCATCGGCTGGGGCACCCATGCAAGCGTCAAGGTTGCGATTGGACGTGGAGTTCGCGATGAACAGTCCAAGGTCGGCGGAAAGCGCGTTGAAAACCCCGCGAAGAATCGTCGCCGTGGCGATATCTTCGAGGGAGCCGGTCCCGTTGATATTGAATGACACGTTGACAACGGCAGGCTTCTGGTGATTCGCACCCACCCATGCCGCGGCGGCCAAAACGGTTGAAAGGGAGGCACCCCCGTCGCACCCCGTCGTACGGACGGAGACCAGTTTGACCTTCTTTGCCACGCCGAACTTGGCGCCGCCCAGCACACCTGCGACGCCGGTGCCGTGCTGGTATCCCCCACAATTGGGGGTAGGCGCGGTGTCGACCAAGGACGTGCCCTCAGAGGCTCGCCCCTCGAAGTCCGGGTGATTGACATCGATTCCACCGTCGATGACGTAGGCCGTGACGCCGGCCCCGGTGGCATTGGTTGTGTAGCTTCCGTCCAGCGGCAGCGCGGCCTGATTGATTCGGTCAGTTGCCCACCCGGGGCCCGGTTCGTCGGTCGGGGTATAGCCTTCGATGCTCGAGGTGGACGTTACGACCCGGTCTTCGAGGATCATTTCGACCGACGAATTCCTTTGCAACGCTTCGACTTGAGGCTTCGTCAGCTTCGCGGCGAAGGACCGCAGTGCGGCCGACTTCACGCGAGTTTCCTTGATCTTCGCTTGCGACAAGACGTCGTCGATGTTCGCCCCCTGTTTTACGGAGACGACATAGACGTCCGGGATGCCACGCCCGGGTTGTGCCCGATCCACCGAGATCGTCGGTGCGGGCGCGGCAGGTTCGGCGCCGGCGGGAATCCCCCCCGCGGCGGGAATGGAAAGCACCGCGACCAGCAGTGCCAACCAGGTCTTCTTCACTTGTTAACTCCCCATTTTTGGTAGAACGCCTTGTTCCCCTGGCCGATGATTTCGGCCAGCCCGGAACGCTACTGAGCCCGAAAAGTGAATGACTCATGTTTCACTCGAATATGACCGGCGTCACTCGCTGGTGCAGCCGTATGGCCGCGGCTGGATCCCCTTATGGCAGTACGCATTCAGCGATCTCCGAGCGCGCTTGATGGAGATGAAGCCGGGCCTTCGCGGCAAACCGGGCGTGGTGAGAGACAATCGATCATGCGCACTTCCACGGTCGTAGTGCTCACCGTCGCCGCCGCGGTGCTGGTCGCCACAGACGCGTCCTCGCTGTATTGGGTCTTGTGGGCCGCTCTGGTCGTGGTCGCGACCGCACTCTGGATGGTCCGGCGATGATGACCATCGAGCAGTTCATCGCCCGGCGGCTCGAGCGGCAGCAGGAAGCCGCCGAGTTCGCGGTGAGCCTGGAGCACGATTTCCGGGACTCCGGTCGCGAGATCAAATACGAGTGGGTGCGCCTCGTACGGCCCAAGCACAGCCGCTCCGCCCCGTCGACGGTGTTCGTACCGGGCACGTTGACACCGAAGCAGACGCTGCGGCACCTGGCCGTGCTGCGGCTGATCGTCAGCGAGCACACGCCCGACGCGCAACACCGATGCTCGGTATGCCGTGACCCCGGCGACCGCGGCCCGGTGGCCTGGCCCTGCCCGGCCGTGCGCGCGATCGCCGCCCTCTGGTCCGACCACCGTGATTACAGTCCCGAGTGGGCGGTTGATCGGCCATGATCGATCGAATCGGGCCCGGCCAGGGCTGATTGCTGCGCGCCCGCCCGCACCTCGTCGCGTGCTTCTACGACATGCGACGACCTGGTCCGGCGTATCGGATCAGCGTCTCCGCCGCGGCGTGGATGTCTGGGCGCCGAGCTGTCCGAACATCGCGATCACCCCACCGATGGCGAAGACGGCGAATCCGGTTGCTCCATCGGCGGGGTGGCCGCTGGATTGCATCGAGAACATCATGGTCAACCAGCCGATGACGGCGATGACCGTACCGACCCACAAGAGCGTCCGTGTCCACATGGGCGCCCTGGACATGTCGTCGGGGGACGGCACATCGACGTGGTTGTTGATGTGTTGGTTGATGTCCTTTCCCGCGGCCATGCCGGTGTTCCCCGTCAACGTGACGGTGGAAACCGAGTTGTCGAAGGCGACGATCATTGCCCGTCCGTTGAGGCCGTCGAGTTTCTGCTGGATCTCGGTGAGCCTGTGGGCGAACTGCTCATCCGTCGCGGCTTCGCGGGCGATCGCCTCGGCCATCTGGTTTCGTGACCGCACACTGTCGGGGTTCTGTTGAAGCTGCGTAACCGACTGGATGCCGATCTTGCGGCTGACGAGATCGGTCAGCGACGTGAGGGCTAGATCGAAGTGACGGTCGACCCACTTTGCGCCGGCAACTCCTGCCGCCGTGGCGAGATAGGCCACGATCGCCTGGACGTCGAAGTCGATCACGATGAGCTCCTTTGGTAGTCGCAAGATGCAACGTACTTGCGGGATCGCTCGCCGCGGTCACTGCGTTTCAACTGTTGATCACGAAATGTTTTGTAAGGCAAGCTAATTCATAAACGCCAGCATGGTGACGCGGGATATGCGGACCGAACGTTCTTTACGATGGTCGCGCCCGTCCTTGGCTCGACGCGCACCACCGATGCTCGGTAGTCATCCCGGTGAGTACACGTTTCGAGAAGACGCCTGCATGACTCGGCGATAAGGCTGTTGTGCGGCCGCGGTGCACCAGTGAATCCCCACCGCGTTTCAACTCGGGCAACGACATGGCGACGATCGGCTGGTCGGAAGCCCCTGAGGGGTAGCGTTCGAACCAGGTTGGCGGCGACAGGAGGGCTTGCTCGATGCAGACGTCCGTGAAGGCAGCGCCCGGGAATCTGCCGCTGGAGTTGACGAGTTTCGTCGGTCGGCGCCAGGAGGTGGCCGAGGCGCGGCGGTTGCTGGCGACCTCGCTGTTGGTGACGTTGACGGGCACCGGTGGCGTGGGAAAGACCCGGTTGGCGATGCGGGTCGCGGAGGACTCCCGGCGGTCGTTCGCCGACGGGGTGTGGTTCGTTCCACTCGGTGAACTGCACGATCCCGCTCTGGTGGCGGAGACCGTGACCGCCGCGCTCGGACTGCCGGATCAACCGGGCCGGTCGTTGTCCCAACTGCTGATCGATCACTTCTCGACCAGGAAGGCGCTGTTGGTCCTGGACAACTGCGAGCACCTGCTGGGTGCTGTCGCGGAGTTGGTGGAGACGCTGCTTCGGGCGTGTTCCGGGGTGCGGATCCTGGCGACGAGCCGGGAGCTGATCGGGATGGATGGGGAGCAGATGTTGCAGGTTCCACCGTTGTCGGTTCCGGACGACCAGTCTCCGCTGCTCGAGGCGATGCCCCAGTACGAGGCGGTGTCACTGTTCGCCTCCCGGGCGGCCGCGTCAGTGCCCGACTTCGCCCTCAGTGAGGCCAATTGTGCTGAGGTGGCGGGGATCTGCAGGAGGCTGGAAGGGCTTCCGTTGGCGATCGAGTTGGCGGCGGTGCGGATCCGGGTGTTGTCCGCCGGCCAGATCCTGCAACGGCTGACCGACCGGTACCAGTTGCTCACCGTCAGTTCCAGGCTTGCGCCCACCCGGCAGCAGACGTTGCGGTCGTGCGTGGACTGGAGCTACGAACTGTGCACCGAGCAGGAACAGCAGCTGTGGGCCTGGCTGTCGGTGTTCGTGGGCGGATTCGAGCTCGACGCGGCCGAGGGCGTCTGTCCCGAGGAGGTGGTCGGAGACGACCTCCTGGACACGGTGGCATCGCTTGTGGACAAGTCGATCCTGAGCCGTGAGCAGGTCGGCAACGTCGTTCGCCTGGTCATGGCCGAGACGATCCGCGACTACGGCAGGGAGAAACTGCGCGAATCCGGCGATCTTTCCCGGGCGCGGCAGCGGCACCTCTCGTGGTACGAGCGGTTGGTCAAGCGGGCCGAGATCGACTGGATCGGCCCCGACCAGGCGGGCTGGATCGAGCGATTCGATCGGGAGCAGCCGAATCTGCGGGGGGCTCTGACGTTCAGTATGACCGAATCGGTCGTCGCCACCGACCCGGATGTCACCGCGCGCATGGTGAACGCCTTGTGGCTGTTCTGGCAGTGCCGGGGTCTGTTGACGGAAGCCCGGCACTGGATGGGCCGCTGCCTCAACGGCTCCGACACCGCGGGGGCCGAGGAACGCGTCAAGACGTTGTACGGTGACTCCTTGTTCGCGGGGATGCAGGGTCAACTCGACGAGGCCGCGGCTCGGGCGGTGGAATGCTGTTCGCTCGCAGAGCAATTGGGGCGCGCGGAGTCGATCGAGATCGCGAACTACGCTCGAGGATATCTGGCGATGTTCACCGGAGACCTCGCGGCGGCGGTCGAGCGGTTCCGGTCGGCCCTCGCCGGCGCACCCGCCGCCGGCTCCCACCTGACCGGGACCGGACTCCAGATCGCACGATCGATAGGCGGGATTCTCGGCCTGGCGATCGCGAGCGGACTGTCAGGGGACGATGAGACCGCGGTCGCCTGCCATGAGCAGGTGCTTGCGATCACCGCACCGCGCGGTGAGTCCGTCTACCGTGCGTACTCGTCGTGGGCTCTCGCGCTGGCAGCACTGCGGGCGGGGGACACCGATCGGGCAACAGCCCTCGTGGAATCGGCGTTGCGGCTCCTCCGGCGGGTCAAGGATCCGGTCGTGACGGGCTGGTGCCTCGAGTCGTTGGCCTGGGCCGCGATACGTGAGGACCAGTCGACCCGGGCCGCCGTCCTGATGGGCGCAGCGGCGACGCTCGCGCAGACGGTCGGAAGGATCTCGGTGACCCTCCCGAACCTGCTCGACAACCACGACGAGTGCGAGCAGCTCACCCGCGAAGCACTCGGCAACCGCGCCTACCAAGACGCGTTCCGCGCCGGAACCGCCATGAGTTTCTACGAATCCATCGCGTACGCGCTCGGCGACGGCCCTGCCGAGGAGCCCCCCGCGACCTCGGACGCACCGGTGTTGACCCGCCGCGAGACCGAGGTCGCCGACCTGGTCACGAAGGGACTGACCAACAGGGAGATCGCCTCCACCTTGGTGATCTCGCCCCGCACAGCCCAGGGCCACGTCGAGCGCATCCTGAGCAAGCTCGGGTTCACATCGAGAAGCCAGATCGCGGCCTGGGTTACCGAGAAGCGGAAGTGATCGGCTGCGGGCCAGTATTCGCAACATAGCTGCGAATACTGGCGTGCGGCGCGCCATCGAGCATTGCGGAATATTTGCTGAACGAACTGTTGAGAAGTGCGTCCAGCCGCCCTGTCTGGTGCGGAATGATCTTGTTCTGCGCCTTGGCTTCCGGAACATCGTGGGGCGTGCAGTGTCAGATCTCGTGCCACAATTTTGCGGGACATCGCGGGACGGTCGGTGACGGGCCGGGGCACGCCCGATGAACGTGCCCCTCACCAGGGGGTTGGTCAAAAGCACCCCTGACGACCACCTATACTCCCTGGAATGCGGATGTTCCTGGATATCCTCCTAGTTATCACCAGCGTGCTGCTGGTGCTGCTGGTGCTGTTGCACCGCGCCAAGGGCGGAGGTCTGTCCAGCCTCTTCGGTGGTGGAGTGCAGTCGAGCCTGTCGGGCTCCACTGTCGTCGAGAAGAACCTCGACCGGATCACCATCTTCCTCGGCGTGATCTGGCTGATCTCCATTCTGGGGATCGGCCTCGAAATCAAATTCTCCTAGGTCCACAGCTTCCGTAATCGCCCGGGCGCCCGCGAAGGTGCCCGGGCGATTCGTCATGTCAGCTCCGATGACCGTGGACCGGTGAGAGATTCGCCAAGGCGGCGGACAGCGCGCGGCGGGCGTCGGCGCGGCTGATGGGGGTGTCGTCGTCGAGGGCGGCCAGCTCGATGGTGAGGAAGTCGCGGATCAGGTCGGACATGCTGACGCCGCGGTGGTCGGCCTCGGCGCGGATGCGTTGATCCATGGCGTAGGGGAGCCGGACCGTGCGCAGCACCGTGACGGGGGTGTCGGGGCCGGGGAGGTCGGGTTCGGGGGCGTCCTCGTCGAAGGTGAGGCTGTCGAGGAAATCGCGCGCCTCGGCCGCCGTGTTCGGGTACCCCTGGTCCGGATGGTCACTCATGGTCCGCCTCCCATTGTTCGAACTGGGCGAGAAGCCGTCCGGTCACCGGCCGGACGCCGATGACCTGCTGGTCCCACTGCGACAGCGGGCGAACCACCACCGCGAGCGGCAGCCCGGCGCCGGTGCGGCCGATGATCATGAGGGCGGGTAGTCCGCCCGTCCCGCGCACCGGTCGCGGCCAGCGCCGGCCGGGTCCGGTCAGGACCCGCAGGACCTCCTCCGGCGCGACACCGAGCCGGGCCGCGACGTCGAGGGCCCACTCTGGAATCTCATATCCCACGGCCGCATAATACGATCGTAAAACAGCTGGTCGCCACCTGTCGACCAGAGTTTCGAGAGAATCACGGGCGCGTCGATCGCGGGCGTGTTGCCGGGGCGGCGTCCTCGACACGCGGGACGAGGCGCGCCGCACAAGGCATCATGAACGCATGGACCCGGTGAAAACGGTCGCGCCGAGCCTCGCGGGGGTGCTGGACCGCAATCTGTTCTGGATGGTGTGGAACACCGTGCTGGCCTGGATCCCGGTGGCGCTGGCGCTGCTGGTGTTCCGCCGCCCGCCCGAAGATGAACGACGACTACCGATTTCGCCGTTCTGGTGGGCCGGTGTCGTGCTGTTGCTGCTGTTCCTGCCGAACGCGCCGTACGTGGTGACCGATCTGGTGCATCTGCGCGACGACATCCGCGCCGCGGGCAACGGCCCTGTGGTGACGACGATCTTGCCGGTGTACGGCGTGTTCATCGTGTCCGGATTCGTCGCCTACTACCTGGTGCTGGCCGAGATGGGCCGATTCCTGGTGGCGCGCGGACTGGCCGCGTGGCGGACCCCGGTGACCCTCGCCGTCCATTTGCTGTGCGCGGTAGGCGTTTTCCTGGGCCGCTGGGTCCGGCTGAACTCGTGGGAGCCGGTGGTGCAGCCGCGCGGCACCTTCGACCGCATGATGCTGGCGTTGAGCTGGAACTGGGCCCCGGTGCTGATCGCCGCGGTGTTCGTGGCAACGGCGTTGGGCCACTTCGTGACCCGTGCCGTGGTGGAGGCGGGCGTGGACAGCGCCCGACGGGGCGCCCGGCTGATCCGAACCCGCAGGTTCGCCTAGCCGGACGCCCGCGGGGGATCAGGCGATGCCGAGGCGCTCGGCCGCCAGGACCCGGATCGCCTTCTTGTCCGGCTTGCCCAGACCGGTCAGCGGCAGCTGCTCGATGACCAGCACGTGCTTGGGCACCTGCACCGAACCCTTGCGCTGCTTGACCGCGGCCTGGATCTCGGCGGTGACGGTCTCGACCGCGGCCGGATCGGCGGCGGTGGCCGCGTCGAGCACCAGGACCGCGGTCACGGCCTCACCCCACTGGGGGTCCGCCACACCGACGACCGCGACCTCGTGCACCAAGGGGTGTTCGGAGACAACGTCTTCCACCTCACGGGGGAACACGTTGAACCCGCCGGTGACGACCATGTCCTTGGAACGCCCGACGATGAACAGGAATCCGTCCTCGTCCTGACGCGCCAGGTCACCGGTGCGCAGCCACCCGTTCTTGAAGGTGTCCGCAGTGACCTCGGGCAGGTTCAGGTAGCCGCCCGCGAGCAGCGGCCCGGAGACACAGATCTCGCCGACCTCGCCTTGGGGAACCTGCTTGTCCTCACCGTCGAGCAACGCCACCCGCACCGCGGTGGAGGGCCGGCCGCACGAGGTGAGCCGCGCCTTGTCGTGCTCGTCCTTGCCCAGGTAGCTGATCGCCATCGGCGCTTCGGACTGCCCGAAGTACTGGGCGAAGATGGGCCCGAACCGATCGATGGCCTCCTGCAACCGATTCGGGTCGATCGCGGACGCGCCGTAGTACACGGTCTCCAGCGAGGACAGGTCCCGCGTCTTGGAGTCCGGGTGATCGAGCAGCGCGTACAGCATCGACGGCACCAGCATGGTCGCCGAGATCTTGTGCTCCTCGATCGCGCGCAGCACCTCGCCCGCGTCGAATCGCGGCAGCACCACGCACTGCCCGCCCAGCAGCACGACCGGCAGGAAGAACGCCGCGCCCGCATGCGAGAGCGGCGTGCAGATCAGGAATTTCGGCTGCTTGGGCCATTCCCACTCGGAGAGCTGGATCTGCGTCATGGTGTTCATGGTCAGCGCCGTGCCGATGACACCCTTGGGCTTGCCGGTGGTGCCGCCGGTGTAGCTGATCGAGATGACATCCGAGGGCAGCAGTTCGGTCGCCTCGACCGCCCGCGGCTCGTACTTGTCGGCGGTGGCCAGCAGATCCACGCCGACGTCGGCGAGCTGCTCGGGCACCGGACCCAGTACCAGGATCTTGGTCAGCGTCGGCACCATGTCGACCAGTTCGCGGGCGCGCTGCACGAACGCCGGGACCGGGTCCAGGATCAGTGTCGAAATGCCCGCGTCGGCAAGCACATACGCGTGATCGTCCAGGCCGCCGATGGGGTGCAGCGCGGTGCGCCGCGAGCCCACGATCTGACCCGCGCCGATGGTGAACAGCACCTCGGGCCGGTTCAGGGCGAGGACACCGACCGGGGTGCCGGTGGTGACGCCGTGCTCGGCGAAGGCGTCGATGTAGCGGCTCATGCCGTCGAGCACCTCACCGCCGGTGAGGATGTGGTCGCCGAGGGTGAGCACCGGACGGTTGCGATGCCGCTTCAGCCCGGCCACCAGGGCGTGCCCGTTGTGCACGGGCAGCCGCAGCATGGTGTCGGGATCGATTGCACTCATGGGGTTCTCAATTCATCCGATGGTCACGCCGTGTGGGCCGCGTACAGGGTGACGACGACCGCGCCGCCCAGGCCCAGATTGTGCGCCAGTGCGGTGCGCGCGCCCGCCACCTGACGGTCGCCCGCGAGTCCGCGCAGCTGCCAGCTCAATTCGGTGCACTGCGCCAGGCCGGTCGCGCCGAGCGGGTGGCCCTTGGAGATCAGGCCGCCGGACGGGTTGACCACCCAGGTGCCACCGTAGGTCGTCGCACCCGACTCGACCAGGGCTCCGGACTCGCCCTCGCCGCACAGGCCCAGCGCCTCGTAGGTGATGAGCTCGTTGATGGAGAAGCAGTCGTGCAGCTCGATCACGTCGACGTCGTTGACGGTGATCCCGGCGCGCGAGAACACCTTCGACGACGCGGCGCGAGTCATGGGCGCGCCCACCACGTCGATCATGGAGCCGGTGGAGAAGGAGGTGCCGTCGTCGGTGGCCAGCTCCTGGGCCAGGATCTCGATGGCCTGGCCCTCGAGGCCGTTGGCCTTCACGAACTCCTCGCTCACCACGACCGCGGCGGCCGCGCCGTCGGACATGGGTGAGCACTGCGAGCGGGTCAGCGGGCCGTGCACCGGCTTGTCGCCGAGCACCTGCTCGAGGGTGTACGCGTCCTGGAACTGCGCGAGCGGGTTGTTGGTCGAGTGCTGGTGGTTCTTCACCGCGACCGCGGCCAGCTGCTCGGGGGTGGTGCCGTAGCGCTTCATGTGCTCGAGGGCGGCATTGCCGAAGAACTGGGTGGTGATCGGCGCGGCGGAGAACTCGAAGTGCTCCTTGTTCACCTTCACGTGGTGGTCGACCGTGGTGACCTTCGGCTTGGTGGCCGGGCCCGCCATGGCCTCCTTGGTCATCTGCTCGAAGCCGACCGCCAGGGCGACATCGGTGATGCCGGAGGCGACCCACTCGCGGGCGAACATCAGCGCGGTGGAGCCGGTCGCGCAGTTGTTGTTCACGTTCACGACCGGGATGCCGGTCAGGCCGATGTCGTAGAGCGCCCGCTGACCGGCGGCCGAGGGCTGGAAGACGTAGCCGACCGCGGCGCGTTGCACCTGGTCATAGGTGACGCCCGCGTCCTTCAGCGCGCCGTTGACGGCCTCGGCGACCATCTCCGGGTAGCTCCACTCGCGGGAACCGATCTTGACGAACGGCGTCATGTTCACGCCGACGACGAAAACGCGTCGCATTGGGTTGTCCACTCCTGTTCTTCGGGAACGTAATTCGGGTGTCTAGTCGGCGCGCGGGACGCGGCCGTCGATGTCGGTGAAGCCGTACGCCTCGGCCAGGTCGGCGACCTTCCAGGCTTTCCCGGTGCGCGCCAGGCGATCCGGGTCCGCGGCCAGGGCGGTGACGGCGCGGCCGGCGAAGTGCGGGGTCTCGGCCTGATCCAGGTCGAAGGTGCCCTCGCCGGGCAGGGTGACCAGGCGGCGGCCCTGGGCGTCGGCCGGAACCATCTGCAGTAGTTCGGTATTGACGATGCCCGGCCAGATCGACACCGCGGTGGTGCCGGTGCCCTCGAGGTCGTGGGCCATGTCGGCGGTGAGCCGGTCCACGGCGGTCTTGCCGACCCCGTAGACCGCGTTGTGCATGTGACGGACCGCGCCGGGGGAGGACACGCTGACGATCAGACCCCGCGACTCGATGAGCAGGGGCGCGGCGAAGACGCTGGCCACGTAATGGGATCGGACGCCGATGTCGAAGCCCTCGTCCCAGGCTTTCGGCGGCACCTCCCAGAACTTGCGCCCGATCCAGCGCGCCGAGGCGGGGGAGTTGTAGACGTTGTTGACCAGGACGTCCAGGCGGCCCTGCTCGTCGCGGATCTGCGCGAAGAGTTTCTCCACCGCGGCGTCGTCGCGGTGATCGCAGACCACCGCGACCCCGTGCCCGCCGAGGGCGTCGATCTCGGCGGCCGTCGCGGCGACGGTGCCCGGCAGGTGCCCGGCCGTGACGGTGCGCCCGGTGACGTACACGGTCGCCCCGGCCGCGCCCAGCTCCAGGGCGATGCCCTTGCCGATGCCCCGGCTGGCCCCGGTCACCACCGCGACCGTTCCGGCGAGAATCTTGGGTATTTCGCTCACGACCTCTGGACATTACCTTGAAATAGGAACGTGTTCTAGAAATTGGAGGCGGAGTGGAACTGACGCATCGGACGATCGACACCGGGGAGGTCCGCCTGCACGTCGCGGATCAGGGCGAGGGCTTCCCGGTCGTGTTCTGTCACGGGTTCCCGCACACCTGGTACATGTGGCACCGCCAGCTCGACGCGGTCGCCGCCGCGGGCTACCGTGCCCTGGCCCCCGACCTGCGCGGATACGGCCGCACCGAGGCCCCCGCGGACCCGGAGGCCTACACCAACGCCGCCGTCATCGGCGACCTGACGGCCCTGCTCGACGACATCGGCGCCGACAAGGCCGTCTTCGTCGGCCTCGACTTCGGCGCGCAACTGGTGTGGGAACTGAGCCTGCGCGCCCCCGAACGGGTCGCCGGCGTCGTGGTCCTGAACAACCCGTTCGCCCCGCGGCCCCCGCGCCCGCCGTCGGCCTTCTGGACCAAAGCGGCCGAACGTCACTTCCTGCACCTGTCCTACTTCCAGACCCCCGGCGTCGCCGATGCCGAACTCGCCGCCGACCCGCGCGGCTTCCTGGCCCGGGTCTACTACTCGCTCTCCGGCGATTACCACTACCTCGACACCTGGAAGAACCCGCCCGGGCTCGGCTACCTCGACGTCCTCCCGCAGGCCCCCGCCCTGCCCTGGCCGTGGCTGTCCCAGGCCGAATTCGACACCCTGGTCGCCGATTTCGAGCGCACCGGCTTCACCGGCGGCCTCAACTGGTACCGCAACCTCGACCGCAACTGGGAACTGACCGAGGCCTACGCCGACGCCAAGGTGGAAGTCCCCACCTACTTCCTCTACGGCGAGAACGACCCGGACATGGAGGGCTTCTCCGGCCGCGACCCCCTGGCCACGCTCCGGGCCAATGTCACCGACCTGCGCGAGGTCCGTGATGTGCCGGGCGCGGGCCACCTGGTCCAGCTCGAACGCCCCGACGCCGTCAACGAATTCCTGATCGAGGCGCTGAAGGGTCTCGACCTCGACCGGTAGCCGCGCGATGATCGACCGGCGCGGGCCGGTCGATCCCCTCGGTTAAGCTGTCCGCCTTGTGGAATCCTCGGTGAATCTCGATGGGGGCTTCGGTGCGCTCATCGGTTTGGACATGGTCGAGTTCGACCGCGACGGTGCGCGCAGCGTCTGCCGGCTCACGGTCGCGCCCCAACACCTCAATCCCCATCGCGTGCTGCACGGCGGGGCCATGTATTCGATGGCCGACCAGGGCATGGGCGCGGCGGTGTACTGCGTTCTGGGCGAAGGGGAATCCTGCGCCACCATCGAGGTGAAGATCGTCTACCTCGCCGCGGTGCGCGGCGGCGTGGTCGAGTGCGAGTCCCGGGTGATCAACCGGGGCAAGCGCGTCATCGCCCTGGAGTCGGAGATCCGGAACGAGGGTCGCCTCGTCGCCAAGGCGCTGGGCACCTTCGCGGTCTTCCCGGCCCGAACCGACGCATAGCGGTCAGCGGGCACACTACGGGCTCGTAGTCGAATTCAGTTGACGGCCCGGCAGTTCTGGCCGCTCGTGACCGGAACCGCCGTGGTGGCCGGAACGCCCAGCGTCGGCGCGGGGACCGTGGTCGTGGTCGGCGGCGCGAGCGGCGCACCCGACCCGGGCGACGCCGCGCGATCACAGGGCGGCAGCAGCTGGGTTTCCACCAGCGTCCGCATGGCCTGCATCGCCGCGCCCCTGTCGCCCGGCGGCAGACCCTTCTCGACGTCGGCGCGCGCCGATTCTCGAAGGTCGGAGCGCCTCAGTGCGACGCATCCGGTCGGAAACGTGTCCCCAACCGACATCTGTCTCAGTCCGCCGTTCCGATCCACACACGCCACCCCGTCCACTTCCCGGATGGTGAAACCGGCAACCGTGCCGGGCGATCCCCGCAACACGACCACCTTCTCGCCGTCCACGCCGACGTAGTACTGCGAACGGATCGCGTGGTAGCCGAAGCCGAGCCCGGCGAGACCCGCCGAGACCACCGCGACCGTGGCCCCCGCGACAATCATCCGTCGTCCAGTGCGGCGGGACGACGAAGAACGCTCGGGCGGAGCCGTTTTCGGGGCCGGACGCTCCGGCCCGATACCGGTGGACGTGCGCGGCGGTTCCGGCGCGGCTGGTGCCGGGACGACGGCCGGGGACATCGGTGGCGGCGCGGCCCCTGCTGGGTACCCGGCCCACGCGACGTCCCTGGTGTCGGGTGATCGCGCATTGGAAACCTGTTGGGCGGCAGAGGTATCGGGTTGCGGCGGATGGCTCGCGAGGGTGGTCGCGTCAGGAGTGGCGAACGATTGCGCCGGTGCCGGTCGTGGTGCGGCGCGCAGAGCCGCGGTGGCGGCCTCGGCCAGCTCACGTGCGCTGGCGAAGCGGTGGGCCGGATCTTTGGCCATGGCTCGGGCGATGACCTCGTCGAAGCCGCGCGGAAGGTCGGGGCGCAGGTCGCTCGGCCGCGGTGGGGGCGCGCTGAGCTGGGCGTGGATGATCGCGGCGGGAGTGGTGCGGGGGTAGGGGACCGAGCCGGTGAGCATCTCGAACAGGGTCGCGCCCAAGGCGTAGATGTCGGCGCGCGGGCTGAGGGGTTCGCCGGTGAAGGCTTCGGGCGGTGCGTAGGCGAGGGTGGCGACGACGCCGCCGGTGCTGGTCAGGCCCCGCGACTCGTCGAGGCTGCGGGCTATGCCGAAGTCGGAGACCAGGACTCGGTCGCCTTCGCCGGGGTCTCCGGGGGCGAGCAGGATGTTGGCCGGTTTGATGTCGCGGTGCAACAGCCCTTGGCGGTGGGCGTGGTCGATGCCCAGTGCGGCCTGGCCGACGATGTAGACGGCCTGCTCGTGCGGGACGCCGCCGCGACGTCGGATCAGGGCCGAGACATCCTGGCCGGGAACATATTCCATGCAGATCCACGGCCGGTCGCCGTCGATGCCACGGTCGTAGACGGTGACGAGATTGCGGTGGTTGACCCGGGCCGCCAGCGCGCCCTCCCGATCGAATCGCAGACGGAAGGACGCGTCGCGGGCCGCGGTATCGGTGAGGACCTTGATCGCGACGTGCCGGGGCAGGCGCGGATGGCGTGCGCGATAGACCTCACCCATGCCGCCGCTGCCGAGCAGCGCTTCGATCGTGAATCCGGCGAAGACCGCCCCCGGCACCAGAACCATGCGCACAGTCTGGCCGCTTCCCGAGGTCACCGCAGGGTTTCGTGTCTCGGGCACGGCGGGCGTGGCCCGCGTGCGCGAGCATCGGCCCCGATGATGCGACCGGTGGGGTGCAGAACCGGACATTCCGGTGCAGAACCGGTCATGAACCGGCGTCCGGCCATCATCTTCTGTTCGTACGACCAGTCCGGGGGTACGGTCGGGCTGAGTCGGGAGAGTCGATGAGGAGGCCCGGATCATGGCAACGCGAGTTCATGCGTTCACCGATGACGCGTTGGGTGAGCACGACGGCGTGGGGATCGCCGCGCTGATCCGGCGGGGGGAGCTCAGTGCCGCGGAAGTGGCCAAGGCGGCACGGGAGCGGGCGGCTCGGGTGAATCCGGAGTTGAACGCGCTGGTGGTGGATCTGGATACGCCAATGGTGTCGGGCGAGCGGGACGCGCTGCTCTACGGTGTGCCGACGTACGTCAAGGACAACACCGACGTGTCCGGAATGCCGACCCAGCACGGCAGTGCGGCGTGGCGGGCGCGGCCCGCGAAAGCGCACGGACCCTTCACGAAACAGTTCCTCAGCACCGGGATGACCGTGCTCGGGAAGACCACGTTGCCGGAGTTCGGGCTGAACGCCACGACCGAATTCGCCGATGCCGCACCGACACACAATCCGTGGGCCACGGGATACTCCTCGGGCGCGTCCTCGGGCGGCGCGGCCGCCATGGTCGCCGCGGGCGTGGTGCCGATCGCGCACGGCAATGACGGCGGCGGCTCGATCCGCATCCCGGCCGCCTGCTGCGGGCTGGTCGGATTGAAGCCGACGCGGGGCCGCCACATCGACGGCCCGCAGGCTCGGTCCATGCCGATCAACCTCGTCTCCGAGGGCGTGCTCACGCGTACCGTCCGCGACACGGCCACGTATTTCGCTGCCGCCGAGCGCTTCTGGCGGAATCCGTCGCTGCCGCCGGTCGGCCTGGTCGAAGGTCCCGCGCAACGCCGCCTGCGGATCGGGGTGCTCACCGAACCCATCACCGGCGCCCCGCTCGACCCGCAGGTCCGGGCCGTCCACGACGACACCATCGCCCTGCTGGAGAGTTTGGGCCACGAGGTGCGTCCCCTCCCGTACCCGGTGGATCGCGGCTTCGCCGACGACTTCGCCACCTATTGGGCGATGCTGGCGTTCCTGTTGGGCCGCACCGGCAAACTCACCCTCGACCGCTCCTTCGACGCCGCCCGCCTGGACCCGTTCACCCGTGGCCTGGCCGCGCGGTTCGGCGGATCCGCACTGCGCTCGCCTGCGGTGCTCTACCGGCTCTCCCGCATCCGTCAGGCCTACGCCGCGTCCTTCCGCGATGTCGAACTCGTGGTGTCCCCGGTGCTGGCGAGCGTGACCCCGCACCTGGGCTATCTGAGCCCCGACCAGCCCTTCGACGAGGTCTTCGAGCGCCTGCTGAACTACGTCACCTACACCCCGCTGGCGAATGTGACCGGTGCGCCGGCCCTGTCGCTGCCCCTGGGCGCGTCCGCCGACGGCCTCCCCATCGGCATGATGTTCTCCGCCGCGCACGGCGACGAACGCACCCTCCTCGAACTGGCCTACACCCTGGAGGCGGAGCGGCCCTTCCGTCGCATCCAGGAGTGACACAGCAATTCGGCGCAGTGCCGATCGTCGCGCTAGACGGTGACGGGCCGTAGCGCGTCCGGTGTCAGATCCTTCAGCGTCGGATACCCGTCCACCGCCATGATCAGATCCGCCTCCGCCAGCAGGGTGCGCAGCACGTGCACGATCCCGTCCGCCCCGCCCAATGCCAGCCCGTAGGCGTAGGGCCGTCCGATGCCGACCGCCGACGCGCCCAGCGCGAGCGCCTTGATGATGTCCGCGCCGGACCGCACCCCGGAGTCGAAGAGCACGGGCAGTCCGTCCGCGGCCGCCACCACGCCCGGCAGCATGTCCAGGGCCGGGAGCCCGCCATTGGCTTGGCGGCCACCGTGATTGGAGCAGTAGATGCCGTCCACGCCCAGATCCTTGGCGCGGCGGGCGTCATCGGGATGACCGATGCCCTTCACGATCAGCGGCAGCTTGGTCAGCGACCGCAGCCACGGCAGGTCGGCCCAGGTGAGCGGATTACCGAAGACCTGGATCCAGCGCAGGATCGCCGTCTGCGGATCCTCCTCGGGCGACTTGGCCAGGCTCGCCCGGAAGACCGGGTCGGTGAAGTAGTTGGCCAGGCAGTGCCCGCGCAGCTGCGGGAAGTTGCCGGTGGACAGGTCACGCGGCCGCCACCCGGTCACCCAGGTGTCGAGGGTGACGACGATGCCCTGGAATCCGGCCTTCTCGGCGCGCTCGACGAGGCTCGCGGCCAGGTCACGATCGGTGGGGGTGTAGAGCTGGAAGAAGCCGGGGGTGTCACCGAATTCGGCGGCGACATCCTCCATCGGGTCCACCGTCAGCGTGGACGCCACCATCGGCACCCCGGTGCGCGCCGCCGCCCGCGCGGTCGCCAGGTCCCCGTGCCCGTCCTGCGCGCACAGCCCGATCACCCCGACCGGCGCCATGAACACCGGTGCGGCCCAGGTGCTCCCGAACAACTCGACGGACAGGTCGCGCTCCTTCGCGCCGACGAACATGCGCGGCATCAGCCCCCAGCGATCGAACGCCGCCACATTGGCATTCTGGGTCCGCTCGTCGCCCGCGCCGCCCGCCACGTACGAGTACACCGACGGCGGCATCGCCGCCCGCGCCCGCTCGGCCAGATCCGCGTAGCTCACCGGCAGTGTCGGTACCACCCCGCGCAACCCGTTGAAGTAGATCTCGTTCTGAAAATCACCGAATGCCACGCGCAACCTCCTTGTTCACGCACCCGCCGCCGGAGCGCCCCGTCATTCTGCCAGCAGACCCTACCGGTGGGTAAGAAGTTGGGTGGCGGGACCTGCCGCACCCCGCGTGGTCTCTCGACCAGCGGCAGGTCCCGCCGGCGCTCGGCGCGGAAACCGGAGCTCAGCGCACCGGCGGATTCCAGCGCGCGGCCGGGGCGAACACCCCGGCCGGGTCGTAGCGGCGGCGTACGTCGACGAGGCGTGCGCGCTGCGGCTCGGTCCAGGCCGCCAGGGTCTCCGACGAGCCGCCGAGCGGATTCAGGCCGAAGTTCGGCGTGGCGGCGTCCAGACTCCACCGGTCCATCGCGGCTGCCACCTGGTCGAGCGCGGCCGGAACCACTTCGGCGACCGGCGGGGCGAGCACGCCGACCGCGAAGACCTGGAACGCCGCGTGGCGACCCGCGATCGTAGTGTGCGACTGCGACTCTCGCGCGATCGCTCCGCCGAACACCCGGATCTCGGCCATGCCGATCGGGGCCCCCACGACCGCCCCGAGCAGGGCGTCGAGCGCCGCGTCCGGCAATTCCCGCAGCAAGGTCCCCCGATCCAGCGCGGGCATCGGGTGGGTCGGATCATTGTGGATGGAAGCCAAAGCCGTGTAAGGCATTTCGGCGACGGTGTCCATCAAAGGCGCGGCCACCGGTCGCAGCGGGGCCAGCAGGGCGGCCCCCTCGGCGGCGTCGCCGACATGGGCGTAGCGCAGGGTGAGCACGGTGGCTCCGCGCAGCGGTTCCGGAATCTCCGGCAGCGGCGGCAGATTCAGGATCGCGACCGAACTGGTGACCGTCTCCGGCGCCGCGGCCACCCAATTCCGCCACGCCCGCAGCACGACCGCCGCATCCTCGATGCGGTACGTGAGGCTACCGGCGTACAGCGTGTGAATCGGGAAGAGCCGGAACGTCATCTGGGTGACGATGCCGAAGGCCGCGCCCCCGCCCAGCAGGGCCCGGAACAGTTCGGGTTCGGTGTCGGGGGTGACGCGGCGCAGGGTCGCGTCGGCGGTCACCACCTCCATGGCGGTGACATGGTCGGCGGCGAAACCGTAGGTGCGCGCGATCGGGCCCAGACCGCCGCCGAGGGTGTACCCGACGACACCGACGCTGGTCGAGGACCCGGCGAGCCCGGCCAGCCCGAACGGGGCGGCGGCGTCGAGGACCTGCTGCCAGCGCACACCCGCGCCCACGGTCGCCGTCCGCTGATCACGGTCGATCGAGACCGCGTCCAGCAGGGTGGTGTCGATGAGGATGCTGTCGGCGGGTGTCGGCAGCACCCCGTGCCCGGTGGCCCGCACCGCGATGGTGTACCCCGTCTCGACAGCGACGCGGACGGTGGCCGCCACGTCGGCGGCGCTGCTGGCCACCACGACGGCCGCGGCCGCGTGCTCGATCGCCGCATTGAATCCGGCCGCCGAGCGCTGATACCCCTCCTCGCCGGGGGTGTGGGCGGCACCGGCGACGGCGGCGCGCAGGCGTTCGACGACGGTGGCGGCCGGAATCGGATGTCGGTCGAGGCCGGTCGGCGCGGCCGGATCGAAGACGCTGGACATGGGGCTCCTGAAAGTCGATGGTGCTGATCGATATCCAGGAGACCGCACGACGCTTATCGCGAACTTAGCTGCCGCCCAGCATCACCGGCGGTCTCGGAGGCGAGGGTGCTGACCAGCGCGTTCACGTCGGCGCGAGTCAATATCGCGCCCGCCGCCACACCCGCCTCGAACTCGGCCTCCGACAGCGCCGACCGGACCTCGGTGGCCTCGCGGACCGCATCGACCGGATCCATCACCTCCGGCAGGAATCCGATCCGGCCACCCAGGGCGCGGACCGCCCCGAGCATCCGGGCGCCGTCCGCGGGACGGCCGCTGCGCGCCGCGAGCGCCGCGGCCAGCTGCACCATCACCAGCCACGACGTCACGTCCCCGTCCAGTTCCAGCGCGGTCTGCATGGTGCGCAACGCGGTCCGCGCGTCGGCGATGTCACCGGCGTCCAATGCGCAGCGGGCCAGCGTCCACGACGCGGAAGCCCCCGACCAACGGTGCCCGCAGCGCTCGGCAACCGCCACGGCCTCCCGCAGCGCTGCCCGAGCCTCCTCGGGACGATCGGTGAACCGCAGGATCATGCCCTCGATCATCAAGGCCTCCGCCAACTGCCATGGTCTGCCGTCCGCGCGGGTGGCGGTGACAGCGGCCGCGGCGGTGACGGCCGCCTCGGGTGTGGGCTCGGCGATCGCGCGCATGTAGGTGGTCCACGACCGCATCCAGGCGGCAGTGTCGAGATCGCCCGCGGCGGCCGCCACCCGCTCGGCCCGTGTGGTGGCCGCCGCGCCCCGGAGCGGATCACCGGAAAGATAGTGCAGCCCGCCCAATCCGCCGAGCGCCAAGGACAGGGTCCCGGGTTCGACCCCGTGCCCGGGTGCTGCGGTCGCGTCGAGGGCGCTGCTGATGGCCGCGATGCCCTCCGCGATGAACCCGCGCCGGTACCAGAACCAGTGCAGGGCCGCGGCCAGCCGCAGCACGTACCCGGGGTCGCCGGCCGCGACAGCGGATGCGATGGCGGCACGATGCTCGGCGACATCGGCGCCGAGCGCGTCCATCAGCTCCGCCGAGCGGGCGTCCCGCAGATGGACCGCGGCGGCCTCCGCCCGGTCCAGCACGCAGCGGCGGTGCGCCGCGCGCACCCGCTCCAGCTCGTCGGCTTCGCAACGGGCGAGCGCGAATTCGCGGATGCTCTGCAACATCCGGTAGCGGCGCGGCGACGACGCGGGCTGCACCCGCAGCAGCGACCGGCGCACCAGACCGGTCAGCGGTTGCAGCACGGTCATCGAGTTCGCGACACCGTGTACGGCTGCGGCGGCGTCGATGTCGAAGCTCCCCGCGAAGACCGCGACGTCGCGCAGCAGCCGCGCTTCGGTGGGGTCGAGCAGCCGGTAGCTCCAGTCGATGGCGTCCGAGAGGCGGCGCTGTCGAACGGGTGCGGTGCGAGCGCCTCCGGCGAGCAGCGTGAACCGGTCGGCCAGACCGTCGGCGATCTGCTGCTCGGACAGCACCCGCAGTTGCGCGGCGGCCAATTCCACCGCGAGGGGGATGCCGTCCAGGTCGGCGCAGATCCGCCGGACCGGTTCGCGCACCGACTCGTTCAATGACCAGCCGGCCACCACGCCCGCGGCCCGCGCGGCGAACAGCTCGACGGCATCGGACTCATCGAGCGGCGGTACCTCGACGACGTGCTCGCCGTCGACCGCGAGCGGCTCGCGGCTGGTGGCGAGGACCCGCAGGCCGGGGCATCGGATCAGCAGGGTGTGCACCATGTGGGCGACCCCGTCGAGGACGTGTTCGCAATTGTCCAGCAGCAGTGTGCCTTCCCGGTTCGCGACGATGTCGGCGAGGCGGTCGGGTGTGCTCGCGCCGAGGACCTGCAGTGACTCGGCGATCGTGGCGGCGACCAGGTCATCGGATTCGACCGGGGCCAGATCGACCCACCACGGCTCGTCCTCGGAGCCCGTGACCCGGGGCAGCCTCCGGCAGGTCTCGACCGCCAGCCGAGTCTTGCCGACGCCGCCCGTGCCGACCAGGGTCACCAGGCGGGCCGCGCCGACCGCGCGGCCGATATCGTCGAGTTCGGCCGTGCGGCCGACCAATTGGGTCCGCGGCACCGGCATGGGACAGGCCGGCGCGGTCTCGGGCACGGTGACGACAACCCGGGCGGGGGCCTCCGATCCGCGCAGCAGCTCCTCGTCATGGCGCAGGATGGCGGTCTCGAGCTCACGTAGCCGGAGCCCGGGTTCGATACCCAGCTCGGTGTCGAGCCGGTCGCGGATATCCCGCAGTGCCGCCAGCGCGTCGGATTGGCGTCCGGCCCGGTAGCGGGCCAGCGCCGTCAACTCCCAGACACGTTCGTCGAGCGGATGCGCGACCGCCAAGGCCTCCGCGTCGAGCAGCGCGGCTTCGGCGTGGCCCGTCTCGAGCCGCAACTCCACCAGCGCTTTTCGCGCCCGGAGCTCGAGCGCGGTGAGACGTGCGATCTCCGGCCGCACGAAGTCGGCGTCGGCGATATCCGCGTACGGTGCGCCGCGCCACTCGTCGAGCGCAGCCTCGTACGCCCGCAGTGCTGTAGCGGAATCACCTGTGGCGCAGGCTGCTTCGGCCGTCGCGAGGTGCCCGGTGAAGCGATGCGCGTCGATTCGGTCGGCGGCCAGATCCAACTGATAGCTGGTGGCGGACCGGACGATCACGCCCGCCGCGCCGCGCCGGCGGTCGGGTTCGAGTCGATCGCGCAGCTTCGAGATCCCGAAATGCAGTGATCCCACCGACGGTTCCACGGCGTCGTGCCACACCTGCTCGAGCAGCCGATCCGCCGACACCTCCCGCGGGAACGCCGCGATCAATGCCGCCAGCAAACTCCGCTGCCGCAGCCCGCCCAGATCGACCGGCCGTCCCTCGACCGTGGCCGCCAGCCCGCCCAGGACGTGTAAACGCACCCGCGGCCGCGCACCGATCTCCTCGCCGTCACCCGGTAGATCACCCACGAATCACCTCACTAGCTCTCACTCGGCAATCTATCGCTGTGAGAACCGTGAAACGTATCAGCGTGCCGCGCCTAGCCGTCGGCTTCCGGTGCCGGATAGCCGATCAGTCCCCGGGCATGGCCGAGCGCGTGGCGTCCGGCGATCATGCCGGGGGACAGGGATTGCCGGGCGATCGCGCCGCCGAGGGCCCGGATCTCGGCGAAGGTGATCGGCTGCCCGGCCGCGGCCGCCAGCAGCGCGTCGATGGCCGGGACGGGCATCGGATGGTCCGGGTCATGGTGGATGCAGGTGGTGTCCAGCACTGGTGTGGCCACCTGCCGCAGCGGCGCGAGCAACTCGGCGCCCCGGGCCGGATCTCCCGAGTGGGCGTAGCGCAGGTGCAGGACCGTGGCCCCGTGCAGTGATGCGGGGAGGACGGGGACGGCGGGCAGGTTCAGCACCGCGACGGAACTGGTGACGCAGTCCGGCGCGGTCGCCAGCCAGCTCCGCCAGGCCCGCAGCACGGTTCCCGAGTCCTCGACGCGATAGGTGAGACCACCCGCGTACAGGGCGCCGGATCTGGTCGAGACCAGGACGGCGGGAGCGGCATCCGCGGCCGGGTGCCGGTAGGCGTCGGCTCCCGGCGTCGGCACCGCGCCTGCGACCGCCGCCCGCACTCGCTCGGCGACCCGATAGGCCGGAAGCGGACGCGCACCGGTGGGCGCGGGCGGATCGCAGACGCTGGACATGAAGCTCCTGTCACTCGACGGGGTCGTTGACGTCCAGCAGAGTGCCTGCCTCTTAGCGCGAACTTAGCGCCCTGCCCGGCAGCCTCGCGGGCTCGCCGAGAATAGAGCTGACCAGCACATTCACCTCGTCGCGGGACATCGTCGCACCCGCCGTCAAGCTCGCCTCGAATGTCGCTGGGGGCAGCGCGTTCTCGACGGCGGCGGCCTCTCGAGCCGCGTCGATCGGGTCCATCACCTCCGGCTGGAATCCGATCCGGACGCCCAGGGCACGGACCGCACCGAGCAGGCGGGCCCCGTCGGTGGGCCGGTCGGTGCGCGTCGCCAGGGCCGCGGCCAGGTGAACCATCACCAGCCACGAGGTGACGTCGCCGTCGAGCTCGACCGCGGTGTGCATGGTGCGCAGGGCGGTTCGGGCTTCGGCGTGGTCGTCGGACTCGAGGGCGCAGCGGGTCAGGGTCCAGGAGGCCGAGGCGACGGTGAGGCGGTGGCCGCAGCGTTCGGCGACCGCGATCGCCTCGGTCAGGGCGGCGCGCGCCGCGGCGGGCCGATTCGCGTAGCGCAGGATTCGGCCCTGCACCATGAGCGCGTCGGCCAGCTGCCAGGGGCGGCCGTCGCGGCGGGCCGAGGCGACGGCCACGGCGGCGTCCGCGGCCGTGTCGCGGGTGGGGTCGGCGACCGCGCGCAGATAGGTGGTCCAGGTGCGCATCCAGGTGGCCGTGTCGCGATCGCCTTCGGCGTTCGCGAGGGAGGCGGCGCGCTCCGCCATCGCCACGCCGCGCACCGGATCGCCGGAAAGATAATGCAGCCCACCCAGTCCGCCCAGGGCGAGGGACAGGGTCGCGGCGTCCACGCCGTGGTCGGGTGCTTCGCTCGAGGCGAGCGCCGTCGTGATGGCCGGGATGGCCTCCTCGATGAATCCGCGCCGGTACCAGAACCAGTACAGCGCCGCCGCCAGCCGCAGCACGTACGCGGGGTCGCCGGCGGCGAAGGCGGAGGCGATGGCGGCGCGGTGTTCGGCGACATCGCGGTTGAGCGTGTCCATCGACTGCGCCGATCTGGCGTCGCGCAGATGCGCGGCCGCGGCCTGCGCCCGCTCGAGCACGCACCGCCGGTGTGCCGCCCGGGCCCGCTCCAGCTCCTCGGCTTCGCAACGGGTGAGCGCGAATTCGCGAATCGTCTGCAGCAGCCGGTACCGGCGCGGTGACGAGGCGGGCTGGACCCGCAGCAGGGATCGCCGAACCAGACCGGTCAGCGGGGCCAGGACGGCCATCGACGAGCTCGCCCCGTGGACGGCGGCGGCCGCGTCGATGTCGAAACTTCCGGCGAAGACCGAGATATCGCGCAACAGCCGCGCTTCGGCGGGATCGAGCAGCCGGTAACTCCAGTCGATGGTGTCGGCCAGGCGGCGCTGCCGCACGGGCGCGGTGCGCGAACCTCCCTCGAGCAGGGTGAACCGGTCGGCCAGACCGTCGGCGATCTGCTGCTCGGACAGCACCCGCAGCTGGGCCGCGGCCAACTCCACGGCGAGCGGGATGCCGTCGAGGTCGGCGCAGATACGCCGAACCGGTTCGCGCACACGGTCTTCGAGGCTCCACCCCTCGACCATGCCCGCGGCCCGCGCGGCGAACAACAGCACGGCCTCGGACTCGTCCAGCGTCGGAACGTCGATGACGCGCTCGCCGTCGAGGGCGAGCGGTTCACGGCTGGTGGCGATGATGCGGACCCGCGGGCAGCGGGTCAGCAGGACATTCACCACCTCGGCGACCCCATCGAGGACGTGTTCGCAATTGTCCAGCAGCACCGTGCATTCCTGCGTCGCGACAATGTCGGCGAGCCGCGCGGGCGTGCTCGCGCCCCGCACCTGCATGGCCGCGGCCACGGTGGCGGCGACCAGTTCATCGGATTCGACGGGAGCCAGATCGACCCACCACAGCTGATCCCCGGTGGCCGGGTTCCTGGGCAGGCGGCGGCAGGTCTCCACCGCCAGCCGGGTCTTGCCGACCCCGCCGGTACCGACCAGGGTCACCAGTCGGCTCTCGCGCACCGCGCGATTGATCTCGTCGAGTTCGTCCGCACGCCCGATCAATTGGGTTCGAGGAACCGGCATCGGGCAGGTCGCCGCGATCAACGGGGTGACGGCATGGACCGCGGCCGCCGACCCGGGCAGCAGATCCTCGTCATGGCGCAGGATCGCGGTCTCGAGTTCGCGCAACCCGACTCCCGGCTCGATGCCGAGTTCGGTGTCGAGCAGCCGCCGCACATCCCGCAATGCCGCCAGCGCCTCGGACTGCCGCCCGGCCCGGTAGCGCGCCAGCGCCGCGAGCTCCCACACCCGTTCGTCGAGCGGATGCGCGGCCACCAGCGCCTCGGCGTCGGCGAGTGCGGCCTCGATCCGGCCGGTGCCGAGTCGCAACTCCACCAAGGCTTTCCGGGCCCGCAGTTCCAGCCCGGTCAGCCGCGCGATCTCCGGCCGCACGAAATCGGCGTCGGCGATATCGGCGTAGGGCGCGCCCTTCCACTCGCTCAGCGCCGTTTCGTAGGCGCTCAGCCCGGCCGCGGAATCCCCGGCCGCGCAGGCCGATTCGGCGGCGGCGAGCCGTCCGGCGAAGCGGTGCGCGTCGATCCGGTCCGCGTCCAGGGCAAGCTGGTACCGCGTCCCGGATCGCACGATCACCCTTTCGGCGCCGCGCCGCCGATCGGGTTCGAGCCGGTCGCGCAGCTTCGAGATCCCGAAATGCAGTGAGCTGACCGAAGGTTCGGCCGCATCGTGCCACACCTGTTCGAGCAGCCGGTCCGCGGACACTTCCCGCGGATAGGCCGCGATCAGGGCCGCGAGCAGACTCCGCTGCCGCAACCCGCCCAGGTCGACCGGCCGCCCCGACACCGTCGCGGCCAGCCCACCCAGGACATTCACCAACACCTCCGGCCGAACGCCGACCCCCTCGGCGTCACTCGGCGGACCACCCACGAATCACCTCGCTACTACTCTCCCGCAATCTATCCCGCCGCCCGCGCGACGGCGTGGACGGGCGTTCAGTAGTGGGCGTTGAGGTATTCCGCCGCGTGGGTCGTCCACAGCACGTTCGTGCCGGGCATGTTGTGGCCGGAGTACCGGACGTGCTCGCCGTCGGGCCACGGCGTCAGGTAGCCGAGCAGGCCGCGCATCGCGGTGGTGTAGCGGTCCAGATTGGCGACCGGATTCTGGAGCAGGAAGTTCAGCAGCTCGTGGAACAGCATCGGGGTGAGATTGCCGATGCGCGCGCCCTCGACGAGGGAGAAGGGGGAGATGGCGGTGTCGATGGCGCGCAGCGGGGAGTCGCCGGGGGAAGAGGTGATGATGTCGTCGGGGTTGGCGTACTCGCGCACGTCCAGGCCCACCGGCCAGGAGCCGCGCTGCCCGTGCAGGCCATAGGTGTGCGGCGGGCACAGGTCGCCGACCGACTGGCCCTTGCGGCGCATGGGGTTGGCGATGTTCACCGTGAACGCGATCTTGAGCGGCGCCCCGTCGACATTGGTGTAGACACCCGCGCGCACACCCTGCAGGATCGTGCTGGCCACGATCCCGCCGAGCGAATAGCTCAGCAGGCCGCACACATTCGGCGAATCCTGGATGGCCTTGACCCCCGCCGCGACCCCGAGCCGCACCGAGGTGTTCAGCGAGGAGCCCCAGGTGCTGGGCACCGGGCCGATCTCGGCGGGCCAGTCCGGTTCGAACGTGCTGAACTTGCTCGGGTCCAGCAGCTTGGCGACATCGTGCAGCATGCCCGCCGGTGCCCCGTCCGAGTTGCGCTGCTCGCCGGTGCCGCGCAGGGTGATGATGTCGATCATGGCCTTCCCCTCCATGCACCGAACCTTTCGGCGCGGATTCGACGATAGAAGCGTCCTACCAGCTAATCGCGAGTAGTCGGCTACCCGTTTACAGCGGTCGAGCCGATCAGGGCATGCGAGGACGCCGCGCGTCGGACGGGGAGGCCAGGATGTCGGCGGAAACGACGAACGGCGGGCCCGGATCGATCGATCCGGGCCCGCCGTCGGTGGAACTAGCGCGGCAGGTCCGCCGCGGCGCTCTCGTCCAGCAGCCAGGTGGTGGACTCGGTGCCGATAGCACCCGCCGCCGGGATATCGAGCGGCGACGCCCCGTTGAGGGCGGCGGCCACCGCGGCCGCCTTCGCCTCACCGGACACGATCAGCATGACGTGGCGTGACTTGCGGATCGCGGGCAGCGTCAGCGTGATTCGTACGGCCGGCGGCTTGGGCGAATTGGTCTCCGCGACAACCAGCTCGTGTTCCTCGCGGGTGGCGTCGGTATGCGGGAACAGCGAGTTGATGTGCCCTTCTCCGCCCATGCCGAGCAGGTGCAGGTCGAACGCGCCGTGCTCGGCCAGGTGCGCGTGCACGGTGGCCGAGTACTCGCCCGCGGCCTCCAGCGGGTCCGGATAGTCGCCGCTCGAGGTCTCGGTCGGGTGCACCCGGGACGGGTCGACCGGGACGTGGTCGAGCAGCGCGTGGCGGGCCTGGAGTTCGTTGCGCTCCGGGTCGCCCGTGGGCACGAAACGCTCGTCGCCCCAGAAGATGTCGAGCTTGCCCCAGTCGATGTCGCCGGGGGCCTTGCGCACCAGTTCCAGCAGCGCGATGCCGGTGCCGCCGCCGGTCAGGACCACCGAGGCGGAGCCGCGCAGCCGCTGCGCCTCGACCACCTGCGCGACGAAGCGGGCGGCCGCCGCCATCACCAGATCGTCGACGGTGGTGAATGTTTCCGTGACGGCGGGCTTACTCATAGGTCACCCTTTCGATTCCGGTGAGGGCCTCGGCATAGATGTCGTCGGCGTCGAGGTGACGCAGTTCCTCGGCCAGGCAGTCCTTGGTCTCGCGGCGCGCCAGCGCGAAACGCTGGTCGGGCTCGCCGGTGCGGGACAGGGTCGCGGTGCGGCCGTGCTGGGGGCGGGAGATGGCGATCGACACCGAGGGCCGGTGCATCTCCACCTTCAGCTCGCCGGTGCGCCGCACCACCGGGCAGTCCAGCCGCGCGGCCAGCCAGCCCGCCAGCATGTCCAGCGCCGGTTCTTCCTTCAGGCCCGAAATCGTCACCGACTCAACGGTTTCGAACGGGGCCTCGTCGAGCGCCGCCGCCAGCAGCGCCCGCCAGTAGGTGACCCGGCTCCACGCCAGATCGGTGTCGCCGGTCGCGTAGGAGTGCCGGCGACCCTTGATGGTGGCCTGCGGGTCGGCCGCGAAAGTCGCGTCGGTGATCCGGCGGGTCGCCAGGCGGCCCACCGAATCCTTGGACGGGAACTCCGGCGCGCCCCGCGGCCACCACGCCACCACGGGGGTGTCGGGCAGCAGGAACGGGATCACCACGCTGGCCTCGTGCGGCACCAGATCGCCCTGCAGCCGCAGCACGATCACCTCGGCCGCGCCCGCGTCGCCGCCCACGCGGATCTGCGCGTCCAGCCGCGTCTGGGCCATGCGGTCGCCGCGGGCCAGCACGATCACCCGGCACGGGTGTTCACGGCTGGCGTCGTTGGCCGCGTCGATGGCGTCCTCGGCCTCGGAGCTGTCGAGGGTGCACACGACTAGAGTGAGCACCCGGCCCATGGTGACCACGCCATTGGATTCCCGCAGTTGCACAAGGCGTTTCGACACCTCGCGGGTGTCGGTGTCGGGCATGTCGATGATCATCGGGCGGGCTCCTGGGTGGGTGTGGTCACGGCCGCCGCCATTCCCGCCCGCTGCGCGCGAGCATCTCGTCGGCGGATTCCGGACCCCAGCCGCCCGCCTCGTACGGGTCGGGTTTGCCGGTCGCGGCCCAGTGTTCGAGCGCGGGATCGAGGATGCGCCAGGACAATTCGACCTCCTCGTTGACCGGGAACAGCGACGGCACCCCGAGCAGCACGTCCAGGATGAGCCGCTCGTAGGCCTCGGGGGAGTCCTCGGTGAACGCCTCGCCGTAGCTGAAGTCCATGTTCACGTCGCGCACCTCCATGGACGACCCGGGCACCTTGGACCCGAATCGCATGGTGATGCCCTCGTCCGGCTGCACCCGGATGACCAGCGCGTTCTGTCCGAGTTCCTCGGTCATGGTCTGGTCGAAGGGCAGGTGCGGGGCGCGCTTGAACACCACCGCGATCTCGGTGACGCGCCGGCCCAGACGCTTGCCGGTGCGCAGGTAGAACGGCACGCCCGCCCAGCGGCGGGTCGCCACGGACAGGGTGATGGCGGCGTAGGTCTCGGTGCGGGAGTTGGGGTCGAAGCCCTCCTCCTGCAGCAGGCCCACCACCGGCTCACTGCCCTGCCAGCCCGCCGTGTACTGGCCGCGCGCGGTCGTCTCATCCAGCGGCGCAACGAGTTTCGTCGCCGAGAGCACCTTGATCTTCTCGATCTGCAACTGCTTGGGCTGGAAGCTCACCGGCTCTTCCATGGCCGTCAGCGCCAGCAGTTGCAGCAGGTGATTCTGGATGACGTCACGGGCCGCGCCGATGCCGTCGTAGTACCCCGCGCGACCACCCAGGCCGATGTCCTCGGCCATGGTGATCTGCACGTGGTCCACATAGTTGGCGTTCCAGATCGGATCCCACAGCTGATTGGCGAAGCGCAACGCCAGAATGTTCTGGACCGTCTCCTTGCCCAGATAGTGGTCGATGCGGAACACCGACCGCTCCGGGAACACCGTGTTGACCAGCGCGTTGAGTTCCTGCGCGCTGTTCAGGTCGTGCCCGAACGGCTTCTCGATCACCACTCGCCGCCACGGTTCCGGTTGCCCCGCGGGGGAATCGGTCGGCTTGGCCAGCCCGTTCTTCGACAGCTGTTCCAGCACGATGGGGAAGTCGCTGGGTGGGATCGACAGGTAGAAGGCGGTATTGCCGCCCGTCCCGCGATCCCGGTCCAGATCCTTGAGGGTGGTGGCCAGCTTGTGGAAGGCCGCGTCGTCCTCGAACGTGCCGCGGACGAAACGCAGACCCTCCTTGAGCTGCTGCCACACCTCCTCGCGGAAGGGGGTGCGCGCCGAGGACGACACGGACTCGTGAACCAGGTTCGCGAAGTCCTCGTCGGTCCAGTCCCGGCGCGCGAATCCGATCAGCGAGAAGCCCGGGGGCAGCAGCCCCCGGTTCGCCAGATCGTAGATGGCCGGCAGCACTTTGCGCCGCGACAGGTCACCGGTAACGCCGAATATCACCACGTTGCACGGTCCGGCGATGCGGGGCACCCGGCTGTCGCGATCATCGCGCAGCGGGTTGGGCATCGCGACCGTCGTCGCCGCGCGAGCCACGGTCAGTTGCCTCCCGCGACCTGCAGCTTTTCGGTGGTGGCGTCGAGCAGTTCCTGCCAGGAGGCGACGAACTTGTCGACGCCCTCGGTCTCGAGCACACCGAACACGTCGTCCAGGTCGATGCCCACCGCGACCAGCTGGTCGAAGACCGCCTGTGCCTGCTCCGCCTTGCCGACGGCCGCGTTCGGCACGATCACGCCGTGGTCGGCGACGGCCTCGAGGGTCTTCTCCGGCAGCGTGTTCACCGTGTCGGGGGCGACCAGCTCGGTCACGTACATGGTGTCGGAGTACTCGGGGTTCTTCACACCGGTCGAGGCCCACAGCGCGCGCTGCTTGTTGCCGCCCTGCGACGACAGCTTGTTGAACACGTCGGTGTGCTTGCCGCCGTCGAAAATGTCCTGGTAGGCGGCATAGGCCAAGTGCGCGTTGGCGATTCCGGCCTTGCCGCGCAGCGCCAGGGCCTCCGGGGTGCCGATGGCCTCGAGCCGCTTGTCGATCTCGGTGTCCACACGGGAGACGAAGAACGAGGCGACGGACTGGACCTTGGCGATGTCGTGCCCGGAGGTGGTGGCGTTGCGCAGACCGTCGAGGTAGGCGCCCATCACCGCGATGTAGCGCCGCACCGAGAAGATCAGCGTCACGTTCACGCTGATGCCCTCGGAGATGACCCGGGTGATGGCCGGCAGGCCGGCCTCGGTCGCCGGGATCTTGATGAACAGGTTGGGCCGGTCCACGATCTTCCACAGCTCGATGGCCTGGGCCACCGTGCCGTCGGTGTCGAAGGCCAGGCGCGGGTCGACCTCGATGGAGACGCGGCCGTCGACGCCCTTGGACGCGGCGAAGACGTCGGCGAACACGTCGCAGGCCGCGCGCACGTCATCGGTGGTGATGGTGCGGATGGCCGAGTCGACGTCCGCGCCGCGCGCGGCGAGCTCGGTGACCTGCTCGTCGTAGGCGTGGCCCTTCGACAGCGCGCCCTGGAAGATGGTCGGGTTGGTGGTGACACCGACGACATTGCGGGAGTCGATCAGGCCCTTCAGATTTCCGGACTTGATGCGATCGCGTGACAGGTCGTCCAGCCACACCGAAACCCCGGCGGCCGACAGGGCCGCGGTGTTCGTGTTCTGGGTCATGACAACTATCCCTTCACCTTGGCGAGCGAGCGGGTGGCAGCGGCGACCACGGCATCGGCGGTGATGCCGAACTCGCGGAACAGCGTCTTGAAGTCGGCCGAGGCACCGAAGTGCTCGATGGAGACGTTCTCACCGGCGTCGCCGGTGAAACGGTGCCACGGCATCGCGATGCCGGCCTCCACCGTGACGCGGGCCCGCACCGACGGCGGCAGCACCTCGTCGCGGTAGGACTGCTCCTGCGCGTCGAACCACTCCACACACGGCATGGACACCACGCGGGTGCCGATGCCCTGTGCCTCGAGCGTAGCGCGCGCGTCGACCGCGAGCTGCAGTTCCGAACCGGTGGCGATCAGGATTACCTGCGGTGTGCCGGTGGAGGATTCGGCCAGGATGTAGCCGCCCTTGCGGACGCCCTCGTAGCTGGTGCCCTCCTGGATCGGCAGGTCCTGACGGGTCAGCGCCAGCGCGGACGGGCCGTCCTGGTGCGGCGGCTCGGAGACCAGGAAGTGCGAATGCCGTTCGGCGCTATCGCGTTCCAGGATGGTGCGCCAGGCGTAGGTGGTCTCGTTGGCGTCGCCCGGGCGGACCACGTTCAGGCCGGGGATGGCGCGCAGCGCGGCCAGGTGCTCGATCGGCTGGTGGGTGGGGCCGTCCTCGCCCAGGCCGATGGAGTCGTGGGTCCACACGTAGGTGACCGGGGTGCGCATGAGCGCGCCCAGGCGCACCGCGGGACGCATGTAGTCGGAGAACACCAGGAAGGTGCCGCCGTACGGACGGGTCGGTCCGTGCAGGGCGATGCCGTTCAGGATCGAGCCCATGGCGTGCTCACGCACACCGAAGTGCAGGGTCCGGCCGTACGGGTTGGCCTTCCACGCGCCCGTGGAGATCGACTCCGGGCCGAAGGACGCCGCACCCGGCATGGTGGTGTTGTTGGACTCGGCGAGGTCGGCCGAACCGCCCCACAGCTCCGGCAGCACCGGGGCCAGCGCCGCGAGCACCGCGCCGGACGCCTTACGGGTCGCCATGGCCTTGCCCGGCTCGTGCACCGGCAGGGTCTCGGTCCAGCCCTCGGGCAGGCGACGCTCCTGCAGGCGGTCGAACAGCGCCTTGTTCTCCGGGTTCGCGGCGGCCCACGCCTCGAACTGCTCCTGCCAGGCCGCGCGGGCGGCCTTGCCGCGGTCGGCGACATTGCCGCGCGAGTGCGCGATCACGGCGGCGTCCACGTCGAAGCTCTTCTCCGGGTCGAAGCCCAGGATCTTCTTGGTGGCCGCGACCTCGTCGACGCCCAGCGCGGCGCCGTGCGAGGAACCGGTGTTCATCTTGTTCGGGGCCGGGAAGCCGATGATGGTGCGCAGCAGGATGATCGACGGCTTGTCGGTCACGGCCTGCGCGGCGGCGATGGCTTCCTCGATGGCGGTGACGTTCTCGCCGCCCTCGACGGTCTGCACGTGCCAGCCGTAGGCCGCGTAGCGCGCCGCGACGTCCTCGGTGAACGCGATGCGGGTGTCGTCCTCGATGGAGATCCTGTTGTCGTCGTAGAAGACGACCAGATTGCCCAGCTGCTGGGTGCCCGCCAGCGAGGACGCCTCGGAGGTGACGCCCTCCTCCATGTCACCGTCGGAGGCGACGACATAGATGAAGTGATCGAACGCACTCTCGCCCTGCGCCGCTTCGGGATCGAACAGGCCGCGCTCACGCCGCGACGCCATCGCCATGCCCACCGCCGAGGCCAGGCCCTGGCCCAGCGGGCCGGTGGTGATCTCGACGTGGTCGGTGTGGCGGTACTCCGGGTGGCCCGGGGTCAGCGAACCCCACTTGCGCAGGTGCTCGAGGTCGGTCAGCTCGAGACCCATGCCGGCCAGGTACAGCTGGATGTAGAGGGTGAGGCTGGAGTGGCCGCACGACAGAACGAAACGGTCGCGACCCACCCACGCCGGATCCGCCGGATCCAGGCGCATCACGCGCTGGAACAGGGTGTAGGCCAGCGGAGCGAGGCTCATCGCGGTGCCCGGGTGGCCGTTGCCGGTGTTCTGGACCGCGTCGGCGGCGAGGACCCGGGCCGTGTCGACGGCTCTGGTGTCCAGATCGGTCCAGTCGGTGGGGTGGTTCGGCTGAGTGAGCGCGCGGATGTCGTCTGTGACTGACACGACCGAGGTTCTCCTGACCATTCGTCAACGATGCGGTTGTGGGCGGCGGCGGGAATCGCTGCGTTCGATCCGGGTGCGACGCGGCCGCACCGATCTACAACCACCCTAAAGGGCGGCGTTTCGTGGTCATAAGGGAACCCGCATTCACTTGCCGCCGCGTCGTCGGTTCGTGGCGTTTCGCGGACCTGTTCGTGACTGCCCGGCGTACGCGTCGCGAACCGGTCTCGGTGCGCGTCGGGGTGGACCTGGTCGGGAGCATGGTCGCCGTGGGTCTACCATGCTCTGTAGTAGTGGCCGCGCCGCACCGTGTCCGGATTTCGCACCGGACCGGGTCTGGATCGCGCACCACTGAATCCAGACCGATCGGATGATGCACGGCGTGCGAGGAGAAACTGTGGGGATTGGGCAACAGCCGGGTGGCGCTCACGGCTCCTCCGGGGCGGTGCTCGCCGACCGGGTGACGGGTAGCGGCCCGATCTCGGCGGCGACCAGGCGGGTGCTCGCCTACATTGCGCTGACCAAGCCCCGGGTCATCGAATTGCTGCTCGTCGCAACGATTCCCACCATGCTGCTGGCCGACCGCGGCAATGTCGACATCCGTCTGATCCTGGTCACCCTGTTCGGCGGCTGGATGGGCGCGGCGAGCGCCAACACCCTCAACTGTGTCGCCGACGCCGACATCGACAAGGTGATGAAGCGGACCTCCAAGCGTCCGCTGGCCCGCGAGGCCGTCCCCACCCGCAACGCCTTCGTGTTCGGCGTCACCCTCGGCTTGGCGTCGTTCGCCTGGCTGTGGTGGCAGGCCAACCTGCTCTCCGGCGCGCTGGTCGTGGCGACCATCCTGTTCTACGTCTTCGTCTACACCCTCGGCCTCAAGCGCCGCACCTCGCAGAACGTGGTGTGGGGCGGCGCGGCGGGCTGCATGCCCGCCCTGGTCGGCTGGTCCGCGGTCACCGGCACTATCGGCTGGCCCGCCATCGTGCTGTTCCTGGTCATCTTCTTCTGGACGCCGCCGCACACCTGGGCGCTGGCCATGCGGTACAAGGAGGACTACAAGGCCGCGGGCGTCCCGATGCTCCCGGTCGTGGCCACCGAGCAGACCGTCACCCGGCAGATCGTCCTCTACACCTGGGCGACCGTGCTGGCCACCTTCGCCCTGGTCCCCGCGGCGGGCGTGATCTACGCCGCGACCGCGCTGGTCGCGGGCGCCTGGTTCCTGTTGATGGCGCACCAGCTGTACTCCGGTGTCCGCAAGGGCGAATCGGTCAAGCCGCTGCGACTGTTCCTGCAGTCCAACAACTATCTGGCCGTCGTGTTCTGCGGTCTGGCCGTGGACTCGGTGCTCGGCTGGAATACCGTCGGCCACACTCTCTTCGGCTGGTCCTGATCGTTTCCGGCCCGATTCGGGCACGCGTGTCGATTCAGGCTGTCGTCGTTCGATGAGAAGGTAGGGCGGACCCGCCGCCCTCGCCCGAGAGGAACGACCGCCTGATGACCGAACACGTTCTGGCCCTGCCCGACGCCGACCTCGCCTACGATCTGCTGGGCCCCGCCCCGGCCGAGAGCGCGCCCCGGCCGCTGCTGATGATCGGCCAGCCCATGACCGCGGAGGGTTTCGCGGCGCTGGCAGCGTATTTCCCGGATCGCACCGTGATCACCTACGACCCGCGCGGGCTCGGCCGCAGCGTCCGCACCGACGGGCGCTCCGACAACTCGCCGACCGTCCAGGCCGAGGACCTCCACGCCCTGCTCACCGCCCTGCAGGTGGGCCCGGTGGATCTGTTCGCCAGCAGCGGCGGCGCGGTCACCGCCCTGGCCCTGGTCACCGCCCATCCCGGCGATGTGACCACGCTCGTCGCGCACGAGCCCCCGATCATCACCGTGCTGCCCGACGCCGAGGCCGCCGCCCGCGCCCAGGCCCAGGTCCGCGACGCCTACCAGGCGAAGGGCTCGTTCGCGGGCATGGCCGCGTTCATCGCCCTCACCTCCTGGCAGGGCGAATTCACCGACGCCTACTTCGCCCAGCCCCCGGCGGATCCGGCGATGTTCGGCATGCCCACCGAGGACGACGGCACCCGCGACGACCCGCTGCTGTCCGACGCGTCCTGGGCCATCACGGGCTACGTCCCCGACGCCGCCGCGCTGCGGGCCGCGCCCACCCGCGTCGTCATCGCGGTCGGCGAGGAATCCGCGGGCACCTTCACCGCCCGCACCGCCGAGGCCACCGCGGCCCTGCTCGGTTCGGCCCCGGCCGTCTTCCCCAGCCACCACGGTGGTTTCACCAGCGCCGACTCCGGCTACCCCGGACAACCCGAGCGTTTCGCCCACCGCTTGCGCGAACTGCTCGACGAGAACCAGGGATAGCGACCCACCGCGTGTCGATCCGGCCGTCCGCCGATCGATGAGAAGGTGAGGGCGGAACACGCCGCCCTCACACTCTCGAGAGGCTCGCGCCATGCCGAAACTTCGCGTCCACAATTTCGCGGTCTCCCTCGACGGCTACGCCGCCGGCTGCGACCAGAGCGCCGATGCCCCGCTGGGCATTGGCGGTGAACGCCTCCACGACTGGGTCTTCCGCACTCGCTACGGCCGCGACATGATGGGTGAACCCGGCGGCGATCCGGGCCCCGACAACGACATCCTCGCCGCCGGCGACCACAATATCGGCGCCACCATCATGGGCCGCAACATGTTCGGCCCCGTCCGCGGCGAATGGCCCGATCACTCCTGGACCGGCTGGTGGGGCGACACCCCGCCCTACCGCCACGACACCTTCGTCATGACCCACCACCCCCGCCCCGCCCTCCCGATGAAGGGCGGCACCACTTTCCACTTCGTCGCCGACACCCCCGAAGCCGTCCTGAAGCAGGCCTTCGAGTCCGCCGCCGGCCGAGACGTCCGCCTCGGCGGCGGCGTCAGCACGGTCCGCCGCTTCCTCGCCGCGGGTCTGATCGACGACCTGCACTTGGCGATAGTCCCGGTCCTCCTGGGCTCCGGCGAGCGCCTCTACGACAACCTCGGCACCCTCCCCGGCTACCGCCTCGCCGACATGCTCAGCACCGGAGCCGTCACCCACCTGTGGTTCACCCGAGCGGAAGCGTCCTGAGGGCGGGCGGTTTGCTGGAACCCCTTCCCGTATAGGCGTTCTCGGACCACCGGGTCACGTCGTGCGGGTGGTCAGGGCACGGGTTGGCCGTCGGGTGCGATCAGGTGCCAGGCGCCCATCAGGCCCTGGCCGCGGGTGTCGCCGGGGGCGGAGTCGGCGGCGAAATAATAGAGGGGCTTGCCCGCGTAGGCGGCCTGGGTGGTCCCGTCCGGGCGGGTGAGGGTAGTGATCAGGCCCGCGGTGACACCCGGGCCGGCGATGACCGGTCCCGGTAGTGCGGGCCATTTGGTGAGGCACTCGCCGACGCACGCCGAGGTGCCGGGGGTGTCCTTCGCGAAGACGTAGAGGGACTTACCCGCCTTGTCTGTCAACATATCTCGACCCGCCGACGACGTCACGCCGATCGAGGCCGGCGTGGCGGGCGTCGGGGGGACGGATGCGGGCGGGGAAGAGGTGTCGCCGGACGAGCAGGCGGTGGCCGTGGCGAGACAGGCGAGGACGAGGGTGAGCGTCGCATGTCGGATTGTCATCGGGGAGCTCCTGAGTTGTGGCGCGGACTATTTGGCCGGCGGCGCGGGCTGAGCGGGGTCCTTGCAGTAGGGCAGTTCGGGCGGACACGGAGCGAGGATGGTCGAGAAGTACTGGATGGCGGAGAACAGGGTGATGGGGCCGCCCGCCACCACGACGCCGCCCATCGAGCCGACGGCGCCGAGGGTGGCCATGCCGAGTACGCACCCGGCGATGGTCGCGCCGACGAACGGCACCAGCAATGCGATCACGGGGCTGCTCAGGACGGCTCCGGCGGCCGCGCCGACCAGGCAGCCCACGCCCGCGCCGACGACGGCGCCGAGCACGGCACTGACCGCCGCGCCGATGGCGGCGCGCTGAGCGAACGCGCCCAGTGCTTGCGCGTCACGGGGAGTGAAGGATTCGGCGATCTGTGCCGCCGCCCGATCGGCGGTCACGACGTCGGCGGCGGCCACCGGCGTGACGTGCTGGGGGTTGTCCTTCGACGGGGTCAGCGTCGCGGTGGCGCCGTCGATGCGGGCGGTGATCGGGTAGGCGGTGTCATCGACCCGGTAGGTCAAGGGGATGGCGGCGATCAACCGATTGTCGCGGTCGAGGACGGCGAGCTGCTGGTCGAGCTGCCGTACGGTGCCGCCGGCGACGGTCAGGACGGCGGAGTCTCCGGCCCGGGTCACCTCGTAATGCACTGCGGTGGAGGGAGTCTCGTCCGTCGGTGCCGCGTGGGCGGTGACGGCGGTGGCGACCAGCGTCGAGGCCGCGAGCGCCGCTGTCACGGCAGTGTTCCTCATCTTCATTCCTGTTTCCTCATCATCGGTACGGGATTTCCGGCCTCACCGAGAGACGGTGATCCGGTTGTGGGCTCGGGCGAGTTCGCGTTTGAGGATCTTGCCGCTGGCGGTCATCGGCAGCGTGGCGGTGAATTCGACGACGCGCGGATACTTATAGGCGGCCAGCTGTTCCCGGCACCAGTCGATCAGCTCGTCCGCGGTGACCGCGGCCCCGGGTTCGGGGATGACGCAGGCCTTGATCTCCTCGCCGTAATGCTCGTCGGGGATGCCGATGACGGCGGCGAGTGAGACGGCGGGATGGGTGTGCAGGATTTCTTCGATTTCGCGGGGATAGACGTTGAATCCGCCCCGCACGATCATGTCCTTGGCGCGGTCGACGATGTAGTAGTAGCCGTCGGCGTCGCGGCGGGCGAGGTCGCCGGTGCGGAGCCAGCCGTCCCGCATCACCTGCGCGGTGGCGTCGGGCCGGCGGTGGTAGCCCTTCATGACATTGTGGCCGCGCACCGCGATCTCGCCGATCTCACCGGCGTCGGCGACGGTGTTCCATTCCGGGTCGATGAGCCGGACTTCGATGCCCCACACGGGAATTCCGATCGATCCGGGCCGGGAATCGCGCTCCGGATCGGCGAACAACGCCAACGGTGAGGTCTCGGACAGCCCGTACCCCTCGAGGATGGGCACGCCGAATCGCTGCGCGAAGCGCGTCGTGGTCTCGACCGGCAGCGCCGCGCCGCCGGAGACGGCCTTGCGCAGGGTGGCGGCGATACGGCCGACGTCGACGGTGTCGTCCAGCGCCCGCAGCAGCCCCCAGTACATCGTCGGCACACCGGCGAAGAAGGTGACGCGTTCGTCGGCCAGTACCCGTAGTGCCGCGGCCGCGTCGAATCGCGGCATGAGTACCAGCGTGGACCCGACCGACAGCCCGGCGTTCATATGGATGGTCTGGCCGAAGGAATGGAACAGCGGCAGGGTGACCAGATGGCTGTCGCGCCGGTCGGGCCGATTGTCGAAGAGCCGGTTCGCGGTCAGGGCGTTCATCACCATATTGGCGTGGGTGAGCTCTGCGCCCTTGGGTCGGCCGGTGGTTCCGCTGGTGTAGAGGATGACCGCGGTGTCCTCGGGGCGGCGGGCGACGGTACCGAACCTCCCCGGTAGTTCCGCGACGGCCCGCGCGAAGATGTCGACACCCGGGTACGGCGATCGGGCCCGCGGATCAGCCGTGATCAGGACCATGTGCCGGCAGTCCGGCGCCTGCTGGAATCCCGCCCAGCCGTATTCGCCCATCGGCAGTTCGGCCGTGCCTTCGAAGCAGAGATACAGCGCCGCTTCGGAATCGTCGAGGTGGTAGGCGATTTCGCGGGGACGCAGCAGGATATTGAGCGGCACCACCACCGCGCCCGCTTTGACGATCCCGTAATAGCAGATCACGAACTCCGGCAGATTCGGGCACGAGAGCGCAACCTTGTCGCCCGGCTGGATTCCGCGGGCGGTCAGCAGGTGGGCGACCTGGTTGGCGCGTGCGTCGAGTTCGGCATAGGTCAGCCGCTCGAGGTCACCCACGACGGCATCGATGCCGGGATACCGGCGTGCCGAATCCTCCAGGAGTACAGCGAGATTGAGCACAGGAACCTCTCGGAGCGGTCAGGCCGCGGTGGTCAGCGGGGCGGCCGTGGCCGCGCGGACATCGGATTCGGTCACGCCGGGTGCGCATTCGCGCAGGACCAGCCCGGTGGCGGTGACGTCGATGACGGCCAGATCGGTGATGATGCGGTGCACGACCGCCGCACCGGTGAGCGGAAGAGTGCAGCGGGGCACGATCTTCGATGCGCCGGTCTTGTCGGTGTGCTCCATGAGCACGATGACCCGGCGGGCGCCGTGGACCAGGTCCATTGCGCCGCCCATGCCTTTCACCAGGTGGCCGGGCACCATCCAGTTCGCCAGATCGCCGGTGGCCGAGACCTGCATGCCACCCAGCACGGCGGTGTCGATGTGGCCGCCGCGGATCATGCCGAAGCTGGTCGCCGAATCGAAGAAGGACGCCCCCGCGACGACGGTCACGGTCTCCTTCCCGGCATTGATCAGGTCGGCGTCGATCGCTGTCTCGTGCGGGTAGGGGCCGGTGCCGAGGATGCCGTTCTCCGAGTGCAGGGTGACGTGCACCCCGTCGGGCATGTGGTTGGGGATCAGGGTCGGCAGTCCGATGCCGAGGTTGACGTATTCGCCGGGTCGCAGTTCCCGCGCGGCGCGGGCGGCCATGGCGGTGCGGGACCAGCCGAGAACCGTGGTGGCAGTACTCATGTCAATGCTCCTGGGCGACGGTGCGCTTCTCGATGCGCTTGGTTTGCGGTCCGGTGTGCACGATGCGGTCGACGAAGATCCCGGGCAGGTGAATCCGGTCCGGGTCGAGTTCGCCGGCGGGAACGAGGTTTTCGACCTGGGCGATGCAGACGCGACCGGCCGCGGCTGCCAGCGGATTGAAGTTGCGGGCGGCCTTGTCGAACACCAGATTGCCATCGGTATCGCCGATGAGCGCGTGGATCAGCGCGTAGTCGGCGGTGAGGGCTTCCTCGAGCACGTAGCGCCGCTGATCCCGGTGCCCGCCGAAGGCCCTGACCTCCTTGGGCGGCGAGGCCACGGCCACCGATCCGTCGACGGCGTACCGCCACGGCAGACCGCCTTCGGAGATCGGGGTGCCGACCCCGGCCGGGGTGAAGAACGCCGGGATTCCGGCGCCGCCGGCCCGCAATTTCTCGGCCAGCGTGCCCTGCGGCGTCAGCTCGACCTCGAGCTCGCCGGACAGGTATTGGCGGGCGAACTCGCCGTTCTCGCCCACATAGGAGGCGGTGATGCGGCGGATCTTCCTGTCGGCCAGCAGAATTCCCAGCCCGTACCGGTCCGTGCCACAGTTGTTGGAGATGATCTCCAGGTCGGTGACCGCGGTCGCGGCCAGCGCCTCGATCAGCACGTCAGGAATCCCGCACAGCCCGAACCCGCCGACCGCCAGACACGATCCGGACGCGATGTCGGCGACCGCCGCGGCCGCGGAGGCGACGATCTTGCTCACAGCGCGACCCCCGCACCCGGCGTCGAGACCGCGGTGGCGTCGATCAGTTCCCGCAGGAGTTCTTCCGCGCGTGGCCAATAGCCGTAGCCGGAGGCGGGGTTGAGGTGACCCACGTCCCCGAGATCCACCAGGCGGCTGCCCCACGCTTCGGCCATTCCCGCCACCCGCCGGAAGGACGCGAGCGGGTCGGTGGTGGAGGCGGCCACGGTGCTGGGGAATGGCAGCCGTCGCCACGGAATCGGATTCCATCCGGCGGCGTCGAGTTCGCCCGTGTCCGGATATCCCGGTGGCAGTGGTGTTTCGAAATCGGGGGGTGCGGCCAGCAGCGCGCCGCGCACGGGTCGGGTGGCTTGTTGCGCCCAGTGCACGGCGATCATCACGCCGGCACTGTGGGCGACCAGCACCACCGGGCCGTCGATCTCGGCGATCACGGCGTCGAGTGCGGCGACCCGGGCTGCGCGCGAGAGGGTGTCGTGCTCGAGCGGCGGGACCGTGCGCACCCGCGTCAGGCGTTCGGCGAGGCGCGTCTGCCAGTGGTCGGGCACATGGTCGCGCAGGCCGGGCACGATCACGATGGTGGGTTCGTTGGCGTCATTCATGGTGGGTGGCAGTTCCTTTCGAGATCAGACCGAGGGCGCGGGCTCGAGTGCGGCCAGTCTGCGCAGCCCCGCCGGATAGGCGCGTTTGCCCAGCATCAGAGCGGCGAGGGCGGCCAGGTACGCGAGCGGGGCCAGCCGCAATGCGACCGTCAGTCCCAGGTGATCGGCCAGGACGCCGACGACGAAGGGGCCCAGCGCCAGCCCGAGCAAGCTGTTGGCGAGGGTGAGGGTGCCCAGCGCCGAGGCCCGCACCGAAGGATGGGTGAGGTTGGCGACCATGGCCGCGGTGGGACCGGATGAGCCGCCGGAGAAGAAGGCGCCGATCCCGATCAGCGCCAATTGCACCGGCCCGGTGCCGATCCCGAAACCGACGCCCAGGCACAGCAGCGAGATGGCGCAGAACACCATGGCGGCGCTCCACTTCCGCGTCAGGTCGCGGCGGCCGACACGGTCGGTGATCACGCCGCAGACGATCATGCCGGTGCCGATGAGCAGCGAGAACACCGCGGCGACCGCGCCCGCCCGGTCCGGGGCCAGACCGTAGGAGCGGTTGATGAAACTCGGCATCCACGCCAGCAGGACCGCCGCGGTGAAGATCTGCAGCGCGCTGCCCACGTAGGCGCACAGCACCGCCGGATTGGTGAACAGCGTCGATACCGGCGCCCGGTAGCCGTGGCCGGGCTGCCCGGGCCGGTGATCCTGGTCAGCTGCGTGCTGGGCCAGCTTCGCCTCGGTGACCAGGGCGCGGAACGCCACCGCCAGGATCAGGCCCGCGATGGCCATGGCGGCGAAGGACCACCGCCAGCCCAGGTGCACGGCGATGACGCCGCCCAGCCCGACGCCGAGCACCGATCCGAACGAACCGCCGGCCATGAACGCGCCGCTGAGGGCGGCGTGCACCCGCGGGGTGAACACGCTGAGCACCACGGCGATGCCGACGCTGCCGTAGGCGGCCTCGCCGACACCGACCAGGAAGCGAGCTCCGAGCATCTGCCCGTACCCGGTGGCGAGCGCGCACAGCAGGGTCGCCGCGCTCCACAGCACGGCCATCAGGACCAGGCTGCGCACGCGTCCCCAGCGATCGGCCAGGATCGACAGTGGCAGGGTGAGGATCCCGACCATCAGGGCCACGACGCTGGTCAGTGATGCCAGCCGGGAATCCGATAGTGCCCATTCGGTTTTCAGGAACGGAAAGACCGCGCTAAGGACCTGCCGGGACATGTAGTCGGCCAGCAGCAGCCCGAAGGCCAGCGCGAACACCAGCCATGGATAGCGGCTGCGGGCAGCGGGCGCGGGGGTGTGAGCCGGGACCGGGGCGTCGGCGAGGCCGGGCGCCGGGTCCGCGGTGGGGTGCAACTCCATTGATGCTCCTACGAATCCGGCGCGCCGAGACGGGGTGCGGCGGGCCGGAGAGCTGACGGACGTACGAGGGCGGCGCGCACGGCGGAGTGCGGCCCGCCTCGGGCGGGCGGGGCGCGGTGCCCGCCCGAGGCCGGGAAGGTCAGGCGTGCTGGGTGAATCCGACCTGGCCGGGCTTGCGGTTGGGGGCGTACCCGAGCTTGGCGAGGGTCTCCTCGGCGCTGCCGTAGCGCTCGTCGAGCTTGTAGATCTGGCGGGCTTCCTTGCCGGTGGCGACCTCGCGGCCCAGTTCCCCGGCGATACGGACCAGCTGTTGCACCTGCTGCACCGAGGTCATCTTCTCGCCCTTGCGGCCCCACAGGGTGTCCTCGTTGCCGCAGCGGGCGTGCAGGCCCATGGCGATGGCCATGGTGTTGACCGGCAGGCAGCTGCGCATCAGTGTCTCGAGGGTCAGCACGGCGCCGTCGGGGACGCGGCGGACGAACTCCATCATGTTGTAGGGGTTGGGTCCGTCGAAGCCGCCGCCGATGGCGACCCAGGTCAGCATGAGCGGGCCGGTGTAGACGCCGCGGCGGATCAACCGTTCCACCGTCTCCAGCTGCGGAATGCTGGAAAGCTGGAAATGCGGCTGAATACCCTTGGCCTGCAACCGCTTCAGATGCTCCTCGACCCATGCGGGACCGGCCGGGACCACCATTTCCCGGTAGGCGTCGTACACCTCGGGGCGGGTGAAGGAGGTGCCGGCGATGTCGTCGTCGGTCATCAGCTCGACGATGTTCATCTGGCTGGTGTTGATGGCGATGGTCACCTGGTCCGGCGCCGGATCCAGTTCGGCGAGCAGGTGCCGGGCGTCGTCGGACAGCCATTTCGCGTCCGCGCCTTCACCTTCCGGCGCGAACGAGATGGAGCCGCCGACCTGCAGGATCATCTCCGGTACCGCCTCGCGCAGCCGGCCCAGCAGTTCGTTGAACTTCGAGAGCCGCTTGGAGCCCTTGCCGTCGAGTTCGCGCACGTGAATGTGCAGCACGGTGGCCCCGGCCTCGTAACAGTCCACCGCGGCCTGCACATGCTCGTCCATGGTCAGCGGCAGGTCCTCGCGGAAGTCGTCGAGTTCCCATTCGGGACCGTAGGGGGCCACGGTGATGACCAGTTTCTCCTGGTTCTCCGGGAACAGCGAATCATCGTGGAAATGCATGGAAATACTCCGATCGGGAATCGAATAATGTGGGGAGTGAAGAGATTTCAGAAGGTTGCGTCGCCGATGATCCCGGCGCGCTCCATCTTGCGGACCGCGGGCCAGTAGTCCTGGACGGCGTAGTGCTGCGTGGAGCGGTTGTCCCAGATGGCGAAGCTGTTCTTCGTCCACCGCCACCGCACCTGGTATTCGGGGATGGTGGCCTGTCGCATCAGGTAGTGCAGCAGCTCGGCGGCGCCGGGCGCGTAGTCCGCGCCGAACCGCACGTGCTCGGAGGTGTGGTAGTTCACCAGGTGGGTGGTGAAGGAGTTGACGAACAGGATCTGCTCACCGGTCTCGGGATGGGTGCGCACCACGGGGTGTTCGGCGTCGGGGAAGCGCTGCGCCAGTTCGTGGCGCTGATCCATCGGCATCCGCGCGCCGAAGCTGGCCTCGATGCTGTGGCGCGCGCGCAGCCCTCGAATGCGGTCACGCACGTCCTCGGGCAGTCGCCGATAGGCCTCGACCATGTTCACCCAGATGGTGTCGCCGCCCACCGGCGGCGTTTCCACGCAGCGCAGGATCGCGCCCATGGGCGGGTTCACCCGCCAGGTGGCGTCGCAGTGGTAGGCGTTCTCGTAGTGCTCGGGCGGGCTGTCGAGGTCCTTGTAGATGCGGACCAGTCCCGGATGGTCGGGATCGCTGCCCGCCACGGGATGGTCCTCGAGCGGCCCGAAACGCTGAGCGAGAGCGACATGATCGGCGCGGCTGATGTCCTGATCACGAACGAACAGCACCTTGTATTCCAGCAGCAGGGCGCGCAGCTCGGCGAACAGCGCGTCGTCGTGCGCCGCCCGCGCGAGGTCGACGCCGAAAAGTTCGGCGCCGATCGAACAGGCCAGCGGCTGCACGCCGATCGCGCCGCGCATTGTCGAATTCGGGAGTGGGGCAATGGTTGTCATGAGTTCCTCCAAACGATGAGCTCTGAGGGCCGGGTGATCAGAGCGTGAAGACCGAGGAGCCGATGCTGCGTCCGGACTCCAGGTCGCGGTGCGCGCGCACCGCGTCGGGCAGCTCGTAGCGCTGATTGATCTCGATGCGGATGCGTCCGGCCGCGACGTGGGAGAACAGCTCCCCGGCCAGTTCGGCGCGCTCGGCGGGATCGGCGATGTAGTCGGCCAGGGCCGGACGGGTCACGAACAGCGAGCCCTTGACCGCCAAACGCATGGCCTCGATCGGCGGCGTCGGGCCCGAGGCGGTGCCGAAGCACACCAGCAGCCCGCGCCGCGCCAGCGAATCCAGTGACGCGTCGAAGGTGGTCTTGCCGATGCTGTCGTACACCACGGGCACGCCCGCTCCGCCGGTGATCTCCCGGACCCGGGCGGCGACGTCCTCGCGGGTGTAGAGCACCACGTGATCGCAGCCGTGTGCTCGGGCGATCTCGGCCTTCTCCTCGCTCGACACGGTCCCGATCACCGTGAGCCCCAACAGCTTCGCCCACTGCGTGAAGATCAATCCGACGCCGCCCGCGGCGGCGTGCAACAGCACCGTGTCCCCGGCGTTCAACGGGTGGATGCGCCGCAGCAGGTAGGCCGTGGTCAGCCCGCGCATGGTCATCGCCGCTGCCACATCGCAGCCGATCTCGTCCGGGATCGCGATCAGATGCTCGGCGGACATCACCCGCTCGGTGCTGTAGGCGCCCAGCGGGCTGCCGGTATAGGTGACCCGATCGCCGGGCCGGAATCCGTCGACCCCGGGGCCGACGGCCTCGATCACACCGGCCGCCTCGACACCCATGCCCGCCGGCAAGGCGGCCGGGTACAGGCCGCTGCGGAAATAGGTGTCCGCGAAGTTCAGTCCGACCGCCTCGTGGCGGATGCGCACCTCGCCGGGGCCGGGTGCGCCCACCGCGACCTCTTCCCAGCGCAGGACCTCCGGGCCACCGGTCTCGTAGAAGCGAACAGCCTGTGCCACAACAAATCTCCTCTTCGACGTGGCCGCACCCCGGCTGGGCGCGGCCGTGCTCGGATCCGGTGAACGGATATCGATCCGATGTCGCCGTGCCTCGGTGGGCGGGCGAGCTGGGATCTGGCTATCGAGTGCGAGGTGTCAGCGGGAGGCTGTGTCGGGTACGCTCGCCGATCACGTTGTGCCTCCTGTCCGCTGGTCACCGTCGCTGTGATGGAACCCACACTAAGCTGGATGATGACCGGATGCTTATCCTGTCGGGACAGAATTTTGTTCATATTGGGACATTTTCGGGAGGATGCGTTGAGGCCACTGGCCCGCTACGCCGCGCTGCACAGGTATGTCGAGCTCGGTCAATCGCTGGGACTCGACCCGGTCGCACTGATCCGCGCGGGTGGTCTGGATCCGGCCAGCTTGAGCCTGCAGGACCGCTGGGTCCCCGCGGCCGCCATCGCCGACCTGCTCGAACGCTCCACGATCGCCAGCGGGAACGAGGATTTCGGACTGCTGCTGGCCGAGCGCCGCCGGTTCGCCAATCTCGGCCCGCTGAGCCTGGTGATCCGCGACGAGCCCGATGTTCGTGGCGCACTGCGGGTCCTGTCGCGCCACGAGAACATGTACAACGAGGCCTTGCGCACCCGGCTCACGGAGGACAACGGCATCGCCACCATCCGCCTGGCCCTCGACCTGGGTGGTCCCGGCAGCACCCGGCAAGCCATCGAGCTGGCGGTCGGCGTGCTGCACGGTCTGCTACGCGGATTCCTCGGAAGTGAATGGCAGCCACTGGAAGTGCGGTTCAGCCATCCCGCGCCCCGTGATCGCCGCACACATCACCGCGTGCTCGGCCCGCACCTCGTCTTCGACGCCGACTTCAACGGGATCCTCACCTACGCCGCCGATCTCGACGCGCCGAACGTGATGTCCGACCCGCAGCTGCGGGCCTACGCCCAACAGTTGCTCGACTCGACACCCGACGCCCGCACCACGACCACCCTCGACCGGGTCCGCGAACTCATCGAACTGCTGCTGCCCACCGGTCGCTGTTCGGCCGACCAGGTCGCGCGCAGCCTCGGCGTGGACCGCCGCACCATCCACCGCCACCTCGCCGCGGAGGGCGAGACCTTCACCACCCTGGTCGATTCCACCCGCGCCGAACTGGCCCAGCACCTGGTCGCCAACCGTCGCCACACCCTCACCGAGATCGCCGAACTCCTCGCCTTCTCCGCCCCGGCGAACTTCACCCGCTGGTTCCGGCAACGCCACGGTTGCACGCCCAGCCAGTGGCGTGCCGCGGCGGGCACTCGCACCGAGTGATTCCGGGCGCTGGTCCAGTCGAATCGAAGACGGGCGCGTCAGGGGTGATGCGTCACGTCGGCTAACGGCTCGCCGGTCGTCGGCACGGTGTCCGGTCTCGAGTTCTCTCGTCTGCCGTAGTGCCGCACAACGACATCCGGGCTCAGCGGCAAGGCTGCAATGGGAAGCAGGCCGGAGGAACGGTCGTATGCGGCAGCGTGGGATCGACCGAGCGCCCTGAGGGGGGCGTGTCGACGACGGACGAATGCGTCGGCTGCGGCTGTTTGTCCGGCGACTTCGTCGGAGTGCTCCCGCCGCCCACGCAGGCGATGGCGATCAAGAGAATGACCAGAGCCAGCAGCAGCCCGCCGAGGATCGGCAGGTCGCGGCGGCGTTTGCGGCCGTCCCCGCTCGGCTGCGGCTCGTTCCAGACGGGGAACCGGTCGCGTTCCTGCTGAGCGGTCGGCACCGACCATTGCGGGGGAGCGGACCGGGCGGGGTCGGGCCGGGTTTGGGGGTCCGGGCCGATGCCCGGCCGGGGCTGCGGCGCCGGCGGCTGGGCCTGCGGCGGTCCCGGCGGTCGTCCGGCCTGGGCCGCGCCCGGAACGGGCGTCGGGGGCGGCGGGGTGCGGCCGGGTCCCGGCTGGGGTTCCGAGGTGCCCGCGAGTGCACGGTAGGCTCGCTCGGCGGCGGTGGCGGAGGTCGCGCCCGCGATGGCGGCGCCGACGCCGGGACCGTGCCCGGCGGCCGGTTCCTGCTGCGCCACAGGACGATCGCCGGACCGGGGCGCGCCGCTGCGGGATTCGGCACTGCCGTGCCCGGTCGCGCCCGGCTCTCGCCTGGACAGCGGGGGTCTGCTGTCCTCGGGGATGGACGTTGCCGGCGGCACGGAGGGAACCATCACCTCGGTGGGCCGGTTGGCGAACGGCAGCGGTGCGTCGCGAGCGGAGTCCGGTACTGGGAAGCCTTCCGCCACCAGATCGGAATAGGTTGCGGCGGCGGCGAACCCGAGCGCGCCGAGCGCCTGCCCGACCTGCGCGGCGTGCCAGGACGCGGGCGCGCCCTCGGCGAGGGTGGTGAAGTAGGCGCGCAGCGAGGACGGTCCGTCGCCGATGAGCACGTCGATGCCGGTGGGCAGGTCACCCTTCTCCAGCTTGACCCGGCTGCCCAGCTGCGGAACCAGCAGCACCAGCCCGCTGACCGGCACCGCCTCCCGGCCGGGGGCCGAACGCAATTGCTCGGCCAGGTCCATGGTCTGGCGGTGCACCCCGTCGAGCGGATCGCCGTCGCCGTCGATCGGCGCGGGCTCCCCGTCCACGGTCCACGGCTCGTCTTGCGCGCACGACAGCGTCCCGGTGACCCGCTCGGTGAATCCGTGCACCCCGACCACCACACAGGTCTGCGGCGTCCACACCACCACGTCGGCGTCCTGGCACTGCACCACGGCGATGCCGGGCACGGCGTGCGGCCCGCTCCAGGATTTGAGCCAGTTCACCACGGTGCGCTCGGTGCTCGACAGCCGCGACGGGTCGTCGTTACGGACCTTTACCAACATCCCAGACCACCTCTGACCGATGCGCCTCTACCTGCCGGCCGCCCGAACCCTCGCCGCGACCACCTTACGGGGTCGCGACTCCCTCGCGTGGCCGAAAATGTTCGGTCCGGGCGAATCGTCTTGCGCGGCAGCATGATCATTCTGCACGGTTCACGCGGCGCCCGGGTTCCCAGGGGTTGCACAGCTCGGGACCGGGAACCCGGGACCCGCGAGCTACCGCGCGGTAGCGGTGCCGACGGCGCCGAGATGGCCGTCGGGGCGCACGATCATCCAGGTGCCGTCGGCGGCGTCGTAGGCGCGGCGCGCGTGCCCTTCGGCATCGCTGAATTCGCCCTCGACCAGCGCGGTTTCGGTTCCGGTCAGGCGTACGGTCCGCAGGTCGGTCACGGGGGAGCGGTCCGGATCGCCGGTCGTGTCCCGGCCGAACACCAGCAGGGTGGCGTGCGGACCGCGGAACAGGTCGAACAATCGGATGGTCTTGCCGTTCGCGTCGATCAGCGGTGCGTCCGGTGCGCGGTCCCCGGCCCGCACTGCGGGCGAATTGTCCTGAGCGTCCCGATAACTGATGTCGAGCTGATGGGTGCCCTCCCGATCCATGGCGTCCGGATCGCCCTTCACGGTCTTGTCGAGCAGCTCGGAACTCAGGCCCAGCACCCGTGCGGCCACCGCCCGCCGCTCGGTCTCGTAGCTGTCGAGCAGGGCATCGGTCGCGGCCCCCGGATCACGCAGCGCGGCCGCGAGTTTCCAGCCCAGGTTGTAGGCGTCCTGAACGCCGGTATTGAGACCCTGCCCGCCGGTCGGCGGATGCACGTGCGCCGCGTCCCCGGCCAGGAACACCCGCCCGGACCGATACCGCTGCGCCAGACGGACATTCGGCCGCCACACCGTCGACCAGCTCAGGTCGCTGAGCACGATGTCGGCGCGGCGCGACCGGCGTGTCACATGCTCCTGCAACACCTCCAGGCCGGTTCCGGAGTCGGCGTCGAGTCCGGTCGCGAACTGGAATTTCCGCCCGCCGGGCAAGGGCATCAACGCGATTCCGTCCATGGGGGAGTCGGAATCGGCGAACCAGTAGCCCACCGAATGATCGAGCGCGTCCGCGCACACATCCCCGAGCAGCAGGCGAATCGACTCGTCGGTGACGCCCTCGAACGCGATCCCGAGCGCCTTGCGCACGGTGCTGCGGCCACCGTCCGCGCCCACCAGGTACCCGGCCCGCACCTGCTCGGTCACGCCGTCGTGTTCCAGCCTCACCGTCACCCCGTCCGGGTCGGCGCTGAAATCGGCCAGCGCCGTGCCGGATTCGACCCGCACGCCGAACTCCGCCAGCCGCTCGCGCAGTACCCGCTCGGTGTCGGCCTGGGCGAGCACCCACGGATTCGGGTGCGGCACATCGGCGGTGGGCTCGCGCCAGGCGCTCATCCGCCGCTCCATCACGAATTCCCCGTCCAGGTGGACCAGCAGCGGGGCCTGCGGCGCGCCGTGGGCGAGCACCGCGTCGAGTACGCCGAGATCATCGAAGACCTCGAGGGTGCGCGGCTGTAGTCCGTCCCCGCGCGATCCGGCGAAGAACTCCGCGGCGCGGTCCACGATGCGCACCGGGACCCCGCGGCGCGCCAGATCGATGGCGAGGGTGAGCCCGGTCGGTCCGGCTCCCACGATGATGACCTGCGGATTCATGACAACTCCAATACTGAATGCAAATTCACTGAACTGGAATTCAGTATTCTGGGTGGTACCTTCCGCTGTCAAGGAGGTGGATCGTGGCAGCACGCCGCAGTGAGAGGTCGGCCGAGACCGAGCAGGCGCTCAAAGCCGCCGCCCGGCGGCTGTTCGCCGAGCGCGGCTACCTCAACACGAAGATCACCGACATCACGGCCGCGGCCGATCGCGCCGCGGGCTCGTTCTACAACCATTTCGCGAGCAAGGAAGAACTGCTCCAGGCGCTGCTGAAGGACCTGGCCGACGAGAGCGACATCTCCGCCGCCGATCCCGCGCACATCGCCGACTTCACCGATCCGGCCTCGGTGCGCTTCCACATCGCGAGCTACTGGGCCTTCGCCCGCAAGAACTGGCCGGTCCTGCGCGCCATCCAGCAGGCCGCCCTGGTCAACGACGACTTCGCCCGCATCGCAACGCGTTTCGCGACCGAACAACGCGACGAGGTGGCCGACCATCTCGACGGCTTCGGTCCGGCGGGCCCGCGCCTACCCGGCTCCGACGACGCGAGCCTGTCCATGATGTTCGCCTCGGCGACGGGCCTGCTGCAGGCGGTCGAGGAGGGTGGCCTGGCGCTCACCGACGAGCAGGCCGTGGACGCCCTCACTCGATTCATCTACCGCGGCCTCACCGGCCGCGATCCGGACTGACGAAAACCTCAGGGCACCAGCACGATCGAGCCCGTGGTCCGGCGACCCTCCAGGTCCCGGTGCGCCTGCTCGGCGTCGGCGAGCGGATAGCTGCCGCCCACCCGCACCCGCAGCGTCCCCTCGGCGATGGCGTTCATGATATCGCCTGCCCGCCACAGCAATTCGGCCCGATCGCGGGTGTAGTGCACCAGCGTCGGCCGGGTCACGAACAGTGAGCCCAGCGGGTTGAGCCGCTGCAGATCGAACGGCGGCACCGGCCCGCTCGCCCCGCCGAACAGCGCCACCATGCCCCGGATCCGGGTCGCGGCCAGGCTGGATTCGAAGGTGGACGCGCCGACCCCGTCGTAGGCCGCGGCCACGCCCTCCCCGCCGGTGAGTTCGCGGGCGCGCGCGGCGATGTCGCCGTCGTAGCGCAACACGTCGGCTGCCCCGGCCTCGCGCGACAGCTTCTCCTTGTCGTCGGTCGACACCGTGGTGATCACCCGCACCCCGCGCGCGCTCAGCAGCTGGGTCAGGATCAACCCGACCCCGCCCGCACCCGCGTGCACGAGCACCGTCTCGCCCGGCTCGGGCCGGTAGATCGACTCGATCAGGTAGTGCGCGGTCATGCCCTGCAACAGCGCCGACGCCGCCACCGGCGCGTCCACCCCGGCGGGCACCGGAATCGCCACGGCCGCAGGCACGACCACCAGTTCGGCGTAACTGCCCGGCGCGGCCGCCCACGCCACCCGGTCCCCGACCCGGAAGTCGGTGACGCCGTCCCCGATGGCCTCCACCACGCCGCTGCCCTCGGCGCCCGGGATGTAGGGCACCGGCTGCGGGTAGCGCCCGGTCCGAATGTAGGTGTCGATGAAGTTGATTCCGATGGCCTGCGTCCGCACCAGCAGCTGCCCCGGACTCACCTGCGGGTCGGGCACCTCCACCAGCCGCAGGACCTCGGGACCGCCGTGCTCGGAAACCTGGATGGCGCGCATGCCGACCAGTCTGACACCGGCGTGGAATCGGCGGGTGCGGCGGCACGCCGAGTGTGAGATGCACGGCGGTCCATGGACGCTGTTTTACCGGTGGGTAAACTGCGACACATGAGCGCTACCGCCGCCCCGGCACCCGAGAAGCTGTCGCCGTCCGTCGTGGATTCCGTCAAGGGATTCGTCGCCGAGCACGGCGGTTCGGCGACCGCGGTGCTGCAGCCCATCGGCCGCGTCGGCGTCCGTGTCACCCTCGTCGGCGCCGACGGCGTGCTGGGTGACCGGGTCGTCGGCTCGCTGGAGTCCGCCAAGTCCCTCGTCGAGACCGTCGACGGCCTGACCGAGGCCGACGAATGGGACCGCGAGCTGATCTCCAAGGTGACCCCCGCGAAGGGGCACTGGGCCAAGATGGCGGGCTGGGTCGCGCGTCAGAAGCGATTCCCCAAGGCGCGCAACGAGAAATGACCGCGCCCGCAGCAGGCGGGGGCGGAAAGGACCGGAACGACGTGCCGGGTCGGGTGACCAAACAGGCGCAGTTGCGGTCGGCCCTCACCACCCTGTGCGCCACCCTGCGTCCCGGTGAGATGCTGCCCAGCGAACGCCAGCTCTGCGACGACTACCGAGTCAGCCGCATGACCGTGCGCGAGGTGCTGGGCCAGCTCGAATCCGAGGGCGTCATCACCCGCGTCCCCGGCAAGGGCACCTTCGTGGCCGAACGGGTGGCCCGATCGCGGCTGCACATGGCGTCGTTCACCGACGACATGCGCCGCCTGGGCCGTACCCCAGGCACCGTGGTGCTGCACACCGATTACGCGGTGCCGCCCGCCGCCTCGGCGAGCGCGCTGGGGTTGGCGGCGAACACCAAGGCGTATCACCTGGTCCGGCTGCGGCTGGCCGACGGCCTGCCCATGTCGATCGACGACGGCTGGTACCGCGTCGATCTGCTGCCGGATCTGCTGGACCACGAACTGACGCAGTCGCTGTACGCGCTGCTGTCGCGGGAGTACGACTGCCCGATCGACCGGGCCGAGCAGAGCGTGCGCGCGGTGGCCGCCGACGAACGGCACGCGGGCTGGCTGGGCACCGAAACCGGTTCCCCGCTCCTGGCTTTCGATCGGATCTCGTACTCGCGTGATCGGGCCGTCGAGCACGCGCAGTCCTGGTACCGGGCCGACCGCTACCAGGTGTACATGACCGTCTCGGCTGAGGACGCCTAGCCTTTCGACGCCTGGAAACGACTGAGCCGCTGCCCCATCCGGGACAGCGGCTCTTGTCGTCGCGGGGTCAGATGGTGAAAAGGACCGCGCCCGTGGCGATCTCACCGGCGGTGACTCCGCGGGCCGAGCCGGGGGTGCTGTCCATGACCACCACCGGCACCGCGGCACTCAGGCCCAGGCGGCGAACCGCGTTGGGGGAGAAGGTGATCAGCGGATCGCCGACCTCGACCCGATCGCCCTCGGCGGCCTTGACCTCGAACAGATCCGGCTTGCCGACGGTGTCGATGCCGACGTGCAGCAGCACGCCGGTGCCGTCGGCGGTCACGATGACCGCCGCGTGCGGGTGCAGCTTCACGATCGATCCGGCGACCGGGGCGACCACGGTGGTCGCGGCATCGGTGTCGGGCGGTTCGATGGCCGCGCCCGCGCCCACCATCTCCGCGGAGAAGACCGGATCGGGAACCTCGGACAGGGGCATGGAGCGGCCGTCGAGCGGCGCGAGAATCTCGGTGCTCATGGCCGTCAGATCATGTCGTTGATGTCTTCGGCGAGCGCGTCGGCGGTGGGGCCGACGACGACCTGCACCGCGTCGCCCATCTTCACGACGCCGTGCGCGCCGGCGGCCTTGAGCGCCTTGTCGTCGACCTTGCCCGCGTCCTTGACCTCCACGCGCAAGCGGGTGATGCAGCCCTCCACCTCGACGATGTTGTCCGCGCCACCCAGGCCCGCGACGATTTGATTCGCTTTCGACATATTTCCTCCGTGCGTGTCGAGTAGACAAAGCTGGTTATAACCAGTATATGTCTGGTTATAACCAGTGACGCTAACTGATCGTAGGCAGTGCGCGTGACACCATTCACAAACTGAGGACCCGCCATGGCCGACGCCGCCGCCGAGAGCTCTCGTAAGAAGCTCGATCTATCCGGACTGCAGAAGCTCGGCCGTAGCTTGATGCTGCCGATTGCCACGCTACCCGCCGCAGGACTGTTGCTGAGGCTGGGACAAGACGACATGCTCGGCCGATTCTCGCCGCTGCACTCGGTCGCCGCGGTCCTCGCGGGCGCGGGCGGAACCCTGATCGACAACCTTCCGCTGCTGTTCGCGGTAGGTATCGCCATCGGCTGGGCGAAGAAGTCCGACGGGTCCACCGCACTGGCCGCAGTGGTCGGCTACCTCGCCTTCACCGGCGTCCTCAAGGCCATGTCGCCGGTTGTGCTGGATGGTAGCTGTGGTCCGGTGCTTGGCTGGTTGTTCCGTGCGGCGCACTGGGATTGCCCCGTCGTGGCCGACATGGCCACCGCCAAGGCCTCGCAACTGGTGAACTTCGGTGTTCTCGGCGGCATCGTCATGGGCTTGACCGCGGCCTCGCTGTGGTCCCGCTTCCACCGCACCCAGCTGCCCGATTACCTCGGCTTCTTCTCCGGCCGCCGCCTGGTGCCCATCCTCACCGCGTGCGCCGCCGTCGTCATCGGCGTGCTCATGTCGTTCATCTACCCCGCCTTCAATGCCGCGCTCACCTGGCTGGGCACCACCGTCGCCGACAACTCGGTCGCCGGTGGCGGCGTGTTCGGCTTCGCCAACCGCATGCTGCTGCCGCTGGGCCTGCACCACATCATCAACTCGGTGGTGTGGTTCGTGATCGGCGACTACAACGGCGTCCACGGCGACATCCCGCGCTTCCTGGCCGGCGACCCGTCCGCGGGTACCTTCATGACCGGCTTCTTCCCGATCATGATGTTCGGCCTGCCCGCCGCGGCCATCGCCATCTGGCGACACGCCCGCCCGGAGCACCGCAAGATGATCGGCGGCGTCATGCTGTCCACCGGTCTGACCGCGTTCCTCACCGGAATCACCGAGCCGCTGGAGTTCTCGTTCATCTTCGTGGCGTGGCCGCTGCTGCTGATCCACGCCCTCTTCACCGGATCGGCGCTGGCGCTGACCAACGCGCTGGGCATCCACGACGGCTTCACCTTCTCGGCCGGCGCCATCGACTACCTGCTGAACTTCGGCAAGGCCACGCACCCGCTGCTGCTGATCCCGATCGGACTCGGGTACGCGGCGCTGTACTACGTCACCTTCAGCTTCATCATCAAGCGCTGGAACCTGCCGACACCCGGGCGGGAACCGGACGAGTCCGAAATCGAGAAGGAGAACATCGCAGCATGATCACCCGAACCGCCGTCATCGCCTCGAAGACCGGACTGCACGCTCGGCCCGCTGCCCTGTTCGCCAAGGCCGCCGGGGAGGCCGGTGTGCCCGTGAAGATCTCGAAGGAGGGCAAGGATCCCGTCGCCGCCAACTCGCTGCTGCAGATCATGACCCTCGGCGCCGAACAGGGCGACACCGTCACCCTGCACGCCGAGGACGGGGCCGAGGCGGCCCTCGATAAGCTGGTCTCGATGCTGGAGACAGATCTTGACGCGTGAGGTGCGCGGCGTCGCCGCCGCCCCCGGGATCGCGATCGGATCGGTGAAGTGGCTGGCCGCCGCGCCCGTCACCAGTCCGGACGACGCACCCGGGAGCGACGTCGAAGCCGAGATCGCGCGCGCGGACACCGCTTTCGAGACCGTCGCGGGCCGGTACTCCACGCAGGCGCTCGAGGCCGCCGGGCCGGCGGCCGACATCCTGTTCATGACCTCCGCGCTGGCCGCCGACCCGGCCCTGCTGGACCAGGTGCGCGCCGAGATCCGGGGCGGGACGCCGACCGCGCATTCCGTCACCCGGGCGGTCGCGCACTTCGGGGAACAGCTCACCGCGCTCGGCGGGATGATGGCCGAACGGGCCTCGGACCTGCGTGACGTGGGGCAGCGGGTGGTCGCGGAACTGCTGGGCGTGGATCCGCCCGGAATCCCGGACAGCGCGACGCCTTTCATACTCGCCGCCCAGGATCTCGCGCCCGCGGACACCGCGACGCTCGATCCGGAGCGGGTGATCGGGCTGCTCACCGTGGCGGGCGGGCCCACCTCGCACACCGCGATTCTGGCCAAGGCCCTGGGCATTCCGGCCGTGGTGGCCGCGCCGGACGCGGCCGGGATCACCGAGGGCACCGAGATCGTGCTGGACGGGACCGCCGGTGTGGTGGAGTTCGAACCGAACGCGGGCCGTCGCCAGGAAGTCGCGGCTCTTCGGGCGCGTCAGGCAGACGCGCCGACCGGTCCGGGGCGCACGTCCGACGGCCACGCGGTGCCCCTGCTCGCCAATGTCGGCTCCGCCGCCGATGCGCGGCTCGCCGTCGAACTCGGGGCCGAGGGCGTCGGCCTGTTCCGGACCGAATTCCTGTTCCTGGACCGGAAATCCGCGCCCACCGTGGCCGAGCAGACCGAGCGATACGCGGAGATCTTCCGGGTCATGGGCGACCGGCCGGTCATCGTCCGCACCCTCGACGCGGGCTCGGACAAGCCGCTGCCGTATCTCGACCTCCCGGACGAGGAGAACCCGGCACTGGGTGTGCGCGGACTGCGATTGAGCAGCGTCGATGAGGGGACGCTGCTCGGCCAGCTCGCCGCGATCGAGGCCGCGGTCAAGGCGACCGGGACCCCGGTCAAGGTCATGGCGCCCATGGTCGCCACCGTGGAGGAGGCGGCCTACTTCGCCGCCCGCGCCCGCGAGGCCGGGCTCGAGACGCCCGGCATCATGATCGAGATCCCCGCCGCCGCACTGCGTTCCGAGCAGCTCGGGGCGGAGGTGGAGTTCTTCTCCCTCGGGACCAACGACCTGTCGCAATATCTGTTCGGCGCGGACCGGATGTCCTCGGCGGTGGCGGCGCTGCACGATCCGTGGCAGCCCGCGCTGGCCGCGACCATCGCCCTGGCGGTGTCCGGGGCCGCGAAGCAGGGCGTGAAGGTCGGGGTCTGCGGGGAGTCCGCCTCCCATCCCGACTTCGCCTGTGTGCTGGTGGGTCTCGGGGTGGAGACACTGTCCATGGCGCCCCGCTCCCTCGCCGGGGTGCGTGCCCGGCTCGCGTCGGTGACCCGGGCCCAGTGTGCAGCCGCCGCGGCGGCGGTGGTGTCGGCCCGCACCGCCGCGGACGCCTTATCGGCCGCGCGAGCCGCCCTGGGGGCGGATACGTGAGGACCACCCTGCGGGGCCGGGTCGTCACACTCACCGAGGTGGGCGAGCTCGCCGACGGGGTGGTGTCGTTCGACGGCCCGTTTCTCGATTATGTCGGTCCGGCAGCGGAATTCGACGGAGAGCTGCCGGAGACGAACGAGGAGTCGCCGATCATCCTGCCAGGGTTGATCGACGTGCACTGCCACGGTGGCGGCGGATTCGGCTTCCCCGAGGCCGACGCCGCGGGTGTGGCCGCCGCCGCCCGCTATCACCGTGGGCGCGGCACCACCACCCTGGTCGCCTCGCTGGTATCGGCCACCGAAGCCGAACTGCGCGACCGCATCGACGTGGTCGGCGCCGCCGTGGACGCGGGACTGCTGGCCGGTATCCATCTGGAGGGCCCGTTCATCAGCGAGCACCGGTGCGGGGCCCATGACCCGGACCGCATCCTGCCCGGTGATCCGGCGTTGCTGGAGCGGCTGCTGGACTACGCGGGCGGGCGCATCCTGTCGGTGACCGTGGCCCCGGAAACCGCCAACTTCGACGCGGTCGCCAGCGTCCTCGCCGACGCGAATGTGATTCTCTCCCTGGGACACACCGTCGCCGACTACGCCCGGTCGGTGCACGCGCTGCGACGCGGGCGGCGGGTGTCGATCACCCACCTGTTCAACGCCATGCCCGAGCTGGCGCACCGCGATGCCAACTTCCTCACCGCCGCCATGGCCGCCGCCGGGCGCGGGGACGTGGTGGCCGAGGTGATCGGTGACGGCGTACATCTGGCCGACGGGGTCGTGCGCATGGTCTTCGACACCATCGGCCCCGACAATCTGGCCCTCATCACCGACGCGATGGCCGCCGCGGGCCGGCCCGACGGCCGCTACCAGCTGGGCAGTCTGGATGTCGTCGTGAAGGACGGCGTCTCCCGCCTCTACGACCCGAACGGCGAGGGACCCATCGCCGGTGGCACCGCCACCGCGTCGGATGTCCTGCGCCGCACCGTCTTCCAGGCCGGTGTCGACCTGACCGCGGCCGTGACCGCCGCCTGCGCCACCCCCGCCCGGCTGCTCGGCCTGGCCGGTGACCTCGGCGCGCTGTCGGTGGGTATGCGCGCCGACCTGCTGGTCACCGACCACTTCCTGGATCCCGTGAGCGTGTACAAGAACGGAGCGATATGGAACTCGTGATCACCGACAACGCCGCCGAGGCCGGTGTTCTGGCCGGCCGCATCATGGCCGACCACGTCCGCCGCGGAGCCCGCGCCATCGGATTGGCCACGGGGTCCTCGCCGTTGGGGGCATATCGGGAGCTGATCCGGCAGCACCGGGAGGAAGGGCTGGGTTTCGCCGGGGTGCAGGCGTTCCTGCTCGACGAGTACATCGGCCTGCCGCCCGGGCACCCCCAGTCCTACCGCCAGTTCATCCGCGACGAATTCACCGCCCACGTCGACTTCGCCGACGCCGACGTGCACAGCCCCGACGGCAATGCCACCGACATCCCCGCCGCCGCAGCCGATTACGAGCGCGCCATCGCCGCGAACGGCCCGATCTCGGTGCAGATCCTCGGCATCGGCGCCAACGGCCACCTCGGGTTCAACGAGCCCGGCTCCTCGCTGCGCTCGCGGACCCGCGTGAAGACCCTGACCCCGAAGACCCGGGAGGACAATGCCCGCTTCTTCGACGACGACCTCGCGCAGGTGCCCACCCACGTGCTCACCCAGGGCCTCGGAACCATCAGTGACGCGGGCCATCTGCTGATGATCGCCACCGGTGAGGGCAAGGCCGAGGCGGTCGCGACCGCCGTGGAGGGCCCGGTCTCGGCGTTCTGCCCCGCCTCGATCCTGCAGATGCACCCGCACGTCACGGTCATCGTCGACCCGGCCGCCGCGGCGAACCTGAAGGCCGTCGACTACTACCGTTTCGCGGTCGCGAACAAGCCTTCCTGGCAGAGTTTCTGACCGCTACGCGCCCGCCTGCATGGCCGCGAACGGGGCCATGTCGAAGTAGTCCCGCCACGCCGCGATCTTCCCGTCGCGCACCTCGAACACGCCGGTGACCGGCAGTTCTATCTTCTTGTCGCCGAGGCTGAATCGATCCGTGCGCTCATTGAGCACGATGTTGCCGGTGACGGCCTGATGGTGGATCGAGAACTCGATCCCGCCGAACGCGCCGATGAACCCGCGCAGGAACTCCAGGATCGCGGCCTTGCCGACGAACGGATCCATCGGAATGTTGTGGTAGACGGCGTCCTCGGTGAAGAACTCCGCGATGGATTCCGGTGTGCCGGTGAGCCATTCGGCGCACAACGCGTTGACGACCTCGGCGGGGGACTGGCTGGCGTGTTCGATGCTCACTGCTGCGGGAGACCTTTCCTACGACGGACCTGACCTACAGCAGCCAAACTCCCGCCCCACCCCGGCACTGTCAACCCTCTTCTCGCCATGAGACTCGACCCCATCCCTGTCTCATCGACCCGCCACGGCCTGCCGCTGCGCGAAATCCCTCCTCACCGCCAATAATGATCCAGTGACCGAGCGCGCAGCGAGCCGCACCGCCATCCTGGTCTGCGAGGGCCGGGCCGTCGCCGACGGCCGACTGGGTATCGGGAGATTCTCCGACCCGATCGCCACCGAACTCCTGACCGACGACGAACGCGCCCTCGTCACCCTGGTCCGAGCCGGCGCGGTCCCGGCTTCTTTCGGCCCCCGCATGGAATACGAACTTCTCTCCGCCACGGCCGAAGTCATGGCGGTCCGCACCATCGCCATCGACGACGCCGTGCTGGCCGCGGCCAATCCCCAACTCGTCATCCTCGGCGCGGGCTTGGACGCCCGAGCCTGGCGAATGCCCGACCTGCGCGGCATCCCCGTCTACGAAGTCGACCACCCGTCCTCCCAGGCAGAGAAACGTGCCCGCCTCGGCGACCACGAATCCATTGCCGACATCCACTTCGTCGCGGTCGACTTCGCCAAGGACTCCCTCCCCGCCGCTCTGGCCGCCGCCGGCCACAACGACTCCGTCCCCACCACCTGGATCTGGGAAGGCGTCGTCCCCTACCTGACCCCGGCCCAGGTCACCGCGACGGTAGCCGCGATCGCGCAGTGCAGCGCCCCCGCCAGCCGCCTGATCGTCACCTACCCCACCCCCAACCGCGCCTACAAATACGGCCGCAAGGCAATGCAACTCATCCTCACCCTTTCCGGCCGCCCCAACCCCATGGCCCACGAACCCCAACGCTCCACCTGGACCCCCGCGGCACTGGCAACCCTCCTCGCGACCCACGGCTTCACCGTCACCGCCGACCGAGACCTCGAATCCCTGGCCGTGGAAACGAAAGTCGAGGGCAAACACCGCTCCCTCCGAGCCGACGGCCACATCCTCACCGCCGACCGACTCTGAATCTGCGCTAGCAATTCGCGCGGTGAATTTGCGGGAGGATTCCGCCGCGCGCACGCGTGCCGCCCTGGTCGACAGCGGTTTGCGGCTGGCCGAGAGTCTGGGTCTGGCGGCGGTCAGCGTCAACGTCCTGGTCGCGGAACTGGGTGTCTCGAAGGGCACGTTCTTCCACCATTTCGGCTCCCGCGCCAACTACCTGCTGGCCCTGCACCGCGAATTCCACGAGCGCCTGCAAGCCGATATCGACGCCGCGATCGCCCCGCACCCGCCCGGCCGCACCCGCCTGCTGGCGGGCTCCACCGCCTACCTCGACGCCTGCCTCCGCGACCGCGGCGTGAAAGCGCTCCTCCTCGAACTCCACGCCGACCGCCGCCAACCCGCCGTCCGAGCCGCCCTCACCCACTTCCTGCGCTGACAGTTCAGCGTCGAGAATCGGCGGTCGCCGCAGCCTCGGACGCGTAGTGGGAGGTCACCGCCTCCTGACCCGTGTAGTTCGGCCCCGCGGACGGGTCCGCGCCCAGGTAGTGGAAGTCCCACCGGGGCGTGCCGTGGCCGGTCCGGGTCAGACGGTGGGTTCGTGCGGAGTAGCTGAAACCGTTGTGACGCAGGGCTGTCGAGAGCCGGCGGCCCAGCGGGGACCCGGTGGCATCGCGAATCGCGGTGGCGTCGAAATTGATCGCGAGGTGGCCGTCGGGCGTGAGCCACGACGACATGCGGCTCAGCGCGTCGAGTTTGTCGCCGACGTAATGGATGGCGTGGACGCTGGTGATCAGGTCGATCGGGGCGTCGGGCTCCCAGGACAGGACCGAACCGGTGACCAGGTCGACGCCGGGTCGAGGTGTTCCGCCGAAGTAGCCGACCAGGTCCAATCCGGTGATCCGGGTGTGCCCCGACAGGGCCTCCGCCGCCTCGAAAAGCGCTAGGGCGCTGCCGCATCCGACATCGAGCCAGCGCTGTGGGCCCGGCCGTGCGCTCAGCCAGGCCGAGGGGTCGAAGCCGAGTTCGCGGCGGTAGGCGGGGAGGCGGCGGTCGCGGTTCATGGCGGAGTTCGCCACTACCGCAGTCCGTTCCAGGTGGGCGTCGTCGAGCAGGTCGGGCACGCTACCCATCTTGCCGGGTGTGGATGGACGTCGACCAGCCGCTCGCTCAGCTCCGTTCGGGTGCGGTGAGCAGCGCCAGGACCGTGTTGATCTGTTCGGATGTCGGGGTCGGCAGGCTGTCGTGGCCGTGGATGAAACCGATGCCGAGATAGACCATCGCGCCCGCGCGCAGCCGGGCGGCTTCGGCGTCGAAACCGAGTTCGGCCAGGGCGGATTGGATGACCTGGAAGATGCGGCGGTCCAGTTCGCGCACGGCGTCGGCGACCTGCGGGCGGGTCCGTGACCACTCGCGCACCGTGGCCTCGACCAGCCAGTTGCGTTCGACGAGCAGCGCGCCCATCGCTTCGATGCGCTGCTCCACCGGAATCGAGTCGACCGCGGCGAGGTCGGCGATCACCCGGGCCTGGGTGGTGATCCAATGGTCGGCCATGGCTTCCTCGAGCCGGCCGATGTCGTCGAAATGCCAGTAGAAGCTGCCCTTGGTGACCCCGAGTTCCGCGCACAGGCGCGGAATGCGCAGCGCGGACGGTCCTTCGCGGGCCAGCAGGGCCAGCGCGCCGTCCACCCAGTCCTCGTAGGAGAGCCGGGGGGTGCGGCCTCCGGTGCGTGCGGTGGTCGCCGAATCGCGCTGCTGTGTTTCGGCTTTCCGGGACCTGCGCGGTGTGGCGGCCGCGCGCGGTGGCTCGGCGGTCATCGGGGCCTGTTCATGGTTTGCACTCCTCGATCGTAGAAGGCGGATTCCATACTTTAGGGTACCGATTCCATACTTCGGAGTATGGTGTGATCCGTTCAGGATCGGATCGAAAGGATCCTCATGTCGGTGGACACTCCCTTGCCTCCCACTGCTGACCAGTCCGTTCCGGCGCGCTGCCCGACCGCCTTCCGCTATTGGGAAGGCCGGAACACGCCCGCCGCCAAGCGTTTCGAACGCGTTCTCACCGCGCTCACCGGCCGCGGGCCGTTCCCCACCGATGCGCAGGCGAGCGCCTTGTGCGAGGACCTGTTCACCGGTGACCCGGTCGCCGAACGCTTCGTGGCCGAGGTGATACACGGCGAGGCCGGGCCGCGGGCCGGGCGCGCCATGCTCGACACCGCGCTCGCCTCGGGCCTCGATGCGGTGCCCGACGCGCCCGCGGCCATGCGGGAGCTGTTCGCCGAGTTCGACACTCGTCCCGCCTGGGTGGACCCGGACCTGGTGGAGCAGGGCGCGGCCATCTGGCGGCGGTGGGGCACCATGCTGTTCAGCTTCGCCGGCGCCGAGACCCTGGAGATGTACACCGAGGCGGCCGTCGCCACCCCGCTCTCGCTGGCCGGCGGATACGCCGGGGACAGCGCGCTGCGGCGCTTCCTCGAGACCTGCCGCTTCTGGATCGACGTCTCCCAGCCCGGCGCGCTGCTGACACCCGGGTCCGCCGGCCGCGCCACCGCGATGAAGGTGCGGGTCATGCACGTCTCGGTGCGGGCCCGCGTCGCCGGACATTCGGAATGGGACACGCAACGGTGGGGGTTGCCGATCAGCCAGACCTACCAGCTGCTGACCCTGCTCGGCGGCAGCGTCACCCCGGCCCTGGGCCTGTGGCTGCTCGGCTATCAGACCACGCCCTCGGAAATCCGTGCGCTCCTGCACTTCCAGCGCTATCTGGGCCATCTGCTCGGCGTGCGGGTGCGCTGGTATCCCGAGTCGATCGCCGACGGCCTGCGGGTGCTGGCCATGACGATCGTCGCCAGATCCTACGACGCGGGAGCCCACGGCGCGGAGCTGATCGAATCGTATCCGGCGGCGTTCGCACCGCGTGCGAATCAGCATGGGCTGCAACGTGTGCGCGCCGCCTACGGCTACCGGATCAACTCCGTCTACGCGGCGATGTACATGGCCCCCGGCACCCGCCGCCGCTACCGCATGCCCGCGGTGTTCCCGTGGATTCTGGTGCCGGTGGCGCGGTTTCCGCTGATCACCGCGATGGAAGTGGCGCGGCGGACCTGCCCGCCGTTCGCGCGGCTGCACGAGCGGGTCATGGTGCGCCACCGCGAGAACTGGTACCGCGCCCAAATGCTGGGCCGGGAAGCGCAATTCGACGCCACCGGCGCGTTGCGGCGCTGAAAGGAGCCGGACAGTGACGAGTATCGGGATCACCGAGGTCTGGAACGGGCCGGGACGTCGCGACGGCGTCCTCACGACCGTCGAACCCCATCACAACGGATGGCATCCATCGCCGAGCCGAATGGCGTTCGAGCACTGGTACTTCGACGCGCAACTCGACAGCGGCCACGTCGTCGTCGGCTTCCTCATCAAACGCCGCCCGGAGGACCTGCCGTGGGCGCGGCCCTGGGTCGAATTGATCGTCTACACACCCGACGGCGACCGGCTGCAGACGTCCAAACGGTATTCGCCCGCGGCGACCAGCTTTTCGGCCGACCGGTGCGATGTGCGCATCGGCGACAATCGTGCCTGGTCGGAGGTCGCCGCCGACGGGCTGCCCAGGCATCACGTCCGCCTGGCCGAAGACGGCCTGGCCTTCGAGCTGACCTTCGAGAACGAGACGCCCGCGTGGATGCCGGGCAAGGGCGAGACTCGCTTCGCCGGTGGCGAGAGCTTCGGGTGGGTGGTCGGCGCACCGCGTGCGAGAGTGCACGGCACGCTGGAAATCGATGGGCGACGGTCGACGGTGACCGGCCGCGGCTACGCCGACCACAACTGGGGCGCCGGCGATATGAAACGCATCATCGACCGCTGGCATTGGGGTCGGCTCTACACCGACGACTACTCGTTGCTGTACGCGCAGGTTCTGACCCAGCCCAGGCAGGGCTCGCACGCCATCGCGCCGTTGATGCTCGCGTGTCGGGACGATGTCGTGTTGTCCACGGGCGAGGCGGTTCTCACCGAGGGGCCGAAACGCCACGACCCGATCGCCGGGCGCGACTATCCGGAATGGATCGAGTTGCGTGTACCGGACCAGCTGGATCTACGCCTCACCGTCGACGCGGTCATCCACGCTCACGACCTGCTCGACGACGTCCCGCTCGTGCGATCGCGTGCCCTGCGCCCGCTCCTGCACAGGCTCATCGGCCACCCGGCCTACTTCCGGTTCCGGTCCACCTTCGAGTTGACCGTCCACAACGCTGGCGCGCCCTACCGCGAATCCGGCACGACGCTGCACGAACTCGTCGCCCTGCGCTGAACCGCGCGGCAGGCGATCGAGCGTGCGAGACCTACGCGGCGCTCTGGCCCGCCGGAATCGGAGCCGAGGCGGGCAGCGGTTCGCGGGTGCGCATCGCGGCCCACAGGGCGGCGGTGGCGGCGATGCAGGCGGCCGCGCCGCCCACGTGGACGACGACCAGCACGGCGGGCACGTGGGTGAAGTACTGGACGATGCCGACCAACGCCTGCCCGCACACCAGCGCGATCACCAGAATCATCCGCTGACGAAGGGTCTTGTTCATACCGATCGCGGCCAGCCCGCAGGCCAGTCCGACCAGCAACGAGAGGTAGGCGACGAGAAGTTCGGCGTGCAGGTGCACCAGGGTCACGATCTCGACCTGGAGGCGCTCGACCTGTCGCTCGGCGCTCTTGTCACCCGCGTGCGGGCCCGCGCCCGTGACCAGGGTGCCCGCGATCAGGGTGGCGGTCATCGCGACACCGCTCAGGGCGGTGAGCAGCCGCAGCGGTCGCGGCACCCGCACGGTGTCGATGCCGTCGTCGGGTTCGCCGACCTTGGCCCACAGCAGCGTGGCCAGCCACACCATCAGCATCGACGCCAGCAGATGCACCGCGACCGTCCACCACAGCAGCCCGGTGCGCACGGTGATACCGCCGATCACGGCCTGCAACACGGTGCCGCCCGGCATCAGCCACGCGTAGATCTGCACCTCGCGGCGCCGCCGCGCCCGGGTGACCGCGAGCACGATCGCCGCGGCGGCCAGCGACACCACGAAAGTCAGCATGCGATTGCTGAATTCGACGACCTGATGCACCACCGGCACCTCGGCCACCGCGGTCGGCACGAAGCTGCCGGGGAAGCACTGCGGCCAGGTGGGGCAGCCCAGGCCCGAGGCGGTGACGCGGACGACCGCGCCGGTCACCGAGATTCCGGCCTGGGACAGGATGACCAGGAAGGCGATGAGCCGCTGCACCCGCAAGGAGGGCATCGGGAACAGGTCGGCAAGTCGCTGGAAGGCGCGAGACAGCACGCACCGATGGTAGCGGGGGCGTATTTCGCCCCCTCACCCGCCCTACTACAACGTGTCGTTAAACACCCGGTCGCGGACCGGGTTTCGCGGCCCGCCTCAGTCGAACTTGAAGAACCGGGTGGCCAGCCACCCCGCGAGACCACCCCACCCCGCGAGCACCGCCAGCCCGTACCAGTCGACGCTGGTGCGCATCGCCCGATCCAGACATTCCGACAGCGCCCCGGACGGAATGATCCGCGCGATCACGCTCACCGCGCGCGGCAGATCGTCGGACATGAACACCAGGCTCGCGGTCCCGAGCATCACGAACCACAGGATGTTGGCCAGCGCCAGCACCACCTCGGCCTTGAGCGTCCCGCCCAGCAGCAGCCCCAGCGCCGCGAAGGTCGCGGTCCCGAGCCCGATCACCACCGCGCCCAGCAGCAGCCCGCCCAGCGACGGCCGCCAGCCCAGCGCGGCCCCGATGCCGCCCAGCAGGATCGACTGCAACACCACCACGATCAGCACGGCCGAGCATTTGCCCGCGACGATGCCCCACCGCGGCAGGGGAGTCGCCCCGAGCCGCTTCAACGCCCCGTATCGCCGATCGAAGCCGACCGCGATGGCCTGCCCGGTGAACGCGGTCGACATGATCGCCACCATCATCACCGCGGGCACGACCCGATCCACCCGATGCTCGCCCAGCCCGCTGACCGGCAGCAGCGTCAGCCCGATCAGCAGCGTGATCGGAATGAACATGGTGAGCAGCAGCTGTTCCCCGTTGCGCAGCAACAGGATCAGTTCCATGCGGGTCTGCGCCGCCAGCATCCTCGCGCGCGTGGTCGGCTGGGGCGCGGGGGAGAAGGTGCCCGCCGCGAATCGGTTCTCGGTCTCGGTCACCCGCGCAGCTCCCGCCCGGTCAGTTCGAGGAACACGTCTTCCAGCCGGCGCTGGTCGATGCGAATGTCGGTGGGCAGCACGTCGATTCGCGCGCACCACGCGGTCATGGTGGCCAGCACCTGCGGGGTGATGTCGCCTTGCAGCAGGTAGGAGCCGGGCGCGGTCTCGCGCGGGGTGAACCCTTCCGGCAGCGCTGCTTCCAGCAGCGACAGGTCGAGTTTCGGGGGCGCGGTGAACGCGAGTCGCCCCTCGGCGCCGTGCGAGGTGACCTCGGCGGGCGTGCCCTGGGCGACGACCCGTCCGTGGTCGATGATGACCAGCTGGTCGGCGAGCTGTTCGGCCTCGTCCATCATGTGAGTGGTGAGCAGGACGCTGACCCCGTCGCGGCGCAGCGCGTCGATGAGCTCCCACACCAGATGCCGCGCCTGCGCGTCCAGTCCGGCGGTCGGCTCGTCGAGGAACACGATCTCGGGCCGCCCGACCAGCGCGCACGCCAGCGCGAGCCGCTGCTGCTGCCCGCCCGATAGTCGCCGATACGGCGTCCGGCGAGCGTCCTTGAGCCCGAGCGTGTCCAGCAGCCAGGCCGGGTCGAGCGGATTCGCGGAGTAGGACGCGACCAGATCGAGCATCTCCCCGGCCTTGGACCCCGGATACGCCCCGCCGCCCTGCAGCATCACCCCGATGCGCGGTCGCAGCTGATCGGAGTCGGCGATCGGGTCGAGCCCCAGCACCCGCACGCTCCCGGCGTCGGGAGACACGAACCCCTCGCACATCTCGGTGGTGGTCGTCTTGCCCGCCCCGTTGGGTCCGAGCAGGGCCAGCACCTGCGCGCGTTCGATGTCGAAGCTGATGCCGTCGACCGCGGTGGTCTCGCCGTAGCGTTTCACGACGCCGTCGACGCGTACGGCGGGTCCGGATGCTGCGGTCACGAGGACACACCGTAAGGCGTGGGCTGCTGTGACCGAGCCGACACCCCCGGCTGATTGCGCCACGGCAGCACATTTCGGGTGAGGAAGATCAGGGAGCCGCCGACGATCAGGGTGGCGATGGCCGATTCGACGATCTGGAAGACGTAGAAGTCGGCGCCGCGCGGCATCACCATCACCGAGACGATCACCGACAGGACGACCGCGGGGACCCGGAAGGCGGGGCGGTTGGCCCACGCGGCGAGGGGGACGATCGCCCACAGTAGGTACCAGGGTTGGACTACCGGGAACAGCAGCACGATCGCGCCGAGTGAAACACCCAGTGCGCCGATCGGATTCAAGCGTCCTGTCCAGGCGGCGATGAGCATGCGCAACGTCACGAAGCCCGCGACGGATTCGGCGATGGGCCGGGTGATGTCGAGCAGCGCGGTGGTGTGGTCGCCGAGCCCGAGCAGCACCCCGCCGAATCCGGTGATGATCCCGATCGCCGTTGGCAACGACAGGTAGCTGCGCACTGCGGTTGCGGTGCCTACGGTATTGACCCACCCGAACCCCAGACCGCTGGCGAAACTCACGAACAGTGTCGTAACCAGCGCGACCGAGCCGAGTACCGCACCCGCGAGCAGCACCTGTTTGAGTCCGCGCCCCCAGCGCCGGGCCAGCGCCATGCCCACGAATCCGAGGCACACCAGCGAGGTGATCTTCACCGCCGACGACAGTGTGATCACCACCGTGCCGAAGATCAGCAGCGCCCACGCCCGCCGATCGAACTCCGGTGAGTCGTCGATGGCCCGCAGGCAGAACTCCAGGCCCGCCAGCATCAGGCCGAGCATGAGCGCGTCATTGTGCACGCCGCCGACCAGGTGGAACAGCACCAGCGGATTGGCCGCGCCCAGCCACAGCGCGCTCACCGGCGCGACCCCGCAGCGACGCGAGAGCCGCGGCAGCGCCCACACGATCAATGCGACGCCGGCCAGCGCGAGCGCCCGGTGCAGCCATACGCCGAGCACGATGTTGTCGCCGGTGATCTGCGCGATCCCGCGACCCATCCAGAGGAACAGCGGCCCGTAGGGCGCGGCGGTGGAGCGCCAGATATTGGGCACGTTGTTGGTCAGCACATTGTCGAGCCCGAGCCCGTCGACCGGCCCCACCGAATACGGGTCCAAGCCGCGGTTCGCGATCTCGCTCTGCGCCAGATACGAATACACGTCATTGCTGAACATGGGCGGCGCGACGCTGAGCGGAATGATCCACAGCAGCAGCGTCCGATCCATCTGCGAGCGGCTGAGCCGGTGCCGCGGATCCCCGCCCCATCCGCCGACCGCGAAGCGTCCCAGCAGCAGCCACGCCATGATCACCAGGACGGTGCCGATCATGCACATGGCCAGCGTGGAGGTGCCGGCGCGGGCGAAGAAGCCGAGCACCCGCAGCCCGGAGGTCGGGTTCTGATGCACCGGCTGCGCGCCGACGCCGAGTGCCGAGATCGCCATGATGACCGCGCCGGTCGCCCCGAGCAGCCGGATTCGCATCAGCTGCAGGGTTTCTCGCCGGTCCAGGCCGGGCACGTCGTGGTCGACGCTGTGCAGCACGGCGACGGTGTGATCGGCGGCGGGGACGTCCAGGCCCAGGGCCCGGCGTCCGATATCGATGACTCTGCGCCCCGCGCCTTCCGCTACCGCCACAGGACCGAAGCCTAGTCCGGAGCCGCGGGTCGGCCGCCGATCGCATGGCCGTAGCGGGGGGTCGAGGGTGTGCCCGATGGTTGCCGTCGGTCACACCCGCTTGCTTCAGATACCCCTGGGGGTATAGTCGTGACATACCCCTGGGGGTATGGAAGGAGTCTCAGATGCGAAGTACGACAGTCGGCGTCGCCGACGCTTCTCCGAGCACGGCCGCCCCCGGCGGTCTCCTGGGCCGCCTCGGCGCGGTCATGGCCGACCGCGCCCGCTGGGTGTTCGGCTTCTGGCTGATCCTGTCGGTGGCCCTCGGCGCGGCCGCGCCCTCGGTGTTCGACTCCCTCGCGGGCGCGGGCTGGCAGGCCGACGGCTCCGAATCCGTGCAGGTCCGCGACCTCGCGCAGGAACACTTCGGCGGCAACTCGGCCGCCGCCGTGCAGGTCGTGATCCACTCCGACACCGCAACGATGGACAGCCCCGACGCGAAGCGTTTGGTCGCCGGCGTCACCGCGGTCCTCCAGGCGGACAGCCGTTTCGGCGCGATCGTCCCGCCCACGCCCGGTCAGTCGGTGAGCCGTGACGGCCACACCGGCATCCTGCTGGCGGGCGCGAACGCGAGCACCGACGACATGGTCACCGCGGTCACCGACCTCGGCCCGACACTGAAGGACGCCGCCGCCGACGGCTTCGACATCTACCCGACCGGCGCCTCGGCGCTGTGGAGCGACTTCAACAAGGCCAACCACGACGCCATGATGAAGGCCGAGATGTTCTCCTGGCCGGTCACTCTGGCGATCATGGTGCTGGCCTTCGGCTCCCTGGTGGCCGCCGGTCTGCCGCTGCTGTTGACCCTCACCGGTCTGGTCGCCTCCGCGGGCGGACTGGTCCTGCTCAACCAGATCACGCCGATCTCGGTGTGGGCCATGAACTTCGCCATGATGTTCGCCCTCGCCTTGGGCATCGACTACGCGTTGTTCCTGGTCTCGCGCTTCCGCGACGCGATCCGCGGCGACACCCCGCCGCGCACCGCGGTCGCGGTCACCATGGCCACCGCGGGCAAGGCGGTCCTGCTCTCCGGCCTGACCGTGCTGGTCAGCCTGTCGGCGGTGCTGGTCGTGCCCGCGCCGGCCGTGCGCACCATGGCGGTCGGCATCATGTTCGCGGTCTCGTTCGTCCTGCTGGCGACGCTGACCCTGCTGCCCGCTGTGCTCGGCGCGCTGGGCAAGCGGGTGAACGCGGGCTCGCTGCCGTATGTGGCGCGCCAGCAGCATCGTTCGCCGGTCTTCGCCCGGTGGGGGCGGTTGCTGCACCGCCACCCGTGGCCGTTCGCCATCGGTTCGCTGCTGGTGCTGATCGCGCTCGCGATTCCGGTGACGAGCCTGAAGGTGGCCATGCCCTCGATTCAGGTGGTGCCCGCGGATTCGTCCGTGCGCCAGGGCTACGAATTGGTGCAGCGCGAATTCGGGCTGGGCGCACCGGGCATGCTGCAGATCGTGGCCCCGGTCTCGGACGCCGCCGATGTCACCCGAATCGCGGCCTCGGACAGCCGGATCGGCATGGTCTCGCCGCCCCAGCCCGCGGGCGACGGCAGCGGACTGGTCCTGATCCAGGCGACTCCGAGCGTCGATCCCTCTGATCCGGCCATGGGCGACATCGTCGACTCCCTGCGCACGGCCCTCCCGGCCCACGCGTTGGTCGGCGGCGCGGTCGCCGAGAACCTGGACCTGCAACAGGCCTTGAACGACTACCTGCCCCTGGTCGTCGGCATCATCCTGGTGCTGGGCTTCCTGCTACTGCTGGTCGCCCTGCGCGCCCCGCTCATCGCGCTGCTCGGCGCGGGCGTCAGCCTGCTGTCCACCGCGGCCGCGTTCGGCGTGGCGAAGCTGGTGTTCCAGGACGGTCACGGCGCGAGCCTGCTCGGTTTCACCCCGCAGGGTTTCCTGGACGGCTGGGGCCCGGTGTTCTTCTTCGCCATGATCTTCGCGATCGCGATGGATTACACGGTCTTCCTGCTGGCCACGGCGAAGGAGCATTACGAGCGCTCGGGTGATCCCGCGGTGGCTCATATCGACGGCATCGCCCATTCGGGCCGGGTGATCGCGGCCGCGGCGGCGGTCATGGTGGCGGTGTTCTTCACCTTCGCCCTGGCCGATCCGCTGCCGCCGAAGGAGATGGGCATCATTCTCGGCGTCGCCGTGCTGCTGGACGCCGTGCTGATCCGCCTGATCCTGCTGCCGGTGCTGTTGCGCCTGGCCGGGCATGCCGCCTGGTGGTCGCCGCGCTGGTTGCGCAAGGTGCTGCCGGACATCAGCTTCGCGCACTGAGATAGCAGCGTCGCGGATATCGGCGTCGCGCACTGAACGGTGGGGGCCGTGGGAAAACGGTGAGCCCGCTCTCACGGCCCTCGCATACCCCCAGGGGTATGATGGAGTCATCGAACTCAGGGAAGGAACCCTCATGATCGGCGACGAAGACAGCATCGCATTGGTCCTCAACCGCCTGCGCCGCGCACACGGCCAGCTCGCGGGCGTGATCTCCATGATCGAGCAGGGCCGCGACTGCAAGGACGTGGTCACCCAGCTCGCCGCGGTCTCGCGGGCGCTGGACCGCGCGGGCTTCAAGATCGTCGCCACCGGTCTGCGCGACTGCCTGACCGGCGAACAGGCCGAGGGTTCGGAGCCGATGACGGTCGAGGAACTGGAGAAACTCTTCCTGGCGCTCGCCTGACGCCGGGATCGAAAGGAAGTCATGATGACCGCGACCCGCCGCTGGACCATCGACCGCATCGTGCCGGTCCTGGCCGGGACCATGGTGCTGCTCAGCATCGCGCTGGTGCTCGCGTTCTCGCCCTGGTGGCTGCTGCTGACCACGTTCGTGGCGGCCAACCTGCTGCTCTACGGGTTCGTCGGCTGGTGCCCGGCGACCCTGCTCCTGCGACGCCTGGGGGTGCCCCGGACGGGCAGCCCCGCAACGGAAAGGACCGCGTGATGACCCTCGCCCTGTCGACCACCCTCTACACCGATTTCGCCACCGCGGTGGAGCGCACCCGGAAGGCCCTGTCCGAGCAGGGTTTCGGCATCCTCACCGAGATCGACGTCACCGCCACCATGAAGCAGAAGCTCGACGCCGACCTGGAGGATTACCTCATCCTGGGCGCCTGCAACCCGCCGCTGGCCCACGCCGCCCTCGAGGTCGACCGCCAGATCGGGCTGCTGCTGCCGTGCAATGTGATTGTGCGCGAGGACCGTTCACACGAGGGCGCGGTGCTCGTCGAAGCCATGGACCCGCAGCTGATGGTGCAGGTCGCGGGCGATCCCGGGCTGAAGGAGGTGGCCGACACCGCCGCCGCCAAGCTCGGTGCGGCCATCGCTGCCCTGGGCTGATCCGCCGGATCCGGGCCGCTGAGGCCCGGTAGCTCCACTGCCCGAACACGATTCGCCCTGCCGGTGTCGGACCCCGCTCATACTCTGGATGAATGGTGTCCGATTCGAAACGGCGAATCGAGGCGGCCGCGGCCGGGTTGCTAGCCCGGCACGGCTACCACGGATTCGGGCTGAAGAAGTTGAGCGAGGCGGCGGGGCTGCCGTATGGGTCGATCTACCACCACTTTCCGGGCGGCAAGGAGGAGATCGCGGTCGCGGCCATCACCGGCACCGGGGTGCTGGTCGGCCGCATGATCCGGCAGGCGCCCGGCGATGTGTTCGATACCGCGGCAACGCTGTTCGATTTCATGGCCGGGAAGCTGGACGAGACCGACTGGACCACCGGCTGTCCGGTCGGCACGCCCGCCCTGGACGGCGGCAGCGACGTCGAATCGGTGCGCACGGCGTGCGTTTCGGCATTCGATGCCATGGGGCGCGGCTTCGCCGAACTGCTGATCGAGCTGGGGCTGGAGCCGGGAGAGGCGCGGGGCCTGGCCACCACGGTGGTCGCGGCCTACGAGGGCGCGACCATCCTGGCCCGGGTGCGGCGCACCGACGAGCCGCTGCACACGGTGTCGGAGTCGATGGCCCGGCTGCTGCGCCTGAGTCTCGCCGAAGCCGTTGCCGTCGAGGCGCATTCACCCTGAGGGGCTCCCCGATCACGCGGTGAAATCAGGCACCGTGAGCCGCAGGCGGGCCAGCACCTCCGGCTCGGCGATCACGTCGATGGCGGTGATCCGCTCGGCGGTGATGGTGAAGGCCATGACCTCCGGCGATTCGCCGTGTGACACCACGAGCGCGCCGGGCCGCCCATCGATCAGAATGACCGCCGAGAACTCCTCGCGCCGCGCGAACCCGGCCGCCAGCCGGGCCACCACCCGCGTGCCCTGCGCGGTGACCGGCACGGATCCGGGCGCGGCCACCCGGTCGGCGGACACCATGATCTCCGGATCCAGCACGGTCAGCGCCGCCTCGATGTCTCCGGCCCGGACCGCGGCCAGGAAGGCCCGCACGATCCGGTCCTCCCGCAGCGCCTCGGGCCGCAGCCCGTCGCCGTCGTCGAGCACCCGGCGCCGGGCTCGGCCGGCCAGCAGTCGCGCCGCGTTCGGCGTCCGGTCCAGGATCTCGCCGATCTCGTAGAACGGCACCGCGAACATGTCGTGCAGGACGAACGCGACCCGTTCGGCGGGCGGCAGTCGCCGCAGCAGCACCAGTACCGCCCGTTCCAGTTCGTCGGTGAGGATCGCCCGGTCTTCCGGGGTTTCCAGGATCGCCGCCTCGGGAAACGGCTCCGGCGCGCCGGGCCCGAGCGGGAACCGGTCGTCGACCCGACGGCCGCGCAGCACGTCCAGGCAGATCCGGGAGAGCGCGGTGGTGAGCCAGCCGTCCAGATTGCGGATGGTGTCGATATCGGTGCGGCTCAATCGCATCCACGTGTCCTGCACCGCGTCCTCGGCCTCGCCGGACGCGCCGAGCATCCGGAAGGCCTGGGCGGTCAGGCGGGCGCGCCGCCGCTCGAATCGGGCTGCGGGGGATCCGGAGTCGCTGACCGACATATTTCGTGCTCGCCGAACGTCGCGGTGACATGACTACACACACCATCGTCACACGAATCGTTCCCGACCGCGCCTTCCTCTACTGGACCTCGACTGTGCTGGTCGCCGCCGAACTGGTGGTGGGCGGCTGGTGGGATGTCGCCCGGACCGCGAATGTTCGCGAGGTCGTGGCGGCACTGGGCTATCCGACCTATTTCCTGGTCATCCTGGGCGTCTGGAAGCTGCTCGGCGCGGTGGCGCTGCTGGCCCCGCGGCTGCCGCTGGTGAAGGAGTGGGCCTACGCCGGGACCTTCTTCGTCTATTCGGGAGCCATCGCCTCGCACCTGACCACCGGGGAGAAGCTCATCGAGGTGCCGATCCTGCTCGTCATGGCCACATTGACTGCCGTCTCCTGGGCGACCCGTCCCGCCGATCGCCGTTTCATCCCTGGCAAGCCCGCGGTAACGGACGAAGCGGCAACCATCTAGCTACCCGACGGCCCGAATTCGGTTACAGTGACCTTCGATCATGCTCGGTCTCGGCACGGCGAACGGAGCGATGATGGGCCGCAACTCGGTTGCCAGTCAATTGGTGGACGCCCTCGTCGCCGCCGGCGTCCAACGGGTGTACGGCCTGGTCGGCGACAGTCTGAACCCCTTCGTCGACGCGCTGCGCCGCACCGAGGGCATCGACTGGGTGCACTGCCACAACGAGGAGAGCGCCGCCTTCGCCGCGGGCGCGGAATCGGTCCTCACCGGACATCTCGCCGTCTGCGCGGCCAGCTGCGGACCGGGCAACACCCACCTCATCCAGGGCCTCTACGACGCGCACCGCAATGGCGCCTCGGTGCTGGCAATCGCCTCGCACATCCCGAGCCGCGAGATCGGCACCGGCTTCTTCCAGGAGACCCACCCCGAACGACTCTTCGTGGAATGCAGCCACTTCTGCGAAATGGTGAGCACCCCGGCGCAGATGCCGCGCCTGGCCACCATCGCGATGCAGACCGCTCTGGGCCGTCACGGCGTCTCGGTCCTGGTCGTCCCGGGTGACGTGTTGAGCGCGGACGCCGAGAACCGTGGCCGCCCCTCGGATCTGGTGACGTCCGCGGCCACCGTGGTCCCGCCCGCCGAACAGGTCGACCGCCTCGCCGAAGCCATCAATGACGCCGACACCGTCGCGCTGTTCGCGGGCGCGGGTGTCCGTGGCGCGCACCCGCGGGTCATGGCCCTGGCCGAGCGCGTGCACGCCCCGATCGGCCACGCCCTCGGCGGCAAGGAGTGGATCCAGTTCGACAACCCCTACGACGTCGGCATGAGCGGCCTGCTCGGCTACGGCGCGGCCTACGAGGCCACCCACGAAGCGGATCTGCTGATCCTGCTCGGCACCGATTTCCCCTACGACACGTTCCTGCCGCAGGACGGCCGGGTCGCCCAGATCGACCGCGACCCCGCCCGCATCGGCCGCCGGGCGATCGTCGACGTCGCCGTGCACGGTGACGTGGCCGCGACCATCGACGCGGTACTGCCACTGCTGCACCAGAAACCGAGCCGCGCCTTCCTCGACGACATGCTGCGCCGCCACGCCTCATCCCTCGAGAATGTGGTCGACGCCTACACCCACGACATCGACCACCACACGCCCATCCACCCCGAGTACGTCGCGTCGCTGATCGACGAAATCGCCGACAGTGACGCGGTTTTCACCGTCGACACCGGCATGTGCAATGTCTGGGCCGCTCGTTATCTGACCCCCAACGGCCGCCGCCGCATCATCGGCTCCTGGCGGCACGGCACCATGGCCAACGCGCTGCCGCACGCGATCGGCGCGCAGTCGGCCTTCCCTGGGCGGCAGGTGATCTCGCTGTCCGGCGACGGCGGCCTGGCCATGTTGATGGGGGAGTTGCTGACGGTCTGGCGGCACCGGCTGCCGGTGAAGATCGTGGTGTTCAACAACTCCACCCTCGGCATGGTGAAACTCGAGATGCTCGTCGACGGCCTGCCCGACTACGGCACCGATCAGGAGCCGGTGAACTACGCCGAGATCGCCGCGGCCGTCGGCATGCCCGCGATCCGGGTCACCGACCCCGCTCAGGTGCGGGGCGCGCTGACCAAGGCCTTCGCCGAGCCCGGCCCGATGCTGGTCGACGTCGTCACCGATCCGAACGCGCTATCACTGCCGCCGAAAATCGATGCCGCACAGGTGAAGGGCTTCGCCTTGGCGGCCGGCAAGATCGTGCTGGCGGGCGGCGTCGGTCGCATGGTCGACATGGCCCGCTCCAACCTCCGCAACATCCCGCGCCCGTAACGAGCGCGCAGGTCGTGTCAGGTCTTGTCCACGGGCCCGGCGCGCATACTGCGCCGCACCGGGCCTGGTCGGTGCGGACTACTTGTCCCAGAGGGCGGCGTAGCGCATCGTGCCGTTCACCATGTACTTGCTCAGGTGCTCCAGCTTGTAGCCCTGGTTCGACAGCTGCGTCGCGGTGGCGTTGTAGGTCGCGAGGTCGATGTCGTGCCGGGCTTCCCACGCTCGGCCGTCGGTCTTCTCCCAGATGGCGACGAAGCGGGAGGAACCGTTGACCTCGTAGCCGTTCACCAGGGTCGGCCGGTAGCCCTGCGCTTTGAGCTGGTCGAAGGTCGCCTGGTACTGGGCGGAGGTCAGGCCGTGGCGGGCCTGCCAGGCGCGGCCGTCGTTCAGCACCCAGGTGCTGGAGTAGCGGGGATCGCTGCCGCTGGTGGCGGTGATGTCGGTGAGCCGGTAGCCCGTGGCGGTCAGCTTGTCGAATTCCGCCTGGTGCTGCGCGCCGGTCAGGTTGGATCGGGTTTCGGTGAACTTCACGTGGGTGCCGTTGTCGACCGTGGTCCCGCCGGCGTTGAAAGTGACCGTCCAGAACTGTTTTCCGTTCTTGTAGATCGCCGAGACGCCGACGTTCTGCAATGCGCCGTCCAGGATGATCGCCTTGTGCGTGGGCGAGTTCTTCCACCAGGTCATGGCGTCGGACGGGGTGACATTGGTGCCGTAATAGTTGATCTCCGCGATCTTGGACGAGTTCGCGGGGACACCGCACTGGGCGAACCGGGTCTTGATGTCACGACCCAGCGAGTCCACGTGGTTGGCCGGTGCCACACCACGATTCGCGCTGTCATTGCCGGCCCACTCCGACGGGCGCGCCATGGTCTCGCTGTACGTCAGGGCCCGCAGGCCCGCGTCGGTGCGCATCGTGTTGATGGCGGTGAAGACTTCGGGCTCTTCACCATTGAGTTTGAGCGCGGCACTGTCGACATCGCAGTGGGTGAACGTCTCGGCGTGGGCGGCCGGGAGGGCGAACAGGCTCACGCCCGCGGCGACTGCCAAGGCTGCTGCGGCGGTGGTCTTGATGTTCACGGGGCAGTCCTTGTGCTGGTTGGAGGAGGTTCGCACAAAGGGTCCCGCCGCCCGCGAATGGATTTCTAATGACGGACCAACGGTTGGTGCTTCAGGGGCACGGCTGCTGAGGCCGGCCCCTTGGGCGAGAGGCGGATTCGGTCAGGAGGCGAGAGATGCGCGCGCGGCCACGGCCTCGCCGGTCAGCTCGACCGAGCGGACGCGGTCGTCGATGTTCTGCGCGTGGTGCGCGAGGATGAGTTCGTCGGCTTGAATTCCGCCCGCGAAATCCTCGAGGTAGTCGACCACGTCGGCGGGCGTGCCGACCGCCGTGTAGGTGGTCATCGCCGCCAGATGACGGCCGTTGGGGGAGGCCAGGAACGCGTCGATCTCCTCGTCGGAGAAGTCCATGCCCGCCGCGCCCCGCTTGATGAAGGCCCGGGTGCGCGCCCGATACGAGACTGTCTTCTGTTCCTCGGCCACGTCGCGATCCTCGGCCGCGAACACATTGACCCCGGCCATCACGTACGGCTCGGCCAACTGCTCCGACGGGCGGAACCGCTCCCGATACTCGGTGACCGCCTGGTGCAGCGCGTCCGGCGCGAAGTGCGAGGCGAACGCGTACGGCAGTCCCAGGTGCGCGGCCAGCTGCGCCCCGAACAGCGACGACCCCAGAATGTAGAGCGGCACAACGCCTTCCGCCCGCGGTACCGCCTGCACGCCCGGAATCCGGCTGTTGCCGGTGAGGAACCCCTGCAATTCGAGCACGTCCTGCGGGAAGGTGTCCGCCGAGGACGGATTGCGCCGCAGCGCTCGCATGGTCTCCTGATCACTGCCCGGCGCCCGCCCCAGCCCCAGGTCGATCCGCCCCGGATACAGCGATTCGAGCGTCCCGAACTGCTCGGCGATCACCAGCGGCGAGTGATTGGGCAGCATGACCCCGCCCGCACCGAGCCGGATGCTGTCGGTGTGCGCGGCCACGTACCCGATGAGCACGCTGGTCGCGCTCGAGGCGATCGACTTCATATTGTGGTGCTCCGCGTACCAGACCCGCCGATACCCGCTGCGTTCCGCCGCCCGCGCCAGCGCCACGCTGTGCTGGAAGCTGTCGCGCGCGGTCTGCCCGGGCGCGACCGTCGCCAGGTCGAGGATGGATACGGCGAAGGGCATGCTGGCACCGGCTTTCGTGGATCGGCTGTTTCTCGGACGGCGGGCGGGGTGCGCCCACTTCTCAGTACTAATTCGATCAGCGTCGAACTTATGCCCGCCCGCCGGATTTCTCGTGCCCGCGCCGCCGGCCCGCGCCGGCAAGCGACCGGTCGGCTACCGGAATGCCGCCGCGTGCTCTGCCGCCCAGTCCCGGATATCGCGAGCCGGTCTCCCGGTGAGGTCGGCCACCACGCTGGTGACCAGCTCCGAGGGTGGCCGGAACTCGGCCATCGACAACAACACCTCGATCAGGTGCGCGGGCAATCCGGCCGCTGTCATCGACTCCCGCGCGACGCCCACGGGCTGCGCCTCGAATCGCAGCTCACGCCCCAGCGCCGCCCCGATTGCCGCTACCTGCTCGGCCCGGCCGACCACTCGCGGCCCGGTCACGAGGTATTTCCGCCCGGCGTGCCCGGACTCGGTGAGCAGCCGCGCGGCCACCGCGGCGACATCCCCTTCGTGCACGACCGCGCTGGGCGCGACCGCGAACCCGCGCACCACCGCACCCGCGCGGATCTGACCCGCCCAGCTCAGCGCGTTGGACGCGAGGGTGTCCGCGCGCAGCACCGTCCACTCCGAGGCGTGCGCCTCGACCACCGCCTCCATCTCCGCGTGCAAGAGCGGAATCAGATCCGATTGCGGCCCTTCGTCGTTCACGGTGGTCGACGACAGATACACCAGCCGCCGGTCCGGTCCGCCTAACGCCCGCACCGCGCGTTCGGCGTTCCCGGTGTCGTGGAACGGCCAGATGAGTAGGACGGAATCGACCCCGTCCGCGGCCGCCGCCAGCGAGCCCGGTTCGGCCAGATCGCCGCGCACCACTTCCACCTCCGGTGGAAGCCCCGCGGCTGCCGGATCCCGGACCAAGGCCCGAGTCCGCACACCCGCCACCGTCAGATCCGCGACGACTTTTCGGCCGACTTTTCCCGTCCCGCCCACTACGAGCACACTGTTCACACCGTCCAGAACCCCTCATGACCGGCCCTGATTTCCGAATTGCCGGGATGTATATGGTGTGCCAGCTCACATGCGATGCCATATCCCCAGGTCGCGCATTTTCGGTCAGGGGACCCTTACTGGATCGGGGAATGGAATTCCGTCACACTTGTGTTGTGAAAACCGTGGGTTTGCGGAATGCGGAACAAACCGGGCACCAGCACGACGGTGCCCGGTCTGTTGTCGTGTCCGGGCCGGCGGGTGAGGGACACACGCGCGAAGCTGTCGTCAAGCTGCTGTTGGAGGAGGGCCCGATCACCGCGACCGCCATCGGCGAGCGGCTGGGTCTGAGTCCGGCGGGCGTGCGGCGGCATCTGGACGCGCTCATCGAGTCCGGTGAGGCGCAGGCGACCAGGTCGGCGCCGTGGCAGCAGAAGGGCCGCGGTCGTCCCGCCAAGCAGTACCAGCTGACGGCCACCGGCCGGGGCCGCCTCGCGCACGCCTACGATGACCTCGCCGGAGCGGCCATGCGGCAGTTGCGGGAGATCGGCGGCGATCAGGCCATCGCCGATTTCGCGCGCAAGCGGGTGGCGTCCATCGTGGCCGGGGTCGGCGATCTCGCCGTCCACGCCCCGGCCGAGACCGAGGCCAAGGCGGAGGAGATCGCGGAAGCGTTCACCGATGCCGGGTTCGCGGCCTCGACCCGCAAGGTCGGCGCCGGCGTTCAGATCTGCCAGCACCACTGCCCGGTCTCGCACGTCGCCGAGGAATTCCCGGAGTTGTGCGCGGCCGAGTTGGAGGCCTTCCGCGCGATTCTCGGCACGCATGTGCAGCGCCTGGCGACCATCGCCAACGGTGACTGCGCCTGCACCACGCACGTTCCCCTCATTGCTTCGCCCGCTATGCCCGATACCGCCCCCGAAAGTTCCGCCCAGACCCCCGTTGTGCAGCCCGCAACGACTTCTACACATGACTCCGGAAGGAGTGCCGAATGACGACGACCACCGACCAGGTGCAGCCGCTGTCCCAGGAAGAGACCATCGCGTCCCTGGGTACCTACGAGTACGGCTGGGCCGACAAGGATGTCGCCGGTGCCGCTGCCAAGCGCGGACTGTCCGAGGAGGTCGTGCGCGACATCTCGGCCAAGAAGAGCGAGCCCGAGTGGATGCTCGACTTCCGCCTCAAGGCACTGCGCATCTTCGACAAGAAGCCCATGCCGGGCTGGGGCTCGAAGCTCGACGGCATCGACTTCGACAACATCAAGTACTTCGTGCGCTCGAGCGAGAAGCAGGCCGCGTCCTGGGAAGAGCTGCCCGAGGACATCAAGAACACCTACGACAAGCTGGGTATCCCGGAGGCCGAGAAGCAGCGTCTCGTCGCCGGTGTCGCGGCCCAGTACGAGTCCGAGGTCGTCTACCACTCCATCCGTGAGGACCTGGAGAAGCAGGGCGTCATCTTCCTCGACACCGACACCGGTCTCAAGGAGCACCCCGAGCTGTTCCAGAAGTACTTCGGTTCGGTCATCCCGTCGGGTGACAACAAGTTCTCCGCGCTGAACTCCGCGGTGTGGTCGGGTGGCTCGTTCATCTACGTGCCGCCGGGCGTGCACGTGGACATCCCGCTGCAGGCGTACTTCCGCATCAACACCGAGAACATGGGTCAGTTCGAGCGGACGCTGATCATCGTCGACGAGGACGCCTACGTCCACTACGTCGAGGGGTGCACCGCGCCCATCTACTCCTCGGACTCGCTGCACTCGGCGGTCGTGGAGATCATCGTGAAGAAGGGCGGCCGCTGCCGCTACACCACGATTCAGAACTGGTCGAACAACGTCTACAACCTGGTGACCAAGCGCGCCAAGGCCGAGGCGGGCGCGACCATGGAGTGGGTCGACGGCAATATCGGCTCCAAGGTCACCATGAAGTACCCGGCCGTGTGGATGACCGGCGAGTACGCCAAGGGCGAGGTGCTCTCCATCGCGTTCGCCGGTGAGGGTCAGCACCAGGACACCGGTGCGAAGATGCTGCACCTGGCGCCGCACACCTCCTCGAACATCATCTCCAAGTCGGTGGCGCGTGGCGGTGGCCGTGCCTCCTACCGCGGCCTGGTGCAGGTGAACAAGGGCGCCTACGGCTCGAAGTCGACCGTGAAGTGCGATGCGCTGCTGGTGGACAACGTCTCCCGCTCCGACACCTACCCCTACGTCGACATCCGCGAGGACGACGTGACCATGGGCCACGAGGCGACCGTCTCGAAGGTGTCCGAGGACCAGCTGTTCTACCTGATGTCCCGCGGTCTGACCGAGGACGAGGCGATGGCCATGGTGGTGCGCGGCTTCGTGGAGCCCATCGCCAAGGAGCTCCCGATGGAGTACGCCCTGGAACTGAACCGCCTGATCGAACTGCAGATGGAAGGAGCCGTCGGCTGATGGCCGTCGACAACGTTGCCGAGGCCGCTGAGGCTCGTACCCCTGCTCTGAACAAGGGCGAGGTGTTCGCGTCGTTCGACGTGAACGCCTTCGAAATCCCGTCGGGCCGTGACGAGGCGTGGCGCTTCACCCCGATGCGCCGCCTCAACGGCCTGCACGACGGCACCGCCGTGCGTGACGGTCAGTCGACCGTCGAGGTGACCGCGCCCACCGGCGTCACCGCCGAGACGGTGGACCGCGCCGACGCCCGCCTGGGCCAGGGCGGCACTCCCACCGATCGGGTCGCCGCGCAGGCGTACTCCGGTTTCGAGCAGGCGACCATCGTGTCGGTCGGCGCGGAAACCGAAGTGGCCGAACCGGTTACCGTGACCATCACCGGTCCGGGTGCGGGCAAGGTCGCCTTCGGCCACACCCAGATCCGTCTGGGCAACTTCGCGCGCGCCACGGTGGTCATCGACCAGCGGGGCAGCGGAACCTACGCCGAGAACGTGGAATTCATCCTCGGTGACAGCGCCGCGCTGAACGTGATCGTGGTGCAGGACTGGGCCGATGACGCCGTGCACGTCACCGCGCACCACGCCATGCTGGGTCGCGACGCCGTGTTGCGCCACACCAATGTCACCCTCGGTGGCGATCTGGTGCGCCTGACCGGCAATGTCCGCTACGCGGGCCCGGGCGGCGACGCGGAACTGCTGGGCGTGTACTTCGCCGATGACGGCCAGTTCTTCGAGCAGCGCCTGCTGGTCGATCACTCGCAGCCCAACTGCAAGTCGAACGTGCAGTACAAGGGTGCGCTGCAGGGTGATCCGACCTCGGACAAGCCGGACGCGCACACCGTGTGGGTCGGCGACGTGCTGATCCGGGCGGCCGCCGAGGGCACCGACACCTACGAGCTGAACCGCAACCTGGTGCTCACCGACGGTGCGCGCGCCGACTCGGTGCCGAACCTGGAGATCGAGACCGGCGAGATCGTCGGGGCCGGACACGCCTCGGCCACCGGCCGTTTCGATGACGAGCAGCTGTTCTACCTGCGCTCGCGCGGTATCCCGGAGGAGGTCGCCCGCCGCCTGGTGGTGCGTGGCTTCTTCTTCGAGGTGCTGCAGAAGATCTCCGTCCCCGAGGTCCGGGAGCGGCTCGAGGCGGCCATCGAGGCCGAGCTCGCCGCTGTCGGAGCTTAATAGGCGCTGTCGGCGTCTGACACCAACTTCCCATCCCCGCAAAGGAATCCGATTCGATGACCACCCTGGAAATCAAGGACCTGCACGTCGAGGTCGCCAACCCGGACGAGAACGCCGAGCCCATCAAGATCCTCAAGGGCGTGAACCTGACCATCAAGTCGGGTGAGACCCACGCGATCATGGGCCCCAACGGTTCCGGCAAGTCGACCCTGTCCTACGCCATCGCCGGCCACCCCAAGTACACCGTCACCCAGGGCACCATCACCCTCGACGGTGAGAACGTGCTGGAGATGTCGGTCGACGAGCGCGCGCGTGCCGGCCTGTTCCTGGCCATGCAGTACCCCGTCGAGGTGCCGGGCGTCTCGGTCTCGAACTTCCTGCGCACCGCCGCCACCGCCATCCGCGGCGAGGCCCCCAAGCTGCGCACCTGGGTCAAGGAAGTCAAGGAGGGCATGGCCGAGCTGGAGATCGATCCGGCCTTCGGTGAGCGCTCGGTCAACGAGGGCTTCTCCGGTGGTGAGAAGAAGCGCCAGGAGATCCTGCAGCTGAGCCTGCTCAAGCCGAAGATCGCCGTGCTCGACGAGACCGACTCGGGCCTCGACGTCGACGCGCTGCGGATTGTTTCCGAGGGTGTGAACCGTTACAAGGAGCGGGAGACCGGCGGCATCCTGCTGATCACCCACTACACCCGCATCCTGCGCTACATCAAGCCCGACTTCGTGCACGTGTTCGTGGGCGGCAAGATCGTCGCCGAGGGCGGCGCCGAGCTGGCCGAGGAACTCGACGCGAACGGCTACGTGCGCTTTACTTCAGCTGCTGTAGGAGCCTGAATATGACCAGCACCGTGGGGACTCTCGATATCGCCAGGATCCGGGCCGACTTCCCGATCCTGAGCCGGACCGTGCGTGACGGGAAACCGTTGGCGTACTTGGATTCCGGTGCGACGTCGCAACGTCCGCTGCAGGTGCTCGACGCCGAGCGGGAATTCCTGCTCGAGCACAACGCGGCCGTTCATCGCAGCGCGCACCAGCTCGCCGAGGAGGCCAACGAGGCCTACGAGGCGGCGCGCGCGGCGATCGCGGCGTTCGTCGGCGCCGGCCCGGACGAGATCGTGTACACCAAGAACGCGACCGAGTCGCTGAACGTGGTGGCCTACGCCTTCTCCGACGACCGCTTCCCGTACCACGTGGGTCCCGGTGACGAGATCGTCATCACCGAGCTCGAGCATCACGCGAATCTCGTTCCGTGGCAGGAGCTCGCGCGCCGCACGGGTGCGACGCTGAAGTGGTACGGCATCACCGACGACGGCCGCATCGACCTGGATTCGCTCGAGTTGTCGCCCGCCACCAAGGTGGTCGCGTTCACGCATCAGTCGAATGTGACCGGCGCGGTCGCCGATGTCGCCGAATTGGTGCGCCGGGCAAAGGAAGTCGGCGCGATCGTCGTGCTGGACGCCTGCCAGTCGGTGCCGCACATGGGCGTGGACTTCAAGGAACTGGGCGTCGACTTCGCCGCCTTCTCCGGCCACAAGATGCTGGGCCCCTCGGGCGTCGGCATCCTGTACGGGCGGCGTGAGCTGCTCGAGGACACCCCGCCGTTCATCACCGGCGGCTCCATGATCGAGACCGTGTTCATGGATCACTCGACCTTCGCCCCGCCGCCGCAGCGGTTCGAGGCGGGCTCGCAGATGATCTCGCAGGTCGTCGGATTGGGCGCTGCCGTCAAGTATCTCGGCGAGGTGGGGATGGATGCGGTTGCGGCGCACGAGCACACGCTCGTCAGCGCGGCGCTCGAGGGCCTCGGCGCGATCGACGGCGTCCGGATCATCGGCCCGACCGAGAACGTGAACCGCGGCGGCGCGGTGTCGTTCCTGGTGGACGGTATCCACGCCCACGATGTCGGCCAGATCCTCGACGACCAGGGTGTCGCCATCCGTGTCGGTCACCACTGCGCGTGGCCGCTGCACCGGCATTTCGGCGTCGCCGCCACCGCCCGGGCCTCCTTCGCGCTGTACAACACGCTCGACGAGGTCGATCAGCTGGTGGCCGCGGTGCGGAAGGCCCAGAGCTTCTTCGGAGTTGCATAGACCATGCGCATGGAGCAGATGTACCAGGAAGTGATCCTGGACCACTACAAGCACCCGCACCACCGGGGGCTACGTGAGCCCTTCGGCGCCGAGGTGCACCACGTCAACCCGACCTGCGGTGACGAGGTGACCCTGCGCGTGCACATCGACGACAACGGCGATGTGAAGGACGTGTCCTACGACGGCCAGGGCTGCTCGATCAGCCAGGCCTCCACCTCGGTGCTCACCGATCAGGTCATCGGCCTGCCGGTGCAGCAGGCGCTGAAGGTGGTCGAGGAGTTCGACGCGATGATCACCGGCCGCGGCACCGTCGAGGGTGACGAGGACGTGATCGGCGACGGTGTCGCGTTCGTCGGCGTCGCCAAGTACCCGGCCCGCGTGAAGTGCGCGCTGCTGGGCTGGATGGCGTTCAAGGACGCCGTGGTGCGGATAGCCTCGGCCGAGGAAGCCAAGAAGACGATGGGCAACGGGGAGAAGCGATGAGCGAGACAGAGCAGCAGGCCGCGGAACTCACTCCCGAGGAGCTTCAGCACCTCGACGACATGGAGGAGGCGATGCGTGATGTCGTCGACCCCGAGCTCGGCATCAATGTCGTCGATCTGGGCCTCGTCTACGGCATGGCTTTCGAGGACGGCATCGCCAAACTCGACATGACCCTGACCTCCCCGGCCTGCCCCCTCACCGACGTCATCGAGGACCAGTCCCGCAACGCCCTGGTCCGCTCCGGCCTCGCCGAGGACCTGCAGATCAACTGGGTCTGGATGCCCCCGTGGGGCCCCGACAAGATCACCGACGACGGCCGCGAACAGCTGCGTGCCCTCGGTTTCACGGTGTAAACGGAACACACTCCGACGATGCGGATCGATCCCTGGTGGATCGGTCCGCATCGTCGTTTCAGCGGCCCAGTGCCTCGTTCAGGAGGGCTCTGGCTGTGGCGCAGAGGATCTCGGCGGCCTCCGGGCGGGGGATGGCGGCTATGTCGACGAGCCAGATGAAGGATTCGATGCCGGTGGCGGAGCGGATGGCGATGGCCAGGCGGTGGATATCGATGTCCGGGTGAGTGATTCGCAGGGGTTCCAGCGCGTGTTCGAGCCAGCCGATCACCCGGCCGCGCCGGAGCGGCGAGGGGTTGCCCGCGGCGGGGTCCAGGGACAGGCGCAGGGAGGTGCGGAGTTCGGGTTCCCACTCCAGGTTGATGCGAACGCATTCGCGCATGACGAGGTCGAGGCGTTGGCGCGGGTCGGTGGGGGCGGGGTCGGGGAGCAGGGTTGCCCGGTCGATCTCGGGGCGTACGGCCGCCAGGAGGGCGCGCTGGTTGGGGAAGTAGCGGTAGGCGGTGGTGCGGGATATGCCGGCGGCCTGCGCGGCGTCCTCGACGGTCGGTATCGCGCCCTGCGCCAACAGCTTCCGGGTCGCGGTGACCAGGGCCGTGCGGGTGCGGGATTTCTGGTTGGTGCGCCCGGTGTTCTCATATGGTACGGCCATGCCCATGATGGTACTCTGATCCCATCTCGAGTCCCGGAGGGCCGCTATGAGCACCGATCCCGCTGTCGTGAATCCGGACCTGTACCGGGTCGTCTTCGAGAACGAGCGCGTGCGGGTGCTGGAGTACCGCGACAAGCCCGGCGACCGCACATCGCCCCACCGCCATCCCGACAGCGTCCTGTACCCCTTGAACTCCTTCCGGCGTCGGATCACGGCCAATGGGGAGCAAGTGGAGGTGGAGCTCACCGCGGGGCAGGTGCGGTGGCTCGGCGCGCAGGATCATTCGGGCGAGAACATCGGCGAGGGGGAGACCCACGCGCTGTTCATCGAACTCAAGGAGCCCGCGCCCAGGCGCATCAAGTCGGTGCTGGGGCCCTCGGAGGGCTAGCGCCTCGCGAGCCACGGCCTGCCGAGCGCCTGGCACCTTCATGGTGGACGCCCGGTGTCGCGGCGATGCCATACCCGACTGAAAGGTAAGCCCCCGATCCGCGTTCGCGGATCGGGGGCCGGTGGATGGGTTTTCAGAATTATCCGCGCCGCTTGTGGCGTCCGAGCCAGAGCCCGAATCCGCCGGCGATGAATGCGGCCGCTGCGGTCAGCACGGCAGCGCCGGCGTGGCCGAACACCACCAGGGTGACGGCGGCGGCCACGAAGAGGATCAGCACCACCAGATCGAGTGCGGTGGTTCCGGGGCGTGCGCGGCTGGTCGGTCGTTCCGACTGCGGATTGCGTTGGTTCGGAGTCATACTGATGTCGTCTCTCTGAGATAGGTGCACCCGAGGTTTGGTGCGGGTGCGTGGCTGTTGCTTCCCGGGGCACGTGGTCTCCGTACGATCACGTGCCCCGGACCGGCTTCGAAGTCTTTCCGCCGGAGCGGCCCCATTGCCGCCGTCTTTCACCCAATACCCGGGAGAGCGAGAATGCCACCACGTCGGCGCGTCCGTGCCGGGGAATAGCCTGGGAATCGCCCAGGCTCGGCAACCCAACCGGAAAGCGTTGTGGACATGCGCATTTCAGTCTGAACCCGCCGCCCCTTCGCTCGGTGGCGCGGTCGATTCCCCGGGCTTGTCCGCGTATCGATCGTCGAACGACCAACCCTCGGGCACGGTTTCGCCGAGGACCAGCTGGGAGCGAGTGGTGCCGGGCGGCGTCGCGAGCAGCCAGCCGCCCGCCTCGAGGGACGCCCGGTGCATCATGATCCGCCAGTGCGAGGTCCGCGGCTTCCAGGCGTCGTCGCCGAGGAAGTGCTGGACGGCATCGGGGAAGTCCAGCTCCCCGGCCTCGAGCTGCGGGTGCAGTTCGGCGTGCGCTTCGAGAAGTTTCAAGACCCGTGCCCCGATCCGGTGATCGGCCATCTGGTGGACTTGATCGTCGGCGAATCCCGGCAGTTCACGGATGGTTTCGCGGATGGTGGAGCGCTGTACGACCGGTGCCGCTCGCTTCGGTTTCGGTGATTTCCGCGTCTTGGTGATCGACTCGATGATCCGATTCCTCGCCGCTGACGGCCTCGGGCCGCCCGCACCCTCCGCGGCGCCGATCAGATCTGCCATCGAGGCGTAGCCGTAGGCGCCGGGCTGGAAGCCCGTGATCCGTTGGCACAGGCCGGCGTAGACGGCTGCGCCGGCCGGCTCGCCATTGCCCGCGCGCACCGCGTCGATGACCTCCCGCACCACCACGAGCAGAGCCTCCGGTGCCAGCGGCAAGGTGTAGGTGAGGTCGGCGATGCGAGGTTGCCGGGGGTACTCGGCGACGAGTGCGATCACCGAACGACGCTGGCGGTGAACGATATCCACGACGGCGGCCTGGTCGGCCAGCGAGTCGCCGATGACGATCGTCTTCGGCCCGGGGTCGGTGGCGCACGCCTCCAATATCTCGGCGCCCAGGACGACCGACTGGTCCGGACCGGCCGCCGGACAGTGCCGGACCCGGAATCCGCCGGCCAGCGCGAGCTCGTCGGCGATGGCGCGTTCGGAATCGCGACCGCAGTCGGCGCACACGACCTTATGGCTGAAGCCGCCCGCCAGGGTGACCAGCGCGGCGGTCTCCTGCACCCGATCGAGGAGGGTGTCCGGAGTCCGATCGTGTGCCGAGACCTGCTCGAAGTATCGAGCGTTGACGAACAGTCCGATGTCTTTGACGTTCATCGCGCACTCGCCTTCCGCTCGCCGGCCCCGGTGTCCGGATCGGTGATCGTCAGCCGCACACCATCGAACAGCCGCTGTGCGTCGTTGCGGCTCATCATGGGCGGCGCGGAACGCAGGATGCGTAGCATCCGTTCGCCGGTCTCCATGCGGATCGGGTCGAAATCGAACTCCTCCTGGTCGACCGAGGGCTCGCGGTCATCGAACGCGTTCAGGTCCTCGTCGGTGATGCCGATGAAGTCGTCGAGATCCTGGTCTCCGAATTCCGGAGACGCGGGGGAGCGCTCCAGCTCCGCGAGCTTGAACGCGGCCTCGACCAGTACGGAGGGTTCGACGATGACGGTCTGCTGGTCGGAGTCGACCAGTGGCGCGGTCAAGACGTCGAGCGCGACGCCGCCGCAGGCGACGATGATGATGCCCTCATCGGCACGGGCCCGAGCGTCTCGCAGGGTCACCTCCTCCGTGACCGCCTCGACCGTCAGTTCGTGGTCGGAGTCACCGGTCCCGTGCATCCGCAGGGTGCCGTTCGCCTCGTCGGTGACCTGCAGCCCGAGGTCACGGAAAAGGACCGCCAGCTGAGCCGCCGCACTGGCCGCGTCGGTGTCGCCGAGTAGGCGCACCACCGTCTCGGCCGTATATCCAGGTCCCGGCATGACCTTCTTTCCGATCCCTGGGGAGAGCGTGTCCGCGTACTCCCGGTTCCGGGCCTCCCGCTGGTGGATGCGATCGAGAATCTGTTTGTACTCACCGATTTCGAACTTCGTGTTCCGCAGGTCGTTGTCCTGCTTCTGTGTCATCGCTCGAACGTTCGGGCGGCGAGTATTGCGGCGCAGCAGATCCGGGATGTCCTCGTAGGCGCCGTCATCGATGGCCTGAACCATATGCACGAGTCGATCACGGTGTGTGGCACGGAGGTTGAGACGGGAGAGCGCGGCCAGCTCGACGGGCAGACCATAAGCGACCGCGTCGGACATGCGCTCGAACCGCCGGAAGTTGTTGTTCTCGGGCAGCACTCCGATGTAGTCGGAGACGGTGTCGAAGACATAGCTGGTGTTCTCCCCGAGATTTCGCACATCGACGGGGTGGATCGGGGGACTCGTCTCGCCCTTCGGCTTGGCACGATCGGGACGGTGCCGCACGATGACCTCGACACAATCGTTGATAGTCGGGAAGGGACAGCCCCGCATCCACAACAGCAGGACGCAGGCGCGCAGGAGAGCGCTGGCATCCTCGCGGCGTGGTTCGCTCGTGCGGACATCGATCAGGTCGCGCAGCCGGTCCGCGCTGGGCCCGCGCCCCATCAATTCCTCGGCCTCGGGGACGAACCTGCGCAATGCGGCGAGAGTCGTAGCGGGTAGACGCACATCGGTGGTGTCGGGGGCGCCGGAGATCAGCAACGTGGCCAGTTGGATGACACCACGAATCTGCTCGCTCTCCGATTCGAGGGGGAGGTTGTTGCGCAACGCAACCCAGTTGGTGCTGTCAACGACCTGACGCGTGCGGACCGCCTCGTAGAGCAGGGTCAGCTGACCGGCGCCTGCGGCGAGTGCGTCGGCGATCTCTTCGACCGCTGCGGCGTCGTCGAGTGGGATCCCGCTGTGCCCGATGGCTCGTCCGAGCGCGGTGATGCGCAGGAAGTTCGGCCGGGTCTCCTTCAGCAGCTTCGAGTCGATGAGAGTGTCGACCACCGCCGCCGCGGAGATCGTGTCGCGCGCGCCCGGCTGCTGTGCCTTGAGTGAGAGCTCGAACATCCGGTTGACCTCGTGTTCGAGTGATTCGCGGTCGCGTTCGTCGAAGATCCGCCGGGAGTGCTCGAGCAGCAGGTATGCCAGCGTGTTCTGGTCCAGACGGGACTGCACGTTGCCGCCGCGCTGCCGGTATTTGATGTAGTGGTTGAAGACCGCGTCGCGATCGGCGAGCGCTGCGAGGGCCCGCTGCCGGACGGTGGTGAGCCCGACCCGCGGAAGCACATATCTTGCCAGTTCCTCTTCGTCATCGGCGGCGAACTCCAGGTCCCGGTCGGGCAACGGCTCCGCGGGGATGACCAGATAGCCGCGGCCGCTGTTGGAGATGCCCAGCCGTCCGGCGCGGCCGAGGCGCTGGGCGACGGTGTCGCGATCGATGACGCTGTTGGTCAGCACGTTGTTGGGGGTGGTGACCGACGCGACGACGACCGCTTCGGCGGGCAGATTGATCCCGAGCTTGAGGGTGTCGGTGGCGAACAGCAGTCGGATATTGCCTTCGCGAAAGGCCCACTCGACCTCCTCGCGGAGAAAGGGGTCCAGTCGCGCGGTGTGGAATCCGACTCCGGAGCGGAGCGCGTCGATCACCCGGGTGCGTTCGCGGCTCTCGGGTATGCGCCGGAATTTGCGCCACCGTTTGTCCGCGATGTCCTCGTCGAGGGTCGAGAAGCGGCCCAGGAAGGGATTCTTGTCGAGCCCGGCCGGGCGTACATCCGGCCCCATGTCCCAGCTGTTGAGCGCCGTCTGCGCGGCCCCTGCGAATCGTTGTGCGAGATCACGGTTCTGGACGAAACACAGCACTCCGCGAATGCTGAACTCCTCGGATCCATTCACGATCGACCGTTCCGCCAGCAGGTCCAGGCACAGTGTCAGCACGCGAGTCTGGTCACCGTTGAGCCTGAGTCCGGTCGGCATGCGGCCGGTCTTGCTCGCCGAGGCGGGAATCTCACGGGCCTCGGCGGTCTCGCCGTCCGAGCGCAGCACCATCTCCTCGGCATCGATGCCGCGCACGATCTTCTCCAGCGGCACCGGGCGCACGCTGGACTGGATCACGGCCTTCTCCTCGATCCCGAGCCAATTGCGGATCCGATCGGTGGAAGACTGATCGAGCGGGGCGGCCAGCCCGATGAGCGGAATCAGCGGATGTTCGCTGCGCAATCGGGTGATCAGCATTTCGAGATTGGTGCCGCGACTATCGGTGGACAGCATCTGCAGTTCGTCGACGATGATCGCGCCCACGCCGTCGAGCCGCATGCCGCGCCCGAGCAGGGCGGCGAGCTTCTCCGGGATCATCACCGCGACACGGAAGTCGCCGCGCACCAGGGTCTCGTCGTGTTGCGGGTAGTCCCGGGATCCGGGGACGATGCTCCACTCTTCGAGATCGGTTTCGGCGAGCCATTCCGCCCATTCCTGTACGGCCTGGGTGACGAGTGCCTTGATCGGCAGCAGGATGATGGCCTTCATCCCGCGGTTGGCGATGTGCGAGGCGACGATCCGACCGGCGTGGCTCTTGCCGCTGGAGGTCGGGCCCAGCATGAGCATCGATTGCCGGGCCAGCATGCGGCGGGCGAGTTGGGGGAGTAGCCCATCCAGAATCTGCAGCCGCCCCGACTCACTGATGCCTTGCTGGACGTCAGGCTCATCGGGATTGTCGAGCCGGAAGCGCAGCAACTCCTGTTCGCCCTGCCGGACTTTGTTCGCGAGCGCCGCGGGAAGGAGAACATCGAGATCGTCGGGGCCGAACCTGCGATCGGGATCTTCGCGACGGAACGCCTCGAACCGCTGGTCCAGCAGAGTGGTCAGGTACCGCAAGGCGCGCTGGGAGCGGGCCGGGAACCCCTCCGGATCGTGCATGCCCTTCTCCCACCTGGCATCCCGCAGGGTGGTGTTGATGTCCTTGTATGTGGCGACGATTCGCCTGTTGACGGCACTGCCCGCCATCTCTTCCGAGCGTTCGTGCAGGGAGTGGTACCACCCGAGGAGGGTCTTCTGCTCGCCGTTGAGCTCGGCGGGACTGGGCACGGACCCATGGGCGGTGGGGATGCCTTGTTCACAGCCCTCGGCGATGGCAGGCAGGATCAGCTCGTCGAGGAATTTGCGGCCGAGATCGTGGCGGGGCAAGGCGAGGTGGCGCTCATGGAGTTCGGCGTGGATAGTGCGGGCGGGATCTCCCAGCCATGCCAGCGTGCGATCGTCCGCGGCGGTGCGTTGCCCTTGCACGCCTCGATACTTGGCGTGCGCCATGAGCTCCGCGTACATCGTCCAGCGGGCCAACCACGAGTAGTCGCCGGGGAATCGGTCCCGCGCGCTGGCGGGCTGCTCTCCGCGTCCGAGGGGCCGGCTGTCCCAGTCCGGCTCCAACCAGTTCGGCCAAGCGGGATCCGACATCTGTCCTCCTACGTCTACTGTGATGGCCTCGACGGCTGATCGCGAGTGCCGTGGCAAAAGTTGCGGTGGTTAGCGAGCGAAAGTTGTACGCACCGCTGCCTTTCGAGCGAACCGGGGGGAATAGGGGAAGGCAATGGGCGGGTCGAGGGTGGCGGAGGGAATACCGGGGAATGGCATTCCCCGGCTCTCGGAACGTCGGCGATTACGGCCGGTCATGCCGGGGGATAGGCGGCGCGTCGCCGTAGGATCCTCTGGTGACCTATGACGACTTCGACGGATTCGAGCATCTCGACACCTCCACGTTGCCCGAACGCCAGCAACGCATTCTGTGCAGCATTCGGGATTGGGTGCAGCGGCACGGGTATTCGCCGAGTACTCGGGAGATCGGGGACTCGGTCGGCCTGAAGTCGGCGTCATCGGTGTCGAGGCACTTGCGTGAGCTGGAGGAGCGCGGGTTCCTCAAGCGCAGTGAGTCGGTGACGCGTCCCATGGACGTGCGGCTGTTCCTGCGGGCATCCGCGCCCGCGCGGCGGCAGGACGAGAACTCGGTGCCGGTGCCGGTCGTCGGCGATATCGCGGCCGGTACCCCGATCCTGGCGGAGGAGCACACCGACGATGTGCTCTCGCTGCCGCGGGAGCTGGTGGGCCGCGGCACCGTGTTCGGTCTGCGGGTGCGCGGCGACTCCATGGTCGACGCCGCCATCTGCGACGGAGACATCGTCGTGGTGCGCAAACAGCACGAGGCGCACACCGGCGAGATCGTGGCCGCCATGATCGACGGCGAGGCCACGGTCAAGGTCTACAAGCGCGCGAACGGGCATGTCTACCTGGAGCCGCGCAATCCCGCGTACCCGGTGATCGATGGTGACAATGCCCAGGTACTGGGTAAGGTCGTCTCGGTCATGCGCCGGGTCTGAGCGTCTGGCATGATGACCGCCGTTATCACCATCCATCCCCGGGGAGTATCGAATGTCGTTGCTGCGCAAGGCCGGTGTCGGCCTCGCCGTTACGTCGATGGCCGCGATGGGCACCGTGGCCGCCGGATCCGCCTCCGCGGCGGAGAACGGCGAGCCGGTCTTCATCGCGACCTCCGGTGACCTGTACGGCGCGCTGGCGCTGTCCAAGAGCACCGGGAACGTCGCGTATGCCGTGAACTACGGCAGCTGGGACGCCGCGGACTCCTCCGCGGTCAGCCAGTGTGGCGGCGGCGACTGTGCCGTCGTCGTGCACTTCGCCAATGCCTGTGGCGCGGTCGCCCAGGGCGCCGACACCCGCTTCGGCTGGGCGTGGGCGCCGTCCAAGGTGGAGGCCGAGTCGGCCGCCATCAATGTGCTCGGCAAGAGTGCGCCGGGTTTCCCGGACACGGGTTCGTCCTCGCCGCGTCAGGCCAAGGTCATTCTCTCGGCCTGCACCGACAACGCGAGCTGACGTTCCACGAAACACTCATGCGCCACACCGGATTCGTCCGGTGTGGCGCTGTTTTGTTTGCGGGAGTCCATTTTCCAGCAACACGCCGGGCTCGGCGGCGATGATTTCCCCGTGGACGACATCACCTACGAGGACACCCGCTTCGCGTTGCACGCGGCGGCCGAACTGCTGATCGCCGGTCCGCAGTATCGCCGGTTCGGCAGCATCCGCATGCGCATCGTGCTGGGCGGATTCACCGGCATGAAGTGGCCGGTGTCGGTGACGGGCACCGATCTGGTGTGGCCGCAGGGCCGGACCCGCCTGCACGGCACCTACAGTGACCTCGCCTCGACCGCCGGTTTCGAGGCCGACGGCCCGCCGGACGGGCTGTATTCCGACGGCACCCGGATGGATCCGGACGAGCCGTTCAAGGTCGACTCCGAGGCCGCCACCGCCGTGCACGACTGGTTCGCGGTGGGGGACACCGCATTACGTCGTTTCGCCGCCGAACAGCAGCCGGTGCTGTGGCCCGAGCACTTCGACCTGTCGGTGGCGGTCGACGAGGTGAATTACGGTGTCTCCCCGGGCGACTGGGACAATCCGACGCCGTACGCCTACGTCGGCCCGTGGAGCCGCCGCCGCGGCGAGTTCTGGAACGCGCCCTTCGGAGCCATGCGGCCCCGCACCGAAGTGGCGACGGTACAGAGCCTCATGGAGTTCTTCCACGAGGGCAGAGTCCATGCGGCACAGGACAACTGACGTCAGCGGTAGTGGGCCTTCAGGACGTCCCCGCCCTCGGTGCCGAGCAGGAGCGTGCGCGCCGGGGCCGGGGCGACGGCCACGGAGGTGAGCGGCTGCCCCGACAACAGGGTGCAACTGGTGTGCGTGACCGGATCCGCGAGCACCAATTGCCCGCTGCCGGTGGCGATGTAGAGCAGCCCGTCGACGATCGCGAGGTCGTCGGGCAGCAGTGGGCCGGACAGGGGAGCGGGGGCCAGATCCACGGCCACCGTCGCCCGCGCGGGATCGTCGATCGGCAGGGCGACGACCCGCGCGGTCGGGCTCTCCAGCAGCGTCACGTAGAGGATGCCGTCCGCGGCGACGATACCGTCGGCTCCGAGGCCGAGGGCCGCCAGCGCCGTATGGCTGCGGGTGGTCCAGTCGGCGTCGATGCTGCCGTCGGGCCGGATCCGTACCACGGTGTTGGCGGAGGTGTCGGCCACGTACAGGGTGCCGTCGGCGTCGAAGGCCGCGCCGTTGGCTTGTCCGAGCCCGGTCACGAACACCTCGGGCTTCGGTCCGGCGGCGGCGGGATCGAACCGCACCACGCCGCTGCCTCCCGAGAGTCCGGACAGCGGTGAATTGCCGAACGTCGCGTACATCAGCCCGTCCGGGCCCCGCCGGACCGCACCCGGACCCTGCACCGGCACACTCGCGACCAGGCGGGCGTCCCCGTCGTACTTCTCCACCACGTTGCGCTGCGCGCGCGAGACCCAGAAGCTCCCCGTCGCCTCGTCGAACGTCAGGTTCTCCGACCAGTCGAGCAGCGGAGCGCGGGTGGGCAGCGCCACCCGCGCCTCGGTGGGCGCGCAGGAGACCGATCCCGCGATAGGTGCTCCGGGCGCCTCGGCGGCGGCTTGGCCGCCCGTGCCGACCGGCCCGCTCACCACGGCCGTCATCGCCAGCAGCGCAGCGGCGCCCGCGAAGAAGCGTCGTCCCCGAGAATCCAATTGCGGCGCAACGGCATTCGGTAGCGGTTTCGGCATCGACGCGTTCCTTTCGCTGGCTGGTGATCGCGGCCAGCGTATATCGGCCATTGCGGCCCAGCAATGCGGCTCGGACCGTGATTGCCCGACACCGACCCGTGAGACGGTCTCGCCACCCGCGTCCGTCCGGCGACAGGCCGCGATGGCTCGGCGGAGTAAGCGGCGGGGCGAGTGCTCGCGCGGTTCGCGGAGCGCGCAGGTGAGGGTGCACGTCGCGGATGCACCGCGCCGACATACGTGCGCGCTCGGCTGCTACGGGGCCGGATGCGTCGGTAGCGGTTCGGTGGACTGATCGGCCAGCGCCGCTTCGACATTGGCGAGTCCGGCGCGCACGCCGAGGCCGTATCCGTCCTCGTCGAGCGCGTCCAGGCGGGCGTGGGCGGCGGTGAGGTGCCGCCGGGCGGTGTCGAAAGCGCCGAGGCGGCGGTAGTTGTCGGCCAGATTGAGGTGGAGCGAGGGGTAGAAGCCGCGCACGCTCAGGCCGGCGTGATGGGCCTGAGCGCGTTCGTCGGTGAGCGAGTCGGCGGCGTCGAGGGCGCGGAGGTCCCAGGTGAGGGCGTCGGCCGCGTGGTCCTGCAGGTCGGCGAGGAAGTGTGCCAGCGACACTCGGTGCAGGGGGTCGCCGCCCGCCCCGATCTCGTCCCACAGCGAGGTCAGCTGTTGGCGGGCCGTCGCCGGATCACCGTGGCGTCCAAGGGTTACGGCGTCGTTGATGGCGGTCATGGTCGGATCGGGGGCGGTCATGACGGCGACCGTAGCGGGCGGGACCGACAACTAGCGGGCGGGACGGCCGTGGCGTCCGTCGCCGGTGATGCGGCCGCGGCGGATGAGGTCGCGTTTGGTGCCGGGGCCGAGGGTGACCTGTTCGTCCTCGCCGGCGACGCGGTCGTCGGGGTTGGGGCGCACGAACAGGGTCACGGTGGTGCCTTCGGAGAATCCGTTGCGGCGCATCATGGCCGCGGAGGCGGTGTTGTGGATCTCGACGTCGGTGACGATGCGGGCCGCGCCGTGCCGGAACAGCAGGTCGCAGCAGGCGGTCATGAGTTTGCTGGCGACACCGCGCCCCTGCACCTCGGGGGAGACGGCGATCCACTCCAGGTACGCCCAGTCCTCGCGGAGCTCGAATTCCATGGAGGCCAGCACGAATCCGACCACCTGATCCGAATCCACCGCCACCCAGCAGGATTTGCCGGGGCTGTCGAGGTGTTCGGCGACCGAGGTCAGCGACCACGACGTGTAGGGCTTGGCCTGGGTGTCGAACACCTGGTAGCCGAGGTCGATGACCTGCCGCAGGTGTCCGAGCCCCATGGGCACGATGGCGATGTCCGGGTGGATGGATATGTCGGGATCCATGCCGCTAGTTTGCCAGGTGGGTGCTGGAGGGTCAGGCACCCTTGCGGGTCTGCTTGGCCGGAGCCTTCTTCGCGGCTTTCTTGGCCGGCTTCTTCTCGGCGGCCTTCTTGGCGGGGGCGGCCTTGGCGGCCGGGGCCGATCCGGTCTTGCGCCCGGACGCCTCGAGGCTGCGCTGCAGGGCCGCGACCAGGTCGACGACCTCGGCGTCCATCTCCGGGGCGGCCGCTTCCGGCGCCCGGGTGACCTTGCTGGAGCCGCTGGCGATGGCCTCGTCGAGCAGCTTCTTCAGCTCGATCTGGTATTCGTCCACGTAGAGGCCAGGATCGAAGTCGTCGGACAGCGTGTCGACGAGCGTCTCGGCCATCTTCAGTTCCTGCGCCTTGGGTTCGGCGACGCCGTCGAGCTTGTCGAAGGCCACCGACCGCACCTCGTCGGGCCACAGCAGGGTTTGCAACACCATGACCCCGTCGCGCACCCGCAGCGCGGCCAGTCGCGTCTTCTGCCGCAGGGTGAAATGCACCAGCGCCACCCGGTCCACTCGTTCGAGGGTCTTGGCCAGCAGCACATACGCTTTGGGCGTGGTGGAATCGGGTTCCAGGTAGTAGCTCTTGTCGAAGAGAATCGGATCGATCTGTTCCGAGGGCACGAATTGCAGGACCGGAATTTCGTGCTTCTCCGCGGCGGGCAGTTTCGCGAAGTCCTCATCGGTGAGAATCACGCGATCACCGTCGGGCGATTCGTAGGCCCGATCGATATCGGAATACTGCACCGGCTGCCCGTCGACGGTGCACAGCCGCTCGTACCGAATACGCCCGCCGTCGGCGGCGTGCACCTGGTGGAACTTGATGTCGTGGTCCTCCGTGGCGGTGTACACCTTCACGGGGACATTGACCAATCCGAACGCGATGGAGCCCTTCCAAATGGACCGCATAGTCCGATCGTACTTGGGCGGTGGGCTCCGGACGGGGAATGCCATCGACTCCCGCCACGGTCGAGGCGTTCGGGCGCGATAATGAGCCGATGGGTCGTCGACTCGCTGATTCGAGCACCCGCCCCCGGCTGGCCGCCCCCGACGAGGGCATCGGCCTGGATGAGCTGGCGCTCGCGGCGCGCAATCACGGACTGCCGCTCGAGGCGCTGCGGTACGACATCACGCCGCCGGGTCTGCATTACGTGCTGACGCACTTCGACATTCCTTTCGTCCCGCCGAACGAGCCCTGGCAGCTGAAGATCGGGGGCCGGGTACGGCGTCGGCTGCGGCTGGATGTGGCCGCCCTGAAGGCGCTCCCGCAGGTCACCACGCGGGTGACGCTCGAATGCGCGGGCAATGGCCGGGCCTTGCTGATGCCGCGTCCGGTGAGTCAGCCCTGGCTGCTCGGGGCGGTGAGCACCGCCGAGTGGACGGGTGTGCCGTTGCGGCTGCTGCTGTCGGAAGCCGGTGTGGAGGCCGACGCGGTCGAGGTGGTCTTCACCGGCGCGGATCACGGGGTGGAGCACGGGGTCGAACAGGACTATCAGCGGGCGCTGCCGGTCGAGGTGGCCATGGGTGTCGAGTCGGGGGTGCTCGTCGTCTACGAGATGAACGGGGCGCCGCTGCCGCCGCAGCACGGCTATCCGGTGCGGCTGATCGTGCCCGGCTGGTATGGCATGGCGCAGGTGAAGTGGCTGCGGGAGATCACGGTGACCGACACTCCGTTCGCCGGGTACCAGCAGGCGGTGGCGTATCGGATCCGGCAGGACGCCGATGAGGCGGGCGAGCCGGTGACCCGGATCGCGCCGCGCGCGCTGCTGGTTCCGCCCGGCTTCCCGGATTACATGTCGCGATCGCGGGTCGTGCGACCGGGCCTGGTGCCGCTCGAAGGGCGAGCCTGGTCGGGCCGGGCGCCGGTCACCCTTGTCGAGGTGAGTACCGATGGCGGGCACCGTTGGCAGGCGGCGCGGCTGGATCCGGACCAGGGCCGCCGATGGGCTTGGCGGCGCTGGCATTTCGACTGGACCGCGACCCCGGGCGACTACGTCCTCGGTGCCCGGGCGACCGATGCCGATGGCAACACCCAGCCACTGGACCATTCCTGGAATCGCGGTGGTTTCGCCGTGAATCTGGTCGAGCGGGTCCCGGTGCTCTGCCTGGAGACCGACGAGTGACCGGGACCCGTCGGGGTCAGGCCACCCGGCGGTCGGGTTCGCTGCGGTAGCGGGAGTGGTCGCCGTCGATGCCGAGGGTCTTCCACAGTCGCTTGGTGACCGGGTTCATCAGGCCCAGTTCGTCGGCGAGAGAACGCATGTCGCCGAAATAGCCGGTGAGTATCTTCGACGCGGTCGGTGACTGCCAGAACGCTTCCTTGATGACCTCGCGCGGAATGTCGAAGGTGCGCGCGAATTCCGGCGGCGGGGCCATGATCTCCCCGGCGAGCCAGCGCATGGCGAGCGGGAAGGCGATGCCGCAGAGATTCTGGTACATCGGGCTGCGTCGCGGGATGTGTCTTTTCAGGAACTCGTTGGCGAAGGAGATGTGCCGGGCTTCCTCGGCGATATGGATCTCCATGCAGCGCACGACCGCGGGCGGCAGATTCGCGCCGTTGCGGATGACGGCCTTCTGATAGTGGTCGATCGGTTCCTCGCCGCCGAGAATGCCGATGAACAGAATCGGCCAGGCGTATCCGCCGGCAACTCCGATGAGCGGTGAGAGTTTCCGGAAGAAGGGCCGCATTCCCGGAACATCGACGCCGATCCGATTCACCAGCTCCTGGAACATCTGGATGTGGTTGCACTCCTCGGTCATTTCGTGGAGGCAGTAGCGAAACTCCGGCGACCCGTTGGGCAGCTTCATGATGTACTGCATCATTCCGCGGATCAGAATGCTCTCGAAGGCCGCGCCGACCTTGATGGCATTGGCGATCCGCCACTTGCCGATCTCGATCTGCCGTTCGATCGGCTGATCCCGGTACCAGCGGGTCGCGCCCAGCGGGTCGATATCGGGTTGCAGCACCCAGCGCGGATCGTGCGGGTCGATCGCGAATTCGGGGGAGTCCCAGGGGATATCGAGATACGGATCGAACCGGCGGTACACCGATCCCTCCGAAAGGGTGTGGAGCACATCCGCGTACGCGTGTGCCTCGGTACCTGCATCCGACCTCGTCGTCAGAGCCATCGTTGCCTCCTCGTCTGTGTGCCGCCCCGCCCGGGCTCTCCGCGGCCGTGGCCTGTCCTGTGCGGTGCGACACACTCCAAGGTAAGTGCTAATCCAAGTTACACACAAGACCTCTTCGGTCACGTGTCATGAAATTTCCGCGCGTTCGACGGGTCGCGCCGCGGTTTCGGCCGGTCGAGGGGATCCGGGACGCTGCGTGACTGCCAGGATCACGGCCCCGGCCAGCGCGAACAGCAGCGACCAGAGCGCGCCCACGTGCATGGCGTGAACGAAGGCGTGATCGGCGGCGTCGGCGAGTTCGGGACGGCCGAGCACGGCCGCGACGTGTCTGGCCTGCTCGGCAGAGGCGCCCGCGGGCTCCCGCGCGTCCTCGGGCAGCGTGCCCAGTGCGCCCTCGACGCCGGTCCGGTAGGCGATGGCCATGATGGTGCCGCCCAGCGCGATACCCAGCACGCTGCCGGTTTGCCGGACGGTATTGGTCACCGCGGATCCGGCGCCGGCGCGGTCAAGGGGCAATGTGCTCATCAGCGCACTGGTCACCGGGCCGATGACCAGGCCGATCGAGAGGCCCTGGATCGCGGATCCGATCACGTTCCAGACCACGGGCGTGTGCAAGCCGAAGAACACGAGGCTGCCCATGCACAGCGCTCCGACGGTGAGCGCGGTCGCCGAGACCGCGCGCAGCGACCAGCGCCGGACCAGGCGGATGCCCAGCGGCCCGCCGATGATCACGCCGACGGCGGCGGGGGAGTTGATCAGACCCGCGGCCAATGGTGAGAAGCCGCGCGCGCCTTGCAGATAGAACGCGCCGTAGAACCCGGCCGCGGTCATGGCCAGGAACAGCAGCCCGAGTGTGGCGTTGCCGCCCCCGAAGACGCGATCGGCGAGCAGTCGCGGATCGAAGCTGGGCTGCGCGGACCGCATTTCGACGATGACGAAGCCCGCGAGCAGGGCCAGTCCGGCGGCGATCGGCGCCCAGACCTGGATCGAGGTCCAGGCCGCGAGCTGTCCGGCCCGGATCAATCCGTAGGCGAGGGCGGTCAAGCCGCTGATCGACAATGCGAGACCGGTCAGGTCCAGCGGCCGCGGCGTGGGGCTGCGGAAGTTGGGGACCAGGGCTGCGATCCCGATCAGCGCGACCGCGACGACGGGTACGTTCACCAGAAACACCGAGCCCCACCAGAAATGGTCGAGCAGCACTCCGGCGAGCAGCGGCCCGGCCGCGAGCCCCACGCCGGCCGAGGTGGAGAACAGTCCGATCGCGGAGGCGCGGGCCGGTCCGGTGAACGTCCAGGTCACCGTCGCCATGGTGGCGGGCATGATGAGCGCGCTGCCGACGCCCATGACCGCGCGGGCGGTGATGAGCTGTCCCGGATTCCCGGCGTAGGCGGCCCAGATCGAGGCGGCGGCGAAGATGATCAGTCCCGCGGAGAGGACGCTGCGGTGTCCGTAGCGGTCGCCGAGCGCTCCGGCGCTGAACATGAGCGCGGCGAAGACGAGGGTGTAGGACCCCGAGGCCCATTGCAGCTGTGCGGGATTCGCGCCGAGGCCGCGGACCGGGTCGGCGAGGGTCTCGAGGGCGGTGGCGAGGATGGTGTTGTCGAGCCAGATCAGCAGGGAGGACAGCAGGAGGACGGCGAGGATGAGCCGCTGCCGGGTTTTCGGCAGCGTCGCGGGCACGGCCATGGATACCTTCGCTAAGATTGGTAGGAACCTGACGATCGCCAGTGTGGGCGATTGTCAGGAACCTGTCAATCTCTGGAAGGGGTTGTCCCGGTGAGCTGTTCCGGATCGCAGGGTGGATCCCTGACCTTCATGGTCCGCACGGTGTGGCTGAGCATGCGCTCGGCCATCGGTGACGAGCTGGCGGAATTCGGGCTCACCACCTCGCAGTACGCGACGCTGATGATGACCCGCGAGCAGGGCGGAAAGTCGGTCTCCGACATCGCCCGCGACGTCGGCAGCACCCGTCAGGCCGCCAACGAGATGCTGGGCGGCCTGGAGAATGCGGGCCTGATCGAACGTCGCCCCCACCCCACCGACCGGCGCACCCATCAGATCTTCGTCACCGATGAGGGACGCGCGGTCTACGCGAAAGCCCATGCCGCGGTGAACCGCCGCGAAGCCGAACTGGAAGCCGACTTCACACCCGAACAGCGCGCCGCGGTCCGCGAATGGCTCACCGGCATGGCCGAAGCCTGCCGCTGAGCCGAAGGGTGATCGCGGCGCGAGACGCAAGCGGTTTGCCACGATGTGGGAAATTCCGCCGCCAAAGGATCGGCCTGATCGCAACTCTTCGGCGAGTGGGACCGGCCGCCTTACCGTTCCGGCACCAACTCTCCCGGGAGGACTGTGCCGATGAGCGAACCATGGCAGACCAGGACCGACGTGCTGGTGATCGGCGGCGGACCCGCCGCGTGCTGGGCGGCGGTGCACGCCCGGGAAGCGGGGGCGGAGGTGGTGCTGGTCGACAAGGGCTACTGCGGAACCAGCGGCGCCACAGCGCCTTCGGGCACCGGCGTCTGGTACGTGGCCCCCGAGACCACCGCCCGCGCCAAGGCGAAGGCCAGTCGCGAGGCGCTGGGCGGGCATCTGGCCGACCACTATTGGATGGACCGGGTCCTCGATCAGACCTACGTGAACATGAACCGTCTCGCCGTCGAGGGCCGCTACCCGTTCCCGGCCGATTCCGAGACGGGCGAGCCCCTGCTCACGGGCGTGCAGGGACCGGAGTACATGCGGCGCATGCGCGCCTGGGTGAAACGGCTCGGCGTGCGGATCCTGGACCACGCCCCGGCGCTGGAACTGCTTGTCGACGCCGACGGCGTCGTCCGTGGGGCCGCCGGATATCAGCGGCATGCCGAGCGGGACTATCGCGTGGTGGCGGGCGCGGTCGTGCTGGCCACCGGCGGCTGTGCCTTCCTGTCCCGGGCCCTGGGCACCAATGTCGACACCGGTGACGGCGCGCTCATGGCGGCCGAGGCCGGAGCGCGGTTCTCGGGCATGGAGTTCTCCAACGCCTACGGCATTGTGCCCAAGGGTTCGACCATCACCAAGACCGCCTACTACGGCTACGCGACGTTCTTCCACGCCGACGGCCGCGTCCTCGAGGGCGCGGGTTCGGCGCAGGGGCGGTCGGTGATCGCCCGGACCCTGTTGTCGGAGCCCGTCTTCGCGCAGCTGGACCGGGCCGACGCCGACGTGCAGGCCCGGATGCGGCTGGGTCAGCCCAACTTCTTCCTCCAGTTCGACCGCCGGGGGATCGACCCGTTCACCGATCGCTTCGAAGTGGACCTGCTCGCCGAGGGCACGGTGCGCGGCACCGGCGGGATCGATGTCGTCGACGACGACTGCGCGACAACGGTTCCCGGCCTGTACGCGGCGGGCGACGCGGCGACCCGGGAACGGATCTGCGGCGGATTCACCGGCGGCGGCAGCCACAATTCGGCGTGGGCCATGTCGTCGGGGAGTTGGGCGGGCTCGGGAGCGGCGCGGTTCGCGCTGCGCTCCGGACGGGTCGATTCTGCCGCGGTCCAGGGCATCGGACGGGTCGGATTACGGCCCGAGGCAACCGAATCGGTGTCCGCGGACGAGGTGGTGTCCGGCGCGCAGCGCGAATTGATCCCGTTCGAGAAGAACTATCTGCGCCACGGTGCCCGCATCGTGCCCGCACTGGCCGAACTCGATGCCCTCTGGGAGCGGGCCGCGCGTGGCCTCGGCGGCGGGTCCGGCGCGGACCGGGTCCGCGCCCGGCAGGCCGCCGCCATCACCGCGGTCGGTCGCCTGATGTACCGATCCACTCTGGCGCGCACGGAGACTCGCGGTATGAGCAAACGCGCGGATCACCCGGAGCTGGATCCGGGCCAGCACCACCACATCCTGTCCGGCGGTCTCGGCGAGCTGTGGACCGCGACGTCGGCGACCGCACCCGTCTCGGCGGCGGTGGCGTCATGATCGAGTTGGTGCGCGCCGAGGACTGCATCGCCTGCGACAAGTGCGTCGACGTCTGCCCGACCGACGTCTTCGACCGCACCGAGAGCGGAATCCCGCTCATCGCACGGCAATCCGACTGCCAGACCTGCTTCATGTGCGAGGCGTACTGCCCGGCCGACGCCCTCTACGTCGCGCCCGAGGCCGCCCCGCTCGCGGACCGCGACGCCATCCCCGAATCCCACATCGGCCGCTACCGCGAGCAGCTCGGCTGGGGAAAGGGCCGCGCCCCGGGCAGTCTCGTCGCGGTCGGCCCGGCCCTGCCGCACGGCGCCCTGCCGCCCCGGCTGATCGGGCGCGTGGTGCGCTGAGTTTCGGTGTAGCCCCGTGCGCGTCGCTGTGATTGCCTCCCGTGCCGGGCCCGCCCGCCCTCGCCGGCGGGCCCGGCACGGCAGGCAGCCGTGTCAGCGCAGGGCCAGGGCCAGGAAGAAGTCGACGCGGTCCTCGAGGCGGGACAGGTCGCGGTTGGTGAGTTCCTCGATGCGCTGGATGCGGTAGCGCAGCGTGTTCACGTGGACGTGCAGTAGATCCGCGCACTTGGTCCAGGAACCGGAGACTTCGAGGAAGGTCTCGAGGGTGTGGACCAGGTCGGCGCGGTTGTCCTGGTCGTAGACGCGCAGGGGGTCGAGGAGGCGCACCCGGAACATGCGGCGGACCTCGTCGGGGACGCTGGCCAGCAGCAGCATGTGGGTGGCGAGTTCGTCGTGGCGGACCACGCTGGTGGGTTGCTGTCGTTCGGCGGCCATGCGGCGGGCGTAGCGGGCCTCCTCGACCGCGCCGCGCAGCCCCTCGCCGTCGACCGCGCCGCTGATGCCGACGGACAGGCGGCTCAGTTGCAGCCCGGGTTCGAGGGCCTCGATGGCGCGGTGGATGTAGTCGTCGAGGGCCTGTTCGTCGCCGAGCGCGACCAGCAGGATGACCTCGCCGTCCACGACGCCGATGGCGGGGCTTCTGCCGTACAGGATTTCGCGCAGCACCGCGCGCAGTTCGCCGGGCCGCACCGCGCCGGAGTCGGCGGTCGCGGCGACGGCCAGGTAGCGGTCGGACAGGCCCAGCCCGGTCAGTTCCAGTCGCGAGATGATGTCGGCGGACTTGGCCTCGGACATGATCAGTTCGATCAGTTCCTGCGCGAGGCGGCCCTCGGCGCTGTGCCGGTCGTCGTGGCGGGCGCGTTCGAGCGACACCACCGCCGCGAGTTCGCCGATGAGCGCGCGGCGTTCCTCGGGCCAGTCCTTGAAGTCGCTCTCGAAGACCAGGAACCAGTCCGCGATCCGCGAGGTCGCGTCGGCGTCGACGGCGAACAGTGTGTACCGGATCTGGTTGTGGGACAGCACATGTGGCAGCCGCCGCGCGCTCAGGAACGCCGACCGCACCTGTTCGGGCAGGTCACGGGTGGGCCCGGCGACCACGCGGCCGATGGGCGACACCACCCAGCAGCGGGTGCCGAGGGTGCGGTGGACCAGGTCGAGGACCGAGTCCAGTCCGCCGCCGGAGACCAGCTGCCGATGCCGGTCCAGGATGGCGCTCAGGTCCGCGGCCCGCCCGGAGGACAATTTCCGGTTGATGGTCTCGGTGACGGTCGCGAACGCGATCCGCTCCTCGACGCGGAACAGCGGGATTCGGTGTTTCTGACAAGCCGCGACCAGATCCTCGGGCGCTTCGCCGTAGAGCGCGTCACCGGCGGCGAGCGCGGCGACCCGGGCGCGGGCGAGCGCGCCGACGAAGGTGTCGCTGTCCTCGGGGCCGTGCCGCCATTGCAGCCCGGTGAGCACGAATTCGCCGCCGGAGAGGTACCGGCCCGGGTCGAGCATGTCGGTGGTTACGACCCAGCGTACGAAGCGGTCCAGCTCGTCCTCTCCGGAGACGAGCCGCAGGCCCAGATCGTGCATGGTCAGCAGGGAACGTAACCGCATGATTCTCGAGGCTAACAGTGAGTGACGCGACGGTTACCGAACTTGGATGTAACTACGAACGCGCCCCTGTGAAGCAGGCCACAGGTTCGGAGGTCTCGTCCTATCGGGCATGACCACCCCCCGGGTTTAGTGGTTGACACACGCCAAACACGGATGGAGGTCGGATGTCGAGTCGCCTGGAATGGCTCGGTTCGCTGCCCCTGGAAGAAGCCGAGACGCACCTGCTGACCTGCAACGCGTCGCGGACCTGGGCTCGCAAGATGGTGGCGAACCGGCCGTACGCGGACGAGTCGAGTCTGATCGCCGCGGCCGTGGCCGGGGTCGCCGAACTGAGTTGGGCCGATGTCGAGGAAGCGCTCGACGCGCACCCCCGCATCGGTGAGCGCGAGGCGGCCCGGCACCAGTCCGAGCGTGAGGCGCGGTGGTCGGCCGACGAGCAGTCCGGAGCGTCCGAGGCCGATGCCCGGGTGCTGGCCGAGCTGGCCGCCGGGAACCTCGCCTACGAGGAACACTTCGGCCATGTCTTCCTGATCCGGGCCGCCGGCCGCAGCGCCGCGGAGATGCTCGCGGAGCTGCGGCACCGCCTGGGCAACCCGGTGGCCGAGGAACACCGCGTGGTGCGCCACGAGCTGGCCGACATCACCGGCCGCCGGGTGCGCATGCTCCTGGAGGAGCGATGAACGACCCCCGCAACTGAGTACCTACTCCTTCTCTACGTACCGGGGCAGCCGAGGCTGTCGTACCTGCGCAGAACCGATATCTAGAGGAACGCAATGGATTTCCTACAACCGGGCAGCTGGGCCGAGGCGCTCCAGCTGAAAGCGGAACGCCCCGAAGCGGTTCCGATCCAGGGTGGCACCGATGTGATGGTCGAGATGAACTTCGACGTGCACCGCCCGGACGCCCTGCTGGATCTGAACCCGTGCCGGGAGCTGTTCGGGGTGGACGAGCAGGCCGACGGCCGCATCCGGCTCGGCTCCGGTGTCCCGTTCGTGAAGATCATCAACCGGTACCAGGATCGCCTGCCCGGTCTGGCGCAGGCCTCGCGCACCGTGGGTTCCCCGCAGATCCGCAACCGCGGCACCGTGGGCGGCAACCTGGGCGGCGCGTCGCCCGCCGGTGACGCCCACCCGGCGTTGCTGGCCGCGAACGCCGTGGTCGAGGTCGAGTCGGCCGCCCGCGGCACCCGCATGATCGACATCGACGACTTCTACGTGTGGGTCAAGAAGAACTCCCTGGAGCCGGACGAGCTGATCCGCGCGGTGTGGCTGCGCCCCGCCTCGGGCCCGCAGTACTTCTCGAAGGTCGGCACCCGCAACGCGATGGTGATCGCGGTGTGCTCGTTCTCGGTTGCCCTGCACGCGGATTCGCGCACGGCGGGCGCGGGCATCGGCTCGGCCGGTCCGACCCCGATCCGTCCGGTCGAGGCCCAGGACTTCCTGGCCGCCAACCTGGACTGGGACAACGGCGGCGCGCTGAACGAGGAGCTGGCCCACGAGTTCGGCCGTCTGGTCGGCGCGGCGGCCAAGCCCATCGACGATGTGCGCGGCACCGCCGACTACCGCCGGCACGCGTTGTCGGTGATGGCCCGCCGGACCCTCGGCTGGGCGTGGAACGACTACACCGCGGAGAGGAGGGCGGCCTGATGCGTATCGATTTCACCGTCAACGGATCCCAGGAAACCGCCGACGACGTCTGGGAAGGCGAGAGCCTGCTGTACCTGCTGCGCGAGCGGGTCGGCCTGCCCGGCGCGAAGAACGCCTGCGAGCAGGGCGAATGTGGTTCCTGCACCGTCTATCTGGACGGCACCCCGGTGTGCTCGTGCCTGGTGGCCGCCGGTCAGGTGCAGGGCCGTTCGGTCCGCACCGTCGAAGGTTTGGCCGACGGCGACAAGCTCGACCCGATGCAGCAGGCGTTCGTCGAGGCCGGCGCGGTCCAGTGCGGCTTCTGCACGCCGGGCCTGATCGTGCAGGCACACGACCTGATCGAGCGCGTGCCGAACCCGTCGGACGTCGAGATCCGTGAGGCGCTGGCTGGAAACCTGTGCCGCTGTACGGGTTACGAGAAGATTCTGGATGCCGTGCGCATGGCGGCCGAGCGGAAGGCGGCGAAATGAGTACTGCATCGCGAAGCGATTCCGTCAGGGGTGGCGGTGGGGCGACGGGCGGGCGCAAGCTCGTCATCGAGAACGCCTATATCGCACCGGTCGTCGGTGCCGAAATCCCCAACGGCTATCTGATCGTCGGCGACGACGGCCGGATCGAAGCTCTCGGCGCAGGACCTGCGCCGATGGTGGTGGGTGCTGAACGCCTCTCCGGCACCGGCTGCCTGGTGACCCCGGGCCTGGTGAATACCCACCACCACCTCTACCAGTGGGCCACCCAGGGCCTGTTCCAGGACGCCACCCTGTTCGAGTGGCTGACCGGGCTGTACCGCCTGTGGGCCACCATGGACGCCGAGATCGTCTACGGCGCGGCCTCGGCCGGCCTGGGCTGGCTCGCGCTGACCGGCACCACCACCTCGACCGATCACCACTACGTGTTCCCCCAGGGCCGTGGCGATCTGTTCGACGCCGAGGTGCGCGCCGCCCGCGAGCTGGGCATCCGCTTCCACCCGTGCCGCGGTTCCATGGACCGCGGGCAGTCGCACGGCGGTCTGCCGCCGGACGAGGTGGTCGAGAACCGCGAGGAGATCCTCCTCAACACCGAGGAGATCATCAACAAGTACCACGACGCGTCGTTCGACTCGATGCTGCGCGTGGCCGTCGCCCCCTGCTCGCCGTTCTCGGTGTCCGAGGGCCTGATGGTGGAATCCGCCGCCCTGGCCCGTCAGCACGGCGTCCGCCTGCACACCCACCTCGCCGAGACCCTCGACGAGGAGGAGCACTGCATCGAGCAGATGGGTTGCACCCCGGTCGAATACATGGAGAAGCTGGGCTGGCTCGGCGACGACGTGTGGTTCGCGCACGCGGTGCACCTGCACGACAAGGACATCGCGGCCTTCGCGAAGACCGGCACCGGTTCCGCGCACTGCCCGACCTCCAACGCGCGTCTGGGCGCGGGCATCGCGCGAGTGATGGACCTGCTCGCCGCCGGCGCACCGGTCGGTCTGGGCGTGGACGGCGCGGCCTCCTCCGAACTCACCTCGATGGCGGGGGAGATGCGGCAGGCCATGCTGTTCCAGCGCGCCGTGCACGGCCCCCGCGCCATGACCGCCCGCCAGGCCCTCGAAGTCGGCACCCTCGGCGGTGCGCGGAACCTGGGCCGCCAGAACGAGATCGGCTCCCTCGAGGTCGGCAAACTCGCCGATATCGCGGTCTGGAAGGTGGACGGCTTCCGCGCCGCCATCGAGGACCCGGTGTGCTCGCTGGTGTTCGGCCCGCAGCCGCCGCTGGCGCGTCTGCTCGTGGGCGGGAACACCGTCGTCGAGAACGACGAGCTCAAGACCATGCCGCACGATCAGGTCGGGCAGAACGGCGTGGCGGCGCGCAAGCGAATCATGAAGCAGGAGAACCGATGACCATCGCACGCACCACGCGGTTCCCCGAGGATGTCGCGATCCCGGGCGCCGGCGGCATCGGTGAGAGCCCGCTGCGTCCCGACGGCACCCTCAAGGTGAAGGGCGAGTTCGCCTACTCCTCGGACCTGTGGATCGACGGCATGCTGTGGGGCGCGACCCTGCGCAGCCCGCACGCCCGCGCCAAGCTGATCGGCATCGACACGTCCAAGGCCCTGGCCATGCCCGGCGTCCACGCCGTGCTCACCCACGAGGACGTGCCCGGCCGCAAGGTCTACGGCCTCGACCACACCTGGGACCAGCCCGTGCTGGCCTTCGGCGAGGTGCGACACCACGGTGAGGCCATCGCCCTGGTCGCCGCCGACCACCCCGAGATCGCGCGCCGCGCCGTGGCCGCCATCGAGGTGGAATACGAAGTGCTGGAACCGATCACCGACCCGATGGCCGTGATCGAGGATCCGGTCGGGTTGGCCGTGCAGGAGCGCGGCGGCATCGCCCGCTACCAGCCGGTGCGGTCCGGTGACATCGAGATCGGCAAGACCCTGGCCACCGTCGTGGTGAGCGAGGAGTTCGAGGTCGGCATGCAGGACCAGGCCTTCCTGGGGCCGGAGTCCGGCATGGTCATCCCCAACGAGGACGGCTCCCTCGACTTCTACGTCGCGACCCAGTGGCTGCATTGGGATCTCACCCAGATCGGCCCCTGCCTCGGGCTGAACGAGGACCAGATCCGGATGACCATGTCCGGCGTCGGCGGCGCGTTCGGCGGCCGCGAGGACCTGTCCATGCAGATCCACGCGGGCATGCTGGCCATGCGCACCGGCAAGCCGGTCAAGATGATGTACAACCGCCAGGAGTCGTTCTTCGGCCACGTGCACCGGCATCCGGCGCGCATGCGCTACGAGTACGGCGCGACCGCGACCGGAAAGATCACCTACGCCAAGGTTCTCATCGTCCTCGACGGCGGCGCGTACACCTCGGCCACCCAGAACGTGATCGGCAACGCCGCCTCCCTGGCGCTGGGCCCCTACGAGGTCCCGCACCTGGAGATCGACGCCTACGGCGTGTACACCAACAACCCGGTGTGCGGCGCGATGCGCGGATTCGGTGTCGTACAGGCGTGTTTCGCGCACGAGTCGATGATGGACAAGCTCGCCGAGGCCCTCGACATGGATCCGGTCACGGTCCGTCAGGTCAATGTGGTGTCGCAGGGTTCGAAGCTGGCCACCGGTCAGATCGTGCACGCGCCGACTCCGCTGGTGGAGATGCTCGACAGCCTGCGCGAGATGGAACTGCCGGAATCCGTGGATACCTCGGATATTCGCAACCTGCCCGGCGGCGCGTCCCAGACCACCCACGGCGAGGGCGTGTACCGCGGCGTCGGCTACGGCGTCGGCATCAAGAACATCTGCTTCTCCGAGGGTTTCGACGACTACTCGACCGCCCGCGTGCGCCTGGAAGTGATCGGCGGCGAGCCGGTCGCGCTCGTGCACACCGCCGGCGCGGAGGTCGGTCAGGGCCTGATCACCCTCGAGGCGCAGATCGCGCGCACCGAACTGACCGTCGACCGCGTGGTCAGCCACCCGTCGGACAACAATGTCGGCAGCTCCGGTTCGTCGTCCGCCTCGCGCCAGTCGTACATGACCGGCGGCGCGGTGATGACCGCCTGCCGCGCGGTCGCCGACGAACTGTTCGTGCTGGCGCGCAAGAAGTTCGACGTCCACGGCTTCATGCACCTCGATGGCGGCAAGGTCGTCAAGAACAACGGAGAGGTGGTCGCGTCGATCGAGGACGTCCTCGGCGACGACGTGATCGACCTGACCCGCGAATACCACCACCAGCCCACCACCGGTATGGACAAGATCACCGGTCAGGGCTCGAGCCACACCCAGCTCGCGGTCTGCGTGCACCGGGCAGTGGTCGATGTGGACACCGAACTCGGGCTCGTGAAAGTCGTTGCCCTGGACGCCGTCCAGGACGTCGGCAAGATCATGAACCGGCTCTCGCTGGAAGGCCAGATCCACGGCGGCTCCATTCAGGGCCTGGGTCTGGCGGTTATGGAGGAAATTCAGGTCACCAACGGCAAGGTGCGGAACCCGTCCTTCACGGACTACTTGATTCCCACCATTCTCGATACACCTCCGCAGAAGCTGGAGATTCTGGAGAACCCGGACCCGCACGCCCCCTACGGCTTGCGCGGCGCGGGCGAACCGCCGACTCTCTCCTCCACGCCCGCGATCGCCGCAGCGATTCGCGACGCCTGCCGCAAGCGGGGCGGCACCGGAAACATCAACCGCGTGCCCGTGCGTCCGGAAGACATCATCCGGAACAGTTGACTAACAGGGGCAGACCGCGCCTCCCACACCAGTGGAGCGCGGTAGGGACCCCACAACACCGAATCCGCGGCCCGGGGATTACCCAGCACCCCCGGGCCGTTGGTCGGCTACGCCCATAGGAGGGCAGCCATGACCCAGACTCAATCACCGATCACCACCCCGGAAACCGGGGGGTCCGCGCTCGAAAAGTTCTTCAGGCTATCGGAGCGCAAGACCACCATAACCCGTGAAATCCGTGGCGGCATCACCACATTCGTCGCTATGGCGTATGTCATATTGCTGGTCCCGCTAATTCTCGGCGGCGTCGCCGACTCGCACGGGGACAAGCTGAGCATCGCGCAGCTGACCACCACGACCGCCTTCTCCGCCGGTCTGACCACCGTCCTCATGGGCCTGGTGGGCAATGTGCCCCTCGCATTGGCCGCCGGTCTCGGGCTGGTCCCCGTCGTCGCCTACCAGGCCGCGCCGCACATGACCTGGCCCCAGGCCATGGGTCTGGTGGTGCTGATGGGCATCGTCATCGTCATCCTGGCCGCGACCGGCCTGCGGACGATGATCATCAACGCCATTCCGCTGGCCATGAAGAACGCCATCGGCGTCGGCATCGGCATGTTCATCGCCATGATCGGCCTGGTCTCCTCCGGGGTCGTCGGCCACGGCGCGCCCGGCGGTCCTCCGGTGACGCTCGGCGTGGACGGGCACCTGGCCGGTTGGCCCACCGTGATTTTCGCGGTCGGCCTGCTGCTGATGCTCGGGCTGTTCATCCGCAAGGTGCCGGGCGCGATCCTGATCAGCATCGCCATCTCCACGGTGCTCGCCATCGTGGTCAACGCCATGGCGAAGATCGATCCGAAGGCGTGGGGGACCGTCGTCCCCGAGAAGCCCAAATCGCTGTTCGCCTCTCCCGATTTCGGTCTGATCGGCCACATCGACCTGTTCGGCGGCTTCGCCACCGCGGGCGCGGTGACCGCTACCGTGGTGCTGTTCACGCTGGTGCTGACCGGCTTCTTCGACGCCATGGGAACTGTTTTCGGCGTCTGCGACGAGGCGGGCCTGACCGACGAGAAGGGTCAGGTGCCCGGCATGGGCAAGATCCTGACCACCGACGGTGTCGCCCAGATCGTCGGCGGCCTGTCCGGCGGCGCGGGTTCCACCGTGTACGTCGAGTCCGCGACGGGTGTCGGTGAGGGCGCCCGTACCGGTCTGGCCAGCGTGATCACCGGCGGATTGTTCTGCGCCGCCATCTTCTTCACGCCGATCGCGGCCGTGGTGCCGATCCAGGCCGCGGCTCCCGCGCTGGTGCTGGTCGGCGCGCTGATGATGACGCAGGCCCGCAAGATCGACTGGAACGATCTCGAGGTCGCGGTGCCGGCCTTCATCACGATCGTGCTCATGCCGTTCACCTACTCGATCACCAACGGTGTCGGCGCGGGCCTGATCGCTTACACCGTGATCAAGCTCGCTCGCGGGAAGTACCGCGACATCCATTGGCTGGTGGCCGTGGTCAGCGTCGTCTTCGTCGCCTACTTCGGTATCAACGGCATCGAATTGGCCCTGGGAGGCTAGCCATGCGCGACATCGCGGCACAACTACTGGAATGGCATGCGGCGGGCAAGGACTACGCCGTGGCCTCCATCATCGGGATCGGCGGCTCCGCGCCGCGGCCGATCGGCGCGGCCCTGGCCGTGGACGCCGACGGCACCGTCGTCGGGAGCATTTCCGGCGGCTGCGTCGAGGGCGCGGTCTACGAGTTGTGCCGCGAGTCGCTGGCTACCGGCGCCACCATCCGGGAGACCTTCGGCTACAGCGACACCGACGCCTTCGCCGTCGGATTGACCTGTGGCGGAACGATTCAGGTGTTCGTCCAGTCGGTGACCGACGCCAACCGCGACGCGGTGGAACAGGTCCTGCGAGCTGAGGGGGAGGCCGTGGCCATGGTCCGCGACCTCGACAGCGGCGCCGTGATGGCGCTGGGCACCTGGTGGAGTTCCGGCCACGAATTCGACGATCGCGTGATCGCCGAAGCCCAGGCCATGCTCGACGCGGGCACGACCGCGGTGCGCACCATCGGATGCGGGTCCGATGCTGAGTTGGATGGGCGGCCCGCCGCCGTCACCGTGTTCGTGGAATCGCATGTGCCGCCGCCGCGGATGATCGTCTTCGGGGCGATCGACTTCGCGGCCGCGGTGGCCCGGATCGGCAAGTTCCTCGGCTACCACGTCACGGTGTGCGACGCGCGGGCGGTCTTCGCGACCCCCGCGCGCTTCCCCGACGCCGACGAGGTGGTCGTGGAATGGCCGAACAAATATCTGGCCCGGACCCGGGTGGACGCCCGGACCGTGGTCTGCGTACTCACCCACGACGCCAAATTCGATGTGCCGCTATTGGAGGTGGCGCTTCGCCTGCCGGTGGCGTTCGTGGGTGCGATGGGATCCCGGCGGACACACGAGGACCGCCTCCAGCGGCTTCGTGCGGCCGGGATGACGAATGCCGAACTGGCGCGGCTGAAGTCGCCCATCGGATTGGATCTCGGCGGGCGTACCCCGGAGGAGACGGCTGTCTCCATCGCCGCCGAGATCGTGGCGGTCCGCCGTGGGGGCACCGGAGTGCCTCTCGGTACCCACGGCGGACCCATCCACCGCGACGCGGTCGTGGTGCCGGAGGTGGTCGTCCCGGACTCCCCGGACGCCCTGCGGATCACCGCCTGAACTGTGACCGTCCGACCGAGAAGGAGCCCACGGCTATGCCTCTGATCTTCCTGAACGGGGGTGCCATGCGCGGCGAACCCCTGAACTACCTGCTCGAGGGCGCGCCCTGCGCAGGGGAGGTCACCACCGCGCCGCAGTACCGCTTCTACTCGGTCGGCGACCGCTTCCCCGGCCTGCACCCCGTCGCCTACGGCGGGGCGCCCATCACCGGTGAACTGTTCGACGTGCCCATGGAGGTGCTGCGCAACCGGCTGCTCCCGGCCGAGCCGCCGGAACTGGAACTCGGTGTGATTGCCTTGGACGACAACCGCTCGGTGCTGTCCATGCTGCTGCGGCGACCGGTCGTCTCCGACCCGCAGCTCATCGACATCACCGATTACGGCAGCTGGCACACCTACCGGGAGGAATCGACACGATGAAGTACACCGCCGACGGGTCGTTGCGGAAATTCGACGCGCACTGCTCGATCCTGTTCGCCGATCTGCCGCTGCTGGAACGTCCGGCGGCGGCGAAGGCGGCCGGGTTCGACGCCGTCGAATTCTGGTGGCCGTTCGGCGAGAACCCGGTGCCGGGGGACAAGGATGTCGACGCGTTCGTCTCCGCTGTCTCCGACGCCGGTGTGCGGCTCATCGGTCTCAACTTCATCGACCTGGTGCCCGCGGGCCGCGGCCTGGTCTCGGTGCCCGGGCGGGAATCCGAGTTCCGGGACAATATCGACGTCACCGTCGGCATTGCCGAACAGCTGGACTGCCGGTCCCTGAACGCCTTGTACGGCAACCGGATTCCGGATGTGGACCCGCGGGCGCAGGACGAGCTGGCTCTCGAGAACCTCCGCCTGGCCGCCGATGCCGCGGCCCGCATCGATGCCCAGGTCGTGCTCGAGGCGCTGAATTCGATCGAGTCACCCGACTATCCGATCGTCTCCGCCGCCCACGCGATTCGGGTCATCGACGAGGTCGGCGCGCCGAACCTCCGATTCCTCTGCGACCTCTACCATCTCGCCCGCATGGGTGAGGACCTGTTCGCCGTGATCGCCACCTACGCCGACCGCTTCGGGCACGTCCAGATCGCGGACGCCCCCGCCCGCAGCCGCCCCGGCACCGGCACCCTCGACTTCGAAGCCCTCTTCACCGCCCTCGACACCGCGGGCTACGACGGCTGGATCGGCCTCGAATACAAAGACCCCGACCATGATTGGAGCTGGATCGCATGACCCCCGCCCCGGCCGCAGCCCTGCCGTGGACCCCGCACGGGCACTGCGGCACCGCGCTGCCCGCCGGCTGGGTGATCGAGCGCTTCACCGTCCAGCTTCCGGTCGTGGACGACCTACCGACCACTCACCCCGCGCAGGGAGCCGCTGACCGATGAGGGGTCAGCGGTTCCCGCGCTCACTGGGTCAACGCGTCGTCCAGGACGACTGTGTAGATGGCCCTATCCCAGGGATTCGACTCCACCCCGGCCAGGATCTCGTCCAAGAGCGGGGCTCGCGCCAGACTCCCCGCCCCGTAATACCCGGATCCCCGGGCACTGGCCAGCACCGCGTAGATCACCGCCGCGTACAACTGTGCCCGCGGCGCGATCACAGACCCGCCCCCGGACTCGTGCGCCCGCAACCGCTCCTCGACCGCGTCGATCACATCCCGGAGGACACCGATCTCCACCTCGGCCATATCGTCCATCTCAGTTCCCCCGAAGCGGTCGTCGCGGTGGCCTGCCCATCCGCACCAGATACGTCTTGGCCTGTAACTTGGCCGGGCACACGGTAATCGGACAATCCGCATGCTCACGAAATGCGCGATTCGCCGCATCCACATTCATCACCGCCAGGGCACTGTGCCCGGTCGCTGGAAGCCCGAACATCGTTGGAACCTCCCGTCATACGGGTACTGGACGAGATTCAGGAAACCATTGGCGAGCGCATGGAACAGGTGATTTGGACGTTTCGGATGCATCTGGGTCCAAATAGCCTGGATATATTCCGATTCCGGCGTAGCCTTCGGACCGCAATGGAGCGCGCCGCGTTCCGAATTCCCGACGACGGGAGCGCAGCCCCTAACCCCTTCCGCCGAGTGGCACACCCTGGAGGGGATTTGTCTGGATTCGCCTCCAGGATGTGCCACTCGACGGGTGTCAGCCGTTGGTGATGGAGCGGACCGAGACGCGCCAGCGGCCGTCGACTCGGACCAGGGTGTCGGTGTATCTGCCCATACCGATCACGCGCGGGGCGGTTGTGGTGTCGGCGAAGAATTGCCAGACGGATTCCGCGCGGGCGGAATCCGGGCCGAGCAGGGTGATGGCCGTGCAGCTCGTCACGTGGCGGGTTCTGGTTCCCGGGCCGGCGATGCCCGCGTCGCGCCGGGCCTGCGCGCTGGCCGCGATTTCTGTTGCGCCACGGAAGATCTGGGGTGCGATGCCGGACTGGGGGTCGCCTTCGCGCTCCCAGACGGCGTCGGCCGTGTAGTGCTCGAAGTACTCGTCGATGGGGCCCTCGTCGGCGAGATGGGAGAGGTGGGCGAGCAGGGATCGGATCTGCTCGGCGTGGTCGGTCATGTGGTTGTCCTCGTCCAGGGCGGCTAGACGCCGTAGCCGCCGTCGATGTCGAGCTTCTGGCCGCTGATGAAGTCGGCTCGGTCCGAGGCGAGGAAGCAGACCGCCTCGGCGATGTCCTGGGCGTCGCCGAAACGGCGCAGGGGGATGTTGTTCTTGGTGACCTCGAGGGCGTGGGCGTCCAGGTCGCCGGAGGCGATGAGGCGGTCGGCCATGCCGTCGGTCGTCATGCCGGGGCCGACGCTGTTGGCGCGGACGCCGAATCTGCCTTCCTCTGCGGCGATTCCGCGCACGAGCGCCTCAACCGCGCCCTTGGGGGCGATGGACAGGCCGTCGCGCACGGGGAAGCGGGCGGTGCCAGCGGTGGTGATGGCGACGATGCTGCCCTTGGACTCACGCAGGTGCGGCAGGGCCGCGTGGACGGCGTTGAAGAAGCCGGAGACGTCGTCGACGATCTGGCCGCGGAAGTCGGCCGGTGCGATCTTGCTCAGGTGCCGCATGGGCACGTGCGGGCCGGCGGCGTAGACGAGCGTGTGGATGCCGCCGAACTCCGCGGCGACCTGGGTGACGACTTCGCCGGTCCGGTCGGCGTCGGACAGGTCGAGCTGCCAGGCCCGGGCGCGAGGGCCGGCGGTCTGCGCGGCGTTGAGGAGCCCGTCGAGGGACTGTGGTGAGCGGAAGTAGGTCAGTCCGACGTGGCTGCCGCGTTCGAGCAGCATCCGCGCGCACGCTCCACCGAGCCCGCCGCTCGCGCCCAAGACCAGCGCCGCGCCTGCCCGGTGACTGAAGTCGTCCACGATTCCTCCTCGGTTGCTCCACTCTGTTCATAGCGAACGGGCTCAAACCAAGCAAGTGCTTGATTGTTTACCGGGACGAAGGGGAGTAAGTACATACGTCATGCGGGATGCTGTTCACTTCGTGCTCGGATTTCTGATCGTCCTCACGGTGGTGACGTTCGCCAGCGGGTTCGGCTACACCAACCCGTATGGGCGGTTCGCCAAGGATGGTGAGCGTTTCGCGGTGCGGGGGCCGTGGGCGTGGCTGTTGTTCGAGAACCCGCAGTGGTGGGCTTTCACCGTCACGTTCTGGTTGGTCGTGAAGGATCCGCAGCCACCGGCGGTGGCGTTGTACGCGCTGTGGCAGGTGCACTATCTCTATCGCGGGCTGGTCTATCCGCTGCTGCGGGCGTCCACCAAGGGATTCCCCGTGTACGGGATCGCCTTCGGAATGGTGTTCAACGCCGCCAACGGATTCGTCAACGGGTACGCCGTCGCCGACGCGCAGCACCTGCGGGACTCGGGGTGGTTCACCGACCCGCGGTTTCTCGTCGGGCTGGTGGTGGCCGTGGCGGGCTGGGTGATCAACTTCCATGCCGACCGCGCGCTGATCGCCTTGCGCAGTGACGGTTTCACCGGCTACCGCATCCCGTACGGCGGCGCGTTCCGCTGGGTGTCGAGCGCGAACTACTTCGGTGAGCTGGTGCTGTGGATCGGCTGGGCGCTCATGTCGTGGACGTGGGCGGGCCTGGTGTTCGTGTTGTTCACCGTGGCGAACCTGTTGCCGCGGGCGGTGTCCACGCATCGGTGGTACCGCGAGCAGTTCGAGGATTATCCGAGCGACCGTAAGGCGATGATTCCCTATCTGATCTAGACCCTGCCGGGGGAGACCACCCCGGCCGCGAGGACGCGCCGCAGCCGCCAGGGCAGTGCCGCGAACAGCGAGGCCATGGCCGTCGCGGTGCCGCGCAGATCGTCGCGGCCGGACAGGTAGGCGCGCTGGGCGGAGATCGGCAGCGCGAAGAAGGCGTCGAAGAACAGCGGGAGCTCGGCGGGCGGAAGCGCCAGCACAGCGCGTAATCCGGCCCGGCGCAACAGGTGTACGGCTCGGGCCGAGGCGGTCCAGACTGATTCTCCGGCCAGTACGGTGTCGGCCAGCCGCAGTGACGTGGCGACGCTGTAGCCGGTGGCGGGATGGGTGAAGGCTCCCGCCGCTCCGAACATGGACCGGTTCGGTTTGCCGCCGTGGACGGGGAAGCGGACCCGTTCGATGGTTTCGGCGCCGGTGAGAGTGATTCCGCGGGAACGCAATCGATGGGTCAGGCGGGCCTCGAGGGTGGGCTGGCCGAGGGCGGGACGCCCGGCCAGGCAGGTCTCCTCGAGGAGAATGCGGTCGTTCTCCAGGGGGACCGCGTAGAGGAACGAGCGTGGCTCGGTGGGGGCCGCGCCGTTGTCGTCGCGCCAGTCCATGAACAGGGTGTCCGTATCGGGGTACCGGGCGCGGTCGGTGATCACGCCGTAGGCGGTCTGTTCGGCGAGGGCGGGGGAGCGGGAGATGCCGCGCGCGTCGATGACCCGGCCCGCGGGGAGGGTGTGGCCGGAGGAGAGCCGCACCGAGGGGAGTTCCAGCCCGTCGTGGCGGTGGCGGGCCGCGCTGTCGATCGCGGTGACCGAGTCCTGGATCAGGCGCGCGCCCGCGATATCGAGCGAATCCTGCAGTGCCGCAGTGTCGAAGACGATATAGGACCGATCGATCTCGATGCGGCGGGTCGTCCAGGCCACGGGCCGTTCGATTCTCGTCGCGACGGCCGCGTCGGCGACCCACTCGGGCAGCTCGTCCGCCCATGCCGCGTAGGTCGCCGTCCACCGTCGGCGCGGGTGCGGATCGACCACGGTGACCGTCAGCCCGTGCGCCAGGGCGCGGTGGGCGAGGGCCCGTCCCGCCGGGCCCGCGCCGCAGATGAGCAGATCATCGGTCACCCCGTGATTGGATCATGCCGGATCGCCCGCATACTCTTCGGGAATTGAATGCCGGGCCGGGGAGGGCTCGGGCCGTCCGCGAAAGGTGATCAGATGACCTATCCACCAGCCGGATCCGGGGGCGATCCCACTGTCCACCGGCAGCCGCAACCCGGCGAGCCCGATGCCGCCTGGTGGGATCAGCCCGCCCAAGGAACCGGTGGACACCAGGTCCAGCAGCCGGGCTGGCCGGGGCAGCAGCCGGCCGACCCGCAGGGCTGGCAGCCGACGCAAACGAATTGGCCTGCGCAGCAGGGATATCCGCAGGCGGGCCAGCCGCAGGACGCCGGGTACGGGCAGCCGCCGGGATTCGCGCAGAGCCTGGGGTATGGCCAGCAGCAGCCGCTCGGTTTCCTGCCGGCGACCGGGGTTCCGCAGCAGCCGGGTTATCCGCCACAGCAGCCGAAGTCGAACACCGGACTGATCATCGGCGTGGTGCTGGGCGCGGTCGTGCTGCTGGCGGTGGCGATCGGCGCGATCGTGCTCGTCTCCGGCGGCGACGACGCCACCCAGGCCGGCGCCACCTCCACCACGGAGAGCCCGACCCTGGTGCCCGCCACCTCGGCCCCGCCCCGCACCACCGCGACCACCTCCAAGGCCGCGCCCGGCGGCAGCCGCTTCAGCTACACCGAGTACGGCAAGGACTGGAACTTCAAGCTCGGTGACGTCGCCCTGCACGCCACCTACGTGACCGGCCAGGACTACGACTCCTGCGCCCCGATCGAGAAGGCCGGGAAGATGACCGGCCTGGGCTGCAAGCGCGCCTCCTCCATGGCGTGGAAGGCCGAGAGCGGCGGGCTCATGCTCACCCAGCTGGTTCTCACAATGTCGGACGATGCGAAGGCGTCCGCCGCACACGACCAGTTCGAGGACACCGACCTGGAACTGCCCGACGGCAGCTACATCGCCGACTTCGAGACCGGCAAGTGGCGCGACGGCAGCCAGAGCAAGTTCGTCGTCGTCACCGTCGCCACCGCCACCGCCGCGGTCGACGAGGCCACCGTCAGCAAGTACCTGCAGTACCGCAACAGCGACACCCTCGGCGCGCTCGCTTTCCGCTGACCCGCTCCCCGAAACGACCGTGCCCTGCACCGAATCCCGGTGCCGGGCACGTCTTTTCGATGCCGACGCTCAGATGCCGCCGGTGGCCAGCAGGCCGCCGTCCACGCGGATCGTCGTCCCGGTGATCCATGCCGACTCGTCCGACGCGAGGAACCCGATCAACTGCGCCACATCCTCCGGCGACCCCAGCCGCTTCATCGGATAGACCGCCGCGGCCGCTTCCTCGTCCGCCGAGTACAGCGCGTCCGCGAACTTGGTCTTGATCACGCCCGGCGCCACCGCGTTCACCCGGATCTTCGGCCCCAACTGCCACGACAGTTCCTCGGTGAGCCGGATGAGCGCCGCCTTCGACGCCCCGTACGCGGCGATCACCCCGGTCGAACGCAGCCCCGCGACGCTGGCCACATTCACCACCGCACCCCCGTGCTCACCCATCCACGCCTTGTACGCCTCCTGCACATATCCCAGCGCCGCAACGACATTCACGTCGAAGATCTTGCGCACGGCGTCGAGATCGGCCTCCATGAGCGACCCGTACACCGGATTGATGCCGGTGTTGTTGATCAGCACATCCAGCGACCCGAACTGCGCCACCGCGGCAGCGACCTGCTCGGCCCGAGCCGCCGCGTCCCCGGAGTTCCCGGCCACCGCCACCACCTTCCCCGCGTGCCCCAATCCCCGCAGCTTCTCCGCCGCCTCCTCCAGCGGCTCGGCCTTCCGGGCGGAGATCACCACATTGGCCCCCCGAGCCAACAGCTCCGCCGCCACCGCGAACCCGATACCCCGGCTCGCCCCGGTGACCAGTGCACTCTTACCCGCCAAGTTCTCACTCATGTGATGGCACGTTACTTCAGTCCCTGGGTGTGAGCGATCTCGCCAGGGGCTGCGGCAAAAATTGCTGACTAGTTGCCGAAGGGTTCGATTCGGTATGGTCGATACGGGAGAAGCGCGATACATCAGGGAACACGCCGGCTCGACGCATGATGCAGGAGGCCAGATGTTGCATACCGATGTTCCGACGCGAGGCGAGATCAAGGCGTTGGCCGCCGAGGCCGAACCGTGGAGTGTCGCGATATACACCCCGACCGTGGCCGACACCGCGGCGCCGGACCAGAACCGCATCGCATTCTCGAATCATGTGCGCGATGCGCTGGGCGGGATCGACGATCGCCACGCCCGCGCGGCGCTGCAGGAAGAGTTCGACGATCTGGTCGACGACGAGGACTTCTGGCGATTCCAATCCAATACGCTGGTGGCCCTGGCCACTCCGGAACGGGTGCGGACCTATCGCCTCCCGAATCGCTTGCGGGAAGGCGTCTTCGTAGGATCCCGATTCAACCTCAAGCCGTTATTGCGGGCGACCACCTTTCCGCAGGCGGCCTTCGTACTCGCCCTGTCGGAGGGGGCCGTCCGCCTGATCGAAGTCAGCTCGGATGGCGGCGCCGAGGAGACTCGGATACCGGGTCTTCCGGTGAGCGCCGCCGATCACGCCCGCAAGGCATCGCTGAGCGGCCGTGCGCCCAAAGGCCGGATTCAGGGGACCGAGGGGCGCAAAGTGCGGGTGCGGCAATACGCCAGGGCCGTGGACCAGGGGCTCAGGGATCTGCTGACGGGGCGAGAAGTGCCGTTGATTCTCGCGGCGGCCGAGCCGATCGATTCGCTGTACCGGTCCGTCAACAGCTACCCGGATCTGCTGGCGGAATCCATTCCGGGCAATCCCGAGCAGCTGTCCGCGGCCGAACTCGGTGCTCGGTCCCGGATCATTCTCGACACCCACTACGCGAGCCAACTGGCCGACCTGCACGCCTTGTTCGACCAGCGACGCGGGGAAGGGCGAGCAACCACCGATATCGCCGATATCGCCCGCGCCGCCACCCTCGGCATGGTGGACACCTTGCTGGTCGACATCGACGTCACCGTGCCCGGAGTGGTCGCCGCGGATGACGGAGCGGTGACTCTGGAGACCGAATCGGATTCCGGCGCACCAGGTGTCGTCGACGAGATCAGCAGACGAGTGCTCCTGTCCGACGGCCGGGTGCTGGCAGTTCGCACCGAGGACATGCCCGACGGCACCCCCGCCGCCGCGATCTTGCGGTACCGGTTCTGAGTTCCCCTGCGGTCGTCCGCCGAACACTGTCCGGCATGCGGAAACGCGGCGGCTGAACCGGGCACCTGGTGGCAGGAATCGGAATACCTGGGTCGGGCTCCGATTCGTGCCTCGAACCGAGTAGTCGCCTACGCGTGCTCGGCGACATTGCGGCTCTAGAATCAGTTGTGTCATACCTGTTTTGGACCAGAAATGGTGGTGGTGACGGTCTCGCGCCGCACGCACCATGAGGAAGCCTGTTCCTGGATGGCGGCATTCCGGAGCGGCCTGTATTAGTTTGTTTGCCTTGGCAAACCAAAACCTCGACGGGGGTGCGAGGTCATGCTGGTGAAGATTCATCACAACGGTGACGATGTACTGATCGCGTGGAAGCCCGACGGGTTCATCGCCGGGTGCCGCGGGTTCGCGCTGCTGCGTCGCCGCAACGGTATCGAAGAGGTGGTCAGCACCTGGGTCGGGTTCGAAGGCGACCAGGCCGTGGACGGTGAACGGCGAGCGTCCACGAACTGGCCGATCCAGAAGTATCAGTGGACCGATTACATGGCCGACCCTGGAGACAGGTTGGCGTATCGGGTCCTTCCGATGGTCGGTCCCGACAAGGCCAACCTTCGTCCTGATCCGGGCTCGGCCGGCGACTGGACCGATGAGGTCACTCTCAGCCCGGAGGAGTCACCCGGTATCGAGGCGGTGTTCAACCGTGGAATCGTTGCCGCGCAATGGGTTTCACGCCGGTTGGGCGTCACCGGCCACGACCTGCAGAACGCAAAGTTGGAAACGGTGATCCGGACTTCCGGGGATCCGCTGCGGGACTATCTGGCCGGGCCGCTCGGTGCCCGCTTGTTCACGCTGCTCGAATCCGCGGCTCAGGACCACCGCGAGGTGTACGCGGCGCTCTATGAACTCGATGACCCGCAGCTGATCGCCGCGCTGGCGCGGATGGGTGAGCGTGCGCATGTCGTGCTGGCGAACGGGAGTGTGAAGAACCAGGGGGACGATCAGAACGCCGATGCGCGCGCCACGTTGCGGGGGCAGGTCGAGTTGCACGACCGAATGTGTTCCCCGCGTGCCTTGGGGCACAACAAGTTCCTGATCATCTGCGACCACGACGCCCGGCCGCGCTGGGTGTGGACCGGCAGCCAGAACTGGACCATGACCGGCCTGTGCACCCAGGCCAACAACTCGCTGCTGATCGACGATCCCGCCCTGGCCGAACAGTATCGGCAACAGTGGGAACGCCTGAAAGACGCCGGCGACGACACTCCCGAGACCCTGCGCGCCGCCAACAGTGCGCCGCGCGACCTCACGGTGGACCCGGCCCACCTGCGACTGTGGTTCACCCCGACCCGCGACCGCGTCGACCTCGAGGACGCCCGCACCGCCATTACCGGCGCTCGGACCGCCATCTTGTTCCTGATGTTCAACCCGGGCCCGAAGGACACCCTGCTCAACACGATCCTCGATGTCGCGCACACCGCCCATTCCGGGCGTCTCTACATCCGCGGCGTGCTCAATCAGGACCCCAGCACCACCGCCAACCCGGTGCACTTGTTCGATCAGGACAACACCGAACGGGCCGACTTCGACGTCGTGTTGCCCGCGGCGGTCGACGCACCCACGGCCTTCTTCCGGGAAGAGCTGAAGAAGCTGGACCGCGCGTTCGCGATGGTGCACAGCAAGGTCATCGTCATCGACCCCTTCGGGCCGAATCCCGTCCTGCTCACCGGATCGCACAACCTCGGCCCGAAGGCCAGCGGTACCAACGACGAGAATCTGCTAGTCATCCGCGACACCCCGGGCCTGGCTGACGCCTACGCCACCAACATCATGTCCGTGTACAACCAATATCGGTGGCGCTTCCGCCGGCACCTGCAACCCGTCGACAAGCGGTGGAAAGGTCTCGTGGACAGCGACTCCTGGCAGAACTGGCACCTCAAACCCGACAGCCCGCAGTACCGCGAGATCGACTTCTGGGTCGGACACGCAACACCGTGACCGCGGTCTCGATAGCTGCCCCGCGGGAGGTTGATTCCTGATCCGCGGACTCCGTCGGTCAGTGCAATTCGATGTCGGAGATCACCAGGGGTGGCCAGGCGATCACCTCACCCACCAGCGATCCTGCACCGGTTCGGGATCGTGCCGTCACGCTGGATCGGTGCTGCAATACCGCGGACCGGAAGCGGCGACCGCCTTCGGTGCAGTCGCATATGTGGGCGGTGCAGCGGTGCTGGACTCATCTACGCGCACCCACCGCGTACCACGGCTGTCCAACAAACCCACGACGAGGGAAGTGTCTGCTGCGCAACCGAAACCCGTCACTATCTTGCGGGGTCGGGGCTGGATTACATCGGCAATGCGCGATACTCGTTTTGGAACTGGACAGTTGGCCTGAATTCTGGAAGGGAAGGTAGCCTTCGCTATCGAAATCGGTTCCTGGAGCTTCAAACTCCTGCAGGGTGATCCGGACGTCTATCGCGACAATGGATTCAGAGCATCTCTACAGCAATTCTACTGGATCTTCGGTCAATTCGCGGACGGGTGACGGCACGGGTGGCAAGCTAATGGATTGTGACCGGTGTAGATACCAGCTTTAGTGCCAAGGCCGCGGCAGGTATTGCCAAACCGGTTGGTATTTGGTTTTGGCGCCGTATCCATCCTGAAGGTTCGTGCAGCTCGCCGGCAAGCCACACCGATGCCCTTGCCGGTACCATCCGGCGCCGGGAAACCGTCCAACTCGATCAGTTGCGCGGCGGCCCCGACGCCGTGATGGATATGACGGTTCAAGAGCAATGCCAGAGCGACTCGACCAGCGAGTTGGCCTCTTGTCGAATGTTGGGCGACAGTGCCGGCAGCTACCGCCGTCGCGTCGACTGCCCGCTCTGGGTGAAGCCGGTGCCGGTAGAACAGCTCTGGCGGTCTGCTTGTTGCTCGACCTGCTGCGCGTGCGTCTACCAGTTCCGCCACGAAGTGGACCAGCGATGGATCGCGCGCATCGAATGACGTTCTTGTTCAACCTTTGAGCACTCGGCTGTTGAGAGTGACTCGTGAGTTCTACCCGATTGGAGAAGTGATGAAGGTCTGCGTCGTCGGCGCCGGCATCTCGGGGCTGTCCACCGCCCAGTATTTGTCGCGATACCACGATGTGGAAGTTTTTGTGTACGAGCAATCGTCGACGTTCGGTGGAAGGGCGAATATCCTCGACGGCGGTGAGCATTGTCCGAGAGTGTTCTTGAACGACTATCACTATCTATTCGAGATCTTCAAAGACCTCCGGCTGAGTGATGGGTCGACGGTCTATGACTCACTGACCACGTTGCAACGCTACTGGGCGAGTAGCAGATCCGGCTGGGTCGAGCTATCCCACACGTACTCGATCTTCGCCGATGAGGTACCGATTGGTGACCGACTCCGGGTACTCCGCGCGAAGCGAATCTCGCCGCTGATCGCCGAGCAGGAATTCTCCGGAAACACGAACCGATATGGGTCGTGGCGCAACTACAGCCTTCGGTCGCTACTCCGAATCATCATGAGCCTGGCCCGATTCGCCAGCGTCCACGACCTCGGCGGCCGGACCGACCGAGTTCTGACCGGTCCGTGGGTGGATAATCTGCGGACGAGAGGCGTAACTCTCGTTACCGATACACCGGTCCTGTCCTTGCATCCCGACTCGTCGGGAGTGGTGGTAGAGCTCGCGGACCACAGCGAACGGTTCGATGCGGTCGTCGTCACCGCTTACGCCAGCGATGCGAGTCGGCTTCTGGAGTCGTCCGGGCTGCCACACCGCATCCCGCGTCTCAGCCACATTCACTGCAAGGTATTCACCCTCGTGCTGGACCCACGGGAGAAGATTCTCGAACGTGAACCCGCGATCTACAGTCGCCAGGGACTCAACATCCTCTTCCAGCCTCGCGCCAATCGATGCGTGGTGCTGTGCCTGCGCTCCAGAAGCACCAGCCGCGACTTCGTCACCGCGAGGCTGCGGGAATATCTCGACCTCGAACACGACTTCGTTGAGGTCCGCGAACGCGACAACCAGGCGGACAACGAAGCGATCTTCAGCGCCGACTTCGTCGACCAGAATGCGATTCTGGTCGAGCCGGCACAACACATCTATTTCGCCGGGTCGTACACGAAGAACAGCTACCCGGTCGACTCGGGCGAAGGCGCGGCGCGGGCGGCCTTCAACGCAGTCGAACGGCTCGCTGGAGACTTCCACCTGACCCGGGATTTCGCTGGCCGAACGATAGTTCCGAATGGTACGCCCTACCAGGTTCCACTCACGGTCTCTCAGCGCTACGCGCGCCGCGCGATCCTCGCCCTGGCCGGTCGCATCTCGGTCGGGGAGCTGGTCGTGGCCGAAAAATACGGTGAGACTGTCTCGATCGGTCCGGGCGGACATCCGACCGCGCGCATCGACGTGAATTCACCTGAGACATGGACACGTCTCGTGCGGGGCATGCACGGATGCGTCCAGTCCTACTGCGCGGGCGATTGGGAGTCGCCCGATCTCGTGGCGGTCCTCCGTCTGGCGGCCCGCAATGTCAGCGTCGGCGATGATCTGCGCCGAAAAGCGGCCTTCGTACGCGTACCGTTGCTGCGGCTACGCGCGGGGCTTGGACGGCATACGCGCGCACAGAGCAGGCGCGACATCGCGTTTCACTACGATCTAGGGAACGACCTGTTCGCGGCCATGCTCGATGAGACGATGTCGTACTCCTGTGCCGTATTCCCTGGACCCGATTCCACGCTGTCGGAGGCCGCGCATCACAAGATGGAACTGGTGTGCGCCAAGCTCGATCTCCGCAGGGATGACCGGGTTCTCGAAATCGGTGGCGGCTGGGGCGGTTTCGCCGTCTATGCGGCCCGCACCCGAGGCTGCCACGTGACGATGACGACTATTTCCAATGCCCAGTACACCTACGCGAGGCAACATGTCCAGCGATTGGGCCTGACCGACCTTATCGACGTCAGATTCGAGGACTACCGGGATACGACGGGCAGTTTCGACAAGCTGGTGTCTATCGAGATGGTCGAGGCCGTCGGCGCCGACAATCTCGGCACGTTCTTCGGCCGCTGCTCTGAGCTGCTGAAGCCGGGAGGGCTCATGCTGCTCCAGGCGATCACGATCGACGACAGGGCCTACGAGGTCGCAAAGTTGGCGCGCACGTTCATCCGGTCCTACATCTTCCCGAACGGTTGTCTGCCGTCCTTGGAGGTGATCTCGCGGACGGTCGCTCGGCGAACAGATATGTACATCACGGGGTTGGACGACTACAGCTCTCACTACGCTCGCACGCTCGCCTGTTGGCGAGCGAATATCGGTCGCGCACAGGACGATATCCAGAAACGCGGTTACGATCTGAGGTTTCAGCGATTGTGGGGCCTGTACCTGGCCTACTGCGAGGCGGGCTTTCTCGAACACCGGATCCGGCTCATCCACGCGACGATCGTCAAGCCCTCGCACTTCGCGGTCACAGAGGTCGGTCGATGTGAATCGACTCGCCCTCAGCCGGTTTCAGTGACAGACCGAGGAGTCGGCCTTGACTAAGCTGCAATACGCGACGTTGGACTTTCTGCTCGGTCGCGACCTGATCCCCGACGCGCTGCTGCGGGCAGGGACTCGAATTGCCACCCGCGGCCGCCGACGTCGGGAGATGCGGGGCGGCCCCGTGGCGGTACGCGCGAGAACAGCCGAACTCGTTGCTCATATGTCCAGCGGACCCATCGCGGAGGCCGTGAACACCGCCAATGAGCAGCACTACGGACTGCCTGCGGAATTCTTCGCCCTGTTCCTCGGTCCGCGCCAGAAGTACAGCGGGTGCTATTGGCCCGAGCGCGACGACTCCCTCGCAGCCGCAGAGGAGTCGATGCTGGCACTCACCTGCCGCCGGGCGAATGTCCGGGACGGCATGACAATCCTGGACCTGGGCTGTGGCTGGGGTGCGCTCTCGCTGTGGCTCGCGGAGAGATTCGATGTTCGAGTGTTCGCGGTCTCGAACTCGGCGCGACAGCGCGACTGGATCGAAGACCGAGCCAAGGACAGAGGGCTTTCGGACCGAATCGATGTCATCACTGCGGACATCAACGAATTCGACCCGTCGGCCACGTACGACCGTGTCATCTCCATCGAAATGTTCGAGCACATGCGCAATTGGGCCGAACTCACTCGGCGGATCGCGAGCTGGCTGACGCCTGAAGGCCAACTATTCGTTCAGACCTTCTCCCATCGCGATCTCGCCTACCGATTTCAGGGTACGTGGGCCGCGGAACGCTTCTTCACCGCCGGCGTGATGCCCTCGCACGATCTGATCACTCGTTTCACTGCGGACATGGCTACTGTCGAACGCTGGTCGGTCAATGGTCTGAATTACGCGCGAACACTGCGGGCCTGGCTGCATCGTCTCGACGACAACCGAGACGCCGCAATCGATATCCTTCGGATCGGACGCACCGAACGTCAAGCGAAACAGCTCTTCGGAACCTGGCGACTATTCCTGATCTGCACCGCGGAGATCTGGTCGGCCAACGGCGGCAAGGAATGGATGATCTCCCACCACCTCCTGGAACCCATTCATCGCACTCCAGACAGCGAGTGATCTTGTGCGCCAACCAAACCCCGCAACTCGCCCCACGGTCGCTGTCATCGGCTCCGGAGTTTCCGGGCTCACGGCTGCATATGCCCTGCGACATACTCACGATGTCCACCTGTACGAAGCCGACACGCGTGTTGGCGGCCATGTCCACACGCATTCCCTGCGAGCACCCGACGGTTCTTCGCGTCGGATCGACAGCGCGTTCATCGTGCACAACGATCGAACGTATCCGCAGCTGACCAAGCTGCTCGGCGAGCTTGGGGTGCAGGTTCGGCCCACCGAGATGAGCATGAGTATCTCGTGCGCCGAGTGTGGCGTGCAATTCGCGGGTGGCCGCCGTGGGCGGGGGGTGTTCGCGCAACCGGCCAACTGTGTGCGGCCCCGTTTTCTCAACCTGCTCAGGCAGATTCCACGGTTTCACCGGTGCGCGACTCGCTGGCTGGAGTCCGGGAACGACAGCACCCTCACCCTTGGCGAGTTCGTCCGGCACCGGTCCTTCGGGCAGTACTTCGTCACCCACTACGTCGTCCCGCTGGTGTCGTGCGTTTGGTCGACCGGTGAGACACAGGCGCTGGACTATCCCGCGAGCTATCTCTTCAGGTTCCTCGAACAGCACGGGATGCTCAGCATCAATGGTTCACCGCAGTGGTTCACCATCGCGGGCGGTGCGGCAACATACGTCGACAAGCTCGTCGAACGATTGCCGGCGGTAAGCACCGATCGCGCGGTTACTGCGATTGTCCGGCACGAGGACGCAGTCGAGGTAGCCGATATCACGGGCCAGGTGCGGTCGTTCGACAAGGTGGTGATCACGACTCACGCCGACCAGGCGCTGCGATTGCTCGCAGACCCGACCGAAGCGGAGCGGCGGGTCCTCGGAGTGTTCGATTACACGACCAACGAGACTGTGTTGCATACCGACAATGCCCTGCTGCCGCAGGTCACCGCCGCACGGGCCGCGTGGAACTACCGGCTGAATTCCTGTGCCGGACGGCAGGATCGGCCGCTGGTCAGCTACTGGATGAACAAACTTCATGGACTCGACCCGGATCCGGGGTACCTCGTCTCGCTGAACGCACGCGACCATATCGCGCCCACACTGGTAGTGGAGGTCATGCAGTATCGGCACCCGATTTACACCCCGCGAGTGATCGATGCCCAAAAGCGACTCCCCGAATTGAACACCCACCGCTTCGCTCTGGCAGGTGCCTATCATGGTTGGGGGTTTCACGAGGACGGTTGCAGATCCGGAATCGCGGCGGCCGCAAGTGTCGGAAACCTTGCATGATCCCATCGGAGGCATCCGGCACGAGCTTGCCGCAGCTGCCCGCGCTGGTGAACGGAGTGGTTCGGCATACCAGGCATACCGGCTGGCCGTATTCCTTCCGGCACCGGATCTATTTGTGGTTGGTGGATCTCGACGAGATTCCACGGTGGGGGTGGCCTTGGAAGCTACTGGCCGGATTCGACCCTACCGATCACTTCGGGGAACCGACCCGATCCCCGAAAGACAACGTCATCGGTCTCCTTCGCGCCGATGGTGTCGAGATCGGCGCAACCGGCCGAATCATCATGCTGGCCAGCGCACGCACCCTCGGCTATGTCTTCAACCCGCTATCGGTGTACTGGTGCTTCGACTCCGGCGGAGAGCTCGTCCGTGTTCTCGCGGAGGTTCACAACACTTATCAGGAGCGGCACGTCTACGTACTTGCACCTGACGCGGAAGGCAGAGCGGAAACGTCGAAGAATCTGTACGTATCACCGTTCTGCGACCCAACCGGCCGGTACCAGCTGCGATTCCGGCTCGATGGCCACGCTGTGACGGTTGGTGTGAGTCTCGTCGTCGGCGGAGAACAGGTGCTGACCACCGCGTTTCACGGGCTGCCGGTGCCTGCGACGAGGTCGGTCCTCCGGCGACATTTCGTTCGGAATCCGCTCGTTCCGATAAGAACGGCCGTGCTCATTCGGATGCACGGTATGGGGCTTATGCGCCGTCTGCCGCGATACCCAAGACGGTGAGCCGACTCGCCCAATCCGCCGCACCTTCGCGCCAGGTGGGTTGGAAGTCGATCCAACTCACCGACTATGCCCGTCCTCCTCACCCTCCGCGTCCTCAACGACTTGGTCGGCCACGCCGTCGTTTCTCGACGACGACGAGATCGTCGAACAGCTGACCAGCTCGACGCGATGGGCGCCTCAGCGCTTTGCGCATCGAGTCCCGTCAACCGAGCGATCTTGCACTGGTATCGGGGCCGCCGGAACTTCACCTGTACGGGCAATGCTGTTTCGGCATGGCGCTACCATGCTGGTCCCGCACCGGTGCGCGGCGGCGGGATCGTTCGTGGAGAAGGGCGGCGGCCGGGTGCTGGACCGTGGCAAGACATCGCACATCCTGTCCGCCGTGGCCGAGCCGCTCTCGGATCGGTTGCCCGGCATCGCCGGTGGGCTGTCCGAGCGGATCCTCGCCGAGGACGCCGCGTACGCGGCGCTGATCGCGCCCGCGGAGCTGCGGGACACCATCCTGCACAACCTGCGGCAGACCGTGGCCTCGATGCTGGACCGTTCGAAGGACCAGCCGATCGATCTTTCCGACGCGACCTGGACCGGGCGGACGCGGGCCCGGCAAGGGCTGCCGCTGGCCTCGCTGCAGGACGCGTATCGGCGCGGCTGCCGGCTGCTGTGGGAGGCGATGATCGCGACGGTGACGGAGCGGGATCCGGCGGCGCTGCCCGATCTGCTGCCGTGCGTGGGGGATCTGTGGGACATCGTCGATCTGCTGATCGGCGCCGTCACCGAGGCCTATCAGGCGGTGGAATCGGAGCGCCTGGCGCGGGACGGCGAGCGGCGCAACGCGATTCTCGATGTGCTGCTGGGCGGTCCGGGTGCGGTCTTCCCCGCGGGCGGGGGCGCCGGTCTGATCGCGGAGGCGTCGGCGTTCCTGGGCCTGCCCGAGCGCGCTCGCTACGCGGTGGCCGCGGTGCGATCGGTGGGGGCCGGCGCGGGTCTGCCTCGCGATCAGGGGCGCCCGGCCACCGACGGCTTCCACATCCTGTGGCGGATCCGGGCCGACCACGAAGTGGGGCTGATCGCGCTCGGCGCCGACGCGTTGACCGAGCCCGCCCGGCTGCTCCGGGAGCGGGGGGTGGCGGCCGGGATCAGTCCGGTGGTGGGTTCGCTGGCCGAAGTGGCCAGGGCCCGTTGGCTGGCCGAGATCGCCTTGCAGACCTGCGCGCCCGACACCGACGAGGTGGTGATCCTCGATCGGCGCCTGCCCGCCGCGCTGGTCGCCGCGCAGTCCGACCTCGCCGAGCGACTCCGGACCGTCGTACTCGGCCCGGTCCTGGGATTGCCGGTGGCCGAACGTGACATGCTGCTCGCGACCGTGACCGCGTGGCTCGACTCGGGCGGTTCGGCGGCGTGTGCGGCGGCGGCCCTGTACTGCCACCGCAACACCGTGCTGAACCGGCTGCGGCGGATCGAGGAGCTCACCGGCCGGTCCATCACCGAACCCCGCGCGATGATCGAGCTCGCGCTGGCGGTCGAGGCGGCCCGCCGATAGCCCGGTCTGGGCAGGCGAAACAGTCTCACGACCGCGCGTCTGTGCTCAGGCACAAGACTTTCGCCGGGAAACGGATTCCGGCCGCACGCGGCGGGAACGCGCAATAGCTTTCCGCCAGGCAAACGGCCTAGTCGCCGGACCGCAGTCACGCTGCGCCGGTGCGTAATCCGCCCTTCGGGCCGCATTCGAAAGGGAAGGTGTTCGCGCATGCGCATTCGCACCTCCATCCTCCGCGCGGCCGTGACGGCCCTCGTCACGGCCGCGGTCACCGCATTGACTCTCACCGGCGTCGCGGCGCCCGCCCACGCCGACGGCATTCCGAACGTCGGCCGGAACTGGGCCGCGGCGGGCCCCTATTCGCCGGAGGTCAGCATCGGTGTCGTGCACACGGTGTACTACCCGCAGACCATGGGCGCACACGGGGAGAAACACCCGGTGATCATCTGGGGCAACGGAACCGGCGTGCTGCCCGGGGCGTACACCCTGCTGCTGCGCCACTACGCCAGCCACGGCTTCATCGTGGTGGCGGCCAACACACCCGTGAGCAATTTCGCGATCACCATGCGCAGCGGGATCGACCTCATCGAGAAGCTCAACGGCGATCCCTCCAGCGTCTTCTACGGCAAGGTCAACCTGGACCGGATCGGGTCCGCGGGACACTCGCAGGGCGGGTCGGGTGCGATCAACGCCGCCGTCGACCCCCGGGTCGACACGGTCGTCGCGATCCAGCCGGGACCGCTCAACGACCCCGGGCAGCTCCACAAGCCGGCGCTGTTCCTCGCCGGCCAGTTCGACGCCATCGTGTGGCCGGTCCTGGTGAAGGCCATGTACAACGCCGTCGACCAGGCCCCGGCCGAGTACGCGGAACTGCGCGGCGCCACCCACTTCGGCACCGGCATCACGGGCGGGGACATGCGCGGCCCGTCCACCGCCTGGCTCCGGTACTGGCTGATGGACGACGCGAACGCCCGTACCGAATTCTTCGGCCCCAACTGCGGCTTCTGCGCGGACTCCCAACAGTTCTCCGACTTCCGGCGAAACGGATTGGCCAACCAGATTCCGGGCTGACACTCAATCGGCAAGGTGCGCGCCCGAATTCGGCGACGGGTGGCGCACCACAGCCGATCACACGGATCAGCTAATCTTCGACATACCATGAGCGACTTCACGACTGCGGCTCGACTGTCCTCATCTGATCCAGGATGCGCGCGATGGTAGCTGGGGGTAGCATTCGACCAGTGAACGAAACCTGTTACAACGGAGCATGTTTAACGTGTCGCCGGATAGACGGGCGTATCACGGTCTCTCCGTTGCATCGGTAGCATCGCCGCGGGCCGGACTGCGGGATCCGCGCAGGCTCCGGGATATCGATGCGGCACAGGACCGATCGCATCCCCGCAGCAATCACCGACGTGACGTCGTTCGTTCTGAGCACTTCTCACCGACCATGTTTCACCCGCTCATGGGAGTTGCACGTTGAAGATGTTCGAGTTTCCAGCGCCGAACCATTGCGCGGGGCCGCGCGGGTGAAGCTGCACTCGCCGGAATTCGCCGCCGACCCACACCGCGCCTACGAGGACCTGCGCCGCCGGTACGGGCCCGTGGCGCCCATCGAACTGGCCGCCGGAATTCCTGCCGTTCTGGTCCTCGGCTATCGCGAGGCGCTACGGATTCTCGGTGACCCCGAGCGCTTTCCGGCCGATTCGCGTGCCTGGGAATCGACCATTCCGGAGAGCTGCCCGGTCATGCCGATCATGGAGTGGGGTCCCGTGGAATCGGCGGACAGAGGCCGATCGACCCACCGTTCGGCCTATCTGGCCGCGATGGCCGATATCGACCAGTACCGGCTCCTCGGCACGGTCGAATCCGCCGCTGTGCCACTGATCAACAGTTTCTGCGGCACCGGGCAGGCCGACCTGCTCGCCGACTACGCCCGCCCGCTCACCCTGCGCGTCCTCAACGAATTGATGGGCCTGCCGCCCGTCCTCGGCGCGGAAGCCGGTGCCGCGCTGATGGATCTGATCGAGGCCACCGACACGTCCGCCGCCGACCTCGCCGAGCGCCGATTCCGCGCCGTCCTGGCCGAATCGGTAGCCACCAAGCGGCGTTCCCCGGACCGCGACGTCACCTCGACCCTGATCGGCCACGCCGCCGGTTTCACCGATGCCGAGATCGTCGAACAACTGGCCGAGCTCTACGCCATGGGCGCCGAACCGACCTGGAATCTCGTCGTCAGCGCCCTGGTCCTGATGGCCGACGACACCTCCTTCCACGATGACCTCCTCGCCGGCTCCCTCCAACTGCGCGATGCCATCGACAAGGTCCTGTTCACCGACCCCCCACTCGCCAACGCATGCCCCCGCTACCCGCAGCAGCCCCAGCTGGTGGGCAACTCCTGGCTCCCAGCGAACCAACCGGTCCTGATCAGCATCACCGCGTGCAACAACGACCCCGCCGTCTCCGGCGACCACACCGGCAACCGCTCCCACCTCGCCTGGGGCTCGGGCGCCCACACCTGCCCGGCCCAGCCGATAGCCTCCATCATCGCCCGCGAGGCACTCGACCAGCTCCTCGATGCCCTCCCCGACATCAAACTCGCGGTCCCGCTGTCCGAACTGCCCTGGCGCACCAGCACTTTCCATCGTGCGCCGGTCACTGTCCCGGTGACCTTTCCGCCCTCCCTCCCGCTGGTCCCGTGATCGAGAACACCAGGCGGACCCAGCACCGGACTCGCGGACGAAACGGGACTGAAGGGTACGTCAGTCCGCTCGGGTGAGCGATCGCGTACCGGTGTCGAGGGCCGGGCTGGTGCGGATCAGGTGGTCGAACGCACCGAGGGCCGCCGTCGCTCCGGCGCCGGCGGCGACGATGATCTGTTTGAACGGGGCCGTGGTGCAGTCGCCCGCCGCGTACACGCCGGGCACGGACGTGCGGCCGTGATCGTCGATGACGATCTCACCGCGCGGGGTGAGATCGACAGTGCCGGAGAGCCATTCGGTGTTGGGTAGCAGTCCGATCTGGACGAAGACGCCGTCCACGGCGAGCGAATGCCGGGCTTCGGTCGTGCGATCGGCGTAGGTCAGGCCGGTGACCTTGACGCCGTCGCCGACCACCTCGGTCGTCTGCGCGCTGAGCAGGATGTCGATATTGGGCAGGCTGCGGAGCTTGCGCTGCAGGACTTCGTCGGCACGCAGCTCGGCGTCGAACTCGACCAGCGTCACGTGCGCGACGATCCCGGCGAGATCGATGGCGGCCTCGACGCCCGAATTGCCGCCGCCGATCACCGCCACGCGCTTGCCCTTGAACAAGGGGCCGTCACAGTGCGGGCAGTAGGTGACGCCCTTGTTCCGGTATTCGGTCTCGCCGGGAACGTTCATCGACCGCCACCGCGCCCCGGTGGAGAGGATCACGCTGCGCGCCAGCAGCCGCGCACCGCTCCCGAGCTCCACCTCGACCAGGCCCTGCTGCCCGACCGCCGGGGTCAGCGCCGTGGCGTGCTGTGCGTTCATGATGTCGACGTCGTACCGGCGAACGTGATCGTCCAGCGCGGCGGCGAGCTTCGGGCCCTCGGTGTAGGGCACCGAGGCAAAATTCTCGATGCCCACCGTGTCGAGCACCTGACCGCCGAAGCGCTCCGCCACGAGTCCGGTCCGAATTCCCTTCCGCGCCGCGTAGATCGCCGCTGTGGCTCCCGCCGGTCCGCCGCCCACGACGAGCACGTCGAAGGGGTCCTTCTCGGAGATCGCCGCGGCGGTGCGCGCCGCGGCACCGACATCGAGCCGGCCGACGATCTGCTCGAGGCTCATCCGGCCCGAGCCGAACGGTTCACCGTTGAGGAACACGCTCGGCACCGCCATCACCTGGCGGTTGTCGACTTCGTCCGGGAACAGTGCCCCGTCGATCGCGGTGTGCGTGATGGTCGGGTTCAGGACGCACATCAGGTTCAGCGCCTGCACGACATCGGGACAGTTCTGGCAGGACAGGGAGAAATAGGTCTCGAAGTGGAACTCGCCCTCGAGATCGCGCACCTGCGTGAGCAGCTCCGCGGCCTCCTTCGAGGGGTGGCCGCCGACCTGCAGCAGCGCGAGAACCAAGGACGAGAACTCGTGTCCGAGTGGGATTCCGGCGAACCCGACCTCGATGCCGGTGCCCGCGCGGCGGATCACGAACGACGGCCGGCGCGGGTCGTCGCCGGTACGAGCGTGGGAGACCAGATCCGACAGACCGGCGATCTCGTCGAGGAGTTCGGCGAGTTCCGCGGACTTGGGGCGGTCATCGAGGGTGGACACCAGCTCGATCGGCTGAGTCACCTTCTCCAGCAGTGTCTTCAGTTGGCGTGCGAGCGAGGCGTCGAGCATGCGGTCTACTCCGATGGGTCGGGAACGGGTGCGGGCAGGCGTCGGCGAATCAGATCTTGCCGACGAGCTCCAGGGACGGGGCCAGGGTCTCCTCGCCCTCTTCCCACTTGGCCGGGCAGACCTCGCCCGGGTGCGAGCGAACGTACTGGGCGGCCTTGACCTTGCGCAGCAGCTCGGATGCGTTGCGGCCGATGCCCTCCGCGGTGACCTCGGTGAACTGGACGACGCCGTCCGGGTCGACCAGGAAGGTGCCGCGGTCGGCCAGGCCCTCGTCCTCGCGAAGCACCCCGAAGTCGGCGCTGATCCGCAACGCGGGGTCCCCGATCATGGCGTACTTGATCTTGCCGATGGTGTCGGAGGACGCGTGCCACGCCTTGTGCGTGAAGTGGGTGTCGGTGGAGACGGAGAAGACTTCGACGCCCAGGCGCTGCAGCTCGTCGTAGTGGTCGGCGAGGTCGCCGAGTTCGGTCGGGCACACGAAGGTGAAGTCGGCCGGGTAGAAGAAGAAGACCGCCCACTTGCCCTGGATGTCCGCGTCCGAAACGGTCACGAAGGAGCCGTCCTTGAACGCCTCCGCCGAGAAGGACTTGATCCGCTTGTTGATCAGCGACATGAATTGGCCTCATTCCGAAAGGTGATGGGATCTCTGCTTTCGAAACTATCGAGCGCAAATTGATAGAACCAATCGGAATTTGTTCTTTGATTGATAGTGCGAGGCAATAAGGGCTGGGCAGGGTTTCTGTCGCGATCCGTGCCGCGGTCGGAAGTGTGACTGATACCTCATGGGGACTGGCTGCGCGGGTGGCGTCCCGGACCGGATTTCGACCGAAGTGTTCGACATAGGTGCAGGTGGTAGGCATGAAATCGGCAGATGAGCGCGACGGCAACGCATGCAAATCGTCCGCTCGAAGCCAATGTACGTTTCGGCGCGGAACCATTGCCGAGTTTCGCCGACAAGGCAGGTTGCACATTCTTGAATTCGCCGCATAATGACTTCAGTTCACATGACTCACATCACAAATGCTGTGCGAGAGCAAGGATCGCCATTTGCGTGCCCATGGTCCACGGAAACGCCGCACATTGTTCATCGGTGGGTCGATCTGGTCGCCGGGAGAGCCCGATTGCGAGACGCTCGGCATCGCGGACGGCCGGGTCGTAGCGGTCGGCGCGGACGCCCTGCGGTGGTCCCGGACCGTACCGGCCGGTGATCTGCGGACCGTCGATCTACGCGGCGGCTTCCTGATGCCCGCGTTCGGCGAGGGGCACGCGCATCCCATCTTCGGCGGACTCGAGGCCGTCGGCCCTCAGGTGCGAACCTGCACAAGCGTTTCCGAGATCGCCGAGGTGCTGCGTCGATGGGCCGGGCGGCATCCCGGCCCCGGCTGGATCATCGGCGCGGGTTACGACAGCAGTCTCGCCCCCGACGGGCTCTTCGACGCCGCCTGGCTCGACAACGCGGTCCCGGACCGCCCGGTCATGTTGCGGGCCTGGGACTATCACACGGTCTGGTGCAATTCGGCGGCGCTGGAACTGGCCGGCATCACCGCCGGCACACCCGAACCGGTGCTCGGCGAAATCCCGCGGCGGCCCGACGGGAGCCCGCTCGGCACGTTGCGCGAGGCCGGAGCGGTGGACCTGCTCCTGGCCGCCGCACCCGCCGGCGAGACCGCCGCGCGGGTCGACGCCCTGCGGCGCGCGACCGCGCGGTACGCCCGGCACGGTGTCACCTGGGTACAGGACGCCTGGGTGGAGGCGTCCGACGTCGCCGTCTACCTCGAGGCCGCTCGCTCCGGTGCGCTGTCGACCCGCGTGAACCTGGCGTTGCTGGTCGACCCGCGCCGGTTCGCCGAGGACCTGCCCACCCTGCTCGCCTCCCGCGCCCGGGTCCGGACCCTCGATCACCCACTGCTGACCGCGAATTCGATCAAGTTCTTCGCCGACGGCATCATCGAGAACGAGACCGCGGCGCTGCTCGAACCGTATTGCACCCACCGCCATTCGCGCGGCATGGACACCTGGGAGCCCGCGGCGCTGGCCGACGCCGCCGCCGCGGTCGACGCCGCCGGGTTCCAGCTGCACATCCACGCCATCGGCGATGCGGCGGTCCGTTCGGCACTCGACGCGGTCGCGGCCTGCGCCGATCGCAACGGGCCGCGCGACCGGCGACCGGTGATCGCCCACGCGCAACTGATCAGCCCCGGCGACATTCCGCGGTTCGCCGAACTCGGCGTGGTGGCGAATGTGCAGCCGCTGTGGGCGCAACTCGACCGTGTCATGGTCGATCTGACCATGCCCCGGCTCGGCGCTCGGCGGTCCGAACGCCAATACCCTTTCCGGAGTCTGGCCGAGGGCGGCGCCCGTCTGGCGTTCGGCTCCGATTGGCCGGTGTCGTCGGCGATTCCGCTCGACGGCATCGCGACGGCGGTGACCCGCCGCAATGCCGAGGGCGAACCGCGCGGCGGCTGGATTCCCGCCGAGCTCCTAGACATCACCACCGCCCTGGACGCCTACACCGCCGGCGTCGCCCACCAGGCCTTCGCGGACCTCCGCGACGCCCCGTGGGGGACTCTGGCCCCCGGTTCCGCCGCCGATCTGGTGTGGCTGGACACCGACCCGAGATCGTCTGCCCCGCAGTCGATCCCGGAGATCCAGGTGCTGGAGACCTGGCTGGCCGGACAGACCACCTACCGCCGCGCCGCGGCGGGGAACCGCACGACCATCGAATGCGAGAACGACGATGACCTTCCCTGAAGCCCGGAACGCACCCCGGGCTCGGACCGGCGACCCCACCGGCGATGCCCAGCTGCGGCGCGTCCTCGGCCTGCCGTCGCTGATCCTGTTCGGCCTGGTGTACATGGTGCCGCTGACAGTGTTCACCACCTACGGGCTGATCACCGACATGACCGGCGGACGCCTGCCGGTGACCTACCTGATCACCATGATCGCGATGGTGTTCACCGCCTGGTCCTACGGCGCGATGGCCCGGGTGTACCCGATCGCCGGTTCGGCCTACAGCTACACGGGCAGAACCTTCGGCGGCAGTGTCGGATTCGCCGCCGGGTGGTCACTGCTGCTCGACTATCTGTTCCTGCCGATGATCAACTACCTACTGATCGGCATCTATCTGCACGCGCAGTTCCCCGCGATCCCCGCGTGGATCTTCATCCTGGCTTCGATCGTCGTCGTGACGCTGCTCAATATCGTCGGAATCGACAGTGTCGCCAAGGCCAGCGGGTTGATCGTCGCGGTGCAGGCGATCTTCGTGGCGGTGTTCGTCGTGATGTCGGTGGTCACGATCGCGCGGGCGGGCAGCCCGAACCTGCTCGCGCCGCTGACCGGTGCGGGCGGAGGCTGGGCGCCGCTGTTCGCGGGCGCGGCGGTGCTGTGCCTGTCCTTCCTCGGTTTCGACGCGGTCTCCACCCTTTCGGAGGAGGCCCGCGACCCCACGCGCACCATCCCCCGGGCGATCATGGCGACCACCGTGCTGGCGGGCCTGATCTGCGTGGCCCTGTCCTACCTCGGCCACCTGGTGTTTCCGAGTCACGCGTTCGCCGACGTCGATTCCGGCGCGCTGGAGGTGATGGTCACCGCGGGCGGCCACTTCCTGGAGGTCTTCTTCACCGCCGCCTACATCGCGGGCTCGCTCGGATCCGCGCTCACCTCGCAGGCGTCGGTGTCACGCATCCTGTATTCCATGGGCCGAGAGGGCGTGCTCCCACGAAAGGTGCTCGGCCGCATCGCGGGTCGCTTCGGCACACCCGTTCCGGCGGTGCTCGTCGTCTCCGCGATCTCGCTGCTCGCGCTCGTGCTCGAATTGCGGACGCTGGCGTCGATGATCAGTTTCGGCGCGCTCGTCGCCTTCTCCGCGGTGAACCTGTCGGTGATCAAGCACTACCTGATCGACGGGCGTCGCCGCGGTCGTCAGGACCTGCTGCTCTACGGAGTCCTGCCGACGGTCGGATTCGCGCTCACGGTGTGGCTGTGGACGAGCCTCTCGGGACGGACCCTGGTGATCGGCACGGTCTGGCTGAGCGTGGGCGTGCTCTACCTCGGCGTCCTGACCCGCGGTTTCCGTCGGCCCCCGCCCACGCTGGCCCTGGCGCACTGACCTGTTCGCGACGGCCGGTGACCCCTGTCGCCAATCCTTGACCAAATTTTTAGTCAGGGATACCGTTGCAGCCTTCGAGCAAGACCGGACTTTTGGGAGATATGTATGCAGCGACGTCGGTTCGTACAGACGGGTATCGGCGTGGTCGGCGGGGTGCTCCTGGCCGCCAAGGCCGCCTCGGCCATGCCTGCCACCGGCAGTGGGGGCGGCGACCGGCCGTGGTCGATGCCGGAGGAAGGGGAGCCGCACAAGCGCACCTGGATGGCGTTCGGCGCGAGTGCCGCCTACGGTGACGTGCTGCCCGAGGCCCGGCGCAATCTGGCGTCGATCGCGCAGGCCATCGCGCGGTTCGAGCCGGTGTCGATGCTGGTCCGACCCGAGGAGATGGATATCGCGCGCGGACTGATCGGCGGCGCGAACCTCGAACTGGTGCCCGCCGCGATCGACGATCTGTGGATGCGCGACACCGGGCCGGTGTTCGTCAAGGGCGGCGGCGGCAAGGCCGCGGTCGACTTCAACTTCAACGGCTGGGGCAACAAGCAGGCGCACGGGCAGGATGCGCGGGTGGCGGGCCTGGTCGCCGGTCGCGCGGGTGTGCGGACCGTGTCGACCGAGCTGGTGCTCGAGGGCGGCGGGATCGAGGTCGACGGCGAGGGCACCGCCATCATCACCGAGAGCTGCGTGCTCAACGCCAATCGCAATCCCGGCTGGAGCAAGGCCGACGTCGAGGCCGAACTGGACAAGCTGCTCGGACTGAAGAAGATCATCTGGCTGCCCGGCATCGCGGGGCAGGACATCACCGACGGGCACACCGACTTCTACGCCCGCTTCGCCCGGCCCGGGGTGGTGGTGGCCGCGCTCGACACCGACCCGAAGTCCTACGACCACGACGTCACCAAGCGCCACCTCGAGATCCTGAAGACGGCCACCGATGCGCGCGGCCGGCAGGTGCAGGTGGAGGTCATCAAGGCGCCGACCCAGGCCCGGTCCGAGTACAAGACCAAGGATTTCGCCGCCGGGTACATCAACTTCTACGTCTGCAACGGCGCGGTCATCGCCCCGGAATTCGGTGACGCCGAAGCGGATTCGGCCGCCAAGGCCACCTTGGCCCGGCTGTTCCCGAACCGGCAGATCGTGCAGGTGAACATCGACGGGATCGCCTGGGGTGGCGGTGGCATCCACTGCACCACGCAGCAGGAACCGGTGGACTAGACCACCTGCGAGATCACTGAGGCCGCCCCGCGCGCCGCATTGGCTGAATTTTCAGTCAAGACTAGAGTCGGTGTGCGGGGCTTTCGGAAACTACGGGAGAGAACGCATGGGTATGGGCCGATTCGCGAGCGGTGCGCTGAGCCGTCTGCTGGGAGATTCGCGCGACTTCGAGGACGACGGCCGCCGCTGGTCGATGCCGGAGGAAGGCGATCCGCATCGGCGGACCTGGATGGCCTTCGGCGCGAACGAGGCGGTGTGGGGGAGACGTCTGCTGCCGCAGGTCCAGCACGATCTGGCGCGGATCGCGCTGACGATCGCGCGATTCGAACCCGTCTCGGTGGTGGTCCGCCCCGAGGACCTCGATCTGGCCCGCCGCCTGCTCACCGACCCCCATATCGACCTGATCCCCGCGCCGCTCGACGACATCTGGATGCGCGATACCGGACCGGTCTTCGTGCACGGCGAGAACGGCAGGGCCGCGGTCGATTTCAACTTCAACGGCTGGGGCGGGAAACAGAAGGCCCGGCAGGATCGCAAGGTGGCCGACTTCGTCACCCGCACGGCGGGGGTGGAGTCCTTGCCCGCCGAATTGGTGCTCGAGGGCGGCGGGATCGAGGTCGACGGTCAGGGCACCGCCATCATCACCGAAAGCTGTGTGCTCAACAACAATCGGAACCCGGGCTGGAAGAAGAAGGACGTCGAGGACGAGCTGCGATACCTGCTCGGCCTCGAGCAGATCATCTGGCTGCCGGGCATCGCCGGCTACGACATCACCGACGGGCACACCGACTTCTACGCCCGCTTCGCCCGGCCGGGTGTGGTCGTGGCGGGCCTGGACACCGACCCGGACTCCTTCGACTACGACGTCACCCACACGCATCTCGAGATCTTGCGCTCGGCCACCGACGCCCAGGGCAGGCCCTTGCGGGTCGAGGTGATCGAGGGGCCCTCGCAGGTCCGCCCGCAGTTCGACGGCGAGGACTTCGCGGCGGGCTACATCAACTTCTACGTCTGCAACGGCGCGGTGATCGCACCCGAATTCGGTGACCCCCGAGCGGATTCGGCGGCACACGCCACCCTGCGCCGCCTGTTCCCGGACCGCTATGTCGCACAGATCCCGATCGACGGCATCGCCGCGGGCGGCGGCGGCATCCACTGCACCACCCAGCAGGAGCCCGCGATCCTGCACCCTCGACCCACCCCTCGGGACCCGTATACGTCCGATCATCCGGCACATCCGTAAAGTGAGGTTCCGTGTCCGACCGTCAGACTCAGATCCTGGAAGCAGCCATTCGCGTCATCGCCCAGGACGGCGTGCGCGGGCTGCGTATCGAGAAGCTCGCCGCCGAAGCCGGAGTCTCCACGGCGCTGATCTACTACCACTTCAAGGATCGGTCGGGCGTGCTCGACGCCGCGCTGGGATTCATCAACGACCAGGCGCAGCGCTATACCGATTCGGCGTTCGCGATCGCCAATCCCCGTGCCGCGCTGGAACATATGCTGCTGCTGGAGATTCAGGACGTTCCCGACGTGCGCAACAACAGCATCGCCTGGGGCGAACTCCGGGCCAGCGCGGTCTTCTCCGAGGATCTGCGCGAACAGCTGCGCACCACGACCGAGAGCTGGGTCGAGGAAGCGGCCGCTCTCATCGAGCGGGCCCGCGAGGCGGGGCTCGCGGTCCGCGACGTCAACCCCACCGCCGCCGCCGAACGCCTCACCGCCCTCGTGGAGGGCCTCAGTGAGCGCTGGCTCAGCGGCTCCCTGGACCTTGCCCGCGCCCGCGAATTGCTCGCGGGCGCGGTCGTCGCCGAACTGGGCCGGGTCTGACACCGATCAGATCGTGGCGAGCTCGGCAGCGATTGCGCCGGAGAGCAATTCGCGGGTCCGCTCGATGGTGCAGCACCCGCTGAGCCACCGTTTGCTCAAGCCTTCCACCAGGGTCGTGAGGCGTTCGGCCGCGCCGGTCAGGTCGGGCGCGGGGGTACCGTGCGCGGTCTCGACCGCCTCTCGCATCACATCCGCGACATGGTCGACCCATTCACCGGTGGTCGACCGCAATGTCTCGCGCAGATCCGGTGCGAACACGGCGCTGGCCCGCAGTTCACCCCAGGCGATGCAGTGCATGCGCACGTCGAGCGCGCTCTGCAGTTCCACCAGCAGCATCCGGTCGAGAGCGGCGCGCGGGCCCAGGTCCGCGGGCACCGCCTCCTCGATGTGCGCCGCCGCCCGCAGATCCAGATATTCGAGGGCATGGCGCAGCACGCCCGCCCGATCCTCGAAGTAGTGGTAGATCAGCGCGGTCGAGACTTGGGCCTCGGCGGCGACCTTGCCGATGCGCAATCCCCGCACCCCGTCCTCGGCGATCACCCGGACCGCCGCCTCCAGGATGTGCCGTTCGCGTTCCCTCACCGCGCTAGCCGACCGGCTGCTGCTGGGTGGTGCAGTGGATGCCGCCACCGCCCGCGGCGATGCCGTCGATATCGATCTGGACGACCTCGCGGTCCGGGAACAGACGCTCGAGGGTGTCCTTGGCGGCCGCATCGCCGTCCGGATCGCCGAACTGCGGCGCGATGACACCACCGTTGCAGACGTAGAAGTTGATGTACCCGGCCGCGAAGTCCTTCTCGTTCCGGTACTGCGGGCGTACCTGCGCCGGACCTTCGATCACCTCCACCTGCAGCCGGTTGCCGTGCACATCCGTTGCGTCCCTCAGTATTTCGAGATGCCGTTGGGTGACGTCGTGGTCGTAGGACTCGGGGTCGGTGTCGAGGCCCGCCACGACGACGCCCGGGCGGGCGAAGCGGGCGTAGAAGTCGGTGTGACCGTCGGTGATGTCGTGCCCCTTGATACCGGGCAGCCAGATGATCTGCTCGAGGCCGAGCAGGTACTTCAGCTCGGCCTCGACCTCCGGCTTGCTCCAACCCGGGTTCCGATTGTCGTTGAGCACACAGCTTTCGGTGATGATGGCGGTGCCCTGACCGTCGACCTCGATCCCGCCGCCCTCGAGCACCAGACCTGTGTGCAGCGTTTCGACCCCGGCCCGGCCGGTGACGATCTGCGCGACCTTCGCGTCCTGGGCGTGCGCCTGTTTCCCGCCCCACCCGTTGAAATTGAAATCGACCCCTGCGAGCGCCCCGCCGCCCTTGACGAACACCGGCCCGGTGTCGCGCATCCACAGATCGTCGATCGCGGCGGGCATCAGTTCGACGTTCGCGCCGCCGATCAGTCCGCGCGCGATGTCCATCTCCTCGGGTCGGACCAGCATCGACACCGGCTCGAACCGCCCGATGGCCTGCGCGATCGACGCCAGATCATGGCGGACCACCGGGAGCAGCTCCGCGCCCCAGACCCGTTCGCTCGCGCCGAACGCCATCCAGGTCCGGGTGTGCGGATCGCCCTCCTCGGGCATCAGCCAGGTGCGGTCGTCATGCGGAACCCGGCTGGGCGGAGTGTCATTGGTGTCCGAGCCGGTGTCGTCGCACGCGGCCAGCAACAGGCCGCCCGCCATCGCCATGCTCACCTGAAAGAATCGCCGCCGCCGCATCGCGCCACTCCTCGTTGTCCGGTCCGTTGATGGGGTTCCGATCGCATGAGCGATCGCAGGGCTACCGAGATGATAGCCCTGACTGAAAATTCAATCGATAGCCGCCGTATTGGCGCGTCTTGCACTTGTAGTGCGGAATCCGTCGCACATCCAGTGGACGGTGCGGCGAATACTGACTGAAAATTTAGACACACTGGCATGGCGATCGCGGGAGTGATGCGGCGCACACTGTTCCACACCGAACATCCCCAACCGGAGAGATCAGGATGAAGTTTCGCTCGATCACCACGACCGCGGCCGTGGCGGCGGCCGCACTCGCCACCACCTCGATGACCACGAATGTCGCTGCTGCGCAGCCGGATTCGCCGACCTCGGCGCCCGGGATCCAATACCGGGCCACCCTGGTCGATCACTCGGTCGTGGTCACCACCGACGCCGGTTCGCTCGCCGCCCGCGACGGCCGGTTCGAGGTGCTCGACCGCAGTGGCGCACCGGTCGCGATGCTGCCGTTGAGCTATCAGCGTGAGGGCATGGTCTGGCCGATCTCGGCCCGCGTCGACGGCAACACCGCCACCTTGACGCCCGCCACCGATCCGGCCGCGGCGGTGCCGGTTCCGGCGGGAACGCCGACGCTGACCTCGGTCGACGCGACCGCCAATCCCAACTACAACCAGGCGCTGGCCAACTTCTCCAGCGCCGCCACCATCGGCGCCGCGGTCGGCACCCTGATCGGGACCGCGATCGGCGCGGCCGTGGGCTGTGTCGCGGGCGGTGCGCTGCTGGGCGCCGGCGCGGGCATCCCGACCCTGGGCACCCTGGCGATCCCGGGCGCGATCGGCGGCTGCCTGGTCACCGCCGCCGCCACCGCGCCGCTGGGCGCGGCCGTCGGTCTGATCGCCGTCGGCGGCCCGATCACGGCGGTGGCCCTGTTCCAGTTCTTCGCCGACCTGGCCACCCCGCCCGCTCCGGTGAACTGACCGCAATCCGCTGACCGGCAGTATCGCAGCAGGTCCAGGCCGGTCGGCGCCATTGACTAACAATTTGGTCAGTGTGAAGATGCCCCTACGTTTCGACGTCCGAACGATCGGAAGAACGCAAATGGAAAGCAGTACAACCACGACCTGGCGAATGCCGGCCGAGTGGGCGCCTCACGAGCGCTGCCTCATGGCGTGGCCGACTCGCGAAAGCCTGTGGGGCCCATACTTCGAGGAAGCGAAAGCGGAATACGCCGCGACCGCGAACGCCATCGGTGACTTCGAGCCGGTGCTGATGATCGCCGATCCGGGTCAGGCCGACGAGGTGCGCAAGGCGTGCGGCAGGGCGGTCGATGTCGTCGAGATGCCGATCGACGATTCCTGGATCCGGGATTCCGGGCCGCTGATCGTGCAGGATCGGGACGGCCGGCGCGCAGGCGTCGACTTCCGTTTCAACTCGTGGGGCGAACGATTCCTGCCTTACGACAAGGACGACGAACTCGCCGGTCGGGTACTCCAGGCCCTCGGCTTCGATCGCCACGCGTCGGGCATGGTGCTCGAGGGCGGCTCGATCACCGTCGACGGCGAGGGCACCCTCATCACCACCGAGCAGTGCCTGCTCAACCCGAATCGCAACCCGTCGATGTCGCGGGAGGAGATCGAGGCGGAGCTGCGGCTGCGACTGGGCATCACCACCGTGATCTGGCTGCCCTACGGGCATTTCGACGACGCTCACACCGACGGCCACGTCGACGGCGTCTGCACGTTCGTGCGACCAGGGGCGGTGGTCGCCCAGACCTGTACGAATCCCGATCTGCCCGATTACGAGCGGATGGCCGCCAACCTCGAGGTGCTGCGGTCCGCGACCGACGCGGCGGGGCGGCCGTTCGAGATCTACGAACTGCCCGAATTCCCGGTCACCACCCTGCCCGACGGCACCGACACCATGGTCGCCTACGCCAACTTCTACGTCGCCAACGGCGCGGTGATCACCCCGACCGCCGGGCACGAACTCGACGAGCCCGCGCTGGACACGCTGCGCAAGGCCTTCCCCGATCGCGAAGTCGTCGGCGTCCCGGGCAATATCGTCGCCTTCGGTGGCGGTGGCGTCCACTGCATCACCCAGCAGATCCCGGCCGCGACCAGCACGGGGGTGAACCAGTGAGCGACCTCGATTTCCGTGGACCCGGCCACACCGATGACGGCACCTTCGTCACCGTCACCGCGCTCGGCACCCCGACATCCTCACCGGCCCGCATCGACCCGCCGACGCGGACCCCGATCCGGGTCGGCGCGGTGCAGACCAGCTGGCACGCCGATCCGGACGAACATCGCGCGGTCCTGGCCGCCGGCGTCGCCCGCGCGGCGCTGCTCGGCGCGCAGGTGGTGTGCCTGCAGGAACTGACCCTGAGCCCGTACTTCGCGACCGTGCCCGACAACTCAGAGGCCGCGGCGCACCGGGAGACGATTCCCGACGGGCCCACCACCACGTTCGCGCGGGAACTCGCTGCCCGCCACGGGATCCTGGTACACGCCTCGCTCTACGAGCACAGCGACACCGGCCGTGGGTACAACACCGCGATCCTGGTCGCGCCCAGCGGCGAGGTGCTGGCCCGCACCCGCAAACTGCACATTCCCCAATTCCCCGGGTATCACGAGGACCGCTATTTCGATTCCGACGACAGCGGATTCCCGGTGATCGACGCGGCGGGCAGCCGATTCGGATTCCCCACCTGCTGGGATCAGTGGTTCCCGGAACTGGCGCGCGTCTATTCGCTGCGCGGTGCGGAGATTCTGGTCTATCCGACCGCGATCGGCAGCGATCCCGAATTGAAGGAATTCGACACTCTGCCGATGTGGCATCAGATGATCGCGGCCAATGGTCTGGCGAACGCCACCTTCATGGTCGCGGTGAATCGGATCGGGCACGAGGACGGCATCACCTTCTACGGATCGTCGTTCATCTCCGATCCGTACGGGCGGACGATCGTGCAGGCACCGCGGGACCGGGACACCGTCCTGGTCGCGGACCTGGATCTGGACCAGCGCCGGGACTGGCTCACCTTCGGCATGTTCGACACCCGCCGTCCGGCCAGTTACGGCGCTCTCACCGCCGAATCGGCCGCCGTCGAGGCATAACAGCACCACCCCTCCCGTGCCCGGCGGCTCGCCCGCGGCACACCGAGACAGGCCCACGACATTCCGAGGGACGAAATGCGCATCACCACAATGAAAACGGTCGCCCTGGCCACCTGTGCGACAGCTCTGCTGGCCGGGTGCGGCGGGCGGCCGGAAACCTCCGCCACCGCCATCTCCAGCTCGAACTTCCTGGGCCTTCCCTCGATGACCGCCGCGGCGGCCGGGCCCGCGGAGAGCGTCACCTGGGCGCTGTACCGCGACCCCACCACGATCGATCCGGCCACCGCGTTCGATTACCCGGAGAACACCGTGGTTTCGACGCTGTGCGAATCGCTGCTGCGCCAACAGCCCGACGGGTCGCTCGCACCCGGGCTGGCCAGTGAGTACCACTTCGCCACCCCGACCACCCTGGTCCTGAAACTGCGTGCCGGAGTGCGCTTCTGGGACGGTCAGCCACTGACTCCGGCCGATGTCGCGTTCAGCCTGCAACGCAATATGGACACCCAGACGGGTGGTTTCTACAGCACGGTCCTCAACCGCATCACCAAGATCTCCGTCGATGGTCCCGACACCGTCACGCTCACCCTCAGCAGCCCGGATTACTGGCTGCCCGGGGAGCTCTCGTCGATGGCGGGCGTGGTCATCGAGGAACGGTATGCCCGCGGTCAGGGGCAACGTTATGGCACGCCCGACGGGGGCGCGATGTGCACCGGGCCGTACAAATTGGCCGAGTGGACGGCCGGGAGATCGCTGACGGTGACGGCCAATCCGGATTACTGGGATCCGTCGTTGAAACCGATGACCAACCGGATCGACTTCCGCGGAGTCTCCAACGCGGCCACCCTGACCACCGGGCTGTCGACCGGCGAGATCAGCGGAACCTATCTGACCGACACCTCCACGTTCCGGGAGCTCGAGCAGATCAAGAATGTCGAGATCCACAAGGGTCCCTCGGGCGAGACCGAATTCCTGATCCCCGCCAATCTCACCGGCGTGCTCGGCGACCTGCGGGTCCGGCAGGCGCTGTCGCTGGCTTTCGACCGCAACGCCTTCAGCGCCGCGGTGTACGGCGGCAACGCGGTGGGGCCGCGCATGTCCACCAATCCGGGCACCTGGGGGTACGCGAAGGACGCCTTCACCGCGGCCTGGAACGCCGCGGCCGATCCCGCGCCCGATCTCGAGCGGGCCAAGCAGCTCATCCGTGAGGCCGGAGCCGCCGGGAAACCGTTCGTCATCGCCACCTCCACCGGACTGTCCACGGTCAACACCGCCGCCAACGCGTGGCTGGAAGCGGCGGATTCGATCGGCTTGAACGCGAGCCTGTCCAACGTGTCGCCGCAGAACTACATCAACCTGTTCACCGATCCGAAGGCCCGCGAGGGCGTCGACGCGTTCAGCACCACCACCTACGGTGACTACGCCGATCCCGCGGCGCTGATCGCCAGCTATACCGAACCCAAAGGCGCGCAGAACTATTCGGGCTACGACAATCCGCAACTGCACGCCGCTCTCGAACGCGCCCGCACCCAGGCCGACCCGGACCAGCGGGCCGCGGCCATGATCGAGGCCGACCGGCTGGTCATGGCCGACCTGCCCTGGATTCCGATGGTCCATCCGGCGCTGTTCCTGATCCTGGACAAGAAGCTCACCGGCGCGCCCTCCTCGTTCGCCTACATGCAGGCGCCGTGGCTGGCCGGACTCGGCCGGGGGCGATGACATGCGCGGCTTCCTCCTGCGACGCGGCGCCTTGCTGCTCGCGACCCTGTTCATCTCCAGCGTCGGCGTGTACGCCGCGATGTATCTGGCGCCGGGCGATCCCATTGCGGTACTGACCGGCGGGCGGCAGATCACCCCGGAGTACCGCGCGGTGCTGACCGAGCGGTATCACCTCGCCGACCCGCTGCCGGTGCGCTATTGGTACTGGCTGACCTCGGCGCTGCAGGGCGACTTCGGCTACTCCATCGGTACCCGGCAGGACGTGTCGACGCTCATCGCGCAACGCGCGCCGACCACGTTGCTGCTGGTGGCCTACACGTCGCTCATCATCGTGGCGGTCGGTATCGGCATCGGCATTCTCAGCGCCCTCAAGCCCGGCATCCTGGACACCGCGGCGCTGTTGACGACCACCGTGCTCGCGGCGCTCCCGTCCTTCGTCGCCGCTCTCGCGCTGATCAGCCTGTTCGCCGTGAAGCTGCGCTGGTTCCCGGCCCTGGGCGACGGCGTCGGATTCGCCGACCAGATCAGACATCTCACGCTGCCGGCGATCGCGCTGGCGTGCTCGTCGCTGGCACTGGTCGCCCGCATCACCCGGGCGTCGGTGCGCACCGAATCCGCCCGCGAGCACGTCCGGACCGCCATCAGCCGCGGCCTGCCGGCGCACCACATTCTGCGCCGCCACATTCTGCGCAATGCCGCGATCCCCATCACCACCGTCACCGGCCTGGCCCTGGCGTCGCTGATCGTGCTGGTGTCGATCGTGGAGCAGGCGTTCACCCTCAACGGGCTGGGATCGAGTCTGGTCACGGCCGCACAGAACAAGGATTTCGCTGTGGTCCAAGCCATTTCGCTGCTCATGGTGGTGGCGTTCGTGATCGTCAACAGCGTCGTGGACTTCCTCTACGCGCTGCTCGACCCGCGGGTGAGTCTCGGAACGGCGGCGGCATGACCATCGTCTCCGGGCCCGTGCCCGCCTCGGATGCCAGCCTCCCGACCGGCCGCCGGTGGCGGGTTCCCGGCCTGAACGGTGTCGGCTGGATCGGTTACGCGAGCGCGGCGATCATCGTGCTGGCGATCATCGTCGCCGTGTTCGGGCCGCTGCTGGCCCCGTTCCCGCCGAACGAGAGCAACCTGTCGCACGCGTTCGTCGGCGCCACCGGCTCGCATCCGCTGGGCTTCGACTCCCAGGGCCGTGACCTGCTCTCGCGCCTGCTTGTCGGGGCGCGCTCGTCCATGCTGGGCGCGTTCATCGTCACCGCGGTCGCGATCATCGCGGGAACCGCGCTCGCGGTGCTCGCGGCGTGGCGGCGGGGCTGGACCGACAGTGTCATCTCCTCGGGATCCGATCTCGTGTTCGCGTTCCCGGGACTGCTGCTCGCGGTCCTCGGCGCCGCGGTCTTCGGGCCCAGCCAGTGGTCGGCGGCGCTCGCGCTGGCGGTCGCCTACACCCCCTACGTGGCCCGGATCGTGCGCGGCGCGGCCCTGCGCGAACGCTCGCTGCCCTACATCGAGGCGCTCGAGGTGCAGGGGAGCGGTGCCTGGTCCATCGCGATCCGGCACCTGATCCCCAATATCGCGCCGCTGCTCGTCGCGCAGGCCACGATCCTGTTCGGCTGGGCCGCACTGGATCTCGCGGCGGTCTCCTTCCTCGGACTGGGTGTCCAGCCGCCGCAGGCCGACTGGGGCGTCATGGTCTCCGAGGGAGAAACCGGTGTGCTGCAAGGATTTCCCGCCGAATCGTTCGTCGCGGGCACCGCGCTGGTCCTGGTCATCGTCTCCTTCAACATCCTCGGTGAACGCCTCAACGACAAGCAGGGCAGGGAACGCTCATGACTACCGCCACCCCCCAGGCCGTCCCCGGGTCGCGGGGTCCCGCGACCACCGGCGCCGACGCGCCGCTGGTCGCGATCGAGGGACTGAATCTGACCCTGGACGTCGGCGGCCGCAAACGCCAAGTCCTGCACGACATCTCGCTGACCATCGAGCGCGGCGAAGCGCTCGGGCTGGTCGGGGAATCCGGGGCCGGGAAGTCCATGACCCTGCGGACGCTGGCCCGGCTGCTGCCCGACCGGGCCGAGACCACCGGGACCATCCGCTTCGACGGCCAGGACCTGCTCGCCCTGCGCGGTGACGCCCTGCGCCGCAAGCGCGGCGACCTGGCGGTGGTCTTCCAGGACCCCCGCGCCTACATCAACCCGGTGCGGCGCATCGGCGACTTCCTGACCGAGCAGCTGCGGACGGTCGGCCGGACCGACCGGCACGAGGCGACCCGGCGCGCGCAGCGCATGCTCTCCGAGGTCGGCATCACCGATACCGCCCGCCGGATGCGGCAGTACCCGGGCGACCTGTCCGGCGGCATGCTGCAACGGGTCATGATCGCCGCCGCCCTGCTCGGCGAACCCAAGCTCATCCTCGCCGACGAGCCCACCACCGCCCTCGACGTGACGACCCAGTCGGAGGTGATGGCGATCCTCGACGAGATGCGCCACGACGCCGGGATGTCGCTGCTGTTCATCACCCACGACCTGGATCTCGCCGCCGCCGTCTGCGACCGCACCGCCGTCATGTACGCGGGCCAGATCGTCGAATCGCAGGAATCCGAAGCGCTGCACCATGATCCGCGCCATCCCTACACCGCGGCCCTGGCGGGCGCGCGACCCGACCTCGACCGGCCCCGGACGCGCCTGGCGGCCATCCCGGGACGCCCGATCGGGGCGTGGGAGGCGGAACCGACCTGCGCGTTCGCCGCCCGCTGTCCCTTCCACCTGCCCAGCTGTACCGAATCCGGCCCGGTGCCATTGACCCACGAATCCGGCGTCGCCGTGCGATGCCTGCGCGCCGACGAACTCGGACCGCGATTGCGAGGAGACACCGAATGAACGAACCGGCACTGCGAGTCTCCGGACTGTGCAAGAACTTCGGCGCCTTCGCCGCGGTCACCGACGTGTCCTTCGAACTGGCCGCCGGGTCCTCGATCGGCATCGTCGGCGAATCGGGCTCGGGCAAGACGACCGTCGCCCGCATGATCATCGGGCTGGAACAGCCCAGCGCCGGCAGCATCGTCTGCTGCGGCGGCGACCGATCCCGGCCGTCGCGCTCCACCCGTGCGCGCCGGGCGAGGGCCCGGGAGGCGCAGATGGTGTTCCAGGACCCGTACACCAGCCTCGATCCCCAGCGCACGGTCCGCCAGACGCTCACCGAGGCGGTGCGTCTGCACACCGGGCACGCCGCCACCGCCGAGCGGGTGCGGCAACTCGCCGACATGGTCGCGCTCGACGCCCGCCTGCTCGCGTCGCTGCCCGCGCACCTGTCGGGCGGCCAGCGTCAGCGCGTCGCCATCGCCCGCGCGCTCGCCGCCGATCCCCGGGTGCTGGTACTCGACGAAGCCGTTGCCGCCCTGGATGTCTCGATCCAGGCGCAGATCCTCAACCTGCTCGACGATATCCGGGAGTCCACCGGGATCTCCTACGTGTTCATCACCCACGACCTGGCGGTCGTCCGCCAGATCACCGAGCACTGCATCGTCATGCAGACCGGTCGGATCGTCGAAGCCGGGCCGACGGACGAGCTGCTCCGCGACCCCCGGCACCCGTACACGCGGGCGCTGCTCGACAGCGTCCCGCGGCCGGGATGGCGTCCTCGGCGTCGACCGGTCCCGGCCGACACCAACCCCTGAGCAGCACACAACCATCGATCAGCGCACCGACATCCGCCAGGGCGATGCTCCCGCATCCCCTGGCGGACCGGCCGCACGGTCGGGATTCTCGCCGTCGCAACCGACTGGCCCTGACCTGGGGCACGGCGACCTTCATCGTGCCGAGGTGCGTTCCATCGACGCCATGATCGCCCCGATCGACGATGCGCTGCCCGGCCCTGAACCGTTATCGCAGAGGCGATCTGGTGGTCATCGTCGCGGGCACCCCCGCCGGGCGCGGTCGGCTCGACCAACGCCGTCCACGTTCATCGGGTCGGGGAGCGGGACCGCTGAGTTCCTATTCGCCCGGGGCGGGGGAGCCGGCTTCGGAGGGGTAGACGGTGGTCTCGACCGAGTACCCGGTGCGGTAGTCCGGCTCGTCCTCCGCGGCGGGCGGCAGCAGGAAGTAGGTGATCGCGCCGATCAGCGCCGCCAGGATCGCCACGCTCGAGATGACACCGACGGCTCGGCGCCGCCGGGGCGGTGGCCCTGGCGGCGGGACCGGCCGGGGTGGCGGAGCGGGCGGACCGAGCCGCGGCGGTGGCGGGAGGATCCGGGTGGCGGGTTGCGGTGCGCCGCTGCCGGATTCGATGGGCGAGGCGGTGCGGGGAGCGGACTCGACCGCCCGTCGGGCGGCCGCCGCGAGCGCCCCGGCGGTGGGGAAGCGGTGGTCGGGATTCTTCGCGAGCCCGCGCGCGATCACCTCGTCGAGTGCGACGGGAATGCCGGGCCGGGCCGGACTGGGCCGCGGCGGCGGGGTGTTCAGATGCCCGGCCAGCTGCTGTTCCAGACTGTCGCCCGGATAGGGGCGGTTTCCGGTGAGGCACTCGTACAGGACGCACGCCAGCGCGTAGACGTCCGAGCGCGCGTCGGCATGGCCGGTGGTGAACCGTTCGGGGGCCATGTAGGTGAAGGTGCCGATCGCGTTGCCGACCCCGGTGAGGCCCACCGTTCCGGAGTGGGCGATGCCGAAGTCGATCAGATAGACGAAGTCCCGGCCGTTGATCAGCAGGTTGGACGGTTTGACGTCGCGGTGCACCAGGCCTTCGGCGTGCGCGGCGTCCAGCGCGGCGGCGGCCTGGTCGATGAACGACACCGCCAGCCGGGCCGGCATGGCGCCTCGCTGGGACAGCAGTGTGTGCAGATCGGTGCCGTCGATCAGCCGCATGTCGAGATACAGGCGGCCGTCGATCTCGCCGAAGTGGTGGATAGGGACGATGTGGGGCTCGCGCAGCCGCGCGGTGGAGTGGGCCTCGCGACGGAACCGCTCCCGGTATTCCGGGTCCGTCGCGAGGCGCTCGTGCAGGACCTTCACCGCGACGACCCGGTCGGTTTCCGTGTCGTAGGCGCGGTAGACCCGTCCCATACCGCCTTCACCGATGAGCGATTGCAGGTCGTAGCGGCCGAACGCCGATGTATCCATGCGCCCTACCTCCTTCGACACCGGGCCACGCTTTCGACTGAAATTTCAGTCAGTGCCCCAGTGTAGCGGTCCGACCGATCGCCCATCGCGGTGTGTCAGACCAGACTGTGCTGCGCCACGATGGCGGCGGCCGCCGCCTTGCCCATCCGGACCGCGCCGTCGACGTGCTGGAAGCCGTGGCCGGCCAGGTCCGAGCAGGCGAAGTGCATGGGCCCGATCGGGTCACGGTGATCGTGGCCGTAGCGGGTCATGCCGCCGAGGTCGAAGCTGACGCCGTAGGCGCCGCGCGTCCATTCCTCGGAGCCCCAATCGGATTCGTAGAAGACGACCGGTTCGGCGGCTTCGGGACCCAGGTAGCGCACCAGGCAGTCGAGCGCGGCCCGCTTGCGTTCGGCCGGGCCCATGGCGAAGTAGGCGTCGGCCTGTTCGTGGGCGATGAAACCGACCATGGCGCCGTTGTCCATGCCGTGGTTGGTGTTGTCGTACACCTCCGAGACCATGTCGGTGTCGCTGAAGCCGGTGCCGGACAAGCCCTTCGCGCGCCAGAACGGGGTCTCGTACACCGCGTGCACCTTGACCACGAAGCCGAACGACATGTGCTGGTACATCTGGTGGCGGCGGCGCGGTAGCGGGGGATCGAAGCTGATACCGGCGTACAGGTTCGGCGGCACCGCCAGCACCAGGCGGCTCGCGCGCACCTCGAGATCGCCGTCGGCGAAGGCGGTCACCCCCGTCTCGGACCACTGGATCCGGCGCACCGGCGCACCGAGGTGCAGATCGGCCCCGAGGGGAGCGGCCAGGCGCTGCGACACCTGCTGCATCCCGCCCACCACGCGCTTGTCGAGCATGAAGGTGTCGGTGGCCAGCGAGGTGTAGGAGCCCTGCGCGGCGGCCATGTGCAGGGCCTGGAGGGTGGAGAAGGTGTGCGCGGGCTTGGTCAGCATGGCGCCGGCGACGTAGAACGACACCGTCTCGCGGGCGTATTCGTTGTCGGACTGGCGTTCGAGCCAGATGCTGAACGGCACCGAATCCAGTTCCGCCGCTTGCGGATGCGTCCACGGGGCCTCGGCGCCGACCTCGGCCGCCAGCTCGTCGAGCAGCGTGATCAGCCGGTCGATCTCGGCGGCGGTCTCGGGGGCCGCGGGGAAGACGTCGCCGACGAATTGCTGGCGGGTGCCGTCCGCGGCCAGGTAGACCGAGTCGCCGTCGCGGTAGCGGGAGAAGGTCTCCAGCCCGAGTTCGCGCACCAGCGCCAGCGCGGCGGTGTGGTGCGGGGACAGCCACTGGCCGCCGATCTCGATCATGGCGCCGTCGACGTCGCCGGTCCAGGTGCGGCCGCCGACCCGATCGCGGGCCTCCAAGACGGCCACCGTCAGGCCGGCCTTCCGTAATTCCGCCGCAGCGGTCAGGCCGGAGGGTCCGGCACCCACGATCACGACGTCACGAGTGATGACAGCCACGAGAGCTCCTTAACCGGTAATTCGGGGACCTCCGGATAGCCCGGAGGTTGCTAATTCAGTATGTGGGCGCGGTCACGATCATGCCCGCGCCGATTCGGCGCACCGGGCCGCCCCTCATTCGCCAGGGTGGCGTGACGGTCCGGTGTCCGTGCGTGAGCTACCGCCCGGCAGGGATCGGCAGCGGTTCGTTCTGGGTGATGCAGTGAATGCCGCCGCCGCGCGCGAAGATCGGCCGCGCGTCGACGGTGACGATGGTCCGGCCGGGATAGACCTCGGCGAGCACCGCCGCGGCCTCGGCGTCGTTCGGGTCGTCGAACCCGCACAGGATGACCGCGTCGTTGCAGACGTAGTGATTGATGTAGCTGTAGTCGACGAACCCCTCCGCGTCGCGCAGCGTGCGCGGCGCGGGCAGCGGGACCACCGTGAAAGGCTTTCCGGCGGACGTCGTCTCGTTCGCGAACTGCTTCATCAGCTCGAGGCTGAGCGCGTGGTCGGGATGCTCGCCGTCGCGCTGATCGTGCACCAGCACCACCCCGGGCGCGGGGAGCGCCGCCACGATGTCGGAGTGCCCGCGGGTGCCGAAGCGCTGCGAATCGCGCCACAGCCCGCGCGGCAGCCAGATCGCGGTGTCGATGCCGATGGTGCGCCGCAGTTCGGCTTCGACCTCGGCCTTGGACAGGCCCGGATTGCGGAACGGGTCCAGCTGCACGGTGTCGGTGAGGATGACGGTGCCCGCGCCGTCGACCTGGATGCCGCCGCCCTCGTTCACCAGCGGCGACTCGACGACCGGGATCCCGGCCGCCGCCGCGACCGCCCGGCCGATCTCGCGATCGTCGTCCCAGGCGGCCCAATCCTGTTGGCCCCACCCGTTGAACACCCAGTTCACGGCCGCCACCGAGCCGTCGTCGGCGTGCACGAAGGTCGGCCCGATATCGCGCATCCAGGCATCGTCGAGCGGCGCGACCACGATGTCTATCGCCGAGGACAGGGTGCGCCGGGCCGTGCCGACGTCGGCCGGATCGACGACCATGGTCACCGGTTCGAACTCGGCCACCGCGTGCGCGACCGCGGTCCAGGCGGTGCGGGCCTCGTCGGTCGCCTCGGGGGTCGCGGTGATCTCCGAACCCTCGGGTGGGAACGCCATCCAGGTGCGGCGGTGCGGCCCGTGTTCGGCGGGCATACGCCAGGTCATCAGGCCCGCCCGAAGGGGTGCTCGGTGTCGACCGGCGCGGTGAGCCGGGCGTAGGTGTCGGGGCGGCGGGTGTCCAGGAACGGGAACAGCGTCAGCCAGTCGCTGCGCTGATCCAGATCCAGATCGGCCACCAGCACCGCGGATTCGTCGCGCGGGGCCTGCGCCAGCACCCGGCCGTACGGGTCGGAGATGAAGGAGGAACCGTAGAAGGTGATCTCGCCTTCGTCGCCGTAGCGGTTGGGCACCACCATGAAAGTGCCCGCGGTGATGCCGTTTCCGACGATCACGTGCTGCCACAGTGGCTGGGTGTCGAAGTCGGGGAAGGTGGGCTCGGAGCCGATGGCGGTCGGGTAGACGATGATGTCGGCGCCCGCGAGCGAGTACATGCGGGCGACCTCGGGAAACCACTCGTCCCAGCAGGTCGGCATCCCGATGCGCGCCGCGCCGAGATCGGGGTGGCTGTGCGGCCGGTACGCCTCGTCGGTGGCCGGGCCGGCCCGGAAGTAGGTGTCCTCGTAGTAGCCGGCCGACACCGGAATGTGCAGCTTGCGGGTGCGGCCGACCAGTTCGCCGGTGGGGGACACCAGGATCGCGGTGTTGAAGCCGAGCCCGTCGCCCTCGTCGGCGCGCTCGTACAGCGACGCGTGCACGAACACGCCGTGCTCGATGGCCGCCTTGGCCGCGAAGGTGAAGGTCGGGCCCGTGGTCAGGTCCTCGGCGTCGGCGCCCGGATTCTCGCCGCCGCGCACGAAGGCCGGGTACTTGCTCAAGGTGACCTCGGGCAGGAAGACCGCCTTGGCGCCCAGCTCGGCGGCGCGTCCGATGCCCTCGTTCAGCTCGGCGATCATGGCCTCGCCGTCGGCCTGCCAGTGGTGCTGGACCAGCGCGACCCGCAGCGGCGGGCGGACCGGATCCTGTACTCGCGCATGCGAAACGGGCGGTTCGAAACAAGTGATGACGTGCATGACTACTCCTGATCGTCGAAAGTGTGCGGCGCGCTAGTGCCCGCTGAAATGGGGCGCCACCGGTTCGGGCATCGGATCGCCCGACACCGCGCGCGGCAAGGTCTTGCCCTGGAAGTACTCCGGCTGACGCCAGCGCTGGATCAGCATGAGCACCGCGCCCAGCGCCAGGATCCCGAAGCCGAGGTAGAAGACCAGTCCGATGCCGAGAATCGAAGCGCCGCTGCCGACTTCGGGCTTCAGGCTCTCGCGGACCGAGATGGCGAACACCACCAGTAGCATGGCCCCGCCCAGTAGCGGGAACACGAGCTTGAACACGGTGTCGCGCGCCGAGGCGAACCACCGCTTGCGGAAGTACCAGACCGAGGCGAACGCGGTGATGCCGTAGTACCAGCAGATCATGATGCCGAGGGCGGCGATGGTGTCCAGCAGCACGTGCTCGGACAGCAGCGCGGTGATCGCGTACAGACCGCCCGCCACCACCGCGGCGACCGCGGCGCCGAACCGCGGCACCTGGTACACCGGGTGCACCGACGCGAACCGCTCGGGCAGCGCCTTGAACGTGCCCATGGCGAGCATGGCGCGCGCGGCGGGCAGGAAGGTGGCCTGCAGGCTGGCGATGGTGGAGACCAGGACGGCCAGGAACAGCAGCAGTTCGCCCGCGCTGCCCATCACCGGTTCGGCGAGCGTGCCGAAGACATTGTTGCGGGCCTTCTCCCCGCCCAGGCCGATGCCGGTGTCGCCGACCCCGGCGTACCACATGAGCGCGACCGCCAGCAGCAGATAGGTGCCCAGCACGGTCAGGATCGACAGCAGTCCGGCGCGGCCGGGCGTGCGCTGGGGGTCCTTGCACTCCTCGCCCAGGGTGAGTGCGGTGTCCCAGCCCCAGTACATGAACACCGAGCCGATCAATCCGATCGCGAAGGCGCCCAGGGTGAGTCCGGTCAGCGGGTTGAACCAGTCGAGGCTGAAGCTCAGCCCCGAGGGCGTATCGCCGCTGAGGGCCTTGGCCAGGGCCATGCCCGCGAACAGCAGCAGCACGGCCAGCTGGAATCCGACGAGCACGTACTGCACCCGCTCGCTGGAACTGATGCCGCGACTGGCCGCCCATCCGGCCGCGGCCAGGAAGACCAGCGTGGTGGCGATATTGATCAGCTTGTTCTCACCCAGTGCCGCAATGTATTCCGAGTGCGTCATCCGACCGATGGTCAGATAGAGGAACTCCGCTCCCACCGCGGCGATATTGGCGAGCACGATGACCACCGCGATCACCGAACCCCAGCCGGCCATCCAGCCGACGTAGGGTCCCAGCGCGCGCGCCGACCAGGTGAAGGAGGCTCCGCAGTCCGGTGTCTCGGCGCTGAACTCGCGATAGGCGAAGGCCGCCAGGAACATCGGAACGAACCCGGCGATCAGCAGGGCGGGCATCTTCAGGCCGACCGCGGCGACGATCAGGCCTACGCTGGCCGTGGTGGTGTAGGCGGGGGCGATGGACGCGATACTCAGCACCGCGCCGGCCAGGGTGCCGACCTTGTCGGTGGCCAATCCCTTACCGCCGGAAGCGGTGTGGTCCTGAGCGGGCTCTGCCGTCTCGGAGGTGTTCTGTACGAGCATTCAAGCTCCTGGTACGGGGTGTGGCGCGGTCGAAGGCCGGAGCCCTCGACCGCACCGCGCCGCGGTGGCGAACCGATCAGCGGCGTCATTGCCGGAGACCGGGTTGGCACCGGATCCGGCGCAGGGGCCGGGGTGCCGGGGGATGACGTCAGCGGGTCAGCGCGACGTATTTGGTGTCGAGGTACTCGTGGATCCCTTCGGACCCGCCCTCACTGCCCAGACCGGACTGCTTCACCCCGCCGAACGGGGCCGCCGGGTCGGAGATGACGCCGCGGTTCACGCCGACCATCCCGGCCTCGAGCGCCGCGGACACGCGCAGCGCGCGATCCAGATCCTGCGTGTAGAAGTAGGCGGCCAAGCCGTATTCGGTGTCATTGGCCAGGGCCACGACCTCGTCCTCGGTGTCGAAGCCGTAGACGGCGGCGACCGGGCCGAAGATCTCCTCGCGGTGCATGCGCGCGGTGCGCGGCACCTCGTCGAGCACGGTGGGCTGGAAGAACCAGCCCGGCCCGTCGATGACCTGACCGCCGGTGCGGACCACCGCGCCGCCGGCGACGGCGTCGTCGACCAGTGCCGCAACGGTTTTGCGCTGCCGTTCGTTGATCAGCGGGCCGGTGTCGACGCCCGGTGCGTAACCGGGTCCGACGCGCAGCGCGCCGATCTGCTCGGCCAGGCGTGCGGCGAACTCCGCGCGAATCGAGTTGTGCACGTAGATGCGGTTGGCCGCGGTGCACGCCTCGCCGCCGTTGCGCATCTTCGCCGCCATCGCCCCGGCCAGCGCCTGGTCGAGGTCGGCGTCCTCGAACACGATGAACGGGGCGTTGCCGCCCAGCTCCATCGAGGTCCGCAGGACATTGTCGGCGGCCTGGCGCAGCAGCAGTTTGCCCACCCGGGTCGAACCGGTGAAGGTCACCTTGCGCAGGCGCGGGTCCGCCAGCAGCGGCGCGGTGATGGCCGCGGCATCGCTGCCCGGCAGCACCGACAGCACGCCCGCGGGCAGACCGGCCTCGGCGAAGATCCGCGCCAGGGCCAGCATGGTCAGCGGGGTGTCCTCGGCGGGCTTCACGATGACGGTGCAGCCCGCGGCCAGCGCCGGGGCGATCTTGCGAGCGCCCATGGCCAGCGGGAAGTTCCACGGCGTGATCGCCAGGCAGGGGCCGACCGGCTGCTGGGTGACCAGGATGCGCCCGGTCCCGGCGGGGGATTCGGTGTACCGGCCGCCGACGCGCACGGCCTCCTCGCTGAACCAGCGCAGGAATTCGCCGCCGTAGGCGACCTCGCCGCGCGCTTCGGCCAGGGTCTTGCCCATTTCCAGGGTCATCAGCAGCGCGATGTCCTCGGTGTGTTCGAGCAGGATCTCCCAGGCGCGGCGCAGGATCATCGAACGTTCCCGTGGGGACGTCGCGGCCCACGCGGATTGAGCGCGGCAGGCCGAGTCGAGGGCGCGCAGGGCGTCCTCGCCGTTCGCGTCGGCGACCTCGGTGAGGACCCCGCCACCGGCCGGATCGTGGACCGCGAAGGTGCGGCCGCCAGCGGCCGGGGCGGACGCCCCGTCGATCCACATCCCGGTGGGGACGAGGGCGCTGATGTTGTCGTATTCCACCATTGTTGTCCCAGCCCCCTATCGGCCCGCGAGATCGGCGATGGCGGTGCACAGCACCGTCAGCGCCTCGTCGAGCAGTTCGTCGCTGATCACCAGCGGCGGCAGCAGTCGAATGACATTGCCGTAGGTGCCACAGGTCAGGGTGAGCACACCCTGCTCCAGGCAGCGCTTGGCGACGGCGGCGGTCAGCGCGGCATCGGGTTCGGTGGTGCCGGGGCGGACGAACTCGAGCGCCAGCATGGCGCCGCGGCCGCGCACGTCGCCGACGGCCGGAACTTCCTGCGCCAGTGCGTGGAAGCGCGTCAGCGCCGTCTCGCCGATCCGGCGGGCTCGGGCGGGCAGATCGTGGTCCCGGATGGCCTCGATGGCGGCCAGTGCCGCCGCGCAAGCGACCGGGTTGCCGCCGTAGGTGCCGCCCAGGCCGCCCGCGTGCACGGCGTCGAGCAGCTCGGCGCGGCCGGTGATGGCCGAGAGCGGCATACCGCCGGCGATACCCTTGGCCATGGTGATGATGTCGGGGACCACGCCCTCGTGATCGCAGGCGAACCATTCGCCGGTGCGCGCGAAACCGGTCTGCACCTCGTCGGCGATGAACACCACGCCGTTCGCGCGCGCCCACTCCACCAGCGTCGGCAGGAAGCCGGCCGCGGGCACGATGAATCCGCCCTCGCCCTGGATCGGCTCGATGATGATCGCCGCCACCGAATCCGCGCCGATCTGCTTCTCGATCCGGGTGATCGCCTCGCGGGCGGCGGCCACGCCGTCCTGCCCGCCGTCGCGGAACGGGTAGGACATCGGCATCCGGTACACCTCGGGGGCGAACGGACCGAAATGCGACTTGTAGGGCATGGATTTCGCGGTCAGCGCCATGGTCAGGTTGGTGCGGCCGTGATAGGCGTGGTCGAAGGCGACCACCGCGGTCCGGCCGGTGGCCAGGCGCGCCACCTTCACCGCGTTCTCCACCGCCTCCGCGCCGGAGTTGAACAGGACGCTGCGCTTCTCGTGATCGCCCGGGGTGAGCGCCGAGAGCTGCTCGCACACCTCGATATACGCCTCGTACGGGGTGACCATGAAGCAGGTGTGCGTGAACCGCTCGACCTGTTCCCGCACCGCCGCGACCACCTTGGGGTGGGAGGCGCCGACATTGGTCACCGCGATGCCGGCGGCCAGGTCGATCAGCGAATTGCCGTCGACGTCGACGATGACACCGCCGTCGGCGTCGGCCGCGTACACCGGCGCGGTGGAACCCACCCCGGCCGCGACGGCGGCCTTGCGGCGGGCGGCCAGCTCCTGCGAGCGCGGGCCCGGTAGAGCGGTGGTCAGCACCCGCTGCTGCGGGAGCCGGTAGGTGATCTCGGTCATCGAAAGTCTTTCTGCGGAAAGGAGTTACGGGTCGGGTGGCGTGGTGAACTCAGTCGTGCGCGCTCATCACGTGCTTGACGCGGGTGTAGTCCTCCACGCCGTAGGCGGAGAGATCCTTGCCGTAGCCGGAGCGCTTGAACCCGCCGTGCGGCATCTCCGCCACCAGCGGGATATGGCAGTTGACCCACACCGCGCCGAAGTCCAGGGCCGCCGAGACACGCTGCACCACACCGTGATCGCGGGTCCACACGCTCGAGGCCAGGCCGTAGACGACATCGTTGGCGAGCTGCACGGCAGCGGCCTCGTCGGCGAAGGTCTGCACGGTGATGACCGGGCCGAAGGTCTCCTCCTGGACGATCGGATCGTCCTGGCGCACACCGGTGATGACGGTCGGGGCGAGGTAGAAGCCGCGCTCGCCGACCCGCTCACCGCCGGTGGCGACGGTGGTGTGCGGGGGCAGCGCCGCGATCTTGCCGATGACGGATTCGAAGTGCCGGATGTTGTTGAGCGGGCCGTAGGCGGCCTCGGGGTCGTCGGGCAGGCCCGGCTTCACCGTCCGCGCCTTCTTCACCAGCGCCTCGACGAAGTCGTCGTGCACCGACTCGTGCACCAGCACCCGGGTGGCGGCGGTGCAGTCCTGACCGGCGTTGAAGAAGGCCGCGTCACCGATGCGGTCGGCGGCCAGCGCCAGATCGGCGTCGCCGAAGATCACCACCGGCGCGTTGCCGCCGAGTTCGAGGTGCGCGCGCTTGACCTGCGCGGCGGCGGCCTCGGCCACCGCGATGCCCGCCCGCACCGAACCGGTGATCGCCACCATGTCCAGGCCGGGGTGGCTCACCAGGGTCGCGCCGGTGCTCGCGGTGCCCAGCACCACATTGAGCACGCCGTCGGGCAGGATGCCGCGCGACAGCTCGGCCAGCAGCAGGGTGCTGCCCGGGGTGGTATCACTGGGCTTGAGAACCACCGTGTTCCCGGTGGCCAGCGCCGGGCCGATCTTCCAGATGGCCATCATCAGCGGGTAGTTCCACGGGGTCACCTGGCCGATCACGCCGATCGGCTCCCGGCGCACATACGAGGTGAATCCGGACATGTACTCGCCGGCCGACTTGCCCTCCAGCATGCGCGCGGCGCCCGCGAAGAAGCGCAGGTGATCGGCGCCGGCGGCGACCTCCTCGGAGGCGACCAGATGTTTGGGCTGGCCGGTCTCGCGGCACTGCGCCTCGACGAGCGCGTCGGAGTTGGCCTCGATGGCGTCGGCCAGTTTCAGCAGCGCGGCCTGCCGCTGACTCGGGGTGGTCGCCTTCCAGGCGGGGAGGGCGCGGGTGGCGGCGGCGACGGCGGCATCGATGTCGGCCCGGCCGGAGATCGGGCTGAGGCCGGTCACCGCTTCGTCCACGGGGCTGATCAGTTCGAACGACTCCGACGTGGTGGCGGCCACCAGCCGGCCATCGATGTAGTTGCGGAGCAGCTCAGTCGTCATGTGTGTGCCCGATCTCGTTCGAAAGTGCGTTCTGTGTGGTTGCCAGTTAGTGTGCTGCGCAACACACCCCTGCGTCACCTGCCGGATCGGCGTGGGAGCAGAATTCGGTTTCGACAGATCGTCCAGATTGCTATGGGAGCGCTGTGAACGCGGGAATACCTGTCCGATGGGTCCTGTCCCAACCCGAGCTGGGCCTGGTGCTCAAGGGCGGCGCGAGCGGGCTCGGACGGGTCATCACCCTCGTCCTGACCTCCGAGCTGACCGAACCCCAGCAATGGCTGTCCGGGGGCGAGCTGGTGCTGACCACCGGCATGGGTTTGCCGCTCAGTCGCGCCGACCGGTCGCGGTACCTCGAGGATCTCGGCGCGGCCGGGGTGGCGGGCGTCGGATTCGGCATCGGGCTCTCGCACGAGACGGTGCCCGCGGATCTGGTCGAGGCCGCCGACCGGCTCGGGCTGCCGCTGTTCGAGGTGCCGCTGCCGACCCCGTTCGCGGCCATCACCAAGAAGGTCATGCAGCGGCTCGCCGAGCAGGAGTACGAGAAGGTGCTGCGCGCCTCGCGGGCGCAGCCGCGCATGACACGGGCGGCCGTGCAGGGCGTGCGCGCGGTCATCAAGGAGCTGTCGGTGGCGCTGTCGGCGACGGTGCTCGTGGTCGGCGGCGACAGCGTCGTGACCGAGGCGCATCCGCGGTCGCCCGCCGCCGAGATCCTCGACCGGATCGGGGAGTTCATCGCCGCGCACGGTGAGAGCGCGGGCAGCGGCGTCATCCAGGTGTCGTCGGGGCAGTACATCGTGCTGCAGGCCATCAGTGCCGGGCAGACCGTGCACGGGCACCTGGCAATTGTCACCGCCACCGCGCTCGGTCCGGTCGATCAGGTGCTGCTCGGTCACGCCAGCTCGCTGCTCGCCCTCGACTTCGAGAAGCCGGCCCGGTTGCGAATGGCCCAGAACCACTTGAACTCTCAAGCCATCGCCATGCTGCTGCAACAGCCGGGCGACCCCGACAGTATGTGGCAGCACCTGACCGCGGCCGCCGACCGCACCGGCCGCATCCGCGCCCTCGTGCTGTGGTGCCCCGGGCCCGAGGCCGCGGCGGTCGCTCTCGACGCGATCGACGCGCGGCTGCGCCTGCTCAACCGGCAGCTGTTCGCGCACGTCATGGGCGACCACGCCGCGGTCCTGCTCCGCGGCTCCGACACCGACGAGCTCGCCGAACAACTCCTGGCCGATCTGCCCGGCGACGTGCGTGCCACCGTGCGTGCGGGGCTGAGCTCGCCGCATCCGCTGCGCCGCTTCAGCGCGGCTGTCGACAATGCCGAGCTGGCCGCCTCGGCGGCGGCGCCCGGGGCCCGCCCGCTGGAGCTGGCGGCGCTGGCGGGCCACGCGCTGCTGGCTTTTCCGGAGGCCCAGCGGGTGCTGAGCGCGGTGTCGGAGGCCATGCTGCAGCCGCTGCTCGACTATGACGACCGGCACGGCACCGATCTCATCGGCTCGCTGCGCGCCTACCTCGAGGCCCACGGCCAGTGGGAGACCGCCGCCACCGCGCTCGGCGTGCACCGCCACACCCTGCGCAGTCGCGTGGCCAGGATCGAATCGATTCTGGGCTGCAAGCTCGATCAGGCGCTGGTCCGCGCCGAACTGCTGCTGGCTGTGGTTTCCCGCCGCTGATCGGCGCGGTGCCCGGGGCGTGCGTGCCGGGCCGCGCAACGCCGCGAGCGCCGTCGATCCCGATTCGATCGACGTCGCTCGCGGTGGTGTGGGGACTATTCGTTACCGAGGGCGGCGGTCGCCAGCTCGGCGTTGACGACGCAGAGGCGGGCGAGATCGACTGTGCCGGAACGGCGCAGGCGCGCGACCAACTCCACCAGCCGCAGCGCGGACGGCGTGGACTTCCATGCGGCGATGTGGTCGCGGGCCGAATCGGCGGGGGAGGCCGAGGACAGGACCGCCGCCGCCAGGGCGTGCCAACGGGCTTGGAGTTCATCGGCCAGCACCGCGGCGGCCAGCGTCTCCCAGTGGTCGGAGGTGCGGGTGGCGGCGAAGGTCGTGGCCAGCCAGTCCAGGCCGATCAAGTCGCCGAGCTCGCGGTAGGTCTGGCTGACCAGCGCGACCGGCAGCCCGGTCCGGCGGGCGGTCGCGCTCAGCGGCAGGGCCTGGGCGAGCAGGCGCAGGTTGGCCAGGTCCCGCCCGGGATGGCCGCCGGGGCGCGGCAGGACCGTCATCAGTTCGGCGACAACCGGTGCGTGGCAGTCGATCTCGGCGGACCAGGTGGCCGCGCTGCGATGGGTGAGCAGCCAGGCGGTGGCCTGTTCCACCGCGTCCTGAATGCCTTTCAGGATGCCCATCCGAATCTGCGGGGAGACGCCCGGCAGTGCCAGCGCCTCACGCCACCACCGGTCCACGTCCAGGACGGCGTCGACGACGGCGCAGGCCAGCACGATCTGCGGGGTGCCCGCGCCCAGCCGCTCCTCGAGCCGGTGGATCATGCCGGGGCCGACCCGGTTGATCACTCGGTTGGCCGCGGCCACCGCGATGATCTCGCGGGCCACCGGATGCTCGCTCAGCAGCCGCTCGCCCAGCAGGTCCCGGATGCGGTCGGGGAAGTAGCTCGCGAGCGCGCCGGTCACCACCGGGTCGGTCGGCGCGTCCGAGGCCAGTAGTTCCTCGCGCACCAGGTTCTTGGCGGTGGCCAGCAACACCGCGATCTCCGGGCGCACCAGGCCCTTGCCCGCCCGGCGGCGCGCCGCGAGATCGGCCGGGGTGGGCAGGAATTCGGCGGCTCGGTCGAGTTCGGTCGCGTGCTCGAGGTTCTCGATCAGGCGGCCGTGCCGGTCGATGAGGAAGGGAGCGTGCGTCTCGGCGAGGCTGATGGCCAGCGCCTGTCGATCGCAGTCGGCGAGCACGGCGCGGGCCACGGCGTCGGCCTCCGCCGCCAGCAGCCGATTGCGTTCGTCGACCGTCGCCAGTCCGGCGGCCACCGCGGAGTTCAGCGCGATCTTGAGGTTCACCTCGCGGTCGGAGGTGGCCACGCCGGCGGCGTTGTCGATGAAGTCGGCGTTGACCTTGCCGCCGGCGACGGCGAATTCGATGCGGGCCTGCTGGGTGAGCCCCAGATTGCCGCCCTCGCCGATGACCCGGCAGCGCAGTCGATCCGCGGTGATCCGCACCTCGTCGTTGGACGGGTCGGCCACGTCGGCGTCCTGTTCGTCCCGGGCCCGCACGTAGGTGCCGATGCCGCCGTTGAACAGCAGGTCCACCTCCGCGCCGAGCATGGCCCGGATCAGCTCGGGTGCGGGCAGTTCGGTGGCGGTGACGCCCAGCCGTGCGCGCACCTCCGGTGCGAGCGGCACCGATTTCGCGGTGCGCGGCCACACGCCGCCGCCCGCGGAGATCAGCGCCGGGTCGTAGTCGGCCCAGCTGCTGCGTTCCAATCCGGCCAGCCGGGTGCGTTCCTGGTGCGAGAGCACCGGATCCGGGTCGGGGTCCAGGAAGATGTGCCGGTGGTCGAAGGCGGCCACCAGGCGGATGCGGTCGGTCTCGAGCATGCCGTTGCCGAAGACGTCGCCCGACATGTCGCCGATACCGGTGACCGTGAAGGGCTGGGTATCGGGATCGATGCCGAGTTCGGCGAAGTGCTGCCGAATCGAGCGCCACGCGCCGCGCGCGGTGATGCCCAGCGTCTTGTGGTCGTAGCCGGTCGAGCCGCCCGAGGCGAAGGCGTCGCCGAGCCAGAAACCGCGGGCCACCGCAATGGAATTGGCCAGATCCGAGAAGCGGGCGGTGCCCTTGTCGGCGGCCACCACCAGATACGAATCCGGGTCGTCGTAGGCGACGGTGTGCGCGGGTGCGGTGATGGCGCCGTCCACGAGATTGTCGGTGACATCGAGCAGGCCGCCGATGAAGGCCGCGTACGCGAATTCCGCGGAGGCCGGATCGGTGCGGCCGCCGCGCACGACGAACGCGCCCTTGGCGCCCATCGGCACGATCACCGAGTTCTTCACCGTCTGGGTCTTCATCAGGCCCAGCACCTCGGTGCGGAAGTCGTCGACGCGATCCGACCAGCGCAGACCGCCGCGCGCGATCACGCCGCCGCGCACATGACTGCCCTCGACCCGGGTGGAGTGCACGAAGATCTCGCGATAGGGCGTGATCGGCGTGGACAGCGACAACCGCGCGGGGTCGATCTTGAACGCGGCGACCGCCCGGTCCGGCTGGAACCAGTTGGTGCGCAACACCGCGGTGCAGAAGGTGTACAGCCCGCGCAGCAGCTGATCCTCGGGCAGGGTGGTGGCCGCCTCCAGGCGGTGCTTGGCCTCGACGTCGGCATCGGCCACCGCGGCGGCGCGATCCAGGAGTTCGGGATCGAAGCGCGCATGGAACAGCGCGACGAACGCGCGCACGAAATCCGGATGGGCGGTGAGGATTTCGGCGATCCGGGGCTCGCTCATGCGCAGCCCGGCCTGCCGCAGATACCGGCTGGCGGCCCGCACCAGGATCGCGTCCTGCCAGGCCAGGCCCGCGGTGGGGATCAGACCGGTGAAGCCGTCGATCTCCAGCGTGCCCGCGGTGGCGGCGGTGAACGCCTCCGCGAGCAGTCCGGCCGTCGGCTCGCTCAGCCCGAAGGCCGTGGGCCCGAAGGTGAATCGATGCTCGGTGCACAGCCCCTCCACGCTCACCTCGTGGGTGGTGACGTGCAGGCCCAGGGCCGAGAAGATCTCGATCAGCTCGGTCAGGGATGCCGGGGCGCCGGGCCAGGTCAGCCTCGCACGGGGCGGCAGCGAATCGGGATCGAAGTGGAGGCGCGGGACGGCCTCCGTCCGATCCTCGTCCAGCATGCCGACGGCTCCGAGATGCATCTGCTCAACTCCCTGCGCGTGACCTGTGATGTCGCAGTTAATGTGCCGCAAAGAGAGCCACGACACAGTCGACAATGCGGCGCGGTCGGCGCGGCCCGGCACTCCGGTTCGTCCAGTGCCGGATCGACGGGCGCGTCCCCGCGCGCTCCCGGGCCGATCAGCCCGGATGCGCTGAACTCGACCCGCGGGGTTCGAGCTCGGATCGGGGCCGGTTACGGCGTCTGCCGCAGTTGGGGTTCGGTTCGCTGGAGGAACAGCGCCAGATCCTGGAGTGATTTCAGCTTCTCCTCGAAGTCCGCGAGAGGCTGCTCGAGATAGTCGTCCGGCCCGCGACTGTTGAGCAGGCCGTGCAATCGGCGTCGTTCTCCCGGGACAGCTCGTGCTCAACGGATTCGGCCAGCGACAGCAGCCGGTCCGGCCGCTCCTCGTCGGCCCGGCTCCCGGGCTCCACCCGCAGGTCGTAGACGGGCAGCTGCGACACCATCCAGTCCACGACGGTCCGGTGAAGTATTGGGCTTGCCACATACCGAGCCCGGGTGGAATTCACTTCCCCAGGGTGAGGTCGCGGCGCAGCACCTTGCCGGTGGCGTTGCGCGGCAGCGGATCCGCGGTGACCAGCCAGCGGGCGGGCACCTTGAAGTAGGCCAGTTGCCTGGCCACGTGGTCGCGCAGCTCGTCCTCGGTCAGGGTCTGCGGATCGTCGACCACGACGATGGCGGCCACCTCCTGGCCGAGATCCTCGTGCGGGATGCCGATCACGGCCGACTCGCGCACCAGCGGGTGCTCGTCGAGGACGTTCTCGATCTCCTGCGGGTAGACGTTCTCGCCGCCGCGCAGGATGAGATCCGAACGGCGGCCGGAGATGTAGAGCTTGCCGCCGCGCAGGGTTCCGAAATCGCCGGTGCGCAGCCAGCGGTTCTCGTCGATGGCGGCCTTCGTGGCGTCGTCGTTGTTCCAGTAGCCGAGCATGACGTAGGGGCTGCGGATGCAGATCTCGCCTTCCTCGCCGTCGGGCACCGGCTTGCCGTCCGGATCCCGGACCTCCAGCGAGACGCCGACCACCGCGCGGCCCACGGTCTCGTTGTCGGCGGCCAGTTCCGGCGGGGTCGCCACGGTCGCGGCGGTGCCGGACTCGGTGCAGCCGTAGCTGGTGGTCAGGCCCTGCAATGCGACGGGGAAGCGTTCACGCAGCCGCTGCACGAGCGATGGGGACGAAGGGGCGGAGTTGAGTGACAACGCCGCCAACGAGGACAGGTCATAGCGTGAAATGTCCACGCCAAGAATGCGACTGGCCAGCGTCGGTACGGCCGCCCAGTTGGTGACCTGCTCTGTCTCGACCAGCTGCAGCAGCGATTCGGCATCGTACTCGCCCGCGGTCGGGAAGATGATCGCGTCACCCGTGGTGAGGCGCGGGATCGCGATGTTATGCAGGCTGGCGATGTGGAACAGTGGCATGGTCGCCAGATGTCGGCGGCGGGCCGGGGAACCGTCCCAGGCCTGGCCGCGGAAGCCGGCGGCCAGCGCGTCGGTGAAGCGGTGGTAGTCGGCGACCGCCACCATGTTTCGCTGGGTGTGCACCACGCCCTTGGGGCGGCCGGTGGTGCCGGAGGTGTAGAGGATGATCGCCGGATCGTCCTCGGTCACCTCGGCGGCCGGATTGCCGCCCGCGAATTCGGCGATCAGCGTGGGCAGGTCGACTTCCATGGTGAGCAAAGGGATTTCGGTGCCGGTCTCCGCCACGACCGCCGCGCGCTTGGCGTCGGTGATCACCACCTTCGGGGTGGAATGCGCTAAGCCGTACTCGATCTCGCGCGGCGCCCACCACGCGTTGTAGCCGACCGGGATCGCACCCAACCTCTGGGCGGCCCAGAAGGTGACCACCCATTCGGGGGTGTTGGCGGCCAGGATGCCGATCCGGTCGCCCTTGCCGACGCCGTAGCGCTCGGCCAGCGCGCCGGCCAGCGCGCCGGCGGCGGCGTGGTGCTCGGCGAAGGTGTAGCGGGTGCGCGCGGACACGAGGTAGTCGAGTTCGCCCAGGTCACGGGAGGCCTCCAACAGCTCCAACAGTGATCCTCGGCGGTGCTTGAAGACCGGCTGCGGTGCACCCAGCACCTGCTCGACGGTTATTTCGAATGGACCTCCCGGGCCGGTCAGCTGTGCGGTCACCTGCGTGGCGAGCTTCTGGAGGTCAACGGCGTTGGTCATGAATCAAATCCTCGAATCGGTAGTGCGTGCGTCATCCGAACGTCTTGTGGGGCGCGCCGACGATCAGGCCGCCGTCGATGACGTGCTCCGCGCCGGTCGTATAGCTGGACTCGTCGCCACATCGACCGCCCGTTTCCACTGCTCGGCGTCGGTCACGTCGAGGTGAACGAAGCGCGCCGCTGCACCCAACTCGGCCGCCAGCGCTTCACCCTCGGAATCCAGCAGATCGCCGATCACCACCCTGGCCCCGTGCTCGACCAGAGCACGCGCGTGCGCGGCGCCCATTCCGCGCGCGCCACCACTGATGAGGGCCACTTTGCCCGCCACACGCCTACTCATGCTCGAGCCAGCCGTCGAGTGTTCTCTGTCATACGGGCAGTAAATCATGTATTCAATCACTGTTTCAATCAGTGATTGAAATTGAAGTGTGGCCGATCCGACTACGCGGTCATGGGTCGACCGGTACTGCGATCGCTGACCGCATGGGCGCAGGGGTCGCGGCCGTGAAAAGTCCGAGCCGGGACGGGTGCGAGCGCCGCCGAACAGGCTCGAGCGCAAGACATTTCACGATCTGCCGCGTGGGACGACGGAATCGCGCGTACAGTAACGCGTTGTTAGCTGTCTGTCGCGATGTCGACCGGAGGTGGATGCCTATGGGTTCGGCTCACGAGGGTCTGTCGCGTCGGGGGGTGCTGGCGGGTGGAGTGATGCTCGCGGCGGGGTCGTTGGCCGCGTGTTCGGACTCGTCTCGGTCGGAGGGGCAAACATCGACCCCGATCGCGGTGGCCTCGCCCGAGGCTCCGGCGCCGTCGACTCCCGCGGCGGCGTGGTCGCGACTGATGGCGGGAAACGGGCGCTGGGTCAAGGGCAATCTCGATCATCCCGACCGCGATCCGGATCGGCGAGAACTCCTTGCCATGAAGCAGAACCCGTACTGTGTCGTGTTGTCCTGCATCGATTCTCGGGTGCCCCCGGAACTGCTCTTCGATGTCGGTCTCGGCGATCTGTTCGTCCTGCGGACCGGTGCGCAGGTGATGGGACCACTGGTGGAGGCGTCCGCCGAGTACGGGCCGCTCACCGGTGGCACGCCGTTGATCGTGGTGCTCGGGCACCAGCGGTGCGGTGCGGTCATCGCCGCGGAGGAGGCCTTGCGTACGGGCAAGGCGCTGCCGGGCAATCTGCAGGAGATAGCGCTCGCTTTGCGCCCGGCCTACGAGCAGGTGCGCGTCAGTGACCAGGATCGTCCCGATGCCATGGCGCGGGCCCAGGTGCGGCTGGTCGCTGATCGGTTGCGTGGCAACGCGGATCTGGCGCCGATGGTGGGAGAGGGCCGGATGGCGGTGGTGGGCGCCTACTACTCCCTCGATACCGGGGAGGTCGAGGTCCTGTCGGGCGCACCCTCCTGAGCGCATGCCGCGCGCGGGCTGGGCGGGTTTATGGGCACTGATCGTAGCTCTGGCCGCGTGAGACCAGGGTGACGGCGTCGCGCGCGCCGGCGGTGAAGCCGGCGTTCTCGTCGGGTGTCGCGGCTGCGGCGTCGGGGCTGGTCAGCCATTCGGTCAGGAGGTCGTCGGCGGCGTTCTGCAACGACCATCGGGGATCTCCGGCGTGGCTTCTGACGGCCAAGGCGAGCACCGCGTGCATGCCGACGCATGCCGAGCGTCGTGCCGCCGCCGCGGCCGGGGACAGCGACGACCCCGCTGTGGTCGGCGCGGGCTGGGTGGTCGTGGACGCGATCGTGGTGCTCGGTTGGTCGGATGTGCTGCTGCTGGAGCCGCACCCGGTCAGAGCGAGTGCGGCGAACACGGCCGTCACGCTCACCGATATGGCTTTCACCGACATGATGTGTGGACTCCTGCCGACTGCGAACGTGGTGTGTCCCATCATGATTCGGGCGCGGGTTTTCCGGGGCGGCTTTGGAACAGTTCCGGGGAGCCGACACCCGGATGTTCTCGAGTTCGGGTCGGTGTGGCGGTCCGCGTGCTCGCCGGGATCCACCGGTGTGACGGGGACGGTCGAGGAGATGGTCGCGTACGCGCCGGATTCGACCGGGGGCTTCACCTGGATGTTGAGCGGGGCGAAAGCCTTGTTGGAGTTCGGGATCGAGCTGGGAGCCGTCCGGGACGCGTTCCGGAATGCTCCGGCCGGGCTGGTGATCCGGGGAGTGGATCACCGCCCGAGCGGGTGGAGCGAATCCAGTGGTCAGTACGCCGAGTCGACGTTGTCCATCGAGCCGTAGCGCGCCGCGGCGTAGTTGCAGGCCGCGGCGATGTTGGCGACCGGATCGTAGATGTCCCAGGAGGTGCCGTCGACGTGGTAGGCCTGGAAGGTCGGGTCGATCACCTGGAGCAGGCCCTTGGACGGGATGCCCGCCGCGGCGTTGGAGTCCCAGAGGTTGATGGCGCCGGGGTCGCCGCCCGATTCGCGCATGACGTTGCGGTGGATGCCCTCGTAGCTGCCGGGAATGCCGTGGGCGGCCATGATGCCCAGGGCTTCACGGATCCAGCCGTCGAGGTCGTTCGAGGCGGCGGTCGGCGCGATCTTTGTCGTGGCCGAGAGGTTGACGGCTGCGGGCAGGGTCCGCGCCGGAGCGTCCGGGACGAGTGCCGAGGCCTGGGCGGTTGCCACGATCGACAGCGATGCGGCGGCCAGTGCGCAAGCGGCGAGACGGCGGGCGATCCGGGAGGGGGAGCGGTGTCCGGTAGCCATGGTGGTTCTCCTGAGGGTTTTCTGATGCCGTGCGGTCGCTCGGCGGTGAACACAGCGTCGGTCGGGGGAATACCTGCGCACGACGGTCGTTCTGCCGGGCATATACCTATTTCCGCCGCGCACGTGCGGGGGAGATAAGCTGATTGGTGCCCGCTGCTGGCGATTTGCGAGTTACCGATGGTCCAAGCCGATCCATTCGAAGTGCAGCGTGATGCCGGTTCCGACGTCGTCACGGAGCTGAACGCTGCCGGATTCGAAGGCGCGCACGAGATCGGGCGCGGCGGACTCGGAATCGTCTACCGCTGCACGCAGGTCGCCGCCGAGCGGGATGTGGCGGTGAAAGTTCTCACCGGTGACCTGGACGAGGATCGGGAACGGTTCTTCCGCGAACAGCGTGCGCTGGGACGCCTCACCGGGCATCCGAACATCGTCAGCATGCTCGAGGTCGGCGAGACCGGCAGTGGCCGTCCCTACCTGGTCATGCCGTATTTTCCCCGGGGCTCGCTGGGCGAATGGCTCCACGTCGACGGCCCGCTGTCGCTGCCGGATACCCTGCACATCGGGGTGCGGATCGCGGGGGCGCTCGAATCCGCGCATCGCGCCGGAGTCGTCCACCGCGATATCCGGCCCGCGAACATCCTGCTCACCGACTACGACGAGCCCGTGCTGACCGACTTCGGTATCGCGGACGTCGCCGGCTCGCAGGCCGTCACCGCGCCCGAAGTGCTCGACGGCCAGGCCCCCAGCCGTGGCTCGGACGTCTACGGGCTGGGAGCCAGCCTGCTCTGCGCGCTCACCCGCCGCGTCACCTTCGAGCAACCCGATGATGAGCGGGCGACCCAGCTCGTGCGGATCGCCACCTCCGCGAATCCCGAACGCTGTGAGATCGGGATCCCACGCGATGTCCGCGCGGTGATCGAAGCGGCCATGTCCCGCGACCCGCAGGACCGTCCGACCGCGGCTTCCCTGGGCGACCAGCTGCGCCGAATACAGGTCGAACGCGGCTTTCCGGTCGACGACATGGCGGTGCGCGACGAACCGGGCGCCGAATCCGAATCACTCCCAGGATCGGAAATGATCGCATCGCACGGAGTTCCGCGTCTGCACAGTGACGCCTTGCACGACGGGACCGGCAATCTGCCGCTCGAACTGACCAGCTTCGTCGATCGCCGGACCCAGCTGTCCGAGGTCGTGAACCTCCTGGCCGGGTCGCGGCTGGTGACCCTGACCGGGATCGGCGGGGTCGGAAAGTCCAGGCTCGCACTGCGAGTCGCGCACAAGACCCGGCAGCGGTTCCCGAACGGCGCGTGGCTCGTCGAACTGGGGGAGCTGCGTGACGACGCCTTGCTGCCCGATGCGGTGGCCGCGGTCCTCGGAATCCGAAGCCAGGGCGTCATATCCGTACTCGACACCCTGGTGGAAGCGCTGGCCCCGCACGATCTGCTGCTGGTGCTCGACAATTGCGAGCACGTGATCGACGCGGCCGCCAAGCTGTCGGAGGCACTGCTGCGGGTCTGCCCGAACGTGCGAATCCTGGCCACCAGCCGCGAGGCTCTCGGCATCGGTGGCGAAGCCGCGTATTCGCTTGCGCCGCTGACCGTTCCCGAGTCGGGCAAGGAACGCGCGTCGGCGCAGTCGCACGCGGTGGCGCTGTTCGTCGAGCGCGCCGCCGCGGCTGTGCCGGGCTTCGAGATGACCGACGCGAATCAGCCCGCGATCGCCGAGATCTGCGCCCGCCTCGACGGCTTGCCGCTGGCGATCGAACTGGCCGCCGCGCGCCTGCGCACCATGTCGGTCGAGCAGATCCGCACCCGACTCAGCGACCGGTACGCCCTGCTGTCCCGCGGTGGCCGGGGCACCCCGAAACGGCAGCAGACCCTGCGATACTCCATCAACTGGAGCTACGACCTGTGCACCCCCGACGAGAAGCGGTTGTGGGCCTGCCTGTCGGTGTTCACCGGCGGCTTCGAACTCGACGCGGCCGAGCACGTGTGCGCCGGTCACCTGCCCGAATACCAAGTCCTCGACACCCTGTCCGTGCTGGTCGACAAATCCATCCTGGTCCGGCAGGAAACCGACGGGGCGGTGCGCTTCCGGATGCTCGAGACCGTGCAGGAATTCGGCCGGGAGCAGGCCGAGGAATCCGGCCTGTACCCGGATCTGCATCAGCGCCACCGGGATTGGTGTCAGCGACTGGTCCATGATGCGAACGCCGAGATGATCGGCCCGCGTCAACTCGACTGGGTCGCCCGGCTCGACCGCGAACTGCCGAATCTTCGAAAAGCCTTCGAGTACAGCCTGTCCGAGACCGGTGAGGGCGGCCTGGTGATGGTCACCGATCTGTACCTGTTCTGGGGTCTGCGAGGGCGGCTCCACGAGGGTTGCCGCTGGTACGAACGTGCGCTCGGTCATCCCGGCGGCCGGACCACCGATCGCGCCCGGGCACTGTTCGCCGCGGGCACGCTCGTGGGTTTGACCGGCGACCTGGCCACCGCGAACAAGCGCTTCGACGCGCTCCGCGTATTCGCCGAGCAGACCCCGGATCCCCTGGTCGAGGCATTGGTCGAGCATGTCGACGCCAATGCCGCGCTGGCCCGCGGCAATGTCGGCGAGTCCGACGCGACGGCCCTGCTGACCGACGCGATCCGCAAGTACGAGGCGTGTGGTGAACTCGGCATGCAACTCGACGCGCAACTGTCCCTGGGCTGGGCCTATGCCCTCGGCGGTGACGCCCCCCGAGCCGTCGCCTGTCACGAGAAGACGCTCGCCACGACCGCGACCTCCGGCGAATCCATCTACCGCTCGTGGGCCTTGTTCGCGGCGGGGTTCGCGGTCTGGCGAAACGGCGACGTCGACCGCGCCAAGCGCCTGCTGGAGGAAGGCGTCCGGCTCTCCGCCCTGATCGCCGAACCGCTGGTCGCCGCGGGCTGCCTGGAGACCCTGGCCTGGATCGCCGCGGACCGGAACGAACCGCGCCGCGCGGCCGTCCTCATGGGCGCGGCCGACAAACTGGGTCGCCTCGCCGGAACCGCGACCCTCATGGTCCGCGACCTGCTCACCTACCGCTCCGACTGCATGCGCGGCAGCCGCGAGGCGCTCGGCCCGCGCGCCTTCGACCGGGCCCGCCAGGAAGGCTCCGCCATGAGCCTCGACTCCGCCGTACGGCTCGCGCTCGACGAACCGTCCCCGGCCGGCGAGACCGCCCCGCAGGTGCTGACCAAACGGGAACGCCAGGTCGCCGAGCTCGTCGCGGAAGGCCTGACGAACCGGGCGATCGCCTCCCGCCTGGTGATCTCCCAGCGCACCGCGCAGGGCCACGTCGAGCACATCCTGGTGAAACTGGGCTTCACCTCCCGCGCACAGATTGCCGCCTGGGTGGCGGAACACGCCTGATCTCGTGGATGTCCGGAAATCCGGATACCGTGGTCTGGGTAAGACGCCTCGGAGTTTCACCCCGGAGTGACCGCCATGACCGAGCCGAACGCGAACGCAACCGCGGTATTCGATCCGCTGGCCGATCGTGCCGCGAGTACTCTGCTGCGGCTCGTCGACGCGGTCGAGGAGTTCACGGCCGCATGGGAATCCGGTGGCCTGCCGCCCGATCTGGCGAAATTCGCGCTGACCGGTGACTCCGCCCGCCGGGCCTCGCTGATCGCACTGATCAAGGTGGATCTGAAATACCGATGGCTGCGCTACGAGCACCCGAAGCGGCTCGCCGAATATCGCGCCCGGTTTCCGGAACTGGCGTCCGGCCCGATGCCGCGGCAATTGCTCTACGAGGAGTTCCATATTCTGCGCCGCGCCGGCGTCCGGATCGACGTCGCCGAATACGCGCGGGACTATCCCGCGTACGCCGACCGGATCGACGCGATCCTGCGGCCGGACGACCCTTACGAGAGCACCCTCGTCGATCGGACCGGCCCGCCGGTCGCGAGTGAGGAACTCGAACCCGGCGACCGCATCGACGACTTCGATCTCCTCCTGGAACTGGGCCGCGGCGCGTTCGCGAGAGTCTTTCTGGCACGGCAACTCTCGATGCAGCGACTCGTCGCGGTGAAGGTCTCCACCGACCACGGCACCGAACCGCAGATGCTGGCCCAGCTGGACCACGAATACATCGTGCGCGTCTACGACCAGCGGGTACTGGCGGACCGCGCGCTGAAACTCATGTACATGCAGTACCTGCCCGGCGGCACGCTGTCCGCGGTCCTGCACCGCGTTCGCGAGACCCCGCCGGAACAACGCGGCGGACAACTGCTGCTCGACGCCGCCGACGCGGCGCTGGAACAGAAGGGCGAGCTGCGAACCTCGGGCGCCCGGGTGCGCGACGAGATCGCCGCGCTGTCGTGGCCGGAGACGGTGGCCTGGCTCGGCCGCAGGCTCGCCGAGGCCCTGGACTACGCCGAGGAGCGCGGTGTCCTGCACCGCGACATCAAACCGGCGAACGTGCTGCTCACCGCCGACGGCGTCCCGAAACTGGCCGACTTCAACATCAGCGCGAGCGACCACGTCGCCGGCAGCAGCCCGGTCGCGTACTTCGGTGGATCCCTGGCCTACATGTCGCCGGAGCATCTCGCGGCCAGCCACCCGGCTCTGCCCGGCACCGTCGAGAACTTGGACACGCGCAGCGACATCTATTCACTCGGCGTCGTGCTGTGGGAGCTGCTGACCGGGCGGCGGCCGTTTCCCGAGGTCGAGGCGAAGGATTCGCAGGCCGCGGTCGAGCAACTGCTCGGGGTGCGTCGCCGCCCGATCGCACCGGAATTCCTCGACGACCTCCCCGTGGACACTCCGCCCTCGCTGCGCCGCGTGCTGCTGACCTGCCTGGCGCCGAAACGGGAGGACCGCTGGGCCAATGGCGCGGAGCTGGCTCAGCAATTCGAACTGTGCCTCGACCCTCGGGCCCGGGAGCTGGTGGACGCGCCACAGCGCCGCTGGCTGCCGACCGCACCACTGTGGGCGATCCCGATCCTCGCGCTGGCGATCGCCGTACCGAACCTGATCGCGGTCGGATACAACTACTACTACAGCAGGACACTGATCGTCGGGAAGCTCACGCCGCAGGCCCGGCACACCTTCGAATACGTTGCGCTGGTGCTGTATCCGCTCGCCATCGTGGTCGCCGCGGTCCTGATTCTCTTCGCCGCGCGCCGCCTCGTTCTGGTGCTCGTCGGCCTGCGTATCGGCTGGGACTTCACCGATGAGACGCTCACCCGCGCACGCATCGACGCGCTCCGGCTCGGTCCCCGGGTGGTGTGGATCGCCTTCGTGTTCTGGGTGCTCGGCGGGATCGTGTTCCCGGTCCTGCTGAACCTGATCGCCGGGGGCGTGCCGTACTCCACCTACGTGCACTTCCTGCTGTCGGTCGTGGTGTGCGGCGCGATGGCCGTGGCGTATCCGTACTTCGGGCTCACCTGGTACGTGGTGCGCTGCCTGTACCCGGTGTTCCTGGAACACGGACGGTCCGACGCCGCCGATATCGACCACCTGCACCGGCTCGCCGGGCGCACCGGTTTCTATCTGACCGTGGCGGCCGCGGTGCCGCTGGTCGGCGTCACCGGGGTCACGTTCCTGCCCGGGGTGGATATCGAGTCCATCATCTGGGCGGTGCGGATCCTGTGCGTCGGCGGCATCATCGGTTTCGTGCTCGCGTATCTGCTGTACGGCGTCATCGAGAAGGACCTCGAGGCGCTCGAACGGGTGGCGACGACATCCAGTGTCGTCCTCACGACCCCGCACATACCGAAACCCTTGCGTTCCAGCTCTGATCGGCGGTGATCGAACGACTCCGGGTCTCGCTATTCCTCAGAATCCAGTCCCGCGCGGGCACATGCGGTGGGAAGATGCGGACGTGGAGCAAACCGCCTCCGTGACAGTCGAGGTGCGCTCGTCCTCGACGCTGAAGCCGCGTGATGCCTTCGAGCAGTGGGAAGCATTGATGGCGGATGCCATCGTGCCTTCAGCGATATCGCCGCTACACGACGGGTGCTGGAACGGCAAGATCACCAGCACCCAGTTCGATCGAGTGTCGGTGGCGCTCATGCGGGCCAGCGCACAGCAGGTGAACCGGACGCAGCGGATGGTCTCGCGGTCGCAAGGGGAGTTCCTGCTCGCCAATATCGTGCTGGAAGGGACGAATTGGACAGAGCAGCAGGGGCGGACCGCGGAATCGGTGGCCGGGTCCATCGCCTTCTACGACAGCGCGCAGCCGCTGCTCAGCCGCACCACCGACAACGCGATGTCGACGCTGCTGCGCGCGCCGTTGCAGCCGGTGCTCGACTACGCCGGGCTGGCGCGCGACGAATTGCCTTTCGCCGTGCCGATTCCCGCCGACGGCGCCATGGGCGTGGTCACCCGCTTCTTCCGCGATATGGCCGAACTGACCAATGAGGAAGCCGAGCGCGCGAACCTCGCCTTCGACGGGCAAACCACCGGCATGCTGGCCTCGGCGCTGTTGCTCGCGGTCGGAAAAGCCTCACCGGCGCCCGCGGATTCGCTCTACACCCGCCAGCAGATGATGGCCTACCTACGAAAACGGTTCACCGATCCCGACCTCACCGTCGACGAGATCGCCAAGGCCTGCCTGGTATCCCGGCGCACCCTGTTCCGCATGTGCGAAGGGCTGGGCGGCCCGGGCGCGCTGATTCGGCGCATGCGCATCGAGCACGCCCGGCGGCAGCTGCGGTCGGAGCCGACCCGTTCCCTCAACTCCATCGCAGCCGCCTCGGGTTTCGCCTCCGACCGGCACTTCTACCGCGCGTTCCAGCTCGAAACCGGTATGACGCCTGGCGAATTCCGCTCCCAGTACGCCATCGACGCCTCCGGCGCCCGGCGCGAGAGCCGTCCGGCCGCGGACTAGGACAGCAGCTGCCCGTGTGCCAGCGCCTCGATCGGCGGGCTGGTGTAACGCGGTGCGCGGTAGTGGAAGTCGAAGTTCGCGCGCACGTATCGGCGATAATCCTCCAGCGTGTGCAGGGTGTCGGCGCGGGCCTGCCCCGTGATGCCGAGCACGTCGAGTTCCTCGGCCAGGGCTTCCTCCATCCGGCCGATCTGCAGAATGCAATCGGTCAGCATCTCGTTGACCACGCGCAGGGCGTGAGTCCTGGTGCAGCCGAGGTGATATTCGGCCAGCAGCACCGCGTTGTAGGCGTAACCGACCGCCTCGTCCGCGGGCAGGGAATGCACGTCGTTGATCAACCCCATGTGCTCGGTGACCGCCGCGCGCAGGGTCTTCATGGCCGGCAGCTGCCGGACCGCGTCGGGTAGATCGATCCCGTAGGTGATCTCGCTCAGATCCAGCAGCATGTAGATGGCGACCGAGATCTGCCGGTGCGTGCGGTATTCGTCGAGTTTCGGCAGGTCACGGGTGATGGTGCGGACGCTCTCGGTGTAGTAGCTCCACCACCACTCCACGATCTCGGCCCGCACCGCGTGTCGCCACTGGGGTGAGCGGCCGCGGCACAGTCTGCGCCACAGGTCCTGGAAGCCGGTCGCCAGCACGCCGGACGGTGTGCCGTCGAGGTGAAAGCCCGTCTCCAGACGTTGAATGGTGGCCAAACATCTTCGCGGGTCGGGCATTTCGATATCGAACTGGTCGTCCACGATAAACGCCCACGCCGTGAATTCGGCGAGCAGTGCGAGCGATTCGACGTCGGCGTCGGGGCACCACATCGAATACATCTCGACCGGGCGGGAACCCGCCACTCTGCGTCGGGACAACTCCTCGGGAACGAGATCCAGGTTGACCAGCCATTCCCACATCTTGGATTCGGCGGCTCTGGCTCTGGGATTGGTTCCTTCCGGCCGATACGGCATGTAGAAGTCGGGAAGGATGATTCGCTCGGAAACCATGGGGCACAGCTCCTTCGGCGAGCGCGAATCCGCGTGGCCTCATCCGCCGACCCTGGAGTGCGAGCCGGCTCCCCGCCATCCGATCACGCCCGATTCGTCCAGTATCGCCCACTTTCCCCTGGGGCACGCGCTGATTGGGGGGAATGGAAGAATCAGCACACCGGACGGTTCGCGCGTGGGAGAGGCGGCGATGGAGGAGTTCGATACCGAGGTGGCGGGGGAGGGGCTTCCCAACGCGCCCACGTTCGGGTCGGTATTGCGCCGGCTGCGCGATGCGCGCGGCGTGTCGCGGGAGCGGCTGGCCTTCAATTCGGGGGTCAGCGCCAGCTATGTGAATCACCTGGAGAAGGGCGAACGCGAGCGGCCCACCCGGGAAGTGGTGACGGCGTTGATGCGCTATCTCGATCGCCTGGCGGCACTGGCCCCGGAGGAATTCCGGCAACTATCGGATCTGGCCGGACTCGGTCCGGTGGAGCAGCCCTCGACCGATGACCTGCGCGCCGATCTCGGACGCGGTATTCCGCAGGCGCTGGCCTTGTACGAGCCGCACCTGGCCGCCTATGTCGATACCCGACTGAACATCCTGATGTGGAACGACAGCTTCGCCGCGGGCTTCCCGGGACTGACCGAGGACGGCAATCTGCTGCGCTGGATGCTCGATGATCCGCGCGCGCGGCACGCGCTGGCCGAATGGGAGCGGGAGCTACGGATCTCCATCCAGTGGCTGCACGGCTACATCGCCCAGCACGGCGACACCAGCTGGTTCGACGACCTGTTGCAGGAGCTGGCCCGGTTCCCGCTCTTCCTGGAGATCTGGTCGGACACCACCGCCCGCTACGAGCGCGCCCGTCCGGTCATCCGGTTGCGCGACGGCGACGGTGCGACGGCTCGGATCGTCGGGCAGCTGTTCAATGTCAACAGCACGGCCTACCCCGGGCGCATGCAGATCTTCATCGGGCTGCGGAGCCCGGGCGAGGGTCAGGCGTAGGGGTCGGTGATGTCGCGCAGCCGCGTGAGGGCCTCGCGCAGCGCGCGCATGCGGCGTTCGCCCAGGTGCGCGGCCCATTCGGCGTCGACCGCATCGGCGATGGTGTTGGAGTACTCGGCCAGCGCGCGGCCACGGGCGGTGAGCCGGACCAGGCGGGCGCGGCCGTCGCGTGGATCCGGCGTGCGCTCGACGTACCCGGCGCGTTCGAGCTGATCGACCAGGAACCCGGCCGTCTGCTTGGTCACCTGCGCCTGCTGGGCCAGCTCGGTGATGCGCGACCCCTCGGCCGCGATCCGGGCGGCCAGTCTGCCCTGCGCCACGCTGATATCCGCGTACCCGGCCTCGGCGAGCGCGGTGAAGATGCGGTCCTCCATGGCCCGGTACGCGATGAACATGAGCAGCCCGGCATTCAGCTCGCCGCCGGACATCCCCGCTCCTTGACTTGGTAAGAGACGCTGACCATACTAGTCAGTGTATCTGACTAATCATAGGCATGGGGAACGCCATGGACCGTGAGAACAGTTGGCGGCACATCGAACAGCAGCGCCGGGCCATCGCCGCCCTGCTCGAGGATCTGACGCCCTCCGAATGGGAGACGCCGTCGCTGTGCGCGGGCTGGCGCGTGCGCGAGGTCGCCGCGCACATCGCCGCGACGCCGAATCCGCCCGCTCCTGGCGTCCTGCTGCGCACGGCGCTCCGCGTCCGCGGCGACTACAACCGGATGATCGACGACCTGACCACCCGGCACGCGCAACGGCCGACCTCGGAACTGGTGCGTGAGCTCCGCGATCATGCCGCCTCGCGTCGGCTGCCGAAACTCACGAACTATCGAAACATCTTGTTCGACACCATCGTTCACGGCCAGGACATCGCGATCCCGCTGGGCCGGGTCCTCGACGTCGATGCCGGGGCGGCCGCCGCCGGAGCCGGCACCGCCGCCGCGTGCGGGTGGCCGGTCTGGGATCGCCACCGCCTGGACGGCATCCGGCTCGTCGCCACCGATGTCGACTGGACCCACGGCGCCGGCAGTGAGATTGCGGGACCGATCCTCGCCCTGCTGCTCCTGGTCACCGGCCGCACCGCGGCGCTGGATCAGGTTGCGGGAGAGGGTATTCCGCGCCTGGCGCGCCAGCTGGCCTGATTTCCCGATCCGTCGTGCCGGCCCGTGGCGGAGGGGATCGCGGGCCGGCACGGCGCTGTCGTCACCGGAACGGCGGCGTCATCACCGGTGCGCCGGTACCGTCACCGGCCGAGGATCCGCCGAATCCAGCCGCCCTCGGCGGCCCGCTCGTGCCCCGCGCACCATTGCCCGGCCGGAACCCGGGCGCGTACCTGGGCGATGTGCGCCCCGCATCCGGTCCAGGTGGTCTTGCCGCAGGTCAGGCACCGCGTCGCTCGACACATTCGAGAGTCCTCCGAGTTCTCAGGCGGGCGCTTCACCGGAGGCGATGGCGTCGGCGAATTCGCAGAACGCGTCGTAGGCCCGCGCGCCGTGGATCGTGGCCGGACCGCCGTGCATCAGGAACGTCACGCCGATCGCCTCGGCGGCCTCCTGCTTGGTCGCCCCGGCCCGCGCGGCCGCCTGGCCGTGCGAGGCGATGCACCCGTCGCAGCCCTCGACGACGCCGATGGCCAGCGCGATCAGCTCCTTGGTCTTGCGATCGAGCGCGCCCGGCGCGAATGCCGCCTTGCTGAGCTCGCCGAAACCCTTGTACACCTCGGGAATCGCGCGCCGCAGCTCCCGGTGCAACGGCGACAGCTCGGTGAGCACGGCCTTTCCGTGCGGCGACGCCTGCGTGGTCTCGTGCGGTGCGGACATGCCTACTCCTTCGACTGCTTCACAGATACCCCTCCGGGTATGTCAATCACCGTAGCATACCCCAGGGGGTATTCTGGAGGGTGTGGTCCGGCCGGGCCCGACACCACGAACCGGGCCGTGAACCCGATACCATCCACCCGAACCCATCCGATCGGCCCTAGGAGCAACCATGTGTCAACCGACCCCCTGCCAGACCTGCGGCAAGATCACCTGGGCAGGGTGTGGCGACCACATCGACCAGGTCAAGGCGGCTGTTCCGGCCGAGCAGTGGTGCGACGGCGAGCACGTCGCCAACTAGCCGGACGAGGGACTCTCACGAATCCGGTCGCCACGCGGCCGGCGCACAGGAAGGGTAGGAGCCATGCGGATCTACATCACCAGTGTTTTCGTGGACGACCAGCAGAAGGCGCTCGACTTCTACAGCGGGGTGCTCGGCTTCGAGAAGAAGCACGACATTCCGCTGGGCGCGGCCCGATGGCTGACCGTGGTGTCGCCGGAGGACCCGCAAGGGGCGGAATTGTTGCTCGAGCCCGACGGGCATCCGGCGGTGAAGCCGTACAAGGACGCGCTCGTCGGTGACGGAATTCCCGCGGCCTCCTTCCAGGTGGCGGATGTGCGGGCCGAATTCGAGCGATTGAGCGGGCTCGGGGTGAAGTTCACCCAGCAGCCGGTGGCGGCGGGCCCGGTGACCACCGCGGTGTTCGACGACACCTGTGGCAATCTGATCCAGATCGTCACTCCGGCCTAGTTCCGGACCTCGGCCGGTCCGAACAGGACGGCCTCCATGAGGCGAATCACCCACTGGCGCGGATAGATTCGCTCGTCGTCGCCGAAGACGCGGGCGTAGTCCACCACCAGGCCGAGGGCGGCGTGCACCAGGACGGCCGCCTCGGCGGGGGTGAGGCCGGGGCGGACGCGGGTCAGCAGGGCCGCCCATTCGGTGACCACCATGCGCTGCACCACTCGCAGGGTCGCGCGCTCGTCGTCGGGGACGTGGCCGAATTCGGCGAAGTACACGAAGATCAGCTCGCGTTCGTCGAAGGCTCCGGCCACGTACATGTCGATGAGCTTGGCCAAAGCCTCTGCGGGGCCGGAGGATTCGGCCAGGGTGGGGGCGATGACGGCCGACATACGGTCGGCGGCGCGGCGGAAGGCGGCCTCGAGCAGATCGCTCTTGCCGCGGTAGTAGCGGTACACCGCGGAGGTGGAGGGCAGGCCCGCGGCGATCGCGATGTCCTCGACGCTGACGTTCGGATAGCCGCGCTCGTAGAACAGCCGCACCGCCCGCTGTAGCAGCAGTTCATGTGTGAGCGAGAGCGGCGTCTCCACCGCGCGCGGGGCGGGCGGCGGCTGGGCGGGCTCGGGCAGGTCGGCGGCGATGATCGCCCAGCAGGCCGTATTCAGCAGGACGGCAAGGGTTTTGGAGGCGAGCACGACCCGGTGGTCGCCGAGGCAGCTCACCGTGCTGAAGACCCCGATGGCCCGCACCCGTAGTTCGCGGGCGGACAGGCCGGGCCGGACCGCGTCGATGAGAGCGCTGAGGTCGGTGAGGGCGGTGCTGAAATGCTGGTCCACCGTGCGCTTGTCGGAATCGTCGAGGTAGCGGTGCTCCCACCGGGCCAGCCCGACCGTCGTCCGGTTCACGATGGTCTCCGCGATGATCCCGTCGATCCCGTACCCGAGCCGCCGCCGCGCGGGCCAGCCCGCCGCCACCTCTGGCAGGCTCACCGCCGCCACCGTCACCTCGCCCAGTCGCAGCAGCTCACCCGCGAACAGCGCATACTTGCTCGGATAGTGCCGGTACAGCGCGGTGGAGGTGATGCCGAGCCGGGCGGCGATGTCGTCCATGCTCACCCGGTGGTAGCCCTGCGCCGCGAATTCCGCGGCCGATACCGCCGCGATCTGGGCGCGCCGGTTCTTCGGCCGCCGCCGAACCGCCCGCGCACCCGGTTCGGGGGCGGGCGTCCTGGCCCGGTTCACGACTGCGGCTGTTGCGCCAGCGGCGAATTCACCTTGTTCACCAGCCACCGATCGCCGGACCGTTGCAGCCGCATCACCATCGACAGCTGGCCGGGGGCGGGCTTGCCCTGGGTGCCGAGGCTGGTGATGGTCTGGCCGATCACGACGATGGCCTCGGCGGAGTCGCGTTCGGTATTGCGGACCGCGCACTGCACGTCGGTGGCCTTGGACACGACCTGACCCTGGGTGAGCACGTCGCGCAGATCCTTGCTGGTGGCGTCGAATTGCTTGCGCCACTCGCCGGTCGCGCCGTCGAGGACGCCGGTGAAGTAGGCGTCGAGGTTCTTGGCGTCGTAGGTGGCCAGTATCGGCGCGTACGCGCAGGCCGCGGCCCGGGCCTGTTCCTGGGCGGCGAGCAGGTCCTTCTGCTCGGCATCGTGCCGGTAGAGCACGATGCTGGACCCGATCGACGCCGCCAGTGCGAGCACCACCGCGGCGCAGGCGGCGATGCGGCCGCGTGGGCCGAGCGTGGGCAACGACGTCGTGCGCAGGCGTGACTTCCACGTGTGCCCGGTCGATGTCGGGGCGGCGGTGTCCGCGACGGCCGCGGCGGTCTCGGGCTCCGCGATCTCGGCGGCCGCGGTGTCGGTCTTGTCGAGATCGACGGGCACGGCCGGGGTCGCCTCGGGGTCGGAGGTCTCGTCCGGGTGCTGCTCGATGGTGTTGTCGCTCATGGGAAGTCTCCTAACGGGGGACAGGCTGGGACATTTCGTTGCCGGTGGCCCCCGGCGGTGTGGTGGCCCCGTTGTCGGGCACATCGGGTCGCGGCGCGTTGGCCGACCCGCGGACCTGCAGGGCCGGATCGCTGGTGACGCAGTAGTTGTAGAGCCGCACCCGGTTGTCGGCCTGGATATCGGTCGGTACCACCGGGATGGTCTGGTAGTCGCAGCTGGGCCGGGGCCATGGATCGACCAGGGTGTGGTACGCGCCGTCGTGCGCGGGCACGCCGAGCGCCTGCGATCCGGCGCGCAGGGCCGGGAAGAGCGCGGCGATGGCGGGCGCGCGCAGCTTGGCCGCGCGGGTGACGGCCACGAAGTTGGTCACCAGATTCGTGATGGGGTCCTGGGTTTCGGAGATGAACCCGGTGAGGGTGGACAGCTGACCGGGCCCCTGCCGGAGCAGTGTGCGCAATTCCTGGTCGGCGGAGGCGAACTGGTCGAACAGCACGCTGCCCGCCTTGGTCAGGGTGCCCAGGTCGGGCTGCGCGTGCTGGGTGGTGCCGGCGATGACCTCGAGATTCTCGATCAGCTGCCGGGTCTGCGGCAGCAGGTCGGTGAGGCCCGCCATGGCCCGGCTCAGCCCGGAGATCATGTTGCGCAACCGATCCGGTCCGCCGGCGAGGGCTTTGTCCAGCTCGTCGACGATCACGGTGAGCCGATCCGGGTTCATGCTGCCGACCAGGTCGCCGAGGTTGCTGAACACCGACTGGATCTGCACCGGCACGCTGGTGCGCGCCCGCTCCACGAGTGACCCGTCGTGCAGGTAAGGCCCGGTGTCGGAGTCGGGCCGGAAGTCGAGATACTGTTCCCCGGCCGCCGAGAGCCGGCCCACCGCCACGGTCCCGCCCAGCGGAATCCGGGCACTGTCGTCGATCTCGGCGACCGCGGCCACCCCGTCCCCGGCGACGTGCACGTCGCTGACCTTGCCGACCCGGCTGCCCCGGAACGTCACGTCATTGCCGGGCAGCAGCCCGCCCGAGGACACCAGTTCCACGGTCACGGTATAGGTGTGCGGAATCGGATTGAATCGCAGCACATAACCGCCGATATAGCCCGACCCGAGGATCAGCACCACGATCAGTCCGAGATTGGCGATGGCGATCCGGCGCTGGACCACCCAGCGCCACAGCGGCGGATTCATCGATCCCCTCCCTCCGGCTGCACGGGCTGGGTCTCGGGCTGACCCGGCTGCACGCTGGGCGGTCGCGGCGGGCTGGTGAGCCGGCCGAACACCTTCTCCAGGACCTGCGTCAGGCTGCCGATGAACTGCCCGGCGTCACCGAGTTCCGGCCAGCGGCTACCGTGCGGATCGGTCAGCGCGCCCACACTCAGGTACGACACCGTCGCCGCCACCGCGAGAGCGGGCCCGCGCAGGCTGGCCATCAGCGACGGATAGATGGCGTGCAGCCCGTCCAGCGCCCCGGTCAGCTGATCGCTCTGCGCGAAGCCGGACATCAGGGCCTGAATGCTGTTGAACAGTCCCACGAAATCGCCGCCGGTGGTGGTGGCGAAGTCGCCGAGCGCGTCGGTGGTGGTCGCTACCTTGGTCAGCAGGTCCACGATCTGCTGATTGTTCTCCGTCAGTAGTCCGATCAGCGCCGGGAAGGTGTCCGCGGCCGCGCCGAGTTGCTCCTTGCGCCGGGCCAACTCACCCGAGAGCGAGTTCATCCCGCCGAGGACGGAGTCGATATCGCCGGTGCGGGCATTGAGCGCGCCGATGGCGGCGGTCATCTCGGTGATCAGATGTGAGAGTTCGGGCGCGCGTCCGCCGAACATCGAGTTCATCTCGCCGGTGATCTTGGCGGCCTGATTGATGCCGCCGCCGTTGAGCAGCAGCGAGATCGACATCATGAGCTGCTCCACCGAGGCGCCCGCCGCGGTGTGGTCGGTGCCGATGGTGTCGCCGTCGCGCAGCGGGTCCCCGGCGTCGGCGGCCGACGGCAGCGTCATGGCCACGAACATGTCGCCGAGCGGGGTGGCCTGGCGCAGTTCGACCGTCGTGCCGCGCGGCAGCCGGATGTCCTCGCGGATCAGCATGCGCACGTCGGCCAGGAAGTTGGTGGTCGCGATCTTCGTGACCACCCCGATATCGGTGCCGCCGATCTTGACGTGCGCGTGGTCGGGCAGGTTCAGCGCGTCGGCGAAGGACGCGTGCACGGTGTAACCGGGTGCGCCCAGACCGGGTTTGGGCAGGGGGAGGCTGTCCACGGTGACCGCGCACCCGGTGGCGGTGAGCAGCGTGGCGGCGGTCAGGACTCCGCCGAGAGCCGTTGTGCGTAGTGTCATTTCAGGTTCGTGATCCCCAGTAGTGCGGCGGTGATGCCGAAGTCGGGTCCGAAGTCGGCCACCTTGCCGGTGCGGCAGCCGTCCAGCCGCATCTGGATGCGCTCGCAGAAGGTGGACAGGATCTCGCCGTCGAGCACCGACTTGTCCAGCAGGCCGTGCAGCCGCAGCGCCTGATGTTCGGTGCTGGTGGCATTGGCCAGGTTCTGGAACATGAGCGGACCGACGTCCACGATCTCGGTGAGGCCGCGGGCATTGGCGCGCATCTGATCGGTGATGGCCACGAAGCGGGTCAGCGCCCCGGCCAGCTGATCCTTGTTCTGCCCCACCAGGGTCGCGGTATTGGTGACGAAGTCGTCGAGCTGGCGGAGCACCGCGTCGATGCCGGGAGCCTGCTCGCCCATCAGGTTCACCAGTTCGGTGAGCCGGCCGCTGAAATCGCGCACCGTCTGATCGTTGGCGGCGATGACCTGGGTGATGTCATTGAGTTTGACGATGGTGTTGGAGATCTGGTCCTTGTTGGCGAAGGTCACCTCGAACGCGCCTGACAGCTGGTCCAGGGTCTGGCGCAGTTTGTCGCCATTGCCGTTGAGCAGCGGGAACAGCACCCGGCTGGCCATCGGCCCGGTGGTGTTGTCACCTTTGAGCGCATCGCCGAGCTGGGAGAAGGTGGCCAGGATCCGATCCAGCTCGACCGGAACGCGGGTGCGCTGCAACGGAATATAGGCGCCGTCGGCGAGGGTCGGACCGTCACCGGTGTAGGCCGGAGCCAACTCCACGTGACGATTCGTGATCAACTGTGGATTCACCAGCGCCGCAATGGCATCCGCGGGAATCTTGACGTCCTTGTCCAGCGACATGGTGACCTGGACGTAACTGCCCTTGGGCGTGACGGTTTCGACGGTCCCGATCGGAACCCCCAGCACCGCCACCTCATTGCCCGCGTACAGGCCCGCGACGCTCTCGAAATCCGTGGTGACCTTCATGCGCGCGCCCAGATACTCCTGGGGCAGCGAGCCGATCGAATCGGGCAACAGCCCGCACGCCGAGGTGAGCAGCAGCGCGCCGCACACCGCGGCCAGCCGGAATCGTCTGCGTGATCGCATCACTTGCACCCCTGCACGGCCTGCGCGAAGCACAGCCAGTTGTCCGGGAACAGCCACGGCGCGTACACGTTTCCGTACGGCCCGTCGCCGAGCACATTGTTGAACTGCCGCAAGGTCACCGGCATGATCTGGTACAGCCGCGCCAGGTTGTCCTTGTTCTTGTCCAGGCCCGCCGACATGGTGTTCAGGTCGGTGATGAGCGGCCCGAGCTGGTTGTTGTTCTCGAGTCCCATCTGCTGCAACAGCTTCGACAGCGAAGCCACATTGTCGAGCAGCTGTTTCAGCAGCGCCTGCCGCTTCTGCACCGCGCTGCCGATGGCCTCGCCGCGGGTCAGCAGCATGAGCACGCTGTTCTGGTTGTCCGAGGCCAGCTGCGAGACCGTGTCCATGCCCTTCAAGAGGGTGTCCACCTCGTCGCGGCGATCGTTGATCACCTTGGCGAGCGCGCCCACGCTGTCGAGAGCCTGCACGGTCAGCTCGGGGGAGTTGCCCATCTGCTGGTCCACCAGGTCCAAGGCACTGCGCAGCTTCTGCGGATCCAGCTTCTCGACGCGTTCGAAGGCGTTCTTGTACTGCGGATCCTGCACCACCTTGCCCAGGTTGTAGGGCACCGAGGTGTGGTCGAGCTTGATCCGGTCGCCGAGCAGGGTCCGTCCGCTGCCGGGGGTGAGCTCCACGTGCAGGCGGCCCAGGATGGTGGACATCTTGATGGCGGCGCGGGCATCGTCACCGAGCGTGATCTCGCGCCGCACCTTCATGTCCACCAGCACCTTGCCGTTGTCCAGCTTCACGGTGCCGACCTGACCGACCTCGATGCCGGAGACATCCACCGTCGCGCCCGGCCGCAACCCGGCGGCCTGGGCGAACTCGGCGTGAATGGTCTTGTCGCCCACGTGCGCCTGCTCGATCAGGGTGGATCCGGCCAGCAGCGCCACCACGAATCCGGACGCGAACAGACCCAGCCGCAGCGGCCGGTTGGCCAGGAAGCCCGGGTAGCGAAGCCGCCTCATCGGCACACCTCCGAATGTGATTGGCCGCCGATCTGGTTGAACAGGCCCGGTGGCAGCAGCACGCCCCACAATGAGACGTCCAGGCTGCACAGGTACGCGTTGCCGTAGGCGCCGTAGCTGCTGAACCGCGCGACGCCATTGAGGACGTCGGGCAGTTCGACGGCCGCCTTGTCCAGCGACGCACCATTGAGCAGCAGCAACGCGACACCGGCACTGGCGTCGGTCTGCGCGCGGGCCGCGCCGGGCTTCACCTGGGCCAGGATGCCCACCAGTGAATCCGTCGCGGTCGCAACGCGTTCCACGGACGATTTCAGCGTGCCGCCCTGCGCGTACAGCGCATCGGTGAGCGCTCGCGCCTGGGTGATCAGGGTTTCGAGCTCATTGCTGCGGTGGGCCAGGCCGGAGATGACGCTGCTGAGATTGCCGACCACCTGGCCCAGGATCTCGTCGCGCTGCCCGAAGGTTCCGGCCAGCTGCGCGGCTTGCGTCACCAGGGCGCTCAACGAGACGCCATTGCCCTGCAACGCCTGGATCAGGGTCTCCGACAGCGAGTTCACCTGATCGGGTTGCAGCACGCTGAACAGCGGCTCGAAGCCCGACAGCAGGGACGAGACATCGAAGGACGGCTCGGTCCGGTCGAGCGGAATCCGACCGCCGTCGGGCAGCGGTACGCCCGCCTCCTTGCCCGGCAGCAGCGCGATATAGCGCTGCCCGATCAGGTTCTGGTAGCGCACCAGGGCTTTCGTCGAGGTCGTCGGATGCTGCTCGGCCTCGATGCGGAAGTCGACCCGGGCGCGGTAGCCGTCGGTGAAATCGATCTTGTCGACCCGGCCGACCCGCACGCCCGCCATCCGGATGTCGTCGCCGACCCGCAGGCCCAGGACGTCGGAGAACACGGCGGAGTAGGAGTTGGTGGCGCCGGGCACCGAACGCTGCAGGGTGGACCACATCGTGTAGGTGAGCAGGACCGCGACCGCCGCGAACAGGCCGAAGCCCGCCAAGGCTTTTCCGGACTTCACGACGCGCCTCCCGTCTCGGCCGGGACCAGGGCGCCGCCCGCGAGCAGGGGAGTCAGCAACAGCAGCTGAGCCGCGTCCGGCCGGTGGCCGACGATCGCGGCAACCGCGTCGCTGCCGCGCAATCCGGCGGGCTGAACGGCCTCGGGTGCGGGCTGGGTCGCGCCGGCCGGCGCCGTGAGCCCGGGAATCGCGGGCAGTCCCGGAATCGACGGAAGACCCGGAATGGCAGGCAGACCCGGAATCGCGGGGGTGGCCGCCGGTGTCGGCGCGGGCCCGGCGGCATCGAGCCAGGTGGGCAGCTGCTGCTGGGGGAACTGTTGCGCCGGAGCGGTATCCGGCACCGTCGACCCACCGCAGCGCGGTCCCGCGAGCTCCCCGTAGTGCGGGCAGTCCGACGCCGTGTACTGCTGGAACGGCGTGAACGACACATCCATCCGCCACACCATCTGCTTCTTGGGCCCGAAGGTGAAGACGCCCTGCAACCGCTGCAGGGCGGTATTGAGATTGGCGATGGCGAACGGAATCGCCTGCGGGTCCTGGGCCAGACTGCCGAAGAGCTGGTTCAGACCCGACACCAGGAACTTGCCGGAATCGGGATTGCGGGCGAAGAGCCCGTTCACCGTGTCCACCGCGCTGCCGCCATTGGTCAGCAGGCTGACCAGCGCCGCCCGCTGCTCGGTGAGGGTGCGCGCGGTGGTCACCGACTTGGCCAGGGTCCCCACCAGATCCGGGGCGGACTCGCTCAACGCGGTCGCCGCCCGGCCCAGATTGCCGAGCAGATCGCCGACGCCGTCGATCCCGCGCATTTCGGTGACCCAGCGGTCGAGCCGCTCCACCGTGGACCCGGGCACCCGGGCCGACGGATCCAGCGCCGCCGCCAGCGTCGACAGCACCCGGCCCAGCTTCTCGGGCTGAATATTGCTCAGCACGGCGCGCAGCACATTGAGGGTGCTCTGCAACTGCACCGTCGCGGTGCTGGTGTCCTCCGGAATGGTCGCGCCCGCGCGCAGCGTGTCCGTGGTGGGCGTGGTGTCGACCAGTTCGACCGCGGTCACCCCGAAGATATTGTTCGGGATCACCCGTGCCGCCACATTCGCCGGAATCGTGTTCGCCACCACCGGTTTCAGTGCGATGGCGGCTTCCTGCCGCTCGCCCTTGGCCACCACGGTGACGTCCTCGACGCGGCCGACGATCATGCCGCGGAACTTCACGTCGGCGTGGGCGGGCAGCCCGTCGCCGGTGCTGGTGAGCGCCGCGGTGACCGGGACCTTGTCCTCGAAGCGGCCGTTGTAGCGCAGGGCCAGCAGATACAGCAGCAGCGCCACCGTGGTGAGCAGCGCGAGTCCGGCCAGCGTGAGGTGGCGGGCCGTGGGGCCCCGCCCGCTGGGATCGAGAATCATCGATACACCTATCCCGAGATGCGGAAGCCGGGGTCGATGCCCCAGATCGCAAGGGTCAGAAAGAGATTGACGAAGACCATGACGACGATGACCATCTTGATGGCGCGCCCGGCCGCCACCCCGACGCCCTCGGGCCCGCCGGTGGCGACGAAGCCGTAGTAGCACTGGATGAACGTCGAGATCATCACGAACACCATGACCTTGAGCAGCGACCAGAACACGTCCGGTCCCAGCAGGAACTGGAAGAAATAGTGGTCGTAGGTGCCGGCGGTGGTGCCGCCCAGGATCAGCACCGACAACTTGGTCGCCAGGTACGCCACCGCCAGGCCCACGCTGTAGAGCGGGACGATGGTCAGCGTGGAGGCGATCATGCGGGTGCTGATCAGGTACGGAAGCGGGCGGATGGCAATGGATTCCAGCGCGTCGATCTCCTCGGAGATGCGCATGGCGCCCAGCTGCGCGGTGAACCGGCACCCGGCCTGGATCGCGAACGCCAGGGTCGCGATGATCGGGGCCAGCTCCCGGGTGGTCGCGAAACCGGAGATCGCGCCGGTGAGCGGGCTCATGGTGAGCAGGTTCAACGCCGTGAACGACTCCATGCCGACGGTGATGCCGCCGAACCCGCACAACGCCACCACCACGCCGATGGTGCCGCCGCCCACCACCAGGGACCCGTTGCCCCAGCCGACATCGGCGGTCAGGCGCAGCACCTCCTGGCGATAGTGCTTGAGCACGAACGGAATTGCGATCAGGGCCTGGAAGAAGGTGATGACCTGATGCCCCAGGCGCTGATTGGCCTGCACCGGCGCCGACACCACGTTCGCGGCCAGGCGAACCGGTTTGAGCGCCGGGGGAGTGTAGGGACTGCCCATCTCACACCACCTTCGTCGGCAGCAGCGTGTTGTAGAGCTGGGTGAGCGCGATATTGGTGGCGAACAGCATGAGCGCCGAGCTCACCACCGCCGAGTTCACCGCATTGGCCACCCCGCCCGGGCCACCGTGCGCATGCAGGCCGATGTCGCAGGCGATCACCGCGGTCAGCAGCCCGAAGATGGCGGCCTTGAGCACCGCGATCACCAGGTCGTTGGCCACCGCGAAGGACGCGAACGAGCCGATGAACGAGCCCGGCGTCCCCGACTGGGCGTAGACGTTGAACATGTAGGCCGTCGCGAAGCCCACGAACACGATGAAGCCGCACAGCAGCATGCTCACCAGCACCGCCGCCGCCAGCCGCGGCGCGACCAGCCGCCGCACCGGGTCGACGCCCATCACCATCATGGCGTCGATCTCCTCGCGGATCGTGCGCGAGCCCAGGTCGGCGGTGATGGCCGAGCCGACCGCGCCCGCGATCATGAGCGAGGTGACCAGCGGCGCGCCCTGGCGGATGATGCCGAGTCCGGCCACCGCGCCGATGAAGGTGGTCGCGCCGACCTGATTCACCAACGCGCCCACCTGGATCGACACCACCACCGCGATGGGAATGGCCACCAGCACCGTCGGGGCGGCCGACACGCTCGTCATGAACGCGCACTGTTTGATGAACTCGCGGTACGGGAACCGCCGCGACAGGATCGACACCACCAGCTGACGCAGCGCGTCCCGGCCCAGATCGACCTGCCGCCCCAGGGTTTCCAGGGACCGCTGCGGATGATCGCGCCACAACCGGCGGGCGCTCCGGCCGATCCGCTCCAGTTCGGAGGGTTCCGGTGCGCCGGAAGGTTTTTCGAGTGTCGTCATCAGGCCATGTCCTCGAGGTAGCGCTGCAACAGCATCAGCAGATACCCGGCCACCGAGAGACCGGCGGCCACGGTGCACAGCACGGCCACCCACAGGCCCACGCGCAGAACGGGATTCACTCGCATATGCCCACCGAGAATCTTGATCCCGATTACCAGGATGTCGATGAGCCAGACCAGAACCATCATCTACGTCATGCACACATTCGAGAAGGTGAGCACCGGCCAGCACACGATCGATCCGAGGAACGAGATGATCACGTCGAGGCCGTGCAACTGCTTCAGATGTGCGGTGTGGGTGAGCGTCCACACCACCCCCACCAGCCCGTAGGGAATGGCCAGGATGATCAGCGTCCCGAGGAATTCGGACACCTTCATCTCGTAGCCCAGTATGCGATCCAACCGTTTCAGCATCTTGCGAACGTCCTCTCACGTCCCCGCCCCGCGCCTCTGTGCACGAGCTGCCGCAGCGACGTATGTTACTCAGGATTCTCGCGAATGGAAGAGAATCGGGAGATCTTCTTCGGGGATGAGATTGGGAAGATGCAACGTCTCATGCAGCGGTAATGCGGTAATACGGGTGGGCTTAAGTTACTTTAAATTCACCTCTTGAATCGGAGACCGCGCTGCGGAATCCTCGGTAACATAGCCCGCGCCCGATCGAAGGAGATCCATGACCATCGCGGCACCGCAGCCGGCCGGCGACGCCACCCTCACCCTCGAGCAGACCCGCATCCACATCCCCGGCGTGCACCGCGCCGACACCAAACGCCCGCCGAAACTCGAGGACGCGCTGGACTTCTGGCAGTTCTCCGGCGCGGCCGCCAATGTCGCCATGCAGATGGCGCGACCCGGCGTCGGGCACGGCGTGGCCGACAGCAAGGTGCACTCCGGGGCGCTCATGGTGCATCCATGGAAACGGTTGCGCACCACCGCGTCCTACCTCGCGGTCGCCATCCTCGGCACGCCCGAGGAGAAGGTCGCCTTCCGGGAGGCGGTCAATGTCGCCCACCGCCAGGTGAAGTCCGAACCCGGGGTCGCGGTCCGCTACAACGCCTTCGACCGCGACCTGCAACTGTGGGTCGCGGCCTGCCTCTACATCGGCTTCGAGGACTCGTATCAGCTGCTCAACGGGAAGATGAATCCCGAACAGGCCGAGGCGTTCTACTCCACCTCCGCGCCCCTGGGCACCACCCTCCAGGTCACCGACGAGATGTGGCCCGCAACCCGCGCCGAATTCGACGAGTACTGGGTGCGCGCGTGCGAGCAGGTGGCGGCCGACGAGAAGATCCGCGCCTTCATCGACGACCTGCTGCACCTGCGCATGATCCACTGGTATCTGCGGGTGATCTTCGGCGGTCTGCTGCGCTTCCTCACCGTCGGCTACCTGCCCCCGTACTTCCGTGAGCAGCTCGGCGTGAGCTGGTCGGCCGCCGACCAGCGTCGCTTCGAGCACCTGTTCGTGTTCGTGGGCTTCGTGAACCGCTTCATTCCCCGATTCATTCGCAACGCGGGCACCCGGAGCATGATGGCGAACGTGCGCCGTCGGCTGCGGGTGCACAAGGCGTTGATCTGATCGCCCGGTCGCTCAGGCGGTGACCGGGCGGGACAGGTCGTACACGGTGCTGCCGCCGACGGTGAGCGCGGTGAAGTGGGACTTCACCCAGTCCGAGATCTGGGAGCCGCTCGAATCGGCGTTGCCGCCCATGACCATTCCGCCGTCGATGAAGTAGCGAACCTGACCGGCGGACGCATAGGTCTGGAACCGCGCCAGGGTGGGGGAGTCGTCACCACCGGTGAAGCCGCCGATCGCCATGACCGACTTGCCGGAATTCAGGGCAAGGCTCGCAGCCGAACCCGCCCCGACGGTCGCGGCCGCCCAGCGAGCGTCGCTGTGCTCGAGCAAGGCCACCAGCTCGGTATTGTTCGCCGACGCGAATATCGGGCCGTGCCCGTCGCCTGGCACGCCGTCGCCTGTGCCGCCTTGCTGGACCGGAATCACGTCGGTCGGCCCGGTCGTGATCTCGCCGCTCGGGGCGGCCGGATCCCCTTCGGGCGCTGCGCCGCTCGTGCCGCCCGGTGGTGTGAAGCGCGCGCCGTCCCCGCCTGGAGCGCCGCCTGGGCCGAAACTCTGGCTGGCGGCGGGTCCGGAGAGCGGATTGCCGCCACTGTGCGGATGAGCCGCGGTCGAGACCGCCCACGCGCTCGCGCCGCCGAGTCCGAACAGCACGCCCGCCAGGGCCAGGACGGCGGCGTAGCGGCGAGACTCGCGGGTACCAGCGACAAGGGCCAGCGCCACCAGGATCGAACCGGCCAGCACTGTCCAGCGCAGCCACGGCAGCCAGTCCGGTGTGCGGTTCAGCAGCACGAACGACCACGCGCCGGTGCCCGCCGCCATGACCGCCAAGGTCAGGCGCGCGGCGGGATGGGCCGCGCGCGACCACAATTCGCGCACCGACACAGCGACCAGCGCGCCGATCGCCGGGGCGAGGGCCACGGTGTAGTACGGGTGCACGATGCCGCCCATGAACGAGAAGGTCGCTCCGGTGATCAGCAGCCAGCCACCCCACAGGACGAAAGCCGCCCGGGTGCGGTCGGTGCGCGGCGCCCGGCGGGTGAGCCAGAGCCCGGCGGCCGGCCCGATCAGTGCGGCCGGGAGCAGCCAGGAGATCTCGCCGCCCATTGCCGAGTTGAAAAGCCGTGTGATGCCCGAAGATCCGCTGAACCCGGCGAATCCGGACATGCCTTCGGGCACGTCGCCGCCGGGGCCATGGGAACCCATATTGCCGCTGCCGCCGAAGATGCGGCCCAGGCCGTTGTAGCCGACCGCCAGCTGCCAGAGGCTGTTGTCGGTGGAGCCGCCGATGAACGGCCGGGAATCCGCGGGCCACCAATCCACGAGGGCGATATACCACCCCGCCGATGCCATGACGGCGACGCAGGCCAGGATCAGCGCCCGGATTCGCTGCCGCAGTGGACCGTTCGCGGCGATCAGGAAGGCCAGGCCCAGCCCGGGCAGGATCAGGAACGCCTGCATCATCTTGGTGAGGAAGCCGAACCCCACCGCCGCGCCCGCGAGCATCAGCCAGCCCGACGGCGCCGACCACACCCGATCGCCCGTGGCCTGAATGGCGCGCACCGTGCAGTAGGCGGCCGCGACGAGCAGCAGCACCAGCAGCGCGTCCGGATTGTCGAAGCGGAAGACCAGCACCGCCACGGGTGTCAGACCCGCGCTCGCACCAGCCAGCAGCCCGGCGCCCGGCCCGCTCGAGCGACGCACGGTGGCCGCGAGCAGCCCGACCGACGCGACACCCATGAGGGCCTGCGGCAGCAGCACGGACCACTGGCTGAAGCCGAGCAGCTTCCCGGACAATCCCATCACCCACAGCGCCGCGGGCGGCTTGTCCACCGTGATGGCGTTCCCGGCGTCGAACGACCCGAACAGCAACGCCTTCCAACTCCGCGACCCCGCCTGGGCGGCCGCCGAGTAGTACTCGTTGGCCCAACCCGAGTTCGTCAGATCCCACACATAGAGCACCGCGGTCGCCGCGAGCAGTCCGAGCAGACCCGGCCGCGCCCAGCGGGGTTGTCCAGCCGGCCCGAAAACCAGCCGGGCGAACCGTGTTTCACCCCGCCCGCCTTCGCCCCCATCCGGTCGGTCCGCCGCGGCCACCTCCGGCCGCCACGCTGTCGATGTCATATCCCGTCCCTTCGCTCACCGCGGCACCGTCATCGCGGCGCGGTCGTCGCAGCCGATCCTGTTCGCCGCGGCTCGGGGTGAATGGCGTGCGAATCTGGGAGTCCGCTGGGAGCGCGGTGTGGACTCGCGACAGCGGCTTGCGAGGCCGAGCGATGGTGGTGCGCAGCTCTGGCACCTACGAGGTGCGTGGGCCGGGGGGGCGCTCCACACAGATCCCCGCGTCGGGTGGCGACCGGTGCCGGAGGTCTGGCTGGTGGGCCGCGGCGTGGTGTCGCCGGTCGACCACCACTCACGCCCGGCCACCGGTCGATGCGATCCGGGCCGCCGCCTGGCGCGGGTCGGGGTTCGTGGTGGCCGGGATCAGTGCTGTGGGTCGGGGCCGGCCGGAATCGGCGCGCGGCGGACGCGGCTTCTCGAGTTCGCCGGAGGTTCGGCGCCTACTGTCGGGGCGGTTCGCGCGGCAGCGCGGCGGAAGGGAGATCGGCGTGGGCCGTCGACGGGCTGTGTTTAGGTGGGTTCGTGCGTGATCGAGTGATCGCCTCCCCCTGCGCCGGAGCCGATGCGGGGCGTCGTTTCCCCAGGCTGCGGCGGTGGACGCTGCGGACCCGGCTGCTGGTGTCGGTGCTGGTGATCGCCACGGCGGGGCTGGCCGCGTTCGGGGTGCTCACCCAGGCGATGCTCGGCCGCTCCGAATTGGCGCGCATCGATGGACAGTTGACCGCGGTCGCGGGGGATCTGGCCACCGAGAGCCGTCCGCCCCCGCCGCCGCGGCCCGACGAACCGGTGAAGGGCCTGCCCTCGACCTTCCAGATCCTGTTCTTCGACAGCACGGGCGCTCCGTCGGGGCAGATCGGTGTCGGTGGCGTCGAGTTGTCGCTGCCCGCGATGAACAAGGCGGCAGTCGCCGCGCGTGGCGACCGGATCTTCGAGGTGAACGACTCGCACGGGTCGCCCTGGCGGGTGCGGACGGTGGTGCAGCCGCCGAGCCGGATGCAGCCGCAGGGGGCGACGGCGGCCGTGGTCATGCCCTTGGACGGTTACTACGCGACCGCTCGGGAATTGCGGACCATCGAAGTGATCTCCGGAGTGGCGCTGGTGCTGGTGATGGCCGCCGTGGCGACCTGGGTGGTGCGGGTCGGGCTGCGGCCGCTCTCGCGGATCGAGCACACCGCCGAGGCCATCGCGGCCGGAGATCTGGGCCGGCGGGTCGAGCACACCGACGATCACACCGAGGTCGGGCGGCTGGGGGCCGCGTTCAACGTGATGCTCGAACGGTTGTCGACCAGCATGCGACGGCTCGGGGAATCCGAGGCGCGGATGCGGCTGTTCGTGGCCGACGCCTCGCACGAACTGCGCACCCCGCTCACCTCGATCCGCGGGTACGCCGAGCTGTACCGGATGGGCGGCGCCGCGAATACCGGCCAGGTCGCCACCATGATGCGCCGCATCGAGGACGAGGCCGCGCGCATGGGACTGCTGGTCGAGGACCTGCTATTGCTCGCGCGCCTGGACGAGCAACGCCCGCTGGACCTGACCGACGTCAACCTGTCCGTCCTCGCCGGGGACATCGTGCGCGACGCGCTGGCCCGGCAGCCGGAACGTGTTGTGCGGCTGCGGCTTCCCGACGGCGCCGTGCGCGTGGTGGGGGACGAGCATCGGCTGCGGCAGGTGCTGACCAACCTGGTCGGCAACGGGCTCGTGCACACACCCGCCACGGCCGAGATCGACATTCGGATCGCTATGGGCACGGTGCCGGACGCGGCCGGAGTGGTCGCCGCCGCCGGGGCCGACCTGCGGGCGGGGGGTCCGGCGGCGATCGCGGAGATATCCGACACCGGCCCCGGCATCCCCCTCGAACAGGCCGGACACGTCTTCGACCGCTTCTATCGGGTCGACGAATCCCGCTCGCGCGCAGGCGGTTCCGGGCTGGGACTGGCCATCGTGGCCGCCGTGCTGACCGCGCACGGCGCGCGGATCGAACTGCTCACCCGGCCCGGGGCGGGCACGCTCTTCCGCATGGTGTTCCCGCTTCCGGACCAGTCCGGACCCGAGGCCGCCGGTTCACAGGAAACGCCCAGCTGACACCGAGCTTGCCCGGTGGGCCCGGCCCCGAGGATGGCCCGTATGACACAGAGCGGCGCGAGTGCGCGCACGAATCCGGTGCGAGAGCGCCTAGGGTGACCAGCGTGAGCGATCGCGCCGCGACCCCGGCGGCGACCGTGCTGGTCGTCGACGACGAGCCGTACATTCTCGACCTGCTCTGTTCCGCACTGCGGCTGAGCGGGTTCGACGTCAGCTCCGCCGACAGCGGCCGGGGCGCGCTGGAAGCCGCGACCCGGCGGCCGCCCGACGTCATGATCCTCGACGTCATGCTGCCCGACCTCGACGGTTTCACCGTCGCCCGCCGGCTGCGCGCCGCGGGCAGCGAGGTGCCGGTGCTGTTCCTCACCGCCCGCGACGCCGTCGAGGACCGCATCGCCGGACTCAGCGCCGGTGGCGACGACTACGTGAGCAAACCGTTCAGTCTCGAGGAAGTCGTGCTGCGTCTGCACGCCATCCTGCGCCGGACCAAACCCGCCGAGGACGACGCGCCCGAGCGGCTGCGCTTCGCCGACCTGGAACTCGACGCCGACACCCACCGGGTGTTCCGGGGCGGCGAACTGATCTGGCTGTCCGCCACCGAATTCAAGCTGTTGCAGTACCTGATGCTCAATGCGGGCAAGGTGGTGAGCAAGCGGCAGATCCTCGACCGTGTGTGGCAGGCCGAGGAAGGACGAGCCGACCGAGTGGTCGAAACGTTCGTCAGCCAGCTGCGGCGCAAGATCGATACCGACCATCCGCCACTGATTCACACGGTGCGCGGCGTCGGGTACACGCTGCGCGACTCTCCCTAGCGCCGCGTCGCCGGGCCGGCGCAACGGCGACGACCCGCTCGACTTTCGGGCTCGCGCAGACACACCGCGGAATCGGATTCTGTGCGAACTCCCTTGTGGCACTGCACAGATCTCGGATCGCCGCTCCGCGTCGAACGCCTCGTGACATCGACCGCACTGCTCATGAGCGGCTCTCCCATGCCTCGAGATATCCCGCGAAAAGGGGATTGGCCGGCGCATCGCGGTGGGAGGATTGCCTGTGTGGACCATGCCGTTTCCGGCGCCGTCGAGGTCTCGTCATCCTCGGCCCTTTCGCCACGTCAGGCATTCGAACAGTGGGAAGCCCTGATGTCGGACGCGGTCGCGCCGACCGCCATCGAGCCATTGCGCACCGGTCACTGGCACGGCCGCGTGGTATCGACCCAATACGACGGATTCTCGGTGTCGCGCATGCAGGCCAGTGCGCAACGCGCCCTGCGGACACCGAAGATGGTGGCGCGGACCACCGGTGACTTCCTGCTCGTGAATATCGTTCTGAAAGGGACGAATTGGACCGAGCAGGGCGGCCGCACCGCCGAATCCAAGCCCGGCACCATCGCATTCTTCGACAGCGGCCTGCCGCTCGAGAGCCGCACCACCGACAATTGCCTATCCACCCTGATCCGCGCCCCGATGCGGCAGGTCCTCGAGCACTCCGGCCTCACCCGTGAACAGCTGCCCACCGCCACCGCTGTCCCCGCCACCGGAGCCCTCGGCGTGGTCACCGGCTTCTTCCGCAATCTGGCCGAACTCCCCGCCGACGACATCGCCCGCGCGGTCACGGTATTCGGCGGTGACGCCGCCGGCATGATGGCCTCGGCCCTGCTGCTGTCCACCGGTACCGGCGCACCCGCCCCGTCGGATTCGCTCTACACCCGTCAGCAGGTTCTGGCCTACATTCGCAAGAACTTCACCAATCCGGACCTGACGGTCGACGAGATCGCCCACGCCTGCCTGCTCTCCCGCCGCACCCTCTACCGGGTGTGCGAGGGTTTCGGTGAGCCGGGCGCGCTGATCCGCCGCACCCGAATCGCCCACGCCCGCCGCCTGATTCGCGCCGATCGCACCCGCTCGCTGGCCGCGGTCGCCGCCGCCTGCGGGTTCTCCACCGACCGTCACTTCTACCGCGCCTTCCGCGAGGAGACCGGTCTGACCCCCGGCCAGTTCCGCGACCAGCTCGGCCCGGCGCGCTAGCGGCGGCCGTTGACACCGCTCCTGATCCGAGTGACGGGGCCGCGGGCGCACCAGGACCATGGCCGTCGTCACACTGCCGGCTTCGATGTGGTCGTTCGCTCACCGCGAAGTCGTCGGGCGACCGGGTGCGCGGGTGGCGCAGTGCGGACGATCGACGATAGCGTGTGGCTATTAACAGGTCTCGTGTCCGGTTCGGCGTTCGGCCCGGACGGCGCCAACAGCGATACGCTGGAATTTCGAGCGGAGGGAGTGAGCGTGAACGAGAATCCCGGCACCGCCCTGCCTTCCGGCACCGACACGGAACCGGCTACGCGGGGCGACGCGGTGGCACGTCTGATGGACGAGTTCGGACCGTCCGCGGACCGCGGCACGGTCGAGCGCATCCTCGACGGTTCGCTGGACCATCTCACGGCCATCGGGCTGCCGGCGGAGCGGCTGCCCGTACTGGCCGAGCGATTCGCCCGCGAGCGGCTCACCGCCCTGGCCCGCACCCGGGGGCACGGCGCCCCGACCGGGCCCACGGTCCTGTTCGTCTGCACCCAGAACGCCGGGCGCTCACAGATGGCGCTCGGATTCTTCACCAGCATGGCCGGGCGGCAGGCCGCCGCGTGGTCGTGCGGCTCGGCCCCGAGCGCGGCGATCCACCCGCTGGTGATCGCGGCCATGGCCGAACGCGGTGTGGATATCGCCGACGAATTCCCGAAGCCGTGGTCCGACGAATTGATGCGGGCCGCCGATGTGGTGATCGACATGGGTTGCGGTGACGACAACCCGATCATCGGCGGGCATCGGTTCGAGCAGTGGCCGCTGCCCGACCCCGCCGGGGGTGGGATCGAGGAGATCCGCGCCATTCGCGACGACATCGAGCAGCGGGTGCGCCGGCTCGTCGCCAACCTCGGGCTGGCGGCCTGAGGTCTCTCCGCGGGGTGTCGCGCGGATTCTAGGACAGCTCCAGCGTCGCGGCCGTGAAGCGCCACAGGCGTTCCGCGGCCAGGTCGACCGCGGGCCGGGGGTGGGTGCGCAACTGCTGGCCGATGCCGTGGCGTAGACCGCCGATCACGTACGCGCCCGCGCTGTCGGGGTCGAGATCGGCGGGGATCTCGCCGGTGGCCTGCCCGCGCCGGATATTGGCGGCCGCGGCATCACCGAGATTGCGGATGTAGACGGCCTCGATCTCGGTGAGACCCGGATCGGGGGCGGCGCGATTGAGGAGCAGCGCCGCGAGCGGGTGGTCGAAGTGGTAGGCCACGAAACACTGCGTGCGGGCGCGTTCGCGGGTGGCCCAGTCGCCGTCGGGGAGGCGATCGTCGGCGATGGCCCGGCTGAGTCCTTCGTAGAAGTCGTCCCAGATCGCCGCCAGCAGACCGACTTTCGAGCCGAAGTGGTGATAGAGCGCGCCGGTGCTCAGGCCGGTGCGGCGGGTCAGCGCGCTCAGCTCGAGCAGTCCGTTGGCGTGGACCAGTTCGTCGCGCGCGGCGTCGAGAAGTTGTTGACGTCCGATCGGTGCTCGTGCCACAGTCGGAGGATAACAGAACTCAGTTATGTAAAGGATGGCCCGATGAGCACGAAGGTGACCTCGCTACGGGATCTCGACGGTGATCTGGCCGGAACCTATCGGCGCACCGGCAGCAGCGGCGCGAGCGTGGACCCGGCGGTGGTCGACGCGGATCTGGCCGCGCTCGAGCGCGACGGCTACGTCATCCTGCCCGACCTGTTGACGGCGGCCGAACTCGACGAGATCCGGGAAAGCGTTGCGCCACTGCTGGATCGGAGCGGACGCAACAACTTCGAGGGCCATTCCACCCAGCGCGTCTACAGCGTGCTGAACAAGACGCGATCCTGCGACCGCATCGCCGACCACCCGCGCGTGCTGGCGCTGCTGGACCGGCTGTTCATGCCCAACTATCTGCTGTCCATGCTGCAGGTGATCAATATCCAGCCCGGCGAAGCCGCGCAGATGCTGCACACCGACGACGGCTTCTACCCGCTGCCGCGGCCGCGAAAGGCGTTGGGGGCGGCGACCATCTGGGCCATCGACGACTTCACCGCCGACAATGGCGCCACCGATCTGGTGCCGGGCAGCCACTTGTGGGGCGACGAACTCCCCGACGAATCCACGCCGCGGGAACCGATCGTGATGCGGGCCGGTAGCTGCGTATTCTTCGGTGGCACTCTGTGGCACGGCGGCGGCGCGAATCGGTCCGCGCATCCGCGGCTCGCGCTCACCGCGCAGTATTGCGAGCCGTGGCTGCGCCCGCAGGAGGCGTTCACCCTGTCGATGACCCGCGATACCGTGCGCGCGGTCTCCGAGGACATTCGCCGGATGCTCGGCTACAGCATTCATCCGCCCTTCATCGGGCAGGTCGACGGCATGCACCCCAAACGATTGCTGGAGCCCGGCGCGTCGGCGCTGTAGCGGCTATTTCGCGAGCTCGTGAGCCAGCTGCACGGCGGCTTTCATATCCGGCGCGTACCCCACTCGCCATTGCAGCCGGTCGATCGGCGTTACCGACACCTTGTAGCGGTGTTCGTCCACCCGCTCGAATTTGACCGTGACCGATTCGCTCAGTGGGGCGGCGTGCGTAACCATTGCTTCTCTCCTCACCCTGCGCGGACGTGGGGCGGTGGAAACATATTCACGGCGTGGGAGCGGGCTGCTGCTTGCTCTCAGTTAACTGTAAGAAATTCCACGCCGTGTGGATACGGACAAAGGTTACATTCTCGGCGCGACCGGAGAACGGTCGCGCCGAGCGTGCTGCGAGTGTCGCCGAGGGGGTCAGCCGTTGCGGCGACGGCGGGGCGCGCCGCCCGTACGCGGGGACCCGGAGCGGCCGCCCGCGGTGTCGGAAGCGCTCTGGCCGTGGTCACGCTGACGGGCCGGAGCCGCGGCACGGCGATCCGACCGGGCGCGCGACGCGGGCTTGCCGCCCGTCTCGCCGCCGCGGGAGCCGTGACCCGACGCCGCGGGAGCACCCGAGGCCGTGCGCGGCTTGCCGGAGGCCCGCCCGCCGGTGCGTCCACCGGGGCGGCCGTCCTTGACGGTCTCGTGCTTGCGGTCGGCCGGGCGGTCGCTGCGCACCTCGTCGCCACGGCCGCCGGACTTGCGCCGGCGCGGCGCGGCGGGCTTGTCGCCCACGGGGCGGGTGCGCTGACGGGGCTGACGCGTACCGCGCGCGGGAGCCGCGGCCGCCTCGCCGCGGGCCGGGGCGGTATCGCCGCCGGAGACGGGAACCAGCGCGGCGACCTCGCCGACCAGCTCGCTCACCTGCGGGGAGTCGGGCGTCACCGACTGCGGGGAGACGGTGATCTTGGCCTTGCGCATGAGCGCGGCCATATCGCCGCGCTGATCGGGCAGCACCAGGGTGACCACATCACCGTCATTGCCCGCGCGCGCGGTGCGACCGGAACGGTGCAGGTAGGCCTTGTGCTCGGCGGGCGGATCGACGTGCACGACCAGTTCCACGCCGTCCACGTGCACGCCGCGCGCGGCCACATCGGTGGCGACCAGGACCTTGGCCGCGCCGGAGGCGAAGGCCGCCAGATTGCGGTCGCGGGCGGGCTGGGTCAGGTTGCCGTGCAGGTCCACGGCCGGGATGCCGGCGGTGGTGAGCTGGCGGGCCAGCTTGCGGGCCTGATGCTTGGTGCGGGTGAACAGGATCCGCCGCTCCGTGCCGGACGCGAGGCGGTGCACGACCGCGCGCTTGGCGTCGTTGGTGGGCACCTCGAACACATGGTGGGTCATGGCGGCCACCGGCGAATTCGCTTCGTCGACTTCGTGTTTCACCGCGTTGGGCAGGAACCGATTGACCAGCTTGTTGACGCCGTTGTCGAGGGTGGCCGAGAACAGCAGGCGCTGGCCGTCGCTCGGAGTGGCGGCCAGGATCCGGGTGACACCGGGCAGGAAGCCCAGGTCGGCCATGTGGTCGGCCTCGTCGATAATGGTGATCTCGACATCGTCGAGGCTGATCAGGCCCTGCCGCATGAGGTCCTCGAGGCGGCCCGGGCAGGCGATGACGATATCGACGCCCTTCTTCAGCGCCTGCACCTGCCGGTGCTGGGACACGCCACCGAAGATCGTGGTCACCGACATGCGGTACGCGGCGGCCAGCGGCTCGAGGGTGGCCGCGATCTGGGTCGCCAACTCGCGGGTCGGCGCGAGGACCAGCCCGGCGGGGTGATTCGGCGCACACGGCTGCGGGTCCCGGCCCAGCATGTCGATCATCGGAATGGAGAACGCCAAGGTCTTTCCGCTGCCGGTCTTTCCGCGTCCGAGCACGTCGCGCCCGGCCAGGGTGTCGGGCAGGGTGTCGGCCTGGATCGGGAACGGCTCGGTGATACCGGCACTGGTGAGGGCGCGGATCAGCGGCTCGTGCACACCGAGCGCGGCGAAGGAGGTGGGGGCGGAAGTCATCGGAGCTGCAGTGCCTTTCGGGCATCGGGGGCGTGCCCGAGCCGTGCGGCGGACATCGGGTCCGCGCCGGGGGCACAAGGTGGCGAGATTGCCAGTGGGCAAAATCGATCGCCGTAAGGAAAGCTAAGCCGCGCAGTGGGGGCTGCTTGGGAGTTGTAGCGATCTACGACGCTGGTGTGACGGTTCGCACCGGCACAGCCATGATCAACAACGTGTTCGCTGGAAGTCTACCCGGCCTCGAAATCGGTCCGGTACGCGGGGAGTGCGGGCAGCGGCGGCAGCGGTCGGGCGTGCAGCCAGGCATCCCAGAGCGGTCGCAGCGTCTGGTTGCTGTAATGCCCGGCCAGGTCGGTGAATTCGTCGGTGCCGACCGAGGCGTGCCGGTACCGGGCGGTCCAGGCGCGCAGCAGGTCGAAGAAGGCGGAGTCGCCCAGCTGCAGGCGCAGGGCGTGCAGGGTGAGCGCGCCGCGCTTGTAGACCCGGTCGTCGAACATGAACTCCGGGGTCGGGTCGGCGAGCAGGATGTCCTGCGGCAGCCGCGCCAGGTTGCGGTGCGCGGTGCGGGCCAGCTGATCGGCCGACGGGCCGCCCGAGGCCGCGGACCAGATCCATTCCGCGTAACAGGCGAAACCCTCGTGCAGCCAGATGTCGCGCCACTGCCGGATGGTGAGGCTGTTGCCGAACCACTGGTGCGCCAGCTCGTGCGCGACCAGTCGCTCCGAACCACGTTGCCCGTCACAGTGATTCGCGCCGAACACCGAAATGCCCTGGGCCTCGACGGGAATCTCGAGGTCGTCGTCGGTGACCACCACCGTGTACGCCTCGAACGGGTAGGGCCCGAACAGTTCGGTGAAGACCTCCATCATGCGCGGCTGGCGCGCGAAGTCGTGCTCGAAGGGCAGGCGCAGCCGCGGCGGCAGCACCGCCTGCATGGGGACCGATCCGCGCGGCGCGTCGATCCGCTGTTTGCGGTAGTGGCCGACCTGGATGGTCGCCAGGTAGGTCGCCATGGGTTCGGGCTGCTCGTACACCCAGGTGGTCTGGCTGGCCTTGGTCTGCTTGCGCACCAGGGTGCCGTTGGCCTGCGCGTAGTACGGGGAGTCGGTGGTGATCGAGATCCGGTAGCTGGCCTTGGAACTGGGGTGGTCGTCGCAGGGGAACCAGGAGGCCGCGCCATTGGGCTGGCTGGCCACCAGGGCCCCCTCGGTGAGCTCCTCCCAGCCGACCTCGCCCCATGGACCGCGCACCGGCGTGGGCGGGCCCGCGTACTGCACGGTGAGTACCAGCGCGCCGCCCGCCGGGATGCGCTGGCGCGGGGTGATCACCAATTTGCCGCGCTGGTGGACGTATTTGGCGGGCTTGGCGCCGTTCACCAGCACCTTGGACACCGACAGCGCCTGGGACAGGTCCAGCGCGAAGCGATCTCGCGCACCGGTGGTCACCGCGGTGATGTCGGCGCGCCCGGCGAGCCGGTTGCTCGAGACCTTGTAGACCAGTTCGAGGTCGTAGCGCGAGACCCGGTAGCCGCGATTCCCGTTCTGCGGCAGGTAATCGTCGATGGGTTCGTCGATCGGATTCACCATCAGCGGCTCCCGTCCGGCCAGGGTGCGATCGGGTTGCCCCACCAGCGGGTGGACGGCGGGACGCTGTCGCCCCGCATGACCAGCGAGGCGGGCCCGATGGTGGCGCCCGCGCCGATCACGCTGGCGGGCAGGGCGACACAGTGCGGGCCGAGGGTGGCGCCGGGGCCGAGGGTGACGGTGTCCATGGCCATGATGCGGTCGTGGAACAGATGGGTCTGCACCACGCAACCGCGTTCCACGGTCGCGCCGTCGCCGAGTGTCACCAGGTCAGCCTCCGGAAGCCAATAGGATTCGCACCATACCCCGCGGCCTATTCTCGCGCCGAGTCCACGCAACCAGACATTCAGGACAGGCGTTCCGGTGGCGGCACGCGCGAACCACGGTGCGGCGACATGCTCGACGAAGGTGTCGGCCACCTCGTTCCGCCACACGAACGAGCTCCACAGCGGATGCTCCTCGGCGCCGATCCGTCCCACCAGCAGCCATTTCGCGATGACCGAGGACGCGCCCGCGACCGCGCCCGCGGTCAGCAGCACCAGGCCGCTGAGCAGGGCGGTGGGCAGGTGGCCGAGGGTCTGGGCCAGCCAGGCCAGGGCGAACAGCACGCCGAGCCCGATGGCGAAGGTCACCAGCACCGGGATCAACCGGCAGGTCTCCACCACCGCGCGGGCGATCCGCAGCCGCGCGGGCGGGTCGAAGGTGCGTGCGGTGTCGGCGGTTTCGGCGGCGCGGCGCAATCGGATGGGTGGGCTGCCCAGCCACGACGATCCCGCCTTCGCCTTCGACGGCGCGGCCGACAGCACCGCGACCAGGCCGTTCTTGGGGACGCGACGGCCCGGCGCGGTCATGCCGGAGTTGCCGAGGAAGGCCCGCTTGCCGACCTTGGCCTCACCGATCCGCAGCCAGCCGCCGCCCAATTCGTAACTGGCGACCATGGTGTCGTCGGCCAGGAACGCGCCGTCGGCGACCACGGTGAACTTCGGCAGCAGCAGCACGGTCGAAACCTCCACGCGCTTGCCGACCTTCGCGCCCAGCAGGCGCAGCCACACCGGGGTCAGCAGGCTGGCGTAGAGCGGGAACAGGAAGGTGCGCGCGGAATCCAGCAGGCGTTCGGTGGCCCACGCCTGCCAGCCCTGGCGGCTGCGCACCGGGTGATGGCCCTCGGTGAGCCCGATGGCCAGCAGCCGCACCGACACGATGGTGACCGTCGCGTACACGCCCAGGACCAGCAGCATGGCGACCGGCAGCACGGCGAACGCGCGACCGAAACCCGCTGTCAGCGTCTGGGTGTCGCGAATCCACCAGGCGATCAGCAGACCGCCGCTGCCCAGCGCCAGGATCGGCACCGAGGCCAGCAGCATGGAGGTGATGCCGAAGATGGCCACCCAGTGTGGGGCGCGCGCGGGCGTGGCGTCGGGCCAGCGGTGCTGGGCCCGGCCGACTTTCACCGCGGGCGAGCCCGCCCACTCCTGTTCGGCCTTCACCTTGCCCGACACCGACGAGCCGGGCGCGATCTCGGCATTGCGGCCGATCTTGGTGCCGGGCAGCAGCATCGACCGCGCCCCGACCACCGCGCCGGGACCGATCTCGATCGGGCCGATGTGCACCACGTCGCCGTCGATCCAATACCCGGCCAGGTCGACCTCGGGTTCGACGCTGCAGCCGTCGCCGAGCCGCAGCATGCCGGTGACCGGCGGCAGGGTGTGCAGGTCGACGCCCGTGCCCACGGTCGCGCCGAGCGCGCGGGCGAACGGCACCATCCACGGTGCGCCGGACAGGTTCTCCGCGCCGCTGGCCTCCGACAGCCGCACGGCCGTCCACAGTCGCAGGTGCACGAGACCACCGCGCGGGTAGGTGCCGGCCGCGACGCCGCGCAGCAGCAGCCGGGACCCGGCGACGCACAGCGCCATCCGGCCGGGCGGGGAGATGAACAGGACGAACGCCGCCAGGGTCCACCACCAGGAGAGGTGCGGCAGCCACGGCAGCGAGCCCGACCAGGCGGCGATATTGCCGACCGTGGCCAGCCAGGTCAGCCATTGCAGACCGGTGAGGGTGGTGAGCGGGATCGTGGCGAGCACCTGGAACAGCTGCGCCGACAGCGGCACCGGCCGGACCACGCGCTCCTCGACGGTCTCGGTCGGGGCGAAGCCGTCCAGGAAGGCGGCCAGCGCGCCCAGGCGCGGATGGTCGTAGAGGTCGGCCACCGCGATCCGGGGATGCCGCTCGCGCAGCGCCGCCACCAGCTGGGCCGCGGCGAGGGAGCCGCCACCCAGATCGAAGAAGTCGGCGTCGGGATCGGTGACCTCGGCGCCCAGGATCGAATCCCACAGTCCGGCGACCCACTGCTGGGTCTCGGTGAGCCCGGCCTCGGGGGTGGCGGCGACCGCCTTGGGCAGCGGCCAGGGCAGGGCGTCGCGGTCGACCTTGCCGGAGGTGCGGGTGGGCAGTTCCCCGACAACGGCCAGGCGCGGCACCAGGGGAGCCGGAAGTTGTTCGGCCAGAATGGTTCTGGCGGCGGTCAGGTCGTAGTCGGCGTCGGGGCCGGTGAGGTAGCCGACCAGGATCTTGTTGCCCGCCTTGGTGGTCCGGATGGCGGCGGCCGCGCCGGTCACGCCCGGCAGGTGCTGCAGTGCGTTGTCGATCTCGCCGAGTTCGATGCGGCGGCCGCCGAGTTTGATCTGGTCGTCGGCGCGGCCCAGGAACACCAGGCCCTCGCGGTCGTTGCGGACCAGATCGCCGCTGCGGTAGGCGCGTTCCCAGCCCACCGATTCCAGCGGTGCGTACTTCTCGGCGTCCTTGGCGGGGTCGAGGTAGCGGGCCAGGCCGACGCCGCCGATCACCAGCTCACCGGATTCGCCCTCGCCCACGGGGTTTCCGGCGGCGTCGACGACGGTCAGGTCCCAGCCGTCGAGGGGCAGGCCGATGCGGATCGGGAAGCCGCCGTCCAGCAGTGCCGCGCACGCCACCACGGTGGCCTCGGTGGGGCCGTAGGTGTTCCACACCTCGCGCTCGGAATCCTGGTTGTCCGCCAGTCGTTCGGCCAGCTCGGGCGGGACCGCCTCGCCGCCGAAGATGAGCAGGCGCACCGGTTCCAGGGCCTCGGCGGGCCAGGTGGCGGCCAGCGTCGGGACGGTCGAGACGATGCTGATCTCGCGGCGTACCAGCCACGGACCCAGGTCCGCACCCGTGCGCACCAGCGCGCGCGGAGCCGGGACCAGGCAGGCGCCGTGCCGCCAGGCCAGCCACATCTCCTCGCAGGACGCGTCGAAGGCGACCGACAGACCGGCCAGTACTCGGTCGCCGGGGCCGATGGGTTCGTGCTGGAGGAACAGGTTCGCTTCGGCGTCGACGAACGCGGCGGCGTTGCGATGGGTCACCGCAACGCCTTTGGGGGTGCCGGTGGATCCGGAGGTGAAGATGATCCAGGCGTCGTCGGCCGGGGAGGGGGCGGCCGGTCGGGTCCGCGTATCGCCGGATTCCCGTGGGTCGCCGGTGGTTTCGATGCCGGCGGCGGTCACGATGGCCGACACCCGGGCCTCGCCGAACACCAGCCGGGCACGCTCGTCGGGATCGTCGGCGTCGACCGGGACATAGGCCGCGCCCGCGTGCAGGACGGCCAGAATGGTGATGTAGAGCCCGCGCGTCCCCGACGGCATCCGGACCCCGACCCGGTCCCCGGCGCGCACACCCGCGGCGGCCAGCCGATCCATCTCGACGGCGATCTCCGCGAGCAGCTCCGCGTATCCGAGTTCCACCTCGCCGTCGTCGATGGCGGGTGCGTCGGGGTAGGCCGCGGCGGTCGCGGCGAGAACGTCGACCAGGGTGCGGGCTCGCGGCGCGAGGGCGGCCCGCACCATCGGGTTCGCGTCTGTCTCGATATCGGCCTGCGGTCGCGGCATTACGTGCTGCCCACCTCTCATGGAACCATCCGGCGCTTCTGCGTTGGTTGTTTCATATGAGAGTTACCGACAGGCAAACTGTGGGGCGGCCATTGGCCCACGGTACCGGTAAGTCCTGGTTGTCCAGTGTTCGACCGGCGGTTATGCCGCGAATCGAGCGAAGAATCGCCAGATCACGTCGGCGGCGTCGAATTGGCGCGTGACTTTGCCGACAATGGCCTCGGGCAGGTACTGCTGACCACCCGGCCAGGTGTGACCACCGCCGGTGACCGTGTAGAGCTGCACCGCGGATCCGTTCCGGCAGTCGGCGGACCGCAGCGTGACCGAGGTCCCGTCGTCGGTGCGCAGGGGCAGCTGGGTGGTGGTGACGCCGGAGCAGTCGTCACGCTCGCGCCACCACTGCTGGGTCGCGTCGACCGACAGCACGGGGCTGGTGCCCGCGCCGAGCCGCCCGGACGTGATCCGGACGACGCCGCCGTCATAAGGGACGATCGGGTCGGCGGTGCCGTGGATCTCGAGCACCGGCAGGGGATGGGCGGGCGTGCAGTCGGATTCGTCCGCCTGGGGGAGCGGTCCCGCGACGGGGGCGATGGCGGCGAGTTTCCCCGACAGCCGGCAGCCGAGCTGTTCGGTGAACATGCCGCCGTTGGACATCCCGGTGGCATAGACCCGGAACGGGTCCACGCCGTCGCCGCCGACGAGCCGGTCGATCACCGCCGCAACGAAACCCACGTCGTCGATTCCGGCCGCGCCCGCCTTGGTGTCCGCGCCGCGGCCGTCGTTCCATGATTTCTCGTAGCCGTCGGGGTAGACGGCGATGAAGCCCTCGGTGTCGGAGAGTTCGTCGAAGCCGGAGGTCTCCGCCAGGTTCCGGGCGGTGCCGCCCCCGCCGTGGAAGGCGAGGACCGCGGGCACCAGGCCCTGCGGGCGGTTGGCGGGGTAGTGGACGAGGTATTGCCGTTGCAGGCCGCCGAATTCGAGGGTGATTGTCGTGTCGGCCGCCGCGCGGGCCCGCGGGTACGTGCACCCCGCGGCCAGGAACACGGTTGCGAGCAGGACCGCGGCGGCGATTCTCGGTGCGTACACGCCGTCGATGGTAGAGACGTGGCCTGAAGCTGAGCTGAAGCTTCGGGTCAGCTGTGCGGACGCAGGGCGGCCAGCGCGGCGTCGGCGACTTCGGCTGGCGGACGATCGATTTCGAGGGTGACCACCTGCTCGTCCGGGTCGGGTGGCTCCAGGGTCTCGAGCTGCGAGGTCAGCAGGTCCGGCGGCATGAAATGGTCGGTGCGCGCGAGGAGGCGGGCGCGCAGTACTTCTCGGGCGCCCGTGAGGTGCACGAAGGTGAGGACCGCGTCCGGGTGTCCGATGCGGCTGGCGCGCAGGATGTCCCGATAGGAGCGTTTCAGCGCCGAACAGGCGACGACTCCCGAACGGCCCGCCGCGAACTCCGCGGACATCCATTCCGCCACGGCCGCCAGCCACGGCCTCCGATCGGCATCGGTGAGCGGTCGACCGGCGGCCATCTTCGCGCGATTGGCGGGCGGGTGCAGGTCGTCGCCCTCCAGCAGATCCCAGTCCAGCGTCCGCGCCACGATGCTCGCGACAGTGGATTTGCCGGATCCCGCCACGCCCATCACCACCGCGATGTGTGGTCGAGCGGCGGCGGTCAATGGGCCTCCCGGATCGGTGCGGTACTGGTCGCACCGACCATAGCCAGCGGAAATCCCGGCGCACCGGCGCCCCGCCGCATCCGATCCGAACCGTTCCTCCCACCGCCGATCGGTCCCGGTATTGTCTGCGGTGCAGGTGAATCGGGAGGATTGTTTGGCTGAGCAGCTCCGGCCGGGAGTGACCTTCGCCGGGTATCGGGTCGAGCGGCTCCTCGGCGTCGGCGGAATGGGTGAGGTGTACCTGGCCCACGACCGGGACCTGCCCCGATTCGTCGCCTTGAAGCTGCTCAACGTGGTGGCGGGAGACAGCGCCGAGACCCGGCAGCGATTCCTGCGCGAGGCCAATATCATTGCCCGGCTCGCCCATCCGAACATCGTCACGATCTACGCGCGCGGCGAGGAACAAGGGCGGCTGTGGCTGGCCATGGCCTACGTCGACGGCTCGGACCTGGAGGCCGAACTGCTGGCCGGGCCCCTGGAACCGCGCCGCGCCGCCGCCATCACCGCCGATGTCGCGCGCGCCCTCGACTACGCGCACGACGCGGGTGTACTGCACCGCGATGTCAAACCCGCCAATATCCTGCTCACCGCGCATCCGCGAGAATGGGCGCTGCTCACCGACTTCGGCATCGCCGAATCCAGGCATGAGGTCCGCGGCATCACCGGGCGCGGCGAGGTGGTCGCGAGCTTCCAGTACACCGCGCCGGAACGCTTCAACGACGAGGCCCGTGTCGACCGCCGCGCCGACGTGTACTCGCTGGGCTGCACGCTGTTCGAAATGCTCACCGGCACACCCCCGTACGCCGACACCGACCTGCCCCGGCTTATCTACCGGCACGTCAAGGCCCCGGTACCCGCGCCGCACGCGCTCAACCCGGCCCTGCCCGCCGCCCTGGACCCGATCCTGGCGCGCGCGATGGCGAAGAATCCCCGCCACCGCTACGCGACCTGTGCCGAACTGTCCGCGGCGGTGAGCGGCGTGCTCACCGAATCACGGTCGGCGCCGGCGGTTCCGCCGCCCAAGGCGACGCACCCGCGCGACAAGAACCGGCACGCCGCCGTGCCGGTGTCGGAGCCCTGGGCGCGGTCGCGCACCCTGCTGGTGGTGCTCGCGGTCGTCGTGGCGGTCGGCGCCACGGCCGCCGCGGTCGGTTTGCTCTCGGCTCTGATGGAACCGAGTTCGAAGGATTCGGCCGCGCCCACGACCAGCTCGCGCACCTCGGCCCCGGCCCGCACGAGTACGGCTGCGGTGGCCACATCGGTCAACCCGGCCGCCGCCGCGGCCGCCGACGGCTGCCAGACCCGCCGCACCCCCGACAGTGTCACCGGCACCGATCCGGGTGGCATCGCCAGCGGCCCCGACGCGATCCTGGCCTTCCAATACGCCTATTACGTGCTCCGCTCCGGCTCGGTGGCAAGCCAATTCGTCGCGGGCGACGCCTCCAATGTGGCCAACCCGGCGACCATTCAGACCGGCATCGATTCACTGCCGGTCGGCACCCGCTACTGCGTGCAGATCGGCCGCATGACCCCCGGCGACGACGAGCACTGGGCGGTCAAGGTCATGCAGCAGCGGCCCGGGGAATTGCCGGACGCGTTCACCCAGACGGTCACCACCCGCACCGTCAGCGGCCGCACCCTGATCACCTCGATCGTCGAGGAATAGCGGCCCGCCCGAGGAGTCCCGGCGGCCGTTGGCGTTTCACAAAATCGGTAGGTGTGCTGCGGGGCTGCTAGTCTGCGATGCGGTGGCCCGATCGGGAAAGCTCGGTGGGGCGCGGTGAAAGTTGTTCGTCGATAGGGAGTTTCGGTCGTGGACACGACAGGGTCGCGAGGCGGGTTCGCGGGGGTGCAGGGATGTCCGGTTCGCGGTGGAGTGGGTGTCGCGCCCGAGGAGCTCAGGATCCTGCTGGGCACACCGGAATTCGCGGCCGATCCGCACGCCGCCTACCGGGAGATGCGGCGACGCCACGGCTCCATGGTGCCCATCGAACTGTCCCCGGGCGTTCCGGCCACCCTGGTCGTGAACTACCGGACCGCCCTGCGAATCCTCAACGATCCGGAGCATTTTCCGGCCGACCCGCGCGTCTGGCAGGAGACCATCCCCGAGGACTCGCCGATCCGGCCCATGATGCAGTGGTACCCGAACGCGCTGCGTAACGCCGGCGCCGAGCACCTGCGCTACCGGCAGGCCTACTCCGCCGCCATCGACGGAATCGACTTGCACGCGGTGCATTCCACCGTCGAGGAGATCGCGGGCCCGCTGATCGCGGGGATCGCCGCCGAGGGCGGCGCCGACCTGGTGTCGAGTTACGCGCTGCCGCTGGTATTCGAGGTGCTCAACCAGGTGGTGGGCTGCTCGGCCGATATCGGGCAGCGGGTGGCCACCGGCATGGCGGCGCTGTTCGACACCGTCAATGCCGCGTGGGGCATGCAGACCCTGGCCGAGGCGCTCATGGAGCTGATCGCGCTGCGCCGCGCCGAGCCCGGCGACGACGTCACCTCCCGCATGGCGCACCACCCGGCCGCGCTCAACGACGAGGAGATGCTGTACCAGCTGGTCAGCTTCTACGGCGCGGGTCTCGAGCCGATGCAGAACCTGATCGCCAACACGCTGCTGCTCATGCTCACCGACGACCGCTTCGGCGGAGACATGCTGGGCGGCAGCCTCTCCACCCGCGACGCCCTCGACGAGGTCCTCTTCAACGACCCGCCGATGGCCAACTTCTCGATCAGCTACCCGCGCCAGCCGGTGCTCATCGACACCACCTGGCTGCCCGCCCACCAGCCGGTGATGATCAGCCTCGCGGCCTGCAACAACGATCCCGAGATCGCCGGCGGCGACCGCACCGGGAACCGCTCACATCTGGCGTGGGGCGCGGGCCCGCACGCCTGCCCCGCCCGCTCGGTGGCGTATCTGGTCGCGCAGACCGCGATCGACCAGCTGCTCGACGCGCTGCCCGACATCGTGCTGGCCGTCGGCAAAGACGAGATCTCCTGGCGTCCCGGCCCGTTCCACCGCGCCATGGTGGCACTGCCGGTCGAATTCCCGATCAGTCCCGCGCTGCGCGCGGTGTAGAAGGAGCTGTTCATGTCCCAGAGCCCGATCGTGCTGGATGTCACCGGCACCGATATCCAGGGCGAATCCGCCCGGATTCGCGAGCAGGGCCCCGTCGCGCTGGTCGAGCTGCCCGGCGGCGTGCAGGCGTGGTCGGTGACCGACCAGGAAGTGCTCAAGAGCCTGCTCACCGACGAACGCGTCTCCAAGGACCCGCGCCAGCACTGGGCGGCGTTCCGCAATGGCGAGATCACCGAGGCCTGGCCGCTGCTGCCGTGGGTCGCGGTGGAGAACATGTTCACCGCCTACGGCGCCGACCACCGCCGCCTGCGCAAGCTGGTCTCCCCGGCCTTCACCCACCGCCGCACCACCGCCATGCGCGAGCGCATCGAGGCCATCGTCGCCGAACTGCTCGCCGAACTCGCCGAGCTCCCGGCCGGTTCGACCGCGGACCTGCGCTCGCTCTACGCCTACCCGGTCCCGATCCGCGTGATCAGCGGGCTCATGGGGGTGCCCGAGCACCTCGACGCCGCCATCCACAAGTGCGTGGACGGCTTCTTCGACGGGTCGCTGACCGCCGAGGAGGCCATGGCCAACTTCATGGACATGTACGAGCGGGTCGGCGAACTGGTCGCCTACCGCCGCGAGCACCCGGGCGACGACATCACCACCGCGATGATCGCCTCCCGCGACGAGGACGGCTCGCAGCTGGCCGACAAGGAACTCGTCGAGACGCTGATGCTGGTCATCAACGCCGGCCACGAGACCACGGTCAACCTGCTCGGCCAGGCCATCGTCGCGCTGCTGTCGCATCCGGAGCAGCTGGCCGCCGTCGTCGGTGGGCAGGCGTCCTGGAACGACGTCATCGAGGAGACGCTGCGCTACCAGGCTCCGGTCGCCCACCTGCCGCTGCGCTACGCGGTGGAGGACATCGAGGTCGGCGGCGTCGTGATCGCCAAGGGCGAGGCCATCCTCGCCTCCTACGCCGGGGCCAGCCGCGACCCGAAGATCCACGGCGAGACCGCGGACCGGTTCGATATCCAGCGCGACACCAAGGACCAGCACGTCGCCTTCGGCCACGGCGCCCACCACTGCCTCGGCGCGCCGCTGGCCCGCCTGGAAGCCGCGATCGCGCTCCCGGCGCTGTTCGAGCGGTTCCCCAACCTCCGGCTGGCCACGCCCGCAACGGAATTGACCCCGATCGGCAGCTTCATCTCCAACGGCCACACCAGCCTGCCGGCGGTGCTGAACCCGGGCGAGTGACCCGCCCCTGATAGACCCTCGCATCGCCCGGCCCTCGCCGGGCGGTGCGGTTCTCCCGGGCGCGGGACCCGCGCGCTGGACCATGACGACGCCCAGCCATACTGGCCGGGCGTCTTTTTCCGAGTGTGTTCAGTGATTCAGGTCCCTCACCCAGGAGGCATGAATATCCATGGTCACCATCCGGAATCGGTACCGCTCCGCCCTGTCCGTCTCCGCGTTCGCGGCGCTGGGCGTGAGCCTGGTCTGTACCGCCGCCCCCGCTCTCGCCGCCAATTCGATCGCGGTCACCTCCGCCGCCGCGACCTCGATCGGGATCGACTACACCTGTGAGCCGTCAGCGGGGGTAGACAGCATTCAAGCCATGGTCGGCGATCCCAATGCCGACCGCCCGGCCGCCACGGGCGCGCAGCTGACGTTCAGTTGTGACGGGTCCCAGCACACCGCCACCGTGGCGCTCAGCCCGGCCGCGGGGGAGCCGGCCCTGGAAAAGGGTGCGCCCGTACAAGTTCGGGTCGCGCTGGTCGACCAGAGCCAGACCGTGGTGTCCGGCACGGCGAAACTCCTGACTCTCGGGTAACCCGCCGAGTTCACTCCCGCCTCGGGAGCCAGTGCGCAAGCTGTTCGCTGCGTGCAACGATCCGGCAACCTACCGTTCGGCAGCGTGTGCCAGACTGTCCGCCGCGTGCCCGATGCGCAGTTTGTCGGGCCGTGGGCGGCCACGGCCGTCGGAGAACACCCCCGCCCGGGTTCGAACCCGGCGCGGCATGCGAGAACCAGGAAAACCCCGGACGTGCGATTCCGCTCGATCATGTGCAGTGCGGCGGTCATGGCGGCGACGGGCCTGCTCGCGCTGACCTCGACGCCCTTCGATCTCGCGGCCAACGCCGAACCCGACGCGCTGCCCTTCTCGACCGGCAGTGGCGGGGAGGGCGCGCCGGACGGTTCGAGAATCGTGGCAACCCGCGTGATCGATGATCGGCACCTGCAGTTCACCGTGCATTCCGCGGCCATGAACATGGACTTCCCGGTGGACGTGCAGCGCCCGGCCGACACCTCCGTGCCGCGGCCGGTGCTGTACATGCTCAGCGGCGGCAGCGGCGGCAAGGGCGCGGCGTCCTGGGATCAGCGCACCAACGCCTTCGACTTCCTGGCCGACAAGAACGTGAACGTCGTGCAGCCGATCGGCGGCGCGGCGTCGTACTACACCGACTGGCGGCACCCGGATCCTCGGCTGGGCGTCATGAAGTGGACGACCTACCTCACCGAGGAACTGCCTCCGCTCATCGACGCCGCGCTCGGGGCGAACGGCCTGAACGGGCTGGTCGGCGTATCCATGTCCGGCACCTCGGTGCTGCAATTGCCGATCGTCAAGCCGGGGCTGTACCGCTCGGTGGCCGCCTACAGTGGCTGCGCGCGGATCGCCGATCCGATCGGGGAGGCGTTCGTGCGGATCACGGTCGCCTTCGGCGGCGGCGACGCCATCAATATGTACGGTCCGTCGGGGGACCCGCAGTGGGCGGCCAACGATCCCTACCTGCACGCCGAGGGCCTGCGCGGCCTGGACCTGTACCTGTCCAGCGGCAATGGCATGCCGGGACCGCACGACAAGGTCCTGGACAAGCACTTCGCCGGGGCCGGGGACAATCTCGCGAACCAGATCCTGGTGGGCGGCATCCTCGAGGCGGCCACCGATCAGTGCACCCGCGCCATGGGCGATCGGCTCGAGGAGCTCGGCATCCCCGCCACCGTGAAACTGCACCCGTACGGCACCCACTCGTGGGGTTACTGGGACGACGAGCTGCCCGCGTCCTGGCCGGTGCTGGCGCACGGGCTCGGCCTGTAGCCGCTCGGTCCCGGCCGGATCAATCCTGTTCGGGCGGTAGGTTTTCCAGCGCCCAGCGGGCCCACTCGGCCTTCAGGGCGGTGGCGCGCGCCCCGTATTCCAGGGCCAGATGGCCGTAGCGGGACAGGTCGCGTTCGTTCCAATCGATGCCCTGCTCCAGTTCGCGCAGATTCGCGTGCTCGCGTTCGGCCCGCTCGGCGATATCGGTCAGATACGCGCGGGCCAACCCGGGCGGGATGACACCGAGGAAGAAGATCCGCAACAGCGTCTCGTCGCGGTGCACCTCCTTCGGCGTGGTGGTGGTCAGCCACGTGCGCAGGTCCTCGAGCCCGGCGGCGGTGATCGTGTACTCCTTGCGCCCGCGCGGGCCCTCGTCGGTGACGGCGATGAGTTCGGCGTCGGCGAGCTTGGTGAGTTCGGTGTACATCTGGCTCTGCGTCGCGGGCCAGACATTGGCCAGTGACAGCTTGAAGGTTCGCAGCAGGTCGTACCCGCTGGCGGGACCGTCCGACAGCAATCCGAGCAGGGCGTACCGGAGACTCATGGAATCAGCTTACATTCCACTCTTGACATGTCGGAACTGGAGCCTCAATCTTGGACATGTCAGAACTGGAATGTCGCAGCCGTGAGCACGCCGCTGCTCGGGCAGACAGGTATCGATCATGACCACTCCTCCTCATCTCTCCGGCAACTACGCACCGGTCCCCGACGAGATCACCGCTTTCGAATTGCCCTGCACCGGAACGATTCCCGAGGACCTCAACGGCTGGTTCGTGCGCAACGGGCCCAACCCGCACGACGCCGCCTCCCCGCACTGGTTCTTCGGCGACGGCATGGTGCACGGTGTACGGCTCGAGGGCGGACGCGCTGTGTCCTACCGCAATCGGTGGGTGCGGACCACCCGGTTCACCGACGGCGCGCAGGGCATCGACGCGCAGGGCAACCGCGACTACGCCGCGGGTGCGGCCAACACCCACATCGTCCGGCACGCGGGCCGCAGCTTCGCCCTCGTCGAATCCTCGTTCCCCTACGAGCTGACCAGCGAGCTGGACACCGTGGGCCCCTACGACTTCGACGGCAAGCTCACCACCGCCATGACCGCGCACCCCAAGACCTGCGCGGTCACCGGGGAACTGCACTTCTTCGGCTACGACTTCCGCGAGCCGTACCTGACCTACCACCGCGCCGACGCCGCGGGCGATCTCGAACTCAGCCGCGCCATCGATGTCCCGGCCGCCACCATGCACCACGACTTCGCCCTCACCGCGAAGCATGTGCTGTTCCTGGATCTGCCGGTGGTGTTCGACATGCGGACCGCCATGTCCGGCGGGGCCATGCCGTTCCGGTGGAGCGACGACTATCAGGCGCGCATCGGCGTGCTGCGCCGCGACGACCCGCAGGGCCCGGTGCGCTGGTTCGACATCGAACCCTGCTACGTCTTCCACACCCTCAACGCCCACGATGACGCGGGCCGGATCGTGCTGTACGCCATGCGCTATCCGAGCATGTGGCGCGACACCTCACAGGGCTTCGACACCGGCGCGAACCTGTGGCGCTGGACCCTCGACCTCGTGACCGGGGCCGTCCGTGAGGAACGGATCGACGACCGGATCGCCGAATTCCCGCGCATCGACGACCGATTGGCGGGGCTCGACGCCCGCTACGGCCACGCCTCGGTCTCCGGCGGCGGCACCGGCGCGCTGCTGCGCTACGACCTGCACACGGGATCGTCCACCGTCCACGACTTCGGTCCAGGCCGCGTGCCCGCCGAAGCCGCGTTCGCGGCGGCCGACGAAAACCCCGGCGGTGCGGGCTATCTCATGACCTACGTCTACGACGCCGCCGAAAACAGCAGTGACCTGGTTATTCTCGATGCCGACGACCTCGGCGGCGAGCCGATCGGCAGCATCCACCTGCCGCGCCGCGTGCCGCACGGGTTCCACGGGAACTGGCTGCCCGACCTCTGATTCCTCGGCCGGACAGCCGTTCTCCGTCGTCAGTGCGTGCGGGGGAGCGTCACCGCGAGGGCGTCGACGGCGAAGCCGCTCGTGGTGACGCGGACCGCTGTGTCGGTGAAACGGCGGCCGCCCAGGGTGGTCCGCACGAACTGGCGGACCGTGTCGGGCTGTTCGGCGAGCGTGGCCAGGGTGGCCGCGGGGACCTCGATGCTGCCGTCGAAACCCCGTGGCTGATCGGTGATTCCGGCGGCCTGCACGGTCTGGCGGAGTCCGTCGACGGTGTGCAGGATCAGATCCAGCCTGCTGCCGTCGGCGAACTCCAGCCGCAGCGGCGTCGGCGAGACCGCGAGATCGAAATTCTCGATCCGCGCTCCCACACCCGACGGGGTCGTGCCCGCATAGGTGTAAGGGGATACGGGCACGCTGTCGTCGACCGAATGGTCCGCGGGCGTGTTGTCCAGGATCTTGCCCGCCAGCGGCTGATCGGTGGGGACGAAGCCCCACTGCTCGGCGGTCAGCGTTTTCACCCAGTACCCGGTATGCCCGTCGGCGACGCCCTCCACGCGCAGTTCGCGTGCGGCCGAGCCGATCCCGGTCTTGTGCACCGAGACCCGGTCGGTGATCTGCCCGGGGATCTTGGGCTGCGCGGTCCACTCGGGCGCGGGCAGCTGGATCGCGGCGTAGTGGTCGTCGATCCGTTCCGAGAGCATGTCGGGGGCTTCGGGACGGCCGCGCTGATCCTCGTAGGAGTAGCGGAAGAAGACCTTGTCCGCGCCCGAGATGTCGAAGTCGTACAGGCGGGTGTAGAGGTCGCCGAAGCGGTTCACCACCAGGGTGGTGGAGCCGCTGGTGGAGATACCGACCGCCCGGAAACGGCCGCCGGCCGGGGTGGACATCTCGTAGCTGTGGTCCAGCGGCAGCCACGGGTCCACGTAGTGGATGCGATGGCCGTCGTCGGTGAGCGCGTACACGTGCGACACCTTGGCGCCGCCCACCGTGTGGTCGTTGCCCGCGATATCGCGCCAGACGTGGTCCTCGCTGGGTGAGAGCACCGACCAGGTCCACGCCGTCGTGCCCGGCGGCAGGGTGTTGCCCGGACCGGTCCACAGCGGGGAGCCGTAGCGGCTGGACCAGTTCCAGTCCTTGGGGGCGCTGAGAATACGGTCCATGGTGAAGAAGCGTCCGTCGACATCGATGGCCATCATCTCGTCGTCGTCGGCCGAGACCCCGGCGACGCGTCCCGCCAGGCAGCCCGGCAGCGGCAGCGTGCGCCAACCGCCCTGCGCGGCGGCCGGTTTGACGTAGATCGCGCCGTCGCGGGTGGCGAAGGACCAGCGGCGGTTGAAGGTCTCCGCGGTGCCGCGCAGCAGGACCCGATCCGGCAGGGCGACCGTGGCGGCGGGGAACGCGTCCAGGCCGGCGGTGGTTTCGTCCGCACCCGGCTCGGGGGTGCCGACGGTGCCGAGCAGATCGCAGGCGGGGGCGGCGGTGGCCGCCTGCTGCGGCGCGGCGAGGGTGAAGGCGAGCCCGGCGGCGGCCGCGAGCACGCCGTGGCGCAAGGACAGATCGGTCATCACAGCCACCCGAGGGTGCCGAAGATCGCGATGGCGAGCGCGTCGACGCCCAGGATCGCGCCGACGGCGATGGCCTTGGCCCGCACGGTCGGCAGGTCGTACACGAAGAAGCAGGCCGCGAAGAACGGCACGTAGCCGACCAGCCAGATCAGGAACGGGAAGCCCGCGTGCCACCAGGACCAGTCCCAGGTCAGCACGCCCATCTTGTTGAGCAGCACCTCGACCCCGACCGCGGCCGCGGAGTTCAGCGCGATCAGCACCGGCCGGTTGGGCAGCCCGAGGATACGAGTCTCCTTGGGCGGCAGCATCTTCGCCGCGGCGATGCCCATGATGGCGAACATGAAGCAGATCTCGATGTTCAACCCGATGAGGATCTGATAGGCCGTCGGCCCGGACGCGGCCCACACCGGCGCCCGCCCGGTGCCGTGGAAGACCAGCGAGTTGCAGATCTCGTTGAACAGGTCCATGCCCCACAGCGCCAGGCCCGCGAACAGCACGTTCCAGTTCCGCCGCTCGACCTCGGTGGCGTAGATGTAGATGACGACCAGCAACAGCGGAATCACGTACCACTTGAATTGGCTGCTGTCCCGCAATAGCTCGAGCGCCACACGCGCGTGATCGGTCACCGCCGAACCCTCCCTCACCAGTTGAGCTCAGCGAGTGTGTTACAAATCACCGGCGAATGTCAACCTGTAAGCCCGATTCGCTTCTGGCGTGCGGGCGTTCGGGGTGAAGGGCCGGGGTGGGCGAGGAACGGATCGCGGTTCAGGGAGTGTGGCCGCGATCCGCTCCGGTGGGGTCCCGCCTCAGCTCGCCGGCTTCGGCGCCGTCATGGCCTGGTTGATGGTGGTGAAGTACTGTGCCGCGGCGAGGACGGCGGCCGGTGCGGTCACGAAGATCTGCCCGGCGACGGTGCCGAGGAAGCCGACGGCCGCCGCGCCCGCGAGGCAGCCCGCGACCGCGCCCGGCAGCGCGCCGAACATGGCGGTGAGCGCGCCGGTGAGGGTGGCTCCGGTGGCGCCGCCGATGAGGCAGCCGACGGCCGCTCCGCCGAGGCCGCCGGCCAGGGTGCCGACGGTCGCGCCCATGCTGATGGTGCTGGTCATGCGGCTCCACGCGGCCTGTTCGCGTTCGTAGGCGTTCTTCCAGGGCGCTTGATCCTCGAATGGAAGTGCCACCGGCCGATATTCGGCGTGCCGCAGGTCGAACCGGGGGGTGAGGGTCGCGGTGCGGTCGTGGATGTCCGCGTCGATGGGGAACACGAAATCGTCTACCCGGAAAGACAATTCGGTGCCCCCCAGCGTGGTGCCGTCGGGGGCGACGATCGTGAAGACGCCCTTGTCGGACACGAGTGATCCGGCGGAGGTCCGGATGACCGTACTGGTGTCTCCGACAGTCGCGGTGTAGTCGATCGCGCCGGAGGTGTCCGCCGGGGCGGCTGTCGCGGTGGCCGCGCCGATGCTCGCGACGGTCATGAGCAGTGCCGCGGACAGGGCGGCGGGACGGGCAGGGGAATACCCCATGTGACTGACCTCGAATTTTCTCATCAGGTGTGGTGTGGCACGCCGGGTTGTGGTGATCGGCCTCGGCGCGCATGCGTTTTCGGCTCGGCCCGGCGCTGGGAGAGATTACGGGTTTACAGAGATAATGACAATCATTATCGTTAAGCCCCGTCAATCAGTTCCGAGGAGGCCGAATGGGACATCTGCTGATGATCGAGAGTTGGGTCGGGTCGATGAGTACCCTGCTGCCGCAGGCGATCCGGGAGCGCGGGGACCGGTTCAGCTTCCTGACCCGCGACCTGCGGCACTATGTGCGAGCCGCGCCGGACGCCGGGCACCCGCTGCTCGGCGCCGCGAATATCGTGACGGCCGAGACGAACGCCGAGGCGGCGCTGCTGCCGTGGGTGCGGCGGTTGCACGAGGTCCTGGAGTTCGACGGCGTGCTGTCCTCCTGTGACTACTACCTGCCGGCGGTCGCGGCGGTCGCGGCCGAGCTGGGACTGCCGGGGCCGAGCCGCGAGGCCGTGGCGGCGGCATGTGACAAGGCCCGAACCCGCCGGATCTGTGGCGCCGCAGGCGTTCCCGGGCCGGAATTCGCCGTGGCGGCCACCGACGCCGACGCGCTGGAGGCCGCGAAGCGGATCGGCTACCCGGTGGTGGTGAAGCCCGTCGACCTGTGCGGCGGAATGTTCGTGCGTCGCGTGGACGACGCCGCGCAGCTACGCGCGGCCCTGGGCGAGATCACCGGGTTCCCGGTGAACGCGCGCGGACAGCAGCGCGCCGCCGAGGTGCTGGTGGAGCAGCATCTCGAGGGACCCGAATTCAGTGTGGAGACCGTCACTTTCGACGGGCGCACCACGGTCGTCGGCATCACCGACAAACAACTCACCGGCGCGCCGTGGTTCATCGAGGCCGGACATATGTTCCCGGCGCTGCTGGAACCCGCCGCGGAGTCGGCCATCGCCGATGTCGCACGCGCCGCGATAGCCGCTCTGGGACTGGACAATACGGTCGCGCACGTCGAGATAAGACTGACGGCGAGCGGCCCTCGGCTGGTGGAGGTGAATCCGCGGCCGGCGGGCAATCGCATCACCGAGCTGGTGCGCCGGGTGACCGGTATCGACCTGGCCGCGGTGTGCGCGGATCTGGCGCTGGGCCGGGCGCCGGATCTGACCACCGCGCCGACCGGTGTCGGCAGCGCGGCGATCGCCTTCCTGGTGCCGCGGGAAACCGGTGTCCTCGAAGGCGTTTCCGGTGCCGAGGACTGGGAGCTGGACACCCGCATCGTGGACTACGACTTGGCCGCGCCCGGTACCCGGGTGCGGTCCGCGCAGAACAACAACGGCTACCTCGCGCACGTGATGGTCGCCGAGGAGCAGGCCGGCGCGGCCGGGGATTCGGCGCGTGCACTGATCGACGCACTGCGGGTCTCCTACGCCGAGGCCGCGGTGGCCCGGTGACCGACAGCCCCCTTGCCCGGCCGATCACCCTGGACGCGTTGATCTCCTCGGTCCGGGCCGGTCGCATCGGTCCCGACCCGGCCACCGTGACGGTGGCCGCCGCCTTCCTCACCCTGCACAGCACCCGCCACGTCGGCCGGAACCAGCGGTACCGCAATGAGATTCTCAGTATCCGGGTCGGCGCCGCCGTGGGTTCGTGCGCCTTCGAACCGGGTGACGGGTCCGATCATGTGACCGCCGTCGGCGAGTGCGTCGGCGCGAGCATTGACGACCTGCTGGACCATCCGCTGCCCGCCGTGCGGATCGCCGCGCTGGACGCCTATCTGATGCACGCCCATCCGCATCCCGATGCCGGTGGCGTGCGCGGTGAGCCGGTTCTCGTGGCGGGGGAGTCCTCGTTGGCGAAATCGCGGACCCGGGCCGCCGGGGTCGTCGATCTGCTGCCCCGGGGGGTGCGCAGGGTCCTGGTGGTCGGTGTGGTGAATTCCCTGCTGGCGCAGCTGCGCGGCCGAGGTATCGGCTACATCCCCTGCGACCTGGCGGGCGGCGTCACCGAGTGGGGTGAGACGGTGCGCACCTCGGCCACCGCGATCGACGAACCCTACGATGCCTTGCTGGTCACCGGAATGTGCCTGAGCAATGCGAGTTTCGATGACCTGCTGACGCGGGCCCGCGATCGCGACGTGCCGATGGTGATGTTCGCGCAGACCGGCAGCGCGGTGCTGCCGTGGTTCCTGGGCGCGCCCGGGCTGACCGCGGTCGCCGCGGAGCCGTACCCGTTCTTCTCGCTGGACGGCGGTCCGAGCACCCACTTCCACTATCGCGGCGGGGAGTTCGCATGCGGCGCCTAGCAACACCCGCACAGTCCGGCCTGCTGCACCTGATCGGCGGCACGCCGATGGCGTGGATACCGGCGGGTGACGCCGGCGTCGGGTACCGGGCCAAGCTGGAATCGGCCGGAATCGGCGGTATGAAGGCCCGCGCGGCGATCTCGCTGCTGTCCGGTGCGGTCGCGCGGGGCGAGCTGGCGCCGGGTGCGCCGGTGGTCGAATCCACCAGCGGCACCCTGGGAATGGGGCTGGCCCTGGCCGCCCGCGCGCTCGGGCATCCGGTCGTACTGGTCGTCGACGACGAGCTGGAACCGGATATGCGTGCCCTGTTCACCGCCTACGGCATCCGGCTCGAGGTGGTCGAACGCCCGCATGCCGTGGGCGGCTGGCAGCAGGCGCGCCTGGATCGGCTGAGCGAGGTGCTCGCGGCCACGCCCGGCGCGTATTGGCCCGACCAGTACGACAATCCGGACAACGCCGCCGGGTACGCCGCCATGGCACAGGAGATCATCGACCAGGTCGAGACCGTCGATGTCCTGGTGGCGACGGTGGGTTCGGGCGGCCACTGCGCGGGGCTCACCCGGGTACTGCGACAGCGCTGGCCCGGATTGCGCGTGATCGGGGTGGATTCGGTGGGCTCGCGGATCTTCGGCCAGCCCGCCCGGCACCGGGTCATGCGGGGCCTCGGCAGCAGCATCCTGCCCCGCAATGTGGTGTATTCGGACTACGACGAGGTGCATTGGGTCGGTCCGGTCGAGGCCGTCACCTCCTGCCGAGCCGTGGCGGCGCGGACGTGCGTGGCGGGTGGATGGAGTACCGGGGCGGCCGCGCTGGTGGCCGGGTGGGCCGCCCGGCGTGAACCCGGAGCGCATGTCGTGACCGTCTTCCCCGACGGGCCGCACCGCTACCTGCGCACCATCTACGACGACGAATGGTGTGCCGCGCGTGGGCTGCTGGGCGCCGCCGCGACCGATCCGGTCGAGATCGCGGCACCGGACGCGGTCGAGGTCGAGGGCTGGGCGCGGTGCGGCGTGGTTCGCGACCCGGCCGGGGCGGGGGCGCCGGTATGAGACTGGAGTCTCGAGTGTCCCGGCTGCGGCTGGCCGAGCCGCTGCGGATCTCGCGCGCCGCCATGAGCGAGCGCGACGCGGTGTGGGTAAGGCTCTCGCACAACGGGACTCACGGGAGCGGGGAGGTGGTGACGAGCCCGCGGCTCGGATTGGATGTCCCGGCCATCGAGCGGGCGCTGGCCGTCGCCGTGGAATGGATGGGGGACGACCCGCATCCCGGCCGCCTGCCGAAGCGGTTGCCCGAACTCCGAATCCGATTGCGCGACGCCTTGCCAGTGGCCGCCGCCGTCGATTCCGCCATCCACGACTGGTTGGCCGTCGCGGCCGGGGTCCCGCTCTGCGAGCTGCTCGGCATGCCCGCCTGGGACCGGGTGCCGACGGCCTACACGATCGGCATCGTGCCGGCCCCGGACGCGGGCCGTACGGCAGCGCGCCTGGTCCGCGCGGGGTTCACCACGATCAAGGTCAAGCTGGGAGCCGCCGATCCGGCCGACGATATCGCCCGGGTGGCGGCGATCCGGGCCGCCGCTCCCGCGGCCGCGCTGCTACTGGATCCCAATGGCGCGTGGGATACCGACACCGCGGTCGCCGCGCTCGGCCGTCTCGCCGAGTTCGGGATCGCCGCGGTGGAGCAACCGGTTCCGGCCGGGGCTCCGGACGAGCTGGCGCTGGTCGCGAAGTCCGTGCCGATACCGGTCATCGCCGACGAGGACGCCGGTACCCGCGCCGATCTCGACGCGCTACCCGGCGGAATCGGCGGCATCAACATCAAACTCGCCGAATGCGGCGGGCTGGACGCGGCCCTGTCGATGATCGACTGGGCGCGCCGGCGCGGGGTCGCCGTGATGCTCGGCTGCCAGGCGTCGACCTCGCTGAGCATCGCCGCCGCGGCGCATCTGAGCGGTGCCGCGCGCTGGGTCGACCTGGACGGGCATCTACTCATCACCGGCGATCCCTGGCAGGGGCTCGGCGGGTCGGACGGGTTACTGCTGCGGCCCGTGGGTCCAGGGCTCGGCGTCCGACCCGGCGGTGCAGGATGAACACGCTCGGGCTCTTCCGCTCGTTTCCGCTGTCGGTGCGGCTGCTGCTGGTGAACCAGCTGGCCGGCAACACCGGCTTCTACATGCTCATGCCGTTCCTCGCGGGCTACCTGCTCACCGACGTGCGCCTGTCGGCGGCGGTGGTGGGTGTGGTGCTCGGCGTGCGGAATCTGAGCCAGCAGGGCCTGTTCCTGGTCGGCGGCGCGATCTCCGACCGGCTCGGCGCCCGTGGTGTGATCATCGTCGGCGCGGCGATCCGGGCCGTCGGGTTCGCACTGTTCGCCGCTGGTGGGTCATTGGCGGTGGTGCTGGCGGCCTCGGTGCTGACCGGATTCGCCGGTGCGCTCTTCAATCCGGCCGTGCGCGCCTATATCGCCCGCGACAGCGCCGACCGCGCCGCCTCGGCGTTCGCGCTGTTCAACGTGTTCGGCAATGTGGGTTCGGCGGTCGGTCCGCTGGCCGGAACGGTGCTGGTGGCGATGGGATTCCGGCTCACCGCCGCGGTGGCGGCCGGCATCTTCGTGCTGCTGACCATCGCGCAGCTGGTGTTCCTGCCCGCGCGCCCGGTGCCGCCCGCCGACCACGGGGTGCTGCACGATCTGCGAAATCTGATCTCCCACCGCGCCTTCTGGGCCTTCGCGGTCGCCTTGGCTGGCATGTTCGCGCTGCAGAGCCAGAGCTATTTCCTCCTGACCCTGCAGGCGCGGCGGGTCGCCGGTCCGCACGACACCGGGGCGGTGGCGGCGTTGTTCCTGGTCGACACCGCCGTGATCCTGCTGCTGCAAGTGCGGATCACCCAGCGTTTCGCACGCGGGGAACGCGGACCCGCGATGGCCGCGGGCATGGCCGTCATGGGCCTCGCGTTCGTGATTCCGCCGCTGGCCGCGCCGCTCATCGACGGGGGCGGCGACGGTGTCGTGGCGACGTCGCTGCGCATGGTCCCGATTCTCGCCGCGGTCGTGGTCCTCACGGTGGGCGCGATGATCGTGCAGCCCTTCGTGAACGAACTCGTCGCCGCGTTCGGCGGCGTCCGCCTGACCGGAACCTATTTCGGCGCCTTCTATCTCGTGTCCGGCGTGTGCACCGTCGGCTTGACGGCGCTGGTCGGCGCGGCGGTGGACCGGGGCGGCGGTCCGCTGGCGTGGTGGCCCGCCGGGCTCTGCGCGGGCACCGGGCTACTGGCCGCCGTCGCGGTGAGCGCGCTGCACCGCGGTCGGCTCCTGCCTGTGGCCGACATCGAAAAACCCAGTGAGACAGCGGTCTCCGTCGCCACGGCGGCGACCGCTCCCGACACCGAAAGCCGAGACCCACGATGACCTGCCCGACCGAGGGCCCGGTGCTCGCCACCGAGAATCTGCTGACCGACAATCCGGCGCTGTACGAGCGCACCTTCCCCGACAGCGGCCACCGCAACGCCCGGTTCGTCCACGACCTGGTCACCGAATTCGGCACGACGCCCGACGGCACGGCGATGCGGCTGCTGGACGTCGGTTCCGGCACCGGCCGGGACGCGGCGCGGCTGGCCGAACTGGGCTATGTCGTGACGGCCATGGATATTTCGCCCCGCATGGTCGCCTATGCCCGGGCGAAGTATCCCGGTATCGCGTTCGAGGTCGGCGATGCGCGCCGGTTCGGCACACGCGAGCGGATGGACGTGGTCACCTGCCTGGGCAGCACGCTGCTGCACCTGCACTCGAGCGCCGATGTGGCCGCAGCGCTCACCGGATTCGCCGCCTGCCTGCGGCCGGGCGGGCTGCTCGTGCTCGAAATGCGCAGTGGCGCCTTCCTGCTCACCGATCGCGGTCGCCGCGAGCTGCTCGATGAGGTGTCCGTCCGCGAGATCGAGTGGGAGGGGGTCGCCTACACCTCCCGTACCACGCTGTCGGTGGACCTGTCCGCGCAGCTGTTGCGGCGGCGGCGCGACTGGACCTGGGTGGGAGGCGAACCCGTGGTCCAGCACACGGCGTGGCGGCTGCTGTTCCCCGAGGAGCTCCGATACCTGTTGCACACCAGCGGATTCGACGTCCTGGCTATGTTCGACCAGCCGGGTCCGCTCACCGAACCCGCCTGGCCGGGCGACGGCACCCGTTCCGCCGCCCTGACCGGTGACCGCCTCCACGTGATCGCCCGCCGGAGCGAGCAGACGAGCGAGCGGTGAGCACATCGATGCGCACCGGGGTGGGCAGCGCTTTCGGTAGTTGTGGCGAACTGCTGCAAGGCGTGACCGCCGGCGACGATCGCGATTTCCTGGTGACGCTGCCGATCCGGCAGGGCTCGGTCGCGGTGTTCGAGCCCGGCACGGGCGACGGTGAGATCGAGACCGTACCGCCACACAAGAGCAAAGCGCGCCGGCTGGCCGAACTCATGCTCGAGCGGTCGGGCCACCGGCAGCCGGGACGCCTGACGATCATCAGCGAACTCCCCGAGGGCAAGGGGCTGGCCAGCTCCACGGCCGACCTGGTCGCGGCGGCTCGCGCGATCGCCGACGCGCAGGGCCGTGGTATCGACGCCGCCGAAATCGAGGATCTGCTGCGCGGGATCGAACCCTCCGACGGCGTCATGTATCCCGGGTCGGTCGCGTTCTATCACCGCGAGGTGCGGCTGCTCGCCCGGCTGCCCGCGCTGCCGCCGCTCACCATCGTCCTCGCCGACGAGGGCGGGCAGCTCGACACGGTCGACTTCAACCGCCGCGCCAAACCCTTCACCGCGGCCGACAAGCGCGAATACACCCGGCTGCTCGGCGGTCTCACCGAGGCGCTGGCCCGGCGCGACCACCATCGCATCGGCGAGATCGCCACCCGCAGCGCGCTGATGAACTCGGTGCTGCGCGAACGTCCGCACCTGGACCTGGCGTGCCGTGCCGCGCGCGGTATGGGGGCGCTCGGGGTGGTGATCGCCCACAGCGGTACCGCCACCGGCATCCTGCTGGCCGACGACGATCCGGACTACCTGGGAAAACTGGCTGAAGCCCAACGGATCTCGGCGGAATACGGAACGGCGGTCAGCGTGCATCACACCTGGCGTCCGCGCCCGCCGGACTGGCCGGGGTCGGCGGGCGCGCCGGCCACGATGCGGCCGCGGGCCGGATCCTCGCCGAGCGCGGCGACGGGGCATGGCCGCGAGGCGCGGGCGGCGGTCCGGTGATCAGCGCGACCGACATCCGCGTCGAATTCGGCGGTGCGGTGGTGTTGTCCGGCGTGGAACTCACCGCCGAAACCGGTTCCACCGTCGGACTGATCGGCCCCAACGGCTCCGGCAAATCCACCTTGCTGCGGGTGATCCACCGTGCGCTCCGCCCTCGCACCGGCACGGTGCTGATCGACGAGACCTCGGTGGACGCCCTGCGTGGGCGAGCGCTGGCCGAACGCCTCGCGGTCGTCGCCCAGGAAGCGCCCGCCGAGACGCCGATCACGGTGGCGGACATGGTCCTGCTGGGTCGCTCGCCCTGGGCCGGTGCGGTGCGGGGCTACGCCCGGACCGATCACGCCGCCGCGGCCGCGGCCCTGCATCGCGTCGGTGCGAGGCACCTCGCCGACCGCCCGTTCACCGCGCTGTCCGGCGGCGAACGCCAGCGCGTGCTCATCGCCCGCGCCCTGGCCCAGCAAGCCGACCACCTGCTCCTCGACGAGCCCACCAACCACCTCGACATCCGATATCAGCACGAATTGCTCAGCCTGCTAGGAGAACTCGCGATCACCACGGTCATCGTCCTGCATGATCTCAATCTCGCCGCCCGCTACTGCGACCGCCTGGTCCTGCTCGATCGCGGCCGCGTCGCCGCCACCGGAACCGTCGACGAGGTGCTGACGCCCGAGGTCCTCGAACCTGTCTACGGCGTCAGCGTTCAGCGCTCGACCGCCTTCGATTCCCCGCAACTGCTGTTCGGCCCACGACGGCCACCGGCCGAGCACAACGATCGGACCGGCGACCTGTCCGGCTCGCCGGCTGGGCGATCGGGTGGGCGGGTGGAACAGGGAGCGCCGCAATGACACTCCTCTCCACCGCTGCGAGCGAGGCCCCACCCGACGATCTCGGACATGCCCGGCGCAGATGGGCGTCGATCGCATGGCTCACCGCATTGGGCACCGTATTGCTGGCTGTGATCGTCTGCGCGTGCGGGATCGGACCGGTCGCGGTGCCGCCGCTCACCGTCGCCCGCATTGTCGGCCATCACGTGGCCGGAGTTCCGGCGGCATCGGAGTGGACGGCGGCGCAGGACGCCATCGTGTGGCGGGTGCGCGTACCGCGCGTGTTGCTGGGCGCCTCGGTCGGCGCCGGGCTGGCGGTCAGCGGAGCGGTGCTGCAGACCGTCGTGCGCAATGTGCTGGCCGATCCGCACATCCTCGGCGTCACGTCGGGGGCGTCCACCGGGGCGGCGCTGTCGCTGCTGTTCGGAGTCACCGCCGGGGCCGGGATGCTCTCCGGCAGTGCGTTTGTCGGAGCACTCGCCGCGACCGTGCTGTTGTTCGCGGTGGCACGCAGTCATGGACAGCTGACCTCACTGCGACTGCTGCTCGGCGGGGTGACCATCGGCTACGTCTTCTCGGCGGCGACCAGTTTCCTCATCTTCGCGTCGGACTCGCCGGAAGGCGCTCGCGCGGTGCTGTTCTGGCTGCTGGGTTCGCTCGGTTCCGCGGCCTGGCCCCCGGTCGCGACGACGACGGCCGCGGTGAGCGGGTGCGCGGTGGCGCTGTTTCTCATGGCCACGCGATTGGACGCGCTGGCCGTCGGCGACGACACCGCGCGCACCCTGGGCTTCGCGCCGACCCGGTGGCGGGTGGCCGCCCTCGGGGTGGTGGCGCTGTGCGTCGGGGCGGTGGTCGCGGTGGCCGGGGCCATCGGGTTCGTCGGACTGATCGTGCCGCACACCGCGCGACTGCTCGCCGGTGGTCGCCATCGCCGGCTGATCCCCGCGTCCGCCCTGCTGGGGGCGGTCTTCCTGGTGGTCGCCGATGTGGTGGCCCGAACCGCATTCTCGCCCAGGGAATTACCGCTCGGCATCGTCACGGCGGTCGTCGGCGCACCCCTCCTGCTCGTTCTCATTCGCCGCTTTCGCAACCCCGTTGCCTGAACCACGACACAAGGATTCATCGATCATGCCTATCTCCACCACCCTCGCGCGTGCCCTGCCCGCCGCCGTTGTCGCGATGCTCGCACTGACCGGCTGCGGCGCGACCGCACCCGAGAACACGCAGCCCACCGACGGGGCCTTCCCGCTCACCATCTCCAGTTGCGGCCGGGACGTGCGATTCGACCGCGCCCCCGCCCGGGTGGTCACCGTGGGATCGGTGGCCGCCCCGCTCATCGCCGCCGCCGGCGCCGCCGACCGCGTCGTGACCCGAACCTTCGAAACCGCGCCCTTCCCCGGGGAATACGCCGCCGCGCTCGGTCACGCCGAAATGATCACGCCCACCGCGGATCTCGCCCGCGAACAGATCATCGCGCGGAATCCGGACGTGGTGGTGAGCTTCGAGGGCGCGGCCGTCAAACCGGAGGATCTGGCCTCGGCGGGCATCCCGCTGCTGGTCACCCGCGGCTACTGCAAGAACGCCGCCGGCGCCTACGACGACATCTTCGCCGATATCGAGCTGTACGGAAAGCTGTTCGGGACCGCGAAGCAAGCCGGTGACACCGTCGCCGACCTGCGTCGCCGCGTCGCCGCGGTCGCGGATCAGCACCGGCCCGGCGGCCCGGCCCGCCCCGCCGCCGCACTCATCCTCTCCCGGGACGGCTCCACCCTGAGCGCGTACGGCGCCACCAGCACCGTGCACACGCAAATGGGCACGCTCGGGCTCGAGAACATCTTCGGAGACGTGGCCAAACGCAATTTCGAAGCCAATACCGAAACCCTGATCGCCCGCAATCCCGACGTGATCATCCTGCTCACCCAGGGCGACCAGACTCCCGACTCGGTCCGGCGCGCCCTCCGTGACCGTCCGGAACTGGCCTCGCTCGACGCGATCCGCCACGACCGTGTCATCGCCGTCCCGTTCGGCTACACCGGGCCCGGTCCGGTCGCCGTCGAGGGCCTCGAGGTGCTGTCCGCCAAGCTCGGCGCCCTCCGATGAGCGATTACACCCTCCGCGCGGCACTGCCGCAGGATCTCCCGGGCGCCCGCAGCGTCATGCTCGACACCTTCTACCGCGACCTCGGATACGGCTACCTGCCCGAGCATCACGACGACGTCGTCGACCCGGCCCGCGCCTACCTCTGCCATCCCCGACAGCGCCTCTGGGTGGCGGTGCTCGGCGCGGAGGTGGTCGCCACCACCGCGATCCGGGCCAGGGGACCGCGCACGCCGCCGCATCCGGCGTGGTTGGCCGCACGTTACCCCGACCACAGCACGGCCCAGCTGTTCCGGGTCTACGTGCGTCCCGAGCACCGCCGGCACCGGCTGGCGACCGAATTGGTCACGCGGGCGGTCGAATTCGTCCGCGTGACACCCGCCTACCAGCGGTTGTACCTACACACCGACGCGAGTGTGCCCGGTGCGCTGGAGTTCTGGAAATCGCTCGGCACTGTCGTGCACGATGACCGTGAACCCGGACGACGGTTCCAGACCGTGCACCTGGAGATCCCGCTGGGTCGATCGGAGCGCGGGAGGCTCGGCGGGGGATCGGCCGATGGTGAGCGGGGCTCGTCCGGTCAGTGATCGTCGTAGTGGTCGTCGTGCGCCGCGTGCCGGTGGCCGTCGTGGATGTAGTCGACGTGGTCACCGTGGGGGACGGCGACGTGGCCGCAACCTTCGCCGTGTACGTGGGCGTGGTCGGCGTGTTCGCTGTGCCCCGCGGTTTCGCATTCGTCGTAGTGGCCGTCGTGAGCGCGATGCAGGTGACCGTCGTGCACGTAGTCGACATGGTCACCATGCGGGACGGCGACATGGCCGCAACCTGGGCCGTGGACGTGTTCGTGATCGGTGTGCTGGGTGTGAAGTGCTGCAGACATTCGAATCCGCTCCTTCCGGGACCCGGTTCCCTGACAAGGCGAAACATTAGCACTCGCGCATCTGTTTGTTGATTGCTAGAAGATCGCGGAGCCGCAACGGTGGCCGGTCGTCGGCGTGGGCGCCCGGTCTCGGGCGCCAGAAACCGGGCGAAGTGCGATCAAAACCGGAGTCCGGGCAGGTCGGAGTGTGATCCCATGCCCCTGACCTTGGGCTCTGCCGCGCTTGCAGTAAAATCGGTGGTTCTTGTGTGTCGACGCGACGCACAATCGATCAGTTAACCATCGGCATCCGCTGCACCCGAGGAGACGCTTGTGATCACCGCGACCGACCTGGAGGTCCGGGCCGGAGTCCGCACCCTGCTGACGGCGCCGGGCTCGGCGCTGCGGGTGCAGGCCGGTGACCGGATCGGGCTGGTGGGCCGCAACGGTGCCGGCAAGACCACCACGCTGCGCATTCTCGCCGGTGAAGGTGAACCCTACGCGGGCAAGGTCATTCGTTCCGGAGAACTGGGATATTTGCCCCAGGATCCGCGCGAGGGCAACCTCGACATGCTCGCCAAGGACCGGGTGCTGTCCGCGCGCGGCCTCGACACCCTGCTGCGGGAGATGGAGAAGCAGCAGGCGCTGATGGCCGAGGTCGCCGACGAGAAGGAACGTGACAAGGCGATCCGCAAGTACGGCCGCCTCGAGGAGCGTTTCTCGGCCCTGGGCGGTTACGTCGCCGAGAGCGAAGCCGCCCGCATCTGCCACAGCCTGGCCCTGCCCGACCGGGTGCTGAATCAGCAGCTGCGCACTCTCTCCGGTGGTCAGCGTCGTCGAATCGAGTTGGCGCGCATCCTGTTCAGCGCCTCCGACGGCAGCGGCGGCAAGTCCGACACCACACTGCTGCTCGACGAGCCCACCAACCACCTCGACGCCGACTCCATCAACTGGCTGCGCGGGTTCCTGCAGAACCATGACGGCGGCCTCATCGTCATCTCCCACGATGTCGAACTGCTCGGCGACGTGGTGAACAAGGTGTGGTTCCTCGACGCCGTGCGCGGCGAGGCCGACATCTACAACATGGGCTGGAAGAAGTACCTCGACGCCCGCGCCACCGACGAACAGCGCCGCGTGCGCGAGCGCGCCAATGCCGAGAAGAAGGCCTCCGCGCTCAAGCAGCAGGCCGCCAAGCTCGGTGCCAAGGCGACGAAAGCCGCTGCGGCACACCAGATGGTCAAGCGCGCCGAGCGCATGCTCAACGAGGTCGACGACATCCGCGTGGCCGACAAGGTGGCCCGGATCAAGTTCCCCGAGCCGGCCCCCTGCGGCAAGACACCGCTGATGGCCACCAACCTGACCAAGCTGTACGGGTCCCTCGAGATCTTCACCGGGGTGAACCTGGCCATCGACAAGGGCAGCCGGGTGGTCATCCTGGGTCTCAACGGCGCCGGTAAGACCACCATGCTGCGGCTGCTCGCGGGCGTGGAGACCCTGACCGCGGGCCAGATCGACCCCGGTCGCGGCCTCAAGATCGGATATTTCGCCCAGGAACACGACACCCTCGACGATCAGGCCACGGTCTGGGAGAACATCCGGCACGCCGCCCCCGACGCGGGCGAACAGGACCTGCGCGGTCTGCTCGGCGCGTTCATGTTCTCCGGGCCGCAGCTCGAGCAGCCCGCGGGCACGCTCTCCGGTGGTGAGAAGACCCGTCTCGCCCTGGCCGGTCTGGTGTCCTCGGCGGCGAATGTCCTTCTGCTGGACGAACCTACGAACAACCTCGACCCGGTCTCGCGTGAGCAGGTGCTCGACGCGCTGCGCAGTTACGCGGGCGCGGTGGTCCTGGTGACCCACGACCCGGGCGCGGCCGAGGCGCTCAACCCCGAGCGCGTCATCATGCTGCCCGACGGCACCGAGGACCACTGGTCGCAGGATTACCTGGAACTGATCCAGCTGGCCTGAGCGCGCGCGTTCCGGGCGCGGAGAAACCGCCGTCCGCGCCCGGAAACTCGCTTCCCGCACCGAAAAACGCGTGTTCGCCAAAACTCGGTGATTCACATCACACCGTTTCGTTGATCACAGGCATCCGAGTCTCTACCCTGGAATGAGGCGCCCACGGCGACTCGGAGGAAGCCATGAGTGACAGGCCCGCACAGGGTAAAGCCGTATTGGGTAAAGGCACGCGCGTCACCGGGAAATCCCGCGATCGCTTGCAATCCCAGCTCAAGAAGCAGTACGAGGCCGGGGCCAGTATCCGGTCCCTAGCCAGGGAAACCGGGCGGTCGTACGGCTTCATTCACAACGTGCTCGTGGAGTCGCATGTGCAACTCCGCAGCCGGGGCGGTGCCAACCGCCGCAAGGCCGGCAAGCCCGTCAGCAAGTAGCGTCCCGTTCCGGGAACACGATCGCGGGGACTCGGCCGGTGAACGCCGGTCGGGGACTTGCGATCTCGCTCCGCTCGCGATGGCGTGCGGCCGCTACGGGGTCACGGTCCCGTCGCCGAGCACCAGCAGGTTCGCCAGGCTCCGGAAAATCGGCAGACCGGTCTTGATCTCGAGATAGGCGAACTGCCCCTGGGGATTCACCTCCAGGAAGTAGAACTCGCCATCGAGCCCCACCCGCAGGTCCAGCACGCCGAAAGCCAGTCCCAGCGCGCCCATCAGCGTGGTCAGCGACTTGCTCACCGAGGCGGGCAGGCGATCGGCGGTGAACGCCACCGAGGTGTCCAGGCGCGAATCCACCCGTCCCACACCGGATTGCGAGTCGATGCGCACCACCCACTCGATGCCGTCCACCCACACGATGCGCAGGTCGCTCTCGGCCTGGATGTAGTCCTGGAAGATGGTGGGGGAGTTGCGGATCGTGGTGAGCCGGTCGAAATCGGCCGGGGTGAACAGGCGGGTCTCGGTGAACGCCCCGCGCCCGGTGCCGGTGCGCTTGTAAACCACTGGCCCGGGCCGGGATTCGACGAAGGCGCGCGCCTCGTCGGGGTCATTGGTGACGAGGGTTTCCGGAATCGCGAATCCGGCCCGGGCGGCGGTCTCCAACTGCACGATCTTGCGTCCCGCGGTGCGGTCGGCCCCGGGGTCGTTGACCCACAGGGCCGGGATCGACCACAGCAGCCCCTGCAGGAAGCCGTCGCACTCGGCGCGGCGGTAGTCGTCGTCCTCGGCGCTCAGCCCGCCCGGCACCAGGGTGGGGTGCGGGCGCCGCCACCACACCGAGGTGACGTCGTCGAGTCCGAAGATGTGCGACAGGCTCCGGTAGGAGCCGTCCGCGCCGAGCCGGAAAGTGCCGTTCTCGCGCGGGAAGTCACGCATGTCGAGACGAATCGGATTGTGGCCGTGAAATTTACGCAGTGTAGCGGCGAGGGCATCGCCGTGCAGATCTTCGGCCTCGGTGACGATGAGGACCGAACCCGTGGTGCGGGCCATGCGCGGCCCCCGTCAGTCGAGGCTGTCGCAGGCGATGCCGTCGTCGCTGCCGTGTTGCGACCGGGTCTGGCAGCAGGTCATGGTGGCCCCGCCGACCCCGGGTCTCGCGGTCAGATCCAGTCCGCGGGCCCAGATCTCGGTCTGGCGCCGCAGCTCGTCGTCACCGCGGGCGGGACTCTGTTCCGGCGCCAGCGTGAGCGGACGATCGGTGACCTCCACGCGACGGCGCTGGGTGAAATCGGCTGTGGCGCCGGACCGTACCCGCACCAGTACCGGACGGCCCTCGCAACCACTCTGCGCACTCGCAGCATCCCACCGGGCGATGTCGAGCACATCCGCGCGATCCAGGGTCCAGGTGCCGTCGCCGACGCGCACGCTGATACTTCGCTCGGTGGCTGCGACAAGGTAGCCGGGTAGCTGTCGCGCGGTGTTGGCGAGGGTCGCCGATCCCGTTCGGTGCAGGGCGCCGGTCATGCGGAACTCCGATCTGCTCGGGATTTGCTGCGGGGCCGAGCGTGATCTGAATCATATCCCGCGACCGATCGAATTCGGTCCGCATCGACAGATTTCAGCCTTCTCGGCAAACTCTGCCGGGGTTTCGGAAATCGCTCCCGCTGAAAGATTTTCGCTGAACAACCGGGGTGGGTGCGGACGGGCGTCGCGGGGCTAGAGGCCCAGGGCCTCGGGCGAGTCGGCCACGGCCCGCAGTGCCGCACCGGGATCCGCAACCAGTTTGCGGGCCGCGAGGTCGAGAATGCCGGATACGGCGTCGATCTCCGCGGACACGGTGCCGTCGAGTTTCACGATGCGCTGGCGCATCCGGAAGATTTTGCCGCCGGTGAATTCGAACTCGCAGGTCACGTTCACCTCGTCGCCGAGATGCAATTCGCGCTGGTACTTGATGGTCTGTTCCAGCACTACCGGCCCGATGCCCGCGGTCACCATCTTGTCCCCGGCGATGCCCGCGGCCTTCAGCAGCTCCCAGCGCGCGTGCTCGGCGTACTGGAGGTAGACCGCCTGATTGAGATGCCCGTTGATATCGAGCTCATAGCCGCGCACGGTGATGGGAACAGAGAATGCCATGCAAGGTCCAACCCGCGCCGACCCGATGATCATTCCGCATGTCGGGTGGCCTATGGCACATTCAGCCCGGCGATTCTCGGGCTACCCGCCGGGCAGGATGACTCGGCGGGTGTCGCGATCGGTTGCCGGTGAACCGCGCCGGCGGCTCGGCGAATGCGCGGCGCGGCAGGCGAACTCGCGTGTTCAGGCGCGGTTCGCGGTGCGCTCGGCCCACCACCGCGGAGCGTCGACGAAGTAGTTGTCGTACTCCTTCTGCGCCGCCTCGATGTCGGCCGGGGTGGTCTGCCCCAGTGCCAGCTGCTCCAGGAATCGGAAGTACCCGTGCCGCTCCACGCCCGGCATGAGGGCGATGAACAGGCGGGCCGAGGAGCCGGGGACCGCGCCGAAGGCGTGCGGCATGAACTTGGGGACCACCAACGCCCCGCCCGCGCCGACGGTGACGATCTCGTCCCCGGCCATGACCTGGAGTTCGCCGTCCGCGACGAAGAACAGTTCGTCGGAGAGCGTGTGATAGTGCGGCGCGGCCCCGTCGGCGCCCTCGGCCAGCGTCACCTCGACGGTGCTGACCGACCCGCCCGCCTCGTCGGAGTCGATGAGCAGTCGTACCGAGGCGGGCTGCCCCGCCCCGATGATCTCGGAGTCCTCGGGGCGGCGGATGGCGGCGGGGCGGGAAGCGGCGTTCATGAGAAGCTCCGGATCATTCGGTGATTGATAATTCGCTACCGAACTATATGGCATCGAATAGAGTGTTGTCCATGGGTGAGAACGAGACCGACGCCGTGGACACCATCGCGGCGCAGTGGCGGCGGGAACGGCCGGACCTGGACGGCGAGGCCATGGAGATCATCGGCCGCCTGGGCAGGCTGGCCGCGGTGGCGGGCGCGAAGGTCGAAACGGTGTTCACCGCCCACGGATTGCAGCGCGGCGAGTTCGATGTGCTTGCGGCGCTGCGCCGTTCGGGGGAGCCCTACGAGCTCAACCCCTCCGCTCTGGCCGACACCGTGATGATGTCGCGCGCGGGCATGACCGGCCGGCTCGACCGCTTGGAGCAGGCCGGTCTGGTGCGCCGCATCGCCGACGCGGGGGACCGGCGCGCCATCAAGGTGGCGCTCACCGACCGCGGCCTGCACCTGATCGACATCGTGGTCACCGACCACTTCGAGAACGAGACCCGCATCCTGTCGGTGCTGAGCGCCGCGGATCGCAAGGAACTCGACCGCATCTCGCGGCTGCTGCTCGCCGATCTCGAACGTGAGGGCTGACGAGCGCGGGGCGAATCCGCCCCGGGTGATCACGCCTTGCGGCGGATGGAGGCCTCGACCAGATCGAGCACGGCTTCGAGGTTGTTGCCCGCGTGCCCGGAGGCGATGCGGGCGATGAGGCCGTCGAGGACGAGGTCCAGGTAACCGAGCAGCACCTCGGTGGGAACGTCGTCGCGCAGCGCGCCCGCGGCCTTGCGGCGCTCGAGGCGGGCCACGGTGGCGGCGGTGAGCTCCTCGGAGCGCTCTTCCCAGTTGGCCCGGAACTCCGGGTCGTTGCGCAGGCGGCGGGCGATCTCGAGGCGGGTGCCCAGCCAATCGAAATCCTCAGGGCGGGCGAGCATATCGCGCATGACCTGGATCAGACCCTGGTTGGCGGCGACCTCGGCCATGCGGCCCGCGTCCTCCTGGGCCAGCGCCAGGAACAGCGCGTCCTTGTCCCGGAAGTGGTGGAAGATCGCGCCCCGCGACAGACCGGTCGCTTCTTCGAGACGACGCACGGTGGCGCCCTCGTAGCCGAACTCGGCGAAGCAACTGCGGGCTCCGTCGAGGATCTGGCTGCGCCGGGCGGCGAGGTGGTCGTCTGACACCTTGGGCACTGGACTCCTCCGAAACGTGTTGTGCGGGTTCTCCTTATCGATCTTGCGACCAAATCGGAGAACCCGCACGAGCGACGAGCGAAGCGACCCGGTGAGGGGTCGCGTGGCGGGCCCCGGAGCTGCGCTTTCACGCGATTCCGGTGCCCGCCACCACGACTCGGTTTCGAAACAGCCCTTCGAGAACCGAGCTACATCGCAGTGACTAGCCGCGAATCATGTTGCGCAGCACGAACTGCAGGATGCCGCCGTTGCGGTAGTAGTCCGCCTCACCGGGGGTGTCGATGCGGACGACCGCGTCGAAGACGACCTTCTCGCCGTTCTCCTTGGTGGCGGTGACCTTCATGGTCTTCGGAGTCACACCCTCGTTCAGCTTGGTGATGCCCTCGATGTCGAAGGTCTCGGTGCCGTCCAGGCCCAGCGACGCGGCCGACTGGCCGGCCGGGAACTGCAGCGGCACAACGCCCATGCCGATCAGGTTCGAGCGGTGGATGCGCTCGAACGACTCGGTGATGACGGCCTTGACGCCCAGCAGGCTGGTGCCCTTGGCGGCCCAGTCACGCGAGGAACCCGAGCCGTACTCCTTGCCGCCCAGCACGACCAGCGGGATGCCCGCGGCCTGGTAGTTCTGCGAGGCGTCGTAGATGAAGGCCTGCGGGCCACCCGGCTGGGTGAAGTCGCGGGTGTAACCACCCGAGACGTCGTCCAGCAGCTGGTTGCGCAGACGGATGTTGGCGAAGGTGCCGCGGATCATCACCTCGTGGTTACCACGACGCGAGCCCAGCGAGTTGTAGTCCTTGCGCGCAACACCATTGGCGTCCAGGTACTGCGCGGCCGGGGTGCCCGGCTTGATCGGACCGGCGGGGGAGATGTGGTCGGTGGTGACCGAGTCGCCCAGCAGCGCCAGCACGCGCGCGCCCTTGATGTCCTCGACCGGAGCCGGGTCCATCGACATGCCGTCGAAGTACGGGGCCTTGCGGACGTAGGTGGACTTGTCGTCCCACGCGAAGGTGTCGCCCTCGGGGGTGTTCAGGCCCTGCCAGCGCTGGTCACCGTCGAACACGGTGGCGTAGGACTTGGTGAACATGTCCCGGCTGATCGCCGACTTGATGGTGTCGTCGATCTCCTGCGCCGACGGCCAGATGTCCTTCAGGAAGACATCGTTGCCGTTGGCGTCCTGACCCAGGGCGTCGGTCTCGAAGTCGAAGTCCATGGTGCCCGCAAGCGCGTACGCGATGACCAGCGGCGGGGAGGCCAGGTAGTTCATCTTCACGTCGGGGGAGATACGACCCTCGAAGTTGCGGTTACCCGACAGCACGGCGGTGACCGACAGGTCGTTGTCGTTGATCGCGGCCGAGATCTGCTCCGGCAGCGGGCCGGTGTTGCCGATGCAGGTGGTGCAGCCGAAGCCACCCACGTAGAAGCCCAGCTTCTCCAGGTACGGCCAGAGACCGGCCTTCTCGTAGTAGTCGGCGACGACCTGCGAGCCCGGGGCCATGTTGGTCTTCACCCACGGCTTGGACGCGAGGCCCTTCTCGACGGCATTGCGGGCCAGCAGGGCCGCGCCGATCATGACCGACGGGTTCGAGGTGTTGGTGCAGGAGGTGATGCCCGCAACCACGACGGCGCCGTGGTCCAGCACGAAGTCACCGCGCTCCGGGTCCGACACCTTGACCGGCTTGGACGGACGGCCCGCGTTGCCGTTGGCGGCGGTCGGGACGGCCGAGTCGTCGGAGGCGGTGCCCGGGGCGACCGGGTCGCTGGCCGGGAAGGACTCCTCGATGGCCTCGTCCAGCGCGGTGTGCGGGACGGGGTCGTTGGTGTAGGTGCGGATGTCCTGGCGGAAGGCGGACTTGCTCTCCGACAACAGGATCCGGTCCTGCGGGCGCTTCGGGCCGGCGATGGACGGCACCACGGTGCCCAGGTCCAGCTCCAGGTACTCCGAGTACGCGGGCTCATTGGCCGCGTCGTGCCACAGGCCCTGCTCCTTGGCGTACGCCTCGACGAGCGCGAGCTGCTCGTCGCTGCGGCCGGTCAGGCGCAGGTAGTTGATGGTCTCCTCGTCGATCGGGAAGATCGCGGCGGTGGAGCCGAATTCGGGGGACATGTTGCCCAGGGTGGCGCGGTTCGCCAGCGGCACCTCGGCCACGCCGGCGCCGTAGAACTCGACGAACTTGCCGACCACACCGTGCTTGCGCAGCATGTCGGTGACGGTGAGCACGACGTCGGTGGCGGTCACGCCCGGCTTGATCTCACCGGTCAGCTTGAAGCCGACGACGCGCGGGATCAGCATGGAGACCGGCTGGCCCAGCATGGCGGCCTCGGCCTCGATGCCGCCGACGCCCCAGCCCAGCACGCCCAGGCCGTTGACCATGGTGGTGTGCGAGTCGGTGCCGACACAGGTGTCGGGGTAGGCCTGGCCGTTGCGGACCATGACGGTGGGGGCCAGGTACTCGATGTTGACCTGGTGCACGATGCCGACGCCCGGCGGGACGACCTTGAAGTCGTCGAACGCGCCCTGACCCCAGCGCAGGAACTGGTAACGCTCGCCGTTGCGCTCGTACTCCAGATCGACGTTGCGCTCGAGCGCGTCGGCGGTGCCGAACACGTCGAGGATGACCGAGTGGTCGATGACCATGTCGGCGGGGGAGAGCGGGTTGACCTTGTTCGGGTCGCCGCCGAGTGTGGTGACGGCCTCACGCATGGTGGCCAGGTCGACGATGCAGGGCACGCCGGTGAAGTCCTGCATGATCACGCGGGCCGGGGTGAACTGGATCTCGGTGTCGGGCTCGGCCGACGGATCCCAGGCCGCGAGGGCGCGGATCTGGTCGGCGGTGATGTTCGCGCCGTCCTCGGTGCGAAGCAGATTCTCCGCGAGGACCTTCAGGGCGTAGGGCAGCTTCTCGGTGCCGGGCACGGCCGAGAGACGGAAGATCTCATACGAGTTGCTTCCGACCTCGAGGGTGCCCTTGGCGCCGAAGGTATCGATACTCGTCACGTTCAGCTCCACTCGTCTGTGAATGGGAGGGCCAGCGGCGGGGCTGTGCCGATGGCCTCGTCGAGGCGCGGGCCTCGTCCGTTTTCCGACATTAACAGTACGCTTGTCCTGTGAGCACATCGGGGGCGGGAAGACCGTGGCGCGGTGAGGCGATCTGACACGCCGTCCCGTACCCTGCGTTCGTGACCGTCTCGCACCCCTCGGTTTTCACGCCCGTGAAGGCGGAACTACCGCCGAACACCGACTTGAATAAGATCATCGCCGATCTCGACGACAACCATGTCGCCGCCCCCGAGGGACGCGACCAGGAGGCCCTCGCGGCCATCGCCGCCGACGCGCGCGATCAGGGCGTCAAGCTCGATATCGTTGTGGTGCCGGGCAATCCGGGGATCGAGGCGAATCTGCGCGACCTGGCCAACGAGGTCGGCAAGATCGAGCACGGCACCGTGGTGGTCTTCAGTGACGACTGGGTCGGCACCTTCAGCGATCAATTCACCCGCGGGCGGCTCGAGCGCGCCGAGGACGGGGCCAAGTACCGCGGATCCGAGCACACCGCCGATGCCGCACGGGTTTTCGTCGATCGGCTGCAGCAGCCGGAGGCGGTGTCCTGGACGGTGATCACGCTGGTACTGCTGGGTCTGCTGGTCGCGGGGATCGGCGGGCTGTACGTGGTGAAGTCGCGGCGGTCCTCGGATGGGGCGCAGCCGCCGACTCCGGTGGGGTAGGGGTTCCACTGCCGACGGCGACGGGGTCGCCGGGTGGGGTTCGGGTTCGTCCCGGGCCCCTTTTTCATTGCCCGAATCCGGGTGCGCGGTAAAGCAAACCGCCCGGTTCGTATGCGACACGCCCGATTGGTGACGCGTGTCGTGTCATGTGACGCATGGTGATTGTGTGGTCTACCTGCAAATATGTGGCTACTGACGAATTACATATGTGTGATTGTGGCGTGGCTGATCTGACCGGTTCATGACATGTCGTACGGTTTCGCGATGGCACGGCTGGGACAGATGTGCCGAATGGGACTCCAGGGAGGTGCGATGCGACGACCGGCGAAGCGGCGCGGACGTCCAGCGCGAGTCGCTACGGAGTTGCTCGTAGCGGCGGTCGTGCTGGCCTGTGGCATGGCCTCCGGACAGGCGGTCCCACCCCCACCCCCCAATCCCAGCGACGGCGACCTCAACGCCGCCGGAGCCCAGGTCGACGCCGGTGTCGGCGAGGTCGGCGCGCTCATCAACCAGGTCGCCACCGCCGAACAGCAGCTGCAACAGCTCGACGACGCCATCGCCGTGCGCCGCGAAGCGGTGAACAAGGCCCTGGTGGATCTGCAGATCGCCCGCGACGCCGCCGATGCCGCCGCCCAGACCGTGGTGCAGTGCCAGCAGGAGCTCACCGACGCGGGCGCGAAAGTCGATACCGCGCACGGCAATTTCGACAAGTACGTCGCGCAGGTCTACATGCGTCCCGGCTCCACCTCGCTGATCAGCTATATGGCCGCGCCGAGCCCTGAGATCGCGCTCAACCGCGCCCAGATCCTGACCATCGCCTCCAAGAATCAGCAGCAGGTCGTCGACGGCCTCCGCCACGCCCAGGTCGACCAGGCCAACAAGACCTCCGCCGCCAAACAGGCCCAGCAGGCCGCCGACGCGTCCGCGGCCGCCGCCGACGCCAAGAAGGCCGACGCGCAGAACGCCGTCACCACCGCCCAGGCCGAATTCAACCAGCAGAACAATGTCCGCAACGGCCTTGTCTCCCAGCGCGACTCGGCCCAGCAGCGCCTGGACTCCGCCCGCGCCAACGTGGCCGGCCTGCAGAATCAGCGCGACGCCTTCGTCGCCTGGGATCAGCAGCGCAAAGCCGAGGAAGCCGCCGCCCACGCCGCCGCGGTCGCCGCCGCCGCACGCGTGGCCGCCGACCGCGCCGCCGCCGACCGCGCCAACCAGGTCGGCCAGAGCCACCGCCCGCACAAGGTCCAGGACTCCTCCCCACCCCCGCGCCGCCCCCAGCCCAACCGCTCGGACACGCAGACCACCCGTCCCAGCGGCGGCTCCCGCTCCGAACTCATCGAAACCGTCGTCGACCGCGCCATGTCCCAGCTCGGCGTCGTCTACGCCTGGGGCGGCGGCGACGAGGACGGCCCCACCCTCGGCATCCGCGACGGCGGCACCGCCGACAGCTACGGCGACTACAACAAGACCGGCTTCGACTGCTCCGGCCTCATGATCTACGCCTTCGCCGGCGTAGGCGTCTCCCTCCCGCACTACTCCGGCTACCAATACACCATGGGCACACGGGTTCCCGTCTCCGAACGAGCCCGCGGCGACATGCTCTTCTGGGGCGCCGGCGGCTCCCAGCACGTAGCCCTCTACATCGGCAACAACAAGATGGTCGAGGCCCCACAATCCGGCGACGTCGTCAAGGTCTCCCCGGTCCGAGAAGACGGCATCATGCCCTACGCCGTCCGCATCATCTCCTGACCCACCACCTGTAGGTTCTCAGTTCGGCGTGCACTTTCTCAGTGCTAGCTGCATCTGGGCTGCACCTGTGCAAAGAGTTTGAGAATTCGTCGACATCACCGTCTGTGCTGTGTGAGCTGGACCCTGACCAGCTGATCAACTGTTGGGCCTTCCAGGGGACGCTTCGAGTGCCGCCCGTAGCAGGCACGGCGGAAGGCCGCAGTAAGTGGGTCGAAAGTGTCGGCGGTGTCGAACGTATGTCGCCGATGGCCTGGTAGACATCGGACCCAAGGCGAGACCCCGCAGGCGTGGTCAGGTGTTGATCATGACGATCATCGTGAAGGGCGCCGGACGGCTCGCCCCGGATCGCTACAGCCTGTTCTGGGGCTATTACGAGACGGTATTCAGGCGAGAACGAAGCAAACCGACCACACACGCCCGCTTGCTCCAGGACCACAGCAAAACAATCTTGACCCTGCATCAACGCGTTGGTTTCGAATTGCAGGTCAGCAGCGAAAGCGACATCTCGACGGCATTGATGGCGCCCACCGAGCTACGTCAGGTGGCACGACAGATACTGCTCGACGAGGGCTTCCAACCTGCGCACCGCGATTCCGACCTCCTCGACCGCATCGTCATCGCCGCAACTCACCGGTTGGTCCTGCTCACGCCGATCTCACGCGGACAAGATGGACTCGGATTCGATGTCCGCTCACTCCAAGAACTCATGGCCGCACGATTTCTGACCACCGGTCCTATCGACGAGGTCATCACCCGATTGAGGGTCGCCGCGGCCAACCCGCATTGGCGCAACACCTGGATCTTCGCCGCCGGGCAGCTGTTCGCAGAAACCCAGCCCCACCAGCACGAGGCGGTCGTTTCACTGGTCGAACAGATCGACCGAGATGCCGCTCAACGACTCGGCCGTGTGTGCCCGATCGGGCCTGAGCTCGCCTTGGATCTGATCGATGACGGGATGGCCCGCGCGGTCCCCAAGTTCCACGACCGTCTCCTTGCGACGGCCCTGGCGATCTTGCGGGCCCCCCGACTGGCTGATCCGCTCGCCGTGGCACGTGTATTCGTGCGTGCCGCGATGATCAATGACCAAGTCCGGATATCGATCGCCGAGGGGCTTCGCAGCGCACTGAGCGATGTCCCGCTCGTCCGTGAATCGGCCGTCGCTGTTCAAGACCGCATCGGCACCGCCGCCGAGGAGACCAATTCCAGCTCCACCGTGCGCGGCCTCGGCGGCGTACGGGGCGCCGATATCCGTCGAGAGCTCGCCACGACCGCCGATCAGGCATGGCAGCAATACCGCGAGGTAGTAGCCGAACTGGTCGACCAGTCCGCGCACCGGCAGGTATTGGAACGGGCCGACCTGTCTATCCGCACCATTGCGCAGGCCGGGCCGAACGGCGTCGACCTCTCCGCACTCGTCGAAGCCCTGCTCAGTCCCGACGACGCCGAGGTACTGGAGATGGCGTTGGAGAACCTTGTCGATCATGAGGCCGAGCTGATGGAGCTGCTGCGTAACTTCGTGCTGCCAATGTTCCATCGCAGTCCGGTCGGCCAGCTTCTGAGCTCAACCTCGTCCTAGACCGGCCACCTTGAGATTCATCAGTCCAGTTGTCGAGCCTTAGCACCAACTACGCCGTAAACCACTCATCGTTGAGAATCGAATCCCCTACCTCTCATCGGACGCGGCTGGCACTGGACGCAGCGTGCGGGCGCGGGCCGCGGCGACGACCAGCAGCAACACGTCCAGGCGCAGCATGACCGTCGGCATAGTCGACGACGGGGGCCAGATGCACTGAGCCTGGTGGATCCTGAGGTTCCTCGCACCGGCCGCTACGAAGGCCCTCGGATCACAGCCGCTCGAAGCGGCATTCGCAGGAGTTCCACCAATACCGCGGGATTCCGTCCATGGAACGGACGAGTTCGAAATCCCAGTGGGTCGCTTCGCTGCCATCTCCCAGGTGGGGGTTGTGTGCAAGGATCCGACAGTCCCAGTCCGGGTCGCCGACGATCACCCCGCACAAACCCAACTCCGACAACGGAATCGAGGGCGCGCCGCACTCGGCCCCGACCGATCGCGGTATCCGCCACTCGCGCTCGTGCGACCAGTCCGAATCAGCACTGAATTTGACAGCCCAGGTCCGTAGTCCGGGAACTTCTTTCAGCCGCTCGAGTTCGTGGGGCCGGGCGTACCAGACCGGACCGCCACCGGCGTCGTAGACGGCTTGCCGGTCGAACATCAGCGCCCATGGCGCCTGGCCGCGATCTTCGATGAGGTGTTGCACACCCGCCCACGAGGCCTCGGTCATGCACACCGCCGGATCGCCGCCGGAGAACGTGACAAACGCGGAGATGGCGTTCTGGGTCAGGATCGACTCCAACCTCTGGGCGGCGCCCATCGCCCGGATCTCGTCGGGCACCTCGTTCCCGGTCGGCCGGGCCCGGTCCACGAAGTGGAACAGGGTTGAGGAAAGGTCGGGATGTGTCACCGTCCGAAGCGTGTCCGAGGTGGCGGGGCTGAGGTCAGTTGACCGGATGTCCATACCGCTGACTCCGCTTTCGGAGGCCGGACCGTTACCAGTCGGCGAGATGACGCATGGTTGGCACGGTATGCGCGCCATCGGATAAGCCAACGTCTCGGTGGTCAGGGGTGCCACGCTCGTCGGCGAGGTATGCGCATGTCCACGGTTCGGTAACCCCGGGAGGCCGGTATTCGTCGGTGCCGCAGCGTGTGCCCGGGGCGGTCGCCGACTCCTGCGCAACGGTCGATAGATGCCGGGTGGTGGATCGGTTGCTGATGGCGGGGCTACTCGCTCGCCGACTATGAAGACCAGCGTTGCGGACACCACTTCTGCGTCTACGTCCCCCAGCGCGGAAGACCACGGCGGCTCGGTAGTCGAATCGCCGTGCTTCGGCTACCATCTCGGCAAGACACTGTGACGAATAGCTCAAGCATGATGAAATGCTCACCTAGTCACAGTATGCATGTGAGAGTGCCACGGCGGCTCGGAGTAGGAAGACTTGAATTTCACGGTGGGAAGTTGGCAGAACCTGCGGAAATCGGTTCGTGGAAGGCCTGGTTCGGGGGCGCGCGGTCGAGTCGGTGTTCGAGCTCGACTGTTGGGAATCGTGCTGATTTCGAGTGTGACATTGCTGGGCATCGGCGGTGGCGCGGCCATTTACCTGATGAAGGACGCTCAGGAGTCCACGCAGTGGGCTGAGTTCGCCAGCAGCACCACAGGTCCTGCGAAGCTCATGGTGTCCGCCTTCGAGGAAGAAAGGCGGCTGTCGGCTCTGTATCTGGCCGGTGATGCTGGTGCTACGCAAGCGCTTGCCGCCGCCCGGCAGCGCTCCGACCAGGCTTCGGCTGCCATCATCGCCAAGAGCGAGAAGGCTAGTGAACTCAATCCAGACGGCTCGGCCGCTGATATCGACGGCTATAAGAAGCTCTTCACCGTGGTGCCATCGTTCCGAGCCGCGGTGGACTCTCACGCGATACCTGAGGATGAGGCGTTCGGCTTCTTCACGCAGGTGATCGGGATTGCTATCTCCGCGTCCCTTCTGGCTGCCCGGGTAGCTCCGGATGCTCGTATTGGAATCGAGCTGAGCTACTGCGTCGAGCTCTTGCGTGCCGTCGAAGCACTGTCGCAGGCTGACGCCATCGGCGGGGTGGCGTTGACCACCGGTGAGATAACCGCGGCTCAGCTGGTTGAATTCAGTCGCTTGGTCGGCGAATTTCGTTCCGGGGTGGCCTATTCCATCACAATCCTGAAGGGGCCCAGGCTTTCTCAAATCCGGGGAATCACCAGCGATGCGGCTTGGCAGCAGGTCGCAGCGATGCACGATGCCATCTTGCTCCGCGGACCCGTGCCCCACGCTGAATCGGCGTCGACGGTGACTGCAGCCGCCTTGCCTATGAGCCTCGCAAGTTGGCAGGAGGCGTCCGGTCGGGTCAATGCCGCGCTGCAGAAGCTCTGGGAGGACCAAGGGCACGAAGCCAATGCGATCGCCAGCGAGCAGGGCCAACGAGCGGTTCGAGACTCGATACTCGGTGGCCTCGGTGTGCTCCTGATTACCGCGGTGGCGTTCATGGCGGCGCTCGTACTTGCTAATCGGTTCATCGGTCGAATGCATCGATTGCGCAAGGAGACACTGGAATTGGCTGATCAGCACATGCCCGCGTTGATCCAGCGGCTCGGCGCGGGGGAGGACGTCGACGCCAGTCTCGAGGGGTCGCAGTTGGACTTCGGTACCGACGAGCTGGGGCACGTGGCGTCTGCCTTCAACCGCGCCCATGTTGCGGCGGTTTCGGCTGCGATCGCTGAATCCAAAACCCGCGCCGGCATCAATGCGGTGTTCCTGAATATCGCGCATCGCAGTCAGGTCGTAGTGCACAGGCTCCTTGCGTTGCTCGACCGGGCCGAGCGTTCGGAAGAGAATCCCCGTCAGCTCGAATTGCTGTTCCAGCTGGACCATCTCGCGACCAGAGCCCGCCGGAACGCGGAGAATCTCATCATTCTCGGTGGCGAGCAGCCAGGCCGACGCTGGCGCAACCCAGTGGCACTGCTCGATCTGGTGCGAGGCGCGGTCTCGGAGAGCGCGGACTACACCAGGATCCAGACCGAGCGTATGCCCGATGTGCGCATCGCGAGTCACGCCGTCGCCGACGTGATTCACCTGCTGGCCGAGTTGATGGACAACGCGACTGCTTGCTCGCCGCCGGAAAACCCCGTCTCTGTCTCCGGCGTCTTGGTCGGCCGAGGCGCGGTCGTGGAGATCATCGACCAGGGTCTGGGAATGTCGGAGGCCGAATTCGCCGAACATAACGCGACGCTGGCAGATCCGCCCGACTTCAGTGTTGCGACGGTGTCCGGCAACACCCGACTGGGACTGTTCGTCGTCGCGAAGCTGTCAGGAAGACACGGAATTTCGGTTCGTTTGAATGAGTCCGTGTATGGCGGGGTGCGCGCGGTGGTGTTGATCCCGTCGACACTGATGATGACGACCGAGGTCACCGAACGTATCCCTGATGCTCTGCGAACCCCTGCGGTCAGCTGGACGAACGCCGGTGAACTCGAACGGATCCCCGCCACACAAGCGATAGATTCGGCGAAACCGAAGCCGGGCCCAGCCCCGGATTCGACTACACCGAGCCAGCATGTGCAGGAGGATCGGCCGTCATTGCATGCTCAACCTTCGACCTGGTCGGACCGACCGATGCTGCCGCGTCGCAGCCGTCAGGTGAGGTCGGAGCCTGCGGGAGGACAGTCGGCCGGCGCACCGGCGCGACAGCGGACGGCGGATGAGGCGCGCAGCCGCATGAGCGCACTCGCCAAGGGAACTCAGCAGGGCCGTCGACCGCGCAGCGAATCCGACTGGAACACAAAGAAATAACTCCATCGATAAGAAGGCACTATGACAACTTCGCAGCGTTCGAACCTCGGCTGGTTGCTCGATGAACTGGTGAACGGGCTGGTCGACGCGCAGACGGCGGTGCTGCTGTCCACCGACGGACTATTGCTCGGCTACTCTGCGGGACAAGAGCGTTCGGATGCCGAGCGGTTCGGTGCAATGGCCTCGGCCTTGCACAGTCTGGCGCGCAGTGCGGGTCATCATTTCAAGGCCGGTGGCGTGTGCCAGACCGTGGTGGAACTGGACCATGCGGTGCTCTTCATTACGACCGCCGGCGCAAACGCGTGTCTAGCACTATTGGCCTCGGAGACGGCGGATCTGGGCTTGGTGGCCTATGAGATGAACCAGACGGTGCAGCGCGTCGGCACGCACCTCTCGGTTGACCAGCGTCGCCATACGGGCGACGCCCCACGGTAATGAGTGACCCGAGCGAGCACTGGTACGAAGACGATGCGGGGCCGCTGGTTCGACTCTATGCCGTGACGCGTGGTCGCGGCAGTGTCGAGCGCGCGGAGTTGAACGTGGCTACGTTGCTGATCGACAGCGCGCGAGGTATCACCACGCGGCACACCGCTCCCGAGTACGCCGCAATAGTCCGGCTGTGTCAAACTCCAACGTCGGTAGCGGAGGTCTCCGCGCACCTGCGTTTGCCACTGGCGGTTACCAAGGTGCTGGTCGGCGATCTGATCGACGACGGACGACTGCTCTTCCGCTCTCCGCCGTCCCCGACCGGCAACAGCGCAGACATGGCGCTGTTGCACGCTGTCTTGGAAGGTATCCGGGCACTCTGATAGCCGATGGCACCTCGTACATGTCCGCCTGGTGTTGCCAGGCAGACATGTACGAGGCGCACCTATACATCAGGCCCTATCAGCGATGTGAATCCCCGGCACGAGGCGGCGTGGATGACTTTGCAAGCTTCTTGTTGCCCAACTTGGTGATCGCGGCGAAGGCTCGCTGATAACCAGCACCTGCGATGCGACTGAGGACATCAAGTGCTTTTGCGTCCAGGCCGACGACCACCCGCGGCTTCTTCTTCAGGATTCCATTGATGATTCGGTCGGCTACGTGCTCCGCGCTCGTCATGGCCATGTACTTCTCGAAGAACTCGGCGTGGTGGTCGCGGTCGCGATTCCCGGCGATTCCCGCATTGCGGGCGATCGGCGTCTGGATCGACCCAGGGTGGACCGTGGTGACCTCAACTCGGTGGCCACTGATCATCATCTCCTGGCGAAGCGCCTCGCTGAATCCCCGGACGGCGAACTTCGCTGCACAGTACTGAGTTTGACCGGCCATCCCGACCAGGCCATCCATCGAAGACAGATTGACGATGTGTCCGTCGCCCGACGCGATGAGGTAGGGGAGGAATTCTTTGGTGCCGTACACGACACCCCAGAAGTCGATGTCCATTACCCACTCGAACTGCTCGTACGTCATCTCGTCGAGAAACCCATAGAAGCCGACGCCCGCATTGTTGATCACAACGTTCACAGTTCCGAACTCCGCGGCTACCGATGCGGCATAGGCAGCCATCGCCTGACGATCCCGAACATCGAGCTGATCGGTCCGCAACTCGACTCCTCGACGCTGTCGAATCATGGCCGCAGTCTCCGCCAGACCGGTGGCAGAGATGTCTGATAGCGCCAAGCGGGCACCTTCGTTGGCTACTCGTACGGCCAAAGCCCTGCCAATCCCAGATCCCGCACCGGTAATCACCACGACCTTGTCGCTCAGTGTGCGCATTGCTCTATCTCTCCTGGGCAGTTCGAACGATAGTTCGATCAGTCGTGATCGTCGGTAGGTACGTAGACTGATGACATTCTGATCGGTAGTGACGATTTCATCACACACTGTGGGTGAATGTAAATGCTTCGGCGAACTGAGTGTTTCGGATACTTCTGCGCAGGAAGCGTGAAGTGCTCATCAGCCGACTCCGAGGCTGGTTGACTCGGGGCCGGCTGATGAGCTGACGAGGAATTGGCCGTGGCTAGCGACCGAAGAGCGCGGTCCACAGGGTGTCGGTCAGGCCGTGGATCGCGGAGCCCAACGTTTCGAAGAGGCCGTGGGCTGCCGCACTGCCGGTGTCGATGATAACGGGGATCATTTTGTGCCTTTCTTCCATGTGTTCGGATAAACCGACTGTCGAGATAGACATCGAATCGAGAAGTGTTGTGTTAGCGCATATTTGGGCAATGTGAGTTGGTTCTCAGTATCCGGATTCGGTGCAGTGAAAGGAATAGCCAGTTGGGCCTGTCGGCAATATCCGACAGGCCTGACCGGCTAGGTACATCTCCTGATTGTGTGCGCTTCGGCTAGGACTCGGATTCTCTTGAATTCCGGTTCACTCTCATTCGCGACACCCGCGACGAGACGTTAGAACGCCGCCTCGTCCAGTAGCATGAGCGAACTATCGATGTCGGCAATCACTGCCCGGTCTGCGCTGAGGCGCGGCAATACGTTGCGGGCGAAGTACGATGCGGCGGCAACCTTCCCCTCGTAGAACGCTTGATCTTGGTGGCTGAGGTCTCCTTCAAGGGCTGCCAGCGCGGTTTCGGCCCCGACGATGAGGCGCCAGGCGATCAGCAGGTCGCCGAAGGCGAGCAGGAAGCGCACCGACGCCAGGCCGATCTTGTACAGCGCGGTCGGATTCTCCTGTGCGGAGATAAGGTGCTGGGTGAGGTTGCCGACCATGTCCTGGATGTCGTCAAGGGCCGCGCCGAGCAGAACCTTCTCAGGCTTGAGCCAGCCGGAATCCCGTTCGGGCGCAACCGTTTTGCGGATCTGGCCGGCGATATGAGCGAGGGCGACGCCGCGGTCGCGGGCGATCTTGCGGAAGAAGAAGTCCTGCGCCTGGATGGCGGTGGTGCCCTCGTACAGCGAGTCGATCTTGGCGTCGCGGATGTACTGCTCGATCGGGTAGTCCTGCAGGAAGCCGGAGCCACCGAAGGTCTGCAGCGAGTCGGTCAGGTACTGGTAGGCCCGCTCGGAACCGACACCCTTCACAACTGGTAGAAGGAGGTCGTTGACGCGGTGCGCAAGTTCGGCATCGATGCCGGAGACATGCTGTGCGACAACGTCGTCCTGGTGTGCGGCCGTATACAGGTAGACCGCGCGCAGCCCCTCTGCATATGCCTTCTGCGACATCAGGGATCGGCGGACGTCGGGATGGTGGGTGATGGTGACCTTCGGTGCGGCCTTGTCGGTCATCTGGGTCAGATCCACGCCTTGGACGCGTGTCTTGGCGTAGTCGAGCGCGTTGAGGTAACCGCTGGACAGGGTGGCGATAGCTTTGGTGCCCACCATCATCCGTGCTTCCTCGATGACATGAAACATCTGAGCGATGCCATCGTGTACCTCGCCGAGGAGGTAGCCGACTGCAGGCTCACCATGGCCGCCGAAGGTCAGTTCACAGGTGGCGGATGCCTTCAGCCCCATCTTGTGCTCGAGGTTGGTGACGTAAACCCCGTTGCGTTCACCCAACTCGCCGGTTTCGGGGTTGAATCGGTATTTGGGAACCAAGAACAGGCTCAAGCCCTTCGTGCCGGGTGCGGCTCCTACCGGCCGTGCGAGGACCTGGTGGACGATGTTCTCGAACAGGTCGTCGGAGTCGGCCGAGGTGATGAACCGCTTGACGCCCTCAATGTGCCATGTCCCGTCGGGCTGCGGGACCGCGCGTGTCCGGGCGGCGCCGACGTCGGACCCAGCGTCCGGTTCGGTCAGCACCATGCTTGCTCCCCAATTGCGTTGTGTAGCAATGGCTGCCCAGCGCTTCTGCAACTCGGTTCCGGAACGGTGGACATGGTTGGCCATGCTGGTACCAGCGAGGTACATCCAGGCCGAAGGCTGTGCTCCGAGCAAGAACTCGGTGATGGCCCAGGTCAACATCTGTGGGGCCGGAACGCCGCCGATCTGTTCGGCTTTGCCCACGCGCCACCAGTCCGCTTCGTGCCATGCGCGCACCGACTGCTTGTACGACTCTGGCAGTCGCACGGTGTGGGTTTCTGGATCGAAGACCGGGGGGTTGCGGTCGGCTTCGGCGTAGGACGCCGAGACCGGACCTTCTGCCAGCCTGGCAGCCTCGGTCAGCATCGATCTCACGGTGTCACCGTCGAGGTCGCCGAATGCTCCGGACTGCAGGATTGCGTCCATGCCCAGTACCTCGAAAAGGTTGAACTCTAGATCGCGCACATTGCTCTTGAAATGGCCCACCGGCCGTCCACCTTTCCCAACCGACCCCACCAGGGCTCCAGTGGGTGACGTCTTCGTCGATAGTGATGATACTGTCATAAAACCGGCCGGGGTGGAGCAGGGGCCTCGCCGCGCGATCGGAATGATCGCTCAATCGCCGTCGCGCGGCGGTTCCCGCATGCGGTCTTGCGGATCGGCTACTTGCTCTGTTCGGCAGTTGGTGGCTGATTCGGCATGGGCTGGTTGATCGTCGTGAAGTACTGGGCCGCTGCGGCGATGGCTACGGGGGCGGTCACGAAGACCTGGCCAGCCAGGGTGCCAAGGAATCCACCTGCCGCTACTCCTGCGACGCATCCCTGGGCTCCAGCGGGCAGGCTGGCGAGCATCGTGGCGAGCGCGCCAGTGAGCGCTGCGCCGGAGAGTCCGCCGAGCGCGCAGCCGGCCGCCGCACCGCCAACGACGCCGACTGTGCTGCCGATCGTGGCGCCCATTCCGATGGTGTCCCGCATGCGGTTCCAAGCGGCCTGCTCGCGGTCGTACGCGTTTTTCCACGGTGCCTGGTCTTCGTACGGCAGCGCCACGGGCTTGTACTGCGCGTGCGAGAGATCGAACTGCGGGGTGAGGGTGGCCACTCGGTCGTTGATCTCGGTGGCGATCGGGAATACGAAATCATCCACTCGGAACGACAACTCGCTGCCACCGACAGTGGTGCCGTCGGGCGCTTTGATCTTGAAGACGCCGTTTTCGGCCACCATCGAACCCGCATCGGTGTTGATCAGCGTGCTAGTCCCTGTGCTGGTGGTAGTGTAGTTGATCACCTGTTCCTGTGAATCATGTTGGGGTGCAGCATGACCCGTAGCGGCGGCCACCGCTAGGGCAGTCGCAGTAGCGAGCGCTGCTCCGGCGATTCGGGTGAGTTTCACGGCGTGAACCTTTCCTGCCTCCCCTATTGGGCATGCGTCGTCACTGCTCCTGCGATGCAATGGGTCCGGCGTCGCGCGGACAGCGCAATACAGCATGGTCCGGCCCGGAGGGAGTTGATGGGAGTTGTTGCTGCTCACAGAGTTTCGGCAGCTACGAACCGGACGATGTGAACAGTAGGAGGCTCGGGTGATGGCCACAAGCCGGAGGGGCTGGTTCGTCCGATTTCTTAGGACACTCTTGATAATTTGGTCGATCTCTTAGGGAACATCAAAAAACCTCTATCCAGTCGTAACTGATTGTTCAATCAGCGAGGGAAGCGATCCAAGTGTGCATCCAGCTGGTCGCGGTCTGTCCGCTGCCAACTTGATATGTGGCGTACGACTGGTGTGTCCCGGTCGCGTAGAACTTCGCCAGCTGCTGTGCCTGCGCTCGCGCCGATTCGGACGCCAGTTGTGACTGAAGGGCTGGAATGCCGCCCTGTGCCTTCAGCTCACTGAGCCACGTCGCGGCTTCGAGTTCGTAACGCCACGGGTTGCTCGGAGTCGGGTCCTGTCTCGCGAGGAAACCTGCTGCACGTAGGAGATAGTCGTGATCATCGGTGGCGCAATAGAGATCTCCAACCGCGCAGATGGTGCGGACTCGGTCTGAGACTGCGCCGAAGCCGCCCGGTCTCGGGCCCGCGGCGCCGGTGCCGCCTACTGGCTGCCCGACCTGGGTGTCGTCGGGCGACCGGCTGGGGTCGGACAGCAGGCCAACTCCGACGAGGCGGTTCGGCGGCACCGGCCCGTGTCCAGTTCCGATCTCGGCGGCGAGGTCGCCGGCGGCATCCGCGCCTTGGCTGTACCCGACCAGCGCGATCCGAGTGGTGCTGCACCGCAGCGCCATCGTGCTGACCATCGCCTTGGCATTGTCGACGGCTTGCCGCTTCGACGAGCTATAGAAGTCGCCCTCCCATGGAAAGGCGGTGGCTGGATAGTCGACGTAGTCGACCTGCGTCGAACCGGGCAGGCCGTCGGTTATGTCGGCCAGCATGCCCCGTCCGTTCGCGGTGGGCGACTTGTCCCTGCCGGTTTCCCATGTTCCGGGAATCGCCGCGACGTACAGCGATGGGCAGTCGCTGGCCGCTGCGGAGACCCCGGTGGTCAGGGCAACGGTGTACAACCCTGACAGCGTCGCCGCGGAGGCTGCGGCGACGATCTTCCTCATGCGCATATTGCTCACTCCATCGGGCTCGAGTTCGCGGGGCTACGTGTGGTCGCATCGGGCGAACAGTGGTTTCCCGCGTGTAGCCATGTTGGCAGTCGCAACATGATGATCGTCAAAAGTGTGACGATTTCGTCAATTACTTACTCGGCCGTACCGCGATGCAGCTCGTCACCCGGCGTTGAGTGACGTCATGCAGGCTTCGTGAGGTTGGGAAGCTTTGCGGCGTATCTTGTTTCAAGCTCACCGACCGCTTGTTCGAGATAGCGGGCGATGAGGTCGACGTCCAACCCGCTGGAGGCGCATGTCGTGAGCCCGAAGTTCATCCGATTGTCATAGGACAGTGCGGTGATGTTGATTGCTTCGCCCTTGAAGAGCAGTGAGAGGGGATAAAGCTCGATCAGTTTGGCTCCGGCGAGAAAGAGTGGCCGGGATGGTCCAGGCACATTCGAGATGATCAGGTTGAAGGCCGGGGCCATGAACTCGGTCGCGTGGGGTGCGACCTGCCTCAGGGTGTGCGATCCCATGGCAAGAATCGAATAGGGGAGCAGTGCGCCATGCGGCAGAGCGGCCTGATGATCCTTCGCCGCCTGCGTCGAGCAGGCAATAGTGGTCAACCGCTCGACGGTATCGGCTCGGTCTGTCGCCAGATCGGCGAACATGATCCCGATCGAACTGTTCGCAGAGGAGCCCCCAGGCGCCGAGATGGAGACCGGGCACCCCGCGATCAGAGGCTTCGCCGGCAGGTCACCGACATCGAGCAAGTATCGACGCAGTGCGGTGGAGCATGTCGCGAGTGCGACGTCATTGAGGCTGGTCCCGCTGGCCTGGGCGAGCTGTTTGAGCGTGTTCATGTCGAGGGAAACGGTGCGGATCCGTCGACTTGCACCCGTATCGGCATTGAGCCGGGATAGCGATGCTGCGAAGGGGCCGGTCAACGGCGACCGGTTCCGGAACGGGTTATACAGCCGTGCAACAGCTTTCGTCGCTGCTGCAATCGGCCTCGCCTTGCTGCAGAAGGAGGCTCTCGGTGAACCGGAGGCAACTGTGGTGAGTCGCGGACGAGGGCCGTCGATCGTCCACAGCGGGGTCACGGTGTGCTCGTCGGGGGCGATCTGGAGAGAACGGCCGAGCATGCGGACCGCATCGACACCGTTGATCAACGAGTGATGAGCCTTGACGTAAAGGGCGAAGCGATTCGTGCCGGTGACTTCGATGACATGCAGTTCCCACATGGGCAGTCTGGCGTCCATTCGCCGCGACTGTAGCTGTGAAATGAGATGTGCCAGTGCGTGTTCGAAGTCTGACCCACTTGTGACGTGGTGGTGTAGATGCTTGTCCAAGTCGAGCTGGTCGACCAGTTCGCGACGGGACAGGCGGGGAAAACGCCGCATCTTGATCACCGTGCGGAATCGGTGATGGGTATCGGTGCGTTCCCTGAAGGCCGTCATGATTCGGGCGACGACCGCGGTTGCGGAGTCATCTTCGGATTCGAAGACAGCTACGGCCGCGACGTGCATCGGAGTGCTGGGTGAATCGAGCCACGCCCAGAACGACTCGTCGATCCGGAGGTGCTTGCGTCGCTTCTGACGCCCCATCGTGTTTCCCCCTTGCGTGCGCTTCTGCGCTCGACAGTGATTTCGGTGCGACGTCGGCGGCGCGCGATCGGCCGGTGCGGACATCCCCGGCCGGTCAGATGAGGATTTCATCATGGGTGAGAGAAGTGGTCAAATGCTGTGATGTAGCCCTTGACGGCAGTTGTTCTGATGGTTTCATCAGATTCCCTTGACAGGACCCGGTTGAGTAGTTGATGATTTCATCAGTATCAGTCGTGGAGGTAGCAGTGACGAGCATCGACAAAGGTGTCGGCACCGGGCGAACGGTCCGGGTTGGCGAGCGTGAGATCTTCTTCAATGAGGCGGGTTCCGGCCCGGCCGTCGTGCTCTTGCACGGTGGCGGCGCGGGAGCGACCGGAGCGTCGAACTACTCGCGCAATATCGACGCGCTGGCGCAGCGATTCCGAGTCATCGTCCCCGACATGCCGGGCTACGGGCGGTCGTCGAAGAAGGTGAAGCAGTCCGATCCGTTCGGGGATCTCGCCCAAGCGATCGGCGGCCTGCTGGACGAACTCGGCATCGTCTCGGCGCACCTGGTCGGCAATTCCTACGGTGGGGCCGCCGCGCTGAGATTGGCCATGGAGCGGCCGGAGAAGGTCGATCGCATGATCCTGATGGGGCCAGGCGGTATCGGGACCACACGTGCGCTGCCCACGGCCGGGCTTCAGGAACTGCTGAGCTACTACGCGGGTAGTGGGCCCAGCCGTGAGAAGATCACCCGCTTCGTGCGGGAGTACCTCGTCTTCGACGGCAGCACGGTGCCTGAGGAACTGATCGAGGAACGCTTCCGCGCCAGCGTAGATCCCGAGGTGATCGCGAATCCGCCGCTGCGGCGTCCGTCCGGTCCTCTGGCACTGCGCACGCTCTGGCGGATGGATTTCACCCGTGACTCCCGACTGAGTTCGGTCGCACATCCCACCTTGGTCGTCTGGGGCGCGGCAGACAAGGTCAATCGGCCCGAGGGCGGCCGGATGCTCGCAGAGGCGATGCCCAATTGCGACCTGTACCTGGCTGCCAACACCGGTCACTGGGTGCAATGGGAGCGCGCGGACCTGTTCAACGCACTGGCCATGGCCTTCCTGGAAGCCAAGTCATGAACGGCAATCGCTCGGATTCGGCGACGCAGGCTTCGGTATTCGGCTCAGTGCATCTGGGATACGTGGTCGTGCAGTCGAATAGGCTGAGCGACTGGCGGCGATTCGGCGCCGACGCCATCGGCCTGCACGTCGACGCGCTCGACCGCGACACCGCGCGATTCCGTTTGGACGATCGTGCATGCCGGTTCCTTGTCCAGCGTGGCCCGGCCGAGGACGTGGTGGCGTTGGGATGGCAAATCGACGATCACGAAGCCTTCGACCGCATCATTGCCCGTGTCACCGACCGCGGCGTGCCGATCACCGAGGCCACACCCGAACAGGCCGTCCTGCGTGGCGTGGAGCGGTTGTGGCGCTTCGCCGGGCCGAAAGGCATTGTGCAGGAGATCTTCACGGTGCCGGTGACCACGTCGGAGCCGCTGCGCATGATCAGCACCGGATGGGTGACCGGAGAAGCCGGAATGGGTCATGTCGCGATCCTGTCGCGGGAACCCGAGGCGATGCGCGCATACTACGACACCGTCTTCGACTCGCGATTGTCCGATTACATCGATGAGAACATCTCCGGGCTGAAGATGAAGATCCGATTCCTGCGGGTGAACGAGCGGCATCACTCGATCGCCATCGCCAACATCCGCGGCGTGAAGGTCGATCCGATTCGAACCCGTGTGCAGCACATCAACATTCAGTCCGCGACGCTGGACGACATGCTGGACTCTTTCCAGCGCGTCACCGACCTGGGTTTCCGCATGCAATGGTCGGTGGGGCAGCACACCAACGATCGCGAGTTGTCCTACTACTGCATGACGCCGTCCGGCTTCGAACTCGAAGTCGGCTGGAATCCGATCGTGGTCGGCCCGGAGCTCGAATCGACGTGGGAACCGACCACCTACCAGGGCATCAGCATCTGGGGTCACAAGCCCGTGGCCGATACGGTCCTGACCAAATTCGCGCAATTCCGGCAAGCGCTGGCGACCGTGCGCACCCCTGAGATCACCGTTCCCCAGCTAGCAGGAGGGATGTCGCGATGAACCCCACCGATTACGACGTAGTAGTCGTAGGACTTGGCCCCACCGGCCTGACACTTGCCAACTTGCTCGGTCGGCGTGGAGTGAGTGTGCTGGTTCTCGAACGCGAGCCGGAGTACTACGGGTTGGCTCGCGCGGTGTACACCGACGACGAGGGTCTGCGGGTCTTCCAAACCGCCGGGGCGGCAGACGAACTCGCCGCAGACATGAACATCGACTCCACGGTGCAATGGGTGCGCGGTGATGGCTCGGTGCTGGCCCAGTTCCACTCGACCGACCGTCCACTGGGCTGGCCTATCGTCAACTTCCTGTACCAGCCCTACCTGGAGAACAGCCTCGAACGCGCCCTCAGCCGCTACCCCCACGTCACCGTGCGCCGCGGACGTGAGGTCACCACCTTCGACCAGGATGCTTTCGGCGTCAGTGTGGAGCATGCCGAATCCGGCGGCACCGGCTACGGCCAGCGCGCTTCCGAACCCGATCCGCGTACCGCCGAACGGGTGCGGGCGCAGTTCCTGGTCGGCTGTGACGGCGGGCGCAGTGTCGTGCGCACCAACCTCGGCATCGATATGACCGGCACGAGCTTCCCGGAGCGGTGGCTGGTAGTCGACCTGAAGGCCAACGACGGTGTGGACGCTTTCCGTCACCTGCCCTACTTCAACTTTGTCTGCGATCCCGAGTTGCCGATTGTGTCGTGTCCGCAGCCAGGCGGACATCACCGCTTCGAGTTCATGCTCAGCGACGACCAGACCAAGGAGGAGATGGAGGACGCGGAGACCGTGCGCCGCCACATCTCCCGGTATGTGGACCCCGACGAGGTCGAAGTGCTCCGGAAGCTGGTCTACACGTTCAACGCGGTGATCGCCGACCGTTGGCGCGTCGGACGAATTCTGCTCGCCGGCGATGCAGCCCACATGACCCCGCAGTTCATCGGTCAGGGCATGAACTCGGGTGTCCGCGATGCGGACAACCTATCGTGGAAGCTCACCGCGATCCTCAAACATGGTGCGAGCCAACGGATTTTGAACACCTACGAGACCGAACGTCGGCCGCACGCGAAGGCCATGATCGACCTGTCGGTGTTGAACAAGAGCCTGGTGTCCATCGACAACAAGCTGATCGCGGGTGCACGCGATCTCGCCCTCACCACCGCGCTACGGGTCCCGGGGCTCGGCGGGTGGATTCGCGGCGCGAAGATGAAGCCGTCGCCGCGCTTCCGCCGTGGCGCTTATCTGGGGCTGCCGAGACGGGGTTTGTGGGGTGTCGAGGGCACTTTGGCACCGCAACCCGAGGTGCGGACCTACGACGGACACCATTGTCGCTTCGACGATGTACTGGGGTTGGGATTCTCGGTGCTCGGATACAACATCGATCCACGAGCCGCACTGAACGCTGGAGACCTGGCTGCGCTGCGGGCGATCGGAGCTCGGTTCGTCACCGTGTACAAGGTCGGCGCGCGACCCCAAGGCGTACCAGGTGATGGGCGCGCCACCGGTCAGGACTACGCCGACATCGAGGACCACACCGGCGCGCTGGCCCGATGGTTCGGCAAGGCACGTGTCGAGACCGGGGGCCTGCTGTTGTTGCGCCCGGACCGATTCGTGTTCGGCACCGCGGCGCGCGGGCATGGCGGTGAGTTGATCGCCGAACTGTCCAAGCAGCTGGACACCCAGCAGACGCCAGAGGCGGATTCGCTTGTGGCGCTACCGGAGCCGCCGTCGGCGTCGGTGTCCGAACCGTACACACACCTCGAGGAGGCTGGATGACCGAGATCGTGATCGACACCCCAGAGGTGCGCGCGGCAGCCGGCAGGCTTGCCGAGGCCGCCGAATCCGGCAACCCTGTTCGGCCTGTCCGGGACCTCATCGGCGCCGACGACGTTCGCCGTGCATACGCGGTACAGCGCATCGGCGTCAGGACCCGTCTCGAAGCGGGCGCACAACTTGTCGGACGCAAGATCGGACTCACCTCACCCGCAGTGCAGAAGCAGCTCGGCGTGGACCAGCCCGACTTCGGTGTGCTCTTCTCCGACATGAACGTCGCCGAAACCACAACGGCGCAACGTCCTCCGCTGCTACAACCAAAAGTTGAAGCCGAGCTCGCCTTCATTCTGGGCGCCGATCTCGACGGAGACCAGCTCGACGCCATCACTGCCCGCGGCGCGGTCGACTACGCCGTCGCTGCACTCGAGATTGTCGACAGCCGCATCGCCGACTGGGACATCACTTTCGGCGACACGGTTGCCGACAACGCGTCCAGCGGATGGTTCGCCCTCGGAACCCAGCGACTGTCGCTCGACGAATTCGAGCCGCGCGACGTCGCGATGGCGATGACCTTCGACGACGAGGTCGTCGCGGTCGGCACCGGTTCGGCCTGCCTGGGTGACCCCCTCAACGCGCTGGCGTGGCTGGCGCGCACCGCGCGCGAATTCGGTGCACCACTGCAAGCCGGGGAGATCATCCTGACCGGCGCGCTGGGGCCGATGGCGCCACTGCGGCCCGGAGTGCGGGTGCGCTCGGAATTGATCTGCGGCAAGGAGATATTCGCCGCCGTCGACTTCACCTGGGAGGAATCATGAGCCGCATCAAGGTAGCCGTCATCGGATCGGGCAACATCGGCACCGATCTGATGATCAAGATTCTGCGGCTGTCGGAATGTCTCGAAATCGCGGCCATGGTCGGCATCGATCCGACATCGGACGGGTTGGCACGGGCTGCACGGCTGGGTGTGCCGACCACCGCGGACGGTGTCACCGGACTGATCGCCATGCCGCACTTCGACGCGATCGACATCGTGTTCGATGCCACCTCCGCGGGTGCGCATCTGGCCAACGCTGCCGCGCTCGAGCCGTACGGGAAGCGCCTGATCGATCTGACCCCGGCCGCGATCGGCCCGTACGTGGTCCCCGCGGTCAATCTCGACGCGCACCTGGACGCACCCAATGTCAATATGGTGACCTGCGGTGGACAGGCCACCATCCCCATCGTCGCGGCCATCTCCCGCGTCACCGCCGTCCCCTATGCCGAAATCGTGGCGTCCATCGCGTCGAAGTCGGCTGGCCCCGGGACACGCGCCAATATCGATGAGTTCACCGAGACGACCTCGCACGCCATCGAAAAGGTCGGCGGGGCGGCCGGCGGCCGGGCAATCATCATTCTCAACCCCGCCGAACCGCCACTGATCATGCGCGACACCGTGCTGGCGCTGATCAACGACCCTGATTCGGAAGCGGATTCGGCGGTGCGGGAGTCGATCCACGCCATGATCGCCGACGTGGCGGCATACGTACCTGGCTACCGGCTCAAACAGGACATCCAGATCGTACCGATCGCACCGGATGCAGCCCTTCCGACGATAGTGGGGAATTATCCCGTCACACATCAAGTCTCGGTATTCCTGGAAGTCGAAGGCGCCGCGCACTACCTGCCGGCTTACGCCGGAAATCTCGACATCATGACCTCGGCTGCGCTGCGCGTCGCCGAACGGATCGCGGCGACCCTCCCGGAGAGTGTTCGATGACCGAAATCTTCCTCCAAGACGTGACCCTGCGCGACGGCATGCACGCCCTACGTCACCGCATCACACCGAAAGCCGTTGCGGCCGTGGCCGCCGCATTGGACGCGGCGGGCGTCGACGCAGTGGAGGTCGCGCACGGTGACGGTCTGCACGGCGGCAGCCTCACCTACGGACCGGGCAGCCACACTGACTGGGAATGGCTCGAGGCGGCCGGCCCGGCCTTGACCAAAGCGCGGCTCACCACCCTGCTTCTACCGGGCATTGGCACGATCGGCGATCTGCGGCGGGCTCATGACCTGGGTGTACGATCCGTCCGCGTCGCCACCCACTGCACAGAGGCGGACATCGCCGCCCAGCACATCGCCTACGCCCGCGAACTGGGTATGGATGTTTCCGGGTTTCTCATGATGAGCCACATGAACACCCCTGATGGGCTCGCGGCGCAAGCCAAACTCATGGAATCCTATGGTGCGCACTGTGTTTATGTCACCGACTCCGGTGGCCGCTTGACGATGAGTGGCGTCCGCGATCGCGTCCGCGCGTACCGTGATGTGCTGGACGAGGCCACCGAGATCGGCATCCACGCCCACCAGAACCTCTCGTTGTCGGTGGCAAACAGCGTTGTCGCCGTAGAAGAAGGTGCGACTCGGGTAGACGCCTCGTTGGCTGGCTTGGGTGCGGGAGCGGGCAACACGCCGCTGGAGGCCTTCGTCGCCGTCGCCGATCTCTCCGGCTGGTCACATGGTGCCAGCCTCGACGCGCTCACCGATGCCGCCGACGATTTGGTCCGGCCGTTGATGGAACGTCCCGTTCAGGTCGACCGTGAGACGCTGGCACTCGGCTATGCGGGGGTGTATTCGAGCTTCCTGCGGCACGCTGAAAGGGCCTCCGCCACCTACGGCGTCGATGTGCGAACTCTGCTGAACGAGGCCGGTCGTCGTGGGTTGGTCGGCGGCCAGGAGGACATGCTCGTGGACATCGCGCTCGACGTGGCCGGTCGCCGGTCTTAGCGGCATCCCTCGAGCCGGTGAGCGCCGCGATAAAGAGGTCCGATTCCAGGCCTGCGGTCCGGATGGCCTGGCTGGTGGTGGTCGTCGTGGTGATGGCCTACAGCCCCTTGGCAATCGAGTACATGTGGCACTATTTCGCGACGAGTGCCCCGCAGCTGTGGCAGCACGTCCTCGTGGCGACTGTGGGCGAACGTCAGGCATCTGGGATGGGCTCGGTCGCGGCAAGCCAAAGCCAGGTGTATCGGCGGTCGAGAACGGCAATGCTGGTTCACACCATGGCCGGCGGTCTCTCGATACTCGTGGCGCTGGCCCAGTTCAGCAGGTTGGTACGCGAGCGCTTGCCCGCCGTGCACCGATGGTGTGGTTACACCTACGTGGCGCTCGTCGTCGCCGGAATGACCTCCGCGATAGTTCATTTGGTGTACGCCGGGCCGGATTTGACCTTCGATGGACCGCCGTTCTACATACAGCTCTGGTTTCTGGCGACAGCAACGTTGCTGGCGACGCTGTTGGCGGCATTTGCCGCGCGCACGGGGCGCATCGTGGCGCATCGCACCTTGATGGGTTACAGCTTCGCGCTATTGCTGACCGCGCCAGTACTGCGACTGTCGTGGTTGGTCTTTGGCATCGGCCGGGATACGACCCAGGAATCGACCAACATGCTGGGTGGCATCACCAGCGGGTTCGTCATCGTCGTCGGCGCGATCGTTGCCTCTCGACATGCCGACATGCACGCACCTGCGGCGGCAATGGCGCCGCGCCCGGCTGGAGCCTGGTTCGAGTACGCGGCATGGGCAGGGTCGGCTATGGCCACCGTGGCGATCGTGCTGCGCTACCGGGCGCAGATCGGCACCGTCGATTCGGAGCCGGCTGTTCTTATCGGTTGCTACCTCGTCGTGCTGATCGGCTTCGTGCTCACCAGGTCCCGCGCGAGGCGCGCCGGACCCACGTCAACCGCGCACGACTGGCGCATCCATTGTCAGAGTGTGGCTGCCGCGCCCGCGGTCTTTCTCGCGTACTGGACGATCTACGCCCTTCAACACCCCGCACACACAGCGTTTCGAGCCGCGGCGCTGACAGCGCCGGCCTCGACTTTGAGTCTGGGCCTGTTCGTGACCATCGCAATCCGCTGGAACCGCCGACCCGAAGGAGAAGGCCTTTGACCACCGCGCGCATCGATGTACATCAGCACCTCGTGCCTCAGGACTACGCCCAATGGCTGGGCGCCAAGGGCATAACCGCAGCCGGCGGTCGTCCGCTACCCGAGTGGAGCCCGGAAAGCGCACTGGCCCTCATGGATCGGTACTCCATCGCCGCCGCGATCTTGTCGTTGTCGACGCCGGGAACCCATCTCGGCGACGACGCTGACGCGCGGACTTGGGCACGTCGAGTGAACGAGACCGCCGCTGATCTGGTTCGTGACCACCCTGATCGGTTCGGATTGTTCGCAACCGTGCCACTGCCCGACATCGAGGGGGCGGTGTGCGAGATCAGCTACGCCTACGATGATCTCGACGCTGATGGTGTCGTCCTGCTGGCGAACTCGCACGGCCGCTACCTCGGGGACCCATCCCTCGATCCAGTGATGGCGGATCTGGACCGCAGAGCGGCCGTCGTGTTCGTGCACCCCTCCGACCTGCCGGGTCCGACGGTGCCGGGAATTCCGCCCTTCGCAGCAGACTTCCTCCTTGACACTACCCGCGCCGCAACGAATCTGGTCATGCACGATGTCCCGCGCCGCTACCCGAACATCCGGTTCATCCTGTCGCATGCCGGTGGCTTCGTACCTTATGCCTCGCACCGCATCGCGGCGGCCATCGTGGCCGAGACCGGCCGCAACCCGGCCGAATGCCTGGAAGACCTGCGCGGATTCTTCTTCGACACCGCGCTGTCGGGCAGCCCAGCGGCGCTGCCCAGTCTTCTCGCATTCGCAGAACCCGGCCATGTCCTGTTCGGCACCGACTGGCCGTTCGCGCCCGAACCTGGCGTCGCCTACTTCACAGGGCAACTCGATACCTATCCAGGGTTGGACCGCGTCGGGAGGGCTGGCATCGACCGGGGGAACGCGCTGGAGCTGTTTCCGCGGCTGGCGAAGGTCGTTTGATGGACGGCGCAAGCGATCAGCTGCTCAAGAATGACGAATATCTCAATAATGATAGGTTATTGGGTATGACTGAGTGGACGGCCTTCACCGTAGAAATTTCCGAACACGTCGCCCGGGTGACGCTCATCGGACCCGGTAAGAGCAATGCGATGGGCCCGGCGTTCTGGCGCGAACTGCCTGAGATCTTCCGCGAACTGGATAGGGATCGTGAGGTTCGCGCAGTAGTACTAACCGGCAGCGGCAAGAACTTCTCGTCCGGCCTGGACCTGTTCGGAATGGGTGAGCTCCTGGACCCCGTAATGGGCGACGACGTCAAGGCGGCGCCGCGGACGAAGTTCCTCGACGAGATCCGGGCGATGCAGGCGTCGATCACTGCGGTAGCAGAGTGTCGCAAGCCCGTGGTGGCGGCAGTGTCGGGCTGGTGCATCGGCGGAGCGCTCGACCTGATCGCGGCTGCTGACATCCGCCTCGCCAGTGCAGATGCAAAGTTCAGCCTGCGTGAGGCCAAGGTTGCCATCGTTGCAGACATGGGTTCGCTGCAGCGTCTGCCCGGCGTCATCGGTGAGGGCCACTTGCGCGAGTTGGCCTTCACCGCAAAGGACATCGACGCGAAACGTGCCGAGAAGATCGGCCTCGTCAACGATGTCTACGCCGATCAGGGGGCTGTCCTGGAGGCAGCCCATGACCTGGCCCGCGACATCGCGGAGAACCCGCCCTTGGTGGTGCAGGGCATCAAGGACGTGTTGGAGACCCGGACCGCCCCGGTCGTCGCCGAGGGCCTGCGGTACGTATCGACCTGGAACGCCGCGTTCCTTCCCTCGCTCGACTTGGTGGAAGGCATCGCGGCTGTGCGACAGAAGCGTGAGCCGGCATTCGAGGGACGGTAGGCCGATCGTTGAGCCGAGCGCGACCGAACCTGCCGTCACCTGATGATAGGTGCTCCTACCCGATCGACTCCGAAAGAACGGGCAACATGCGGAATACCTGGTCCTGCCAGTTGGGCCAATTGTGTATGCCGAACTCGGGGAAATCGTAGGTGATGTCGGTCGCGCCGAGCATCAACATCCTGGCCTGGAAGGCGCGTGTGTTCGTCCAGGCCAGCGATTCGAGGGCCATGCCGGTGAGGGTGTTGAAGCTCGGTCCGTCGGAGGCGGTTGGACGTCCGCTGGCGGCCGAAACCCAGACTCGGGTGTTGTTGTCGATCAGTCGGGGAGCGAACACGAACGGATCCATGCGCAACCACTTCGAATCCCATGGTGCGGCCATCGAATCCACGTTGTATCCGCCAGCATCGATCATGGCGATCCGCAGCGCCTCTCGCATACCTGGGCCCGAGATGTTCAGATAGCCGGAGAAAGAACCAGCGAAGCTGAATTGGTCGGGGTGGTAGGCCGCGAGCGTCAGCGCGGCACTGCCACCCATGGACAGCCCGAACACGCCATTGTGATTCATATTGAAGCCCAACCGATCTCGCAATGCTGTACGTAGATCCCGGGTCAAGAACGTCTCCCAGGTGTACCGGTGCGACTTGCCGGGACCCGCGGAGAAGATCTGAAGTCCACCCGATCCCGAGGATGAGCCGGACGCAGAACCGGAGCCGGGCTGGACGCCAAGGAAACTCGACGGCGCGTTCCAGTCGATGTAGAAACTTGACTGTCCGCCGACCGGCATGACCACGTTTATGTTCCACCTGGTCAGCTCGCGGGCGACCTCGGTCTCGAGCTCCCAGCCGCTGAGATCTTCCCTGGCGCGCATACCGTCGAGGGCGTAAACGACCCTGTCAGTGTTGCCGTCGGCAGCCCGAAAGACGCGAGATTTGATAGGGCCCATGTCGGCGGAGTCCACCCAGAAGTCGAACCCATCCGCATTGAACGCCGCGTCGGCATGAGGCGCGAAAATGCCTTGCGATGAGACTGCGCAGATCAACGAGAATATCGCTGACAGTATCAGCCGTGCGATTTCGACGCGTCTGGATCTACGGCGGGACCTTCGGTGGGGCAGCTGCATGAATGGTGCCTTTCGACGAGGATGAACGACCATGATTCGGTCGAATGCCAACGCTCCCAAATAGTTTGGCGAGGTCTGGCCGTTCATCTTGTCGCCGTATAGCGAGCCCGCGTTACCGATCTGTGATGTATGGCTCAGCTTCCCTGTAGCCGCATTCAGGCCGAGTCAGCCGCTCAATTGCGTGCCCCGCGAACACGATCGATGATCAGCAAGGGTGCGGTGGGTGCGGTGTTTCCGCGCCAGGCGACATGCTGGTCGGGGCGTACGAGCACCAGGTCGCGCTCGTACAACGCGCGTGCACGGTCATCGCGGATGTCGACGACCTCGAAGGGAACACCGCGCTGTGCGGCGGCCTCGGTGAAGCCGTCGACATCTCGATCCGCGAACCGCAACAGCGTGAATCCGCGTCCGAACAGGTCGAAGATCGCTCGGCCGTCATCGAGACGAATGCTCGGCGGCCGCGACCCCGGCCAGGTGCTCGGGGTGTAGACGTCCATTCGCAGCGGTGGCGCCTGGCCCTCGGCCTCACCGCAGATGGCGGGGGAGTAGTCGTATCGGTACCCCAGTTCGATGCCCCATGCCTCGTTCTCCAGGTTTCCCAGATCGCTGATTTCGCGACCGATCTGCTGGCGGGTGCGTTCGCCGAGCCACCGCTCGCTGTACATCGAAGGCCGGAAAGTTGACATCACTGCCGCTCGGACGACGCTGTGACGAGCTGCGGCGCTACGGTTACGCCGTGCGACCGCCCGCCGTTCGTGCTCGTACGCGGTGAGAAGCCCTGGCGCTCCCCAGCCTTGGAGCTGCGCAGCCAGCGCCCAGCCGAGTCCCACAGCGTCGCCGACGCCGGTGTTCATGCCGTACCCGCCGGTGGGTGTCACCTGATGGACGGCATCTCCGGCCAACCAGACGCGCCCTCGACCGAATGAGTCGGCGACAGTCAGTCGCGGCGTCCAGGCGTTCGCGACCAGGACTTCCATGTCAAACTTGCGACCGGCTCGTTCGTAGACGAACTCCCGTGGGTCGATGCGGTCGGCGTCGAGGCCCATGCCCAGCGGTGCGTGCAACGTGAATGTGTTGGAGTCGTTCTGGGAGATGATCGTCCAGCCCTCGGGTGACTGTAGATGCCATACCGTGCCGAAGCGGGTGAGCACCTCGGTGTCGGTCGTTGTGAAGTGCACGAGGTAGAAGCGGCCGTCGGCGGGACGCTCGCCGCGAGCCAGGAATGCTTGGGCGACTGCTTTCGCGACTTTCGGCAGGCCGAGCTCCTTGATGAGCATCTTGCGTAGGTCGATCTCGTCGAGTCCGATGTCGAGTTGCTGCCGGGTCCGGCTGCCGGCGCCGTCGCAGCCGATCAGGTATTGGGAACGGACGGTATGACGTTCGCCGGTCTCGCCGTGGATCAGTACCGCAGACACGCCATCGTCATCCTCGGTGAAGCTCTCCAATGCCCAGCCGTAGTGGACCTGTGCGTGCTCCGCGCGGGTCTCGAGTAGATCCCGGAGGGTGGGCTCGAGAATCACCTGTGAGACGCGCATCGACGGTTCCAGCGGTTGGCTGCCGTCGTTGCGTAGATGAATCTGCTCGTAAGACTCTGCGACGCTGGGGTATTCGAAGGATGCGAGCTCCCAGCCGACCGCGTTGGTCGCCCAGGTCACCTTGATGCGCGTATCCGCGGGGATGGCCACCTTACGCAGATCGTCGGCGACGCCGAGCCGGCGGTAGAGCTCCATACTCCGGCAGTTGGTGATATCCATCTTCGGATGCTGGGTGGTGGTTGTATTCCGCTCCACGAGAACGCATTCCACGCCATGGAAATCCAGCTCCAGTGCCAGCGTCAGCCCGACCGGTCCTGCTCCCACCACGAGGACTGGTGTGATGTCGGGCAGTGGGGTCGTGCGCTGGGTCGGAGGCGAGCTGTTCATGGCGTTTTCCCTTTCCTCTAGTTGTACAGATTGAACACTCGTGTTCAATCGGTGTCAAGAGTGTTAACTGTGGGGCATCATTGACTCATTTGGATCGGAAACGTACTCTTTCTTCCGAGACGAGGAGGTGCCGATGAATGCGACACAGCGGAGGATCACTACCGCGGCCATGAAGCTGTTCGCCGAGCGTGGGAGCACGGATCTGACGATCAGTGAGCTGGCTGCGGAGGCCGGCGTTGCGCGTGGCACGCTCTACCGAAACGTCGATTCGATGGATCGGCTCTTCGAGCAGGTCCGAGCGCAACTTGCCATGGACATCCACAGTGCGAACGTGCGAGCGATGGACGCTCACGGTGACCTGGATCCGCCACTACGCCTCGCCGTCGGCACGCGAATGTTGATCAGGCTCGCCCATGACAATCCGGCAATGGGTCGCTTCATAGTTCGCTACGGGCTGACCGACGAGTCGTTGCGCGAAATGATGAGCGGGCCGCCGATGCAGGATGTGGCCGCGGGGATCGCTGCCGGTCGCTACGTCGTCACCCCTGGCATGGAGCTCGGCATCGCATCGATGCTCATGGGAACTGTAGTCAGCGCAATGTGGATGGTCCTCGAAGGTCATCAAGGATGGCGTGAGGCGGGAAGCGCGGCCGCCGAACTGGCTCTGTGTGCGTTGGGGCTGCCTCGCGATGAAGCGATGGCCATAGCATCGAGACCGCTACCTGCCGCTTTCTTCGACTTCTGACCCGTCGGCACCATCGCTGCCGCCGCGCGAAGGCTTGGATGCAAATGAACACCCTGCTCTGGACACTGCAGATAGCCCTGGCGCTCGCTTTCGCGGGATCCGGGGCGACGAAGCTCGTTCAACCGCGTGACATCCTGGCCGACCACCTCGGTACGTGGGTCGAACGGTTTCCGGGCCCGCTTGTCGGCCTGCTCGGTCTGGCCGAGTTACTCGCCGCGATCGCCTTGACGGTGCCCCCCGCGCTCGGCGTGGCGGCAGGCCTGGCCCCGGTTGCGGCAGCGGGCCTCGTCGCGATGATGATGGGAGCGGCGGTCGTGCGCGCACGGGAGAACCAATACCTGGAAGTCGCGACCACTGCGTTGTTGGCGATCGCCGCGCTGACTGTGGCATGGGGGCGATTCGGGCTCTGCCTCTAAGTGGCAGCTCCGAATTCCTGTGCGCTCGATCCGACCGAGTCTTCGAGAGCCGCTGCGGCCCTGGCGATTTCATCGGCCTCGCGCGGTGACACACCCATGGTGATCAGGCAGGCGCGGGCTGCTGCCACATCTGCCTCGGGCTCTACCCACGACTCGTCGTTTCGCGCCTCCAATAGCGCCAAGACGAGCCCGGCGAGCGCTCGGGAAAGTGCCTCAGCGGGAAGATGGTCCGAGTAGATCCCAAGTTGTTGACCATGGCGCAAGATCGACGTGCCGTGCTCGTGCACGGGTGCGAGTCGTTCTTCGATCCGCGCTCCGAGATTCGTCTCCGTGAGCTTGAAGAGCAGCCGATATTTGTCGCCGACCCGCCAAAGGGCGATCGTGCACCTCGCGGAGGTCACCGCGACCGGTTCGGAGGGGTCCAGCGAGCGCTGAGTTCGGGCGATGTCCTCGGATGCTAGATCCAGGATGCCGTCGATCAGGGCTTCTCGGGTCGGGAAGTGCCCGTAGAGCGTGCGGCGCACAACGCCTGCCGCAGAGGCGATTTCCTCCATGCTCGCCGCGGGATTGCGAGCTAGCTCGGCCGCTGCGACGTCGAGGATTCGACGGCGGTTGGCTTGTGCCCGGCTGCCTGGTGAGGCCGATGAAGTCATGTCTCCCGCTGCTGTCATGTGAGTCCTTTCACGAAGCAGGCTCCCACAGTTGCACGTTAGTGTGCAAATCCCCTAAGTTGCACATCAACGTGCAATTGCACAATGGTGTGCATTTTAAGTGGAAGGAGTGGACATGGCCCTGCTGGTCACCACACCTGTGGAACCCGGAACCAACTACGGCCGACGGTGGGCAGCGCTCGCGGTGTTGTGCCTCAGCGTGCTGATCGGCGTCATGACCAATACGTCACTGATCGTCGCGGCCCCCGATATGACACTTGACCTGGGGTTGTCCAGTCAGCAACTGCAGTGGATCATCGATGCCTACACAATCCCGTACGCGGCGCTGATGCTGCTCATGGGTTCGATCGGTGACAAGTACAGTCGCCGCGGCATGCTGCTGGCGGGGCTGGCGGTTTTCGCGAGCGGCGCGGTGCTCGGCTCGCTCGTGGACAGCGCCGGCTGGGTCATCGCTGCCCGTGCGATCATGGGGACAGCCGCGGCAATGATCATGCCCGCGACTCTCTCATTGCTCGTGGCGACCTTCCCGAAACGTGAACGCGCTGTCGCCATTACGATCTGGACGGCCACGACCGGCCTCGCGATCGCGGTTGGTCCGCTCGTGGCCGGTTGGCTGCTGCGCGACCACGGCTGGGCATCGACGTTCCTCATCAACGTCCCGATTGCGGTGATTTCGATGGGTGCGGCGCTAGTGCTGGTTCCTCCGTCGAAGGCGCATACGGCGCAGCGATTGGATCTGCCGGGGGGTGGACTGTCGGTCGTGGCTGTCGCGTCGCTGGTATACATGATCATCGAAGGCCCGCGTAACGGTTGGCATGCTTCGGCAGTGAGCGCCGGGATCCTCGCAGTGCTGGCAGCTGCGGCCTTCGTCGCCTGGGAACTGCGCCACCCCAATCCCATGCTCGACGTGCGCAAGTTCCGTGACCGATCGTTCGCGGGCGCGAACCTCGCCGTGCTGCTGTTCTTCCTGGCCGCGTTCGGTGCCATCTACTACATCACTCAGCATCTCCAGTTCGTCCTCGGGTACGACGCCCTCGCCACTGGTGTCCGGCTGCTGCCATTGGCCGCCGCGGTGTTCGTAGGCTCCGCGATTACCGGCGTATTGACCCCGAAGCTGGGTTTGCGGGCCATGGTTGTGGCGGGCATGGCAGTCGGCACCGCTGCCCTGGTGATCCTCATCCGTGTCGACGCCGAGTCCGGCTATGCGAACTTCGCCTGGCCGTTGATGTTGCTGGGACTGGCGATCGGCCTGAGTGTCTCTCCCGCGACCGACACCATCATGGACGCGTTCCCGGAGCGCTTGCTCGGCGTTGGCGGTGCGGTCAACGACACGTCGGTCGAATTGGGCGGCACACTCGGCATCGCCGTGTTCGGCTCGCTGCTCGCGAGCTCCTACCGGGAAGAAGTGAGTCCGTTGGTCGCCGGTCGGCTGCCGGGAGATGCCGCAGCGGCGGTGCAGGACTCGATCGGTGGTGCGCTCATCGTGGCCAAGCACGCGGCCGATGCCGGCATGCGTGAGCAGGCCGCTGAGCTCATTTCGGCGGCGGATACCGCCTTCGCCCACGCGGTTTCGCACACGAGCCTTATCGCGTCGGTTGTGCTGGCCGTCGGCACGGTCGTCGTCGCGGTGTTGCTTCCGGGGAGGCGCAAGCCCGAGCCCATGGCGATTGCCGACAAAGATCCTGAAGTTGCCGTAGTGGCTTGAACCCGAACGGGGGCGCGGCGTCCAGCAGCTCGCGCCCCCGTTCGGGGTCGTTGAATGCCTCCGGGGTGAGACGGCGATCGTTGCCTATCGCCTGGTTGAGATACCGACCACTCGGCGTGATCCCAGAACGCCCTCCGCGATCAACCTGATGCCGAGGTATCGGTGGAACGCGGGCCCGGGACTGCGCTGCGGGCGCGAGCCGCGGCGCTGGACCACCGCGACGATCGATCGCTGAAATACACTGCGCTGCACTAGCAGTGGTCGCATCGTTAGAGGCGCACCGATCGCACGATGCCGCTGGATCTACTCGGCACCGGCCGGGGGACCCCGTGAACCGTCCCGGTCAGCGGCCTCGCCCGAACGCCCGTTCGTGATAGTCGCCTCGAACGGATTCATCTGCCTGCCGGGCGATCGCGTCCACGCGCAGTGCCAGCATGACCTTCTCGCGCAGGGCTCGCGGCACCATGTGCCCGAGTTGGACACCGATCCGCTGGTCAGCTGGTGCCCATACCTCGAAACGGTTGTGGCGCACGGCATCAACTACGGCACGTGCGCAGTCGTCAGGGCTGATCACTCGGAGCAGGCGTGAGGCCCGGCCCGTGCCTTCGATCATCCGTGTCTGTACCTGTCCGGGATGCACGACGCTGAATCGCACACCGCTGTCACGATATTCAAGCCGAAGAGCCTCGGTCAGGCCGACGACACCGTACTTCGTCGCCGTGTACACCGCACTTCCCGGCTGCGGCACCCGGCCGGCCGCAGAGGCGATGTTGACCAGATGACCGGTACCGCGGGGGAGCATCCGCTGGAGGGCCAGTTTCGAACCGATGATCGGTCCCATCAGGTTGACCTCGAGCTGGCGGCGGCTGGCGTGGGCTGGTTCGGAATGGAACGGGCCCATCCAGTCGACTCCGGCGTTGTTGATCATCACCGTCATCGGTCCCATAGCGTCCTCGGCAGTGTCGAGGAACGCCGCGAAGCTCTGGGAGTCGCTGACGTCGAGTGCGACTCCGACCGTGCCATTTCCGAGCTCGACAGCAGTCTGGTGGGCTGCGTCGCCGTCGACGTCGCCGAGCACAACTCGCGCACCGGCGTCAACGAATTGAGCGGCTATCGCGCGGCCGATTCCCCGGGCGCCTCCGGTGATCACGACGCGTTTGCCGCGCAATGTGTCCTCGTCGACCTTCGTGCTGAACCTGTTTACAAACAAGGTGATTCCTCTCGTGGGTGGTGGATTGCCTAGTCGGTCACTGATAGAGGCCAGACGGAAGTACGGACTTTCGCCGCTCCCGGTCGAGCATCAGATCCCGGGCGTATCGGACTTCGTCGCTGTAACAGTCGATGGGCATTCCGCCGTGCCGGGCGATGCAGCCGTTGCAATACCCGCACACCGGTACATCGGGGATGTCCTGCAGGACAGTCCGATACAGGTGCGGATTCGCGATCATCGCCCGCGCGACGGCAACAGCGTCGGTACTGCCCGTCGTGATCGCCGCCTCCATTCCGCGTCGGGTATGGAACCCTCCTACGCAGATGACCGGGATATCCAAGGCGTGTGTGAACTGGCGAGCGTAGGGGAGATTGAACCCCTCGACCGGGGGACGTAGCTGCTGGGCGATCCGTTCGACGATCGGGCCCATCGCGCGGCCCGCCGCCTTGCGGGCGGCCGGCATGTCCCGGCCCGAGCCTACCGACAGACTCACCCGGAAGAAGTCCTTGTACCGCCCTTGTACGGTACCGGGCCACGATTCGTAATGCCCCCGGGAGATTTCGATGGCATCGGCCCCCTCGTCTTGAAGCCATTGCGCGACGCGAACGAGCTCCTCGGTGCTCGCGCCCGCGCGGAACGGCAGATCGTCCGTCCCGTTCAGTTTCACGAGAACCGGATAGTCATCGCCCACGCGGGACCGTGCGGTCCGCAGGACTTCCAGCAATAGCCGGGCGCGGTTGCCAAGGCTCCCACCATATTCGTCGGTCCGGCGGTTGGTGTGCGGGGTGAGGAACTGATTGAGGAGATATCCGTGTGCCGCGTGGATCTGGACCCCATGGAATCCGGCCTCCCGAGCGCGTGCTGCCGCGGCTGCGAAAGACTCGACGATGAGTGGAATCTCATCGGATCGGAGCGGCGAAGGTTTGGTTCCAAGGATCGGCTCGCGCACAGCGGATGCCGATACGACCCGATCTACACCCAGAGCGGGGGTGCCGATCTGGCGGCCACCGTGATTGAGCTGAGCGATGAGTTTGACGGAGCTGTCACGGGTGAGTGCGACCCAGTCGCTCAGCCCAGGGATCTTGTCGTCTGCGTCGATCCCGGCCTGGCGGCCCGCGGACTTACCCTGCGGTGACACATACAGATTGCCGGTCACGATCATGGGGGTGCGTGCCTCGACCATGGGAGCGTAGAAGCGCAGCAGCTCGTCGGTGACGAACCCCTCTGGGCTGGAACGTGTCTCGCTGGTTGCGGATTTGAATACTCGGCCTTCGAGGGTCATTGAGCCGATGGTCAACGGAGTAGCGAGCACACTGCGCTCGGTCATGATGACGCCTTCTCGATAGCGTCCACCATTCTGCTTCGGTGGACTGGGTTGCATATGTGTTGGCCAGGACCATGTCGCGTCGGAATCGGTGATGACGTCAGTAGGATGACGTTCATGGATCCAGTGATCGAGCCTGCTGCCAGGCCGGCAACCCGTGGCCGACGGGTGCCCGCTATCAGCGGTGACGATCGTGAACGAGCGATCCTGATCGGCACCGAAAGGCTGCTCGGCGAACGCTCGTACGCGGAACTTTCGGTCGATGACCTGGCCAAGAGCGCCGGCATCTCCCGGCCGACGTTCTACTTCTACTTCGCGTCGAAGGAGCAAGTGCTTCTATCGCTGTTCGACAAGGTTCTGCGAGAGGCCCGAGCGAACCGAGGCGACGTGCTGCTCCATCTGGACCAGGGCGAGGAGAAGGGCTGGAGGGCTGCGATCGGCGCATTCGTTGCCACCTTCGCTGCGCACCGTGCGGTCGCCTCCGCAGCACTGGCGGCGCAATTCACCAGTCCTGCTGTCCAGGAGCAGTGGTCGCAGGTGATGGACCAGTTCGTCGGTGACGCGCTGGCCGCGATCGAGTCCGAGCGGCGCCGTGGCGCGGCCCCGGACGGCATCCCAGCGCGCGATCTCGCGACATCTCTCAGTTGGATGGTGGAACGCAATCTGTTCGCCAGTTTCGCTGGACAAGGGCCCGCGGTAGCCGAGGAACGGCTTCTCGACACGTTGGTCTCGATTTACATGCTGGCCGTTTACCAGCGATAAAGACCCAACAGATTCGGGCCAGATTCTCACAGGGTCTTCCTTTCGGCCCGACTCTCGGCGATGGCCGGCCGGCACGTGGCGCAGCGCTAGTGACGGCAGCCACATCAACGCAGAACCGACTCTAGGTGAGGTCTTGACCTCAGTCAACACAGTGTTGATACTCTCATCACTATGTCGAAAGATGGTCGCCGGCCGTGATCGAGCGGCCAACACGCCTCAGTGAACGAAAGACCGGAGTACGGACTGTGAAAGCTACGACCCCGCCCTTCCCTTCTGTGGGCGCCCGCTTCCTCGCACAATGTGGGCGTAATCCGAACGCCGAGGCGTTTCGCGCCCCGGGGTCGGATGGCGAATGGAAGTCGCTGACCTGGTCGGACATGGCGTCGCGGAGTAGTGAACTGGCCGCAGGGCTGCTCGAGCTTGGCATCGCCACCGAGGACCGTGTCGGGATCGCTAGCTCCACCCGGCTTGAATGGGTGCTCGCCGATCTCGCGATAGCCCTGGCGGGTGCTGCGACGACGACGGTGTACCCGAGTACCCACGCCGAGGACGTGTCGTACATCCTCGGTGATTGCGCAGCCACGGTCGTATTCGTCGAGGATGCTGAACAACTGGCGAAACTTCGCGGCGCCGGCGGTTTTGTCGGTCGCGTCCGTTGGGCCGTCATGTTCGAGGGTGGCGCGGACGATGAGTTCGTGATGTCGATCGACGAACTCGCCGAACTCGGCCGCAATCGACTCATGCGTCATCCGGACACGATCGACAACGCGCTGGCCGAAGTGACCCCGGACCATCTCGCGACCATCGTGTACACCTCCGGCACGACCGGACGGCCCAAGGGTGTCGAACTCACTCACGGAAATTGGCTCTACCTCGGCGCCGCCATCGCGTCCGAGAGTGTCATTCGCGCCGATCATCTGCAGTTTCTCTGGCTGCCGCTGTCCCACGTGTTCGGCAAGCTCATGCTGGCCGCACAGTACGAGATCGGCTTCGTGACCGCGATCGACGGCCGGGTCGACCGGATCATCGACAACCTGCCCCTGATCCGCCCCAGCTTCATGGCCGCGGCTCCCAGGATCTTCGAGAAGATCCACAGCCGAGTGTCGATCGCGGCCGCCGAGGGAGGGACACTGCGGAAAGCGCTGTACACGTGGGCCTTCGATGTCGGAATCGGCGCCGTCCGCCAAAAGGCGGCAGGGGAGACCTTAACCCGTTGGCACGCAGTTCGACTGGCGATCGCGGACCGACTCGTGTTCGCGCGTATTCGTGATCGCTTCGGCGGAAACCTCGAGTACCTCGTCTCGGGCAGCGCCGCACTTTCGCCGCAGATCGCGGAATGGTTCACCGCGGCGGGGCTGCCGGTTCTCGAAGGGTACGGCCTCACCGAAACCACCGGCGCCATCTTCGTGAATCGCCCGCACGAAATCCGTATCGGGACAGTGGGTCTGGTGTTTCCCGGAAGCGAGGCGAAGATCGCCGAAGACGGCGAGATCCTGCTGCGCGGACCTGGGATCATGCGCGGCTACCACGGACTGCCCGAACAGACGGCCGCCGTCATCGATGCCGCGGGCTGGTTCGCCACCGGCGACATCGGTGAACTCGACGCCGCCGGATTTCTCCGGATCACCGACCGCAAGAAGGATCTCGTCAAAACCAGCGGAGGAAAGTACATCGCCCCGACCGCGATCGAATCCGCCGTAAAGGTCGCGTGCCCGATCATCTCGCATGCCATCGTCGTCGCCGACGGCCGGAACTTCGCCAGCATGCTGCTCACCGTCGACCCTGACTCGACTGGTGGCATGACGGATCAAGCGGTTAACGAGACGATCCAACGTGCTCTCGACTCGGTCAATGCGGGCCTGAATCGGTGGGAGACCATCAAGCAGTACCGCCTTCTGCCTCGTGAACTGAGCGTCGAGACCGGCGAACTGACGCCCAGTTTCAAGATCAAACGCGCGGTCGTCGTGCGCAACCACGCGCATCTGATCGACAGCATCTATTCCTGACCAACACGCCCGGAGTCAACGATGACAATCCCCATTCGCACCAGTTCAATGCTGTCCCCCCTGATGCTCCGTGGCGATCTGCCGCGGGGGACAGCCACCGACTACTGGTCGACGAACCACGCCGAAAAGGTCAGGAAACTGCCCAATCTGGTCGAATACACCCAGCGGCATTTCTCTACCACCGACCACGGATTCTGGCCCGCCACCGTCGGGGTCGGGACGAGCATCCCTGCCGATCGCCGCCTGGATGGCTGCGCTGAACTGCGGTTTCGCAGCACTGTCGCGACCTTGATGACTGCTCCTCATGCGCGTGAGGTGTACCTGGACGAACAGAACGTCTTCGGCAGAGTCATCGGGCATGCCACCGGGCCCGGGGGCGGCCGATGGTGGAGCGGCGACTTCGACGACACCACAGGACATCACGTCATGCTGCTGCTGCGCAGGCGCCACGGTGTACGCGGTTCGGCGTTCCGGGAATTCGTACATGGTGGGATCGGGCAAGCGCTCCTCGACGCCGGCGTGCGCGACCTGCGGACCTACACCTTCCTGCCGTGGACACGGTGGTACAACACGTCGCCCGGGGTGTGTCACGACAACCCGGTCGAGCATCGCCACCATGGTGCCGTGATTTTCGGGGCGCGTGATCGCGAAGCCGTCGATGAACTTCTTCGATCGTCCTTCGTCGCAGCCGCGGTCGAGAAGCAGCATCTGGCCTGCACTGCGATCCATGCCTACAGCGTCGAGCGGTCGGTGCCGGCGATTCGCATGAGAAGTGCGCGTTAACAACTTCTAGGTAAGGAAGACAACAGCGATGAAGACAGAATCCGCGAAGCCCGCACCGTGGAAACGTGCGTTGGTCACGGGCGCCTCGGCCGGCATCGGTTCGGCGTTCGCCAGAGATCTCGCGGCACGCGGTGTCGATGTCGTGCTCGTCGCACGAGACAAGAGCCGGCTCGAGGAACTGGCCGAGGAGTTGAAGACCCGCCACGCCATCGACGTCGAAGTGCTGCCCGCGGATTTGGCCGAGGAAGGTTCGTTGGAGGCGGTCGAACGTCGTCTCAGCGCGGAACCATTCGTCGATCTCCTGGTGAACAATGCCGGTGTCGGAACATTCGGTGCGTTCACGGCGACCGACATCGCCGCCGAGATCCAGACCGTTGGTGTCAACGTCCTTGCGCCACTACGGCTTACGCGCCGGGCCATCCAGAAGATGCACGCCAGGGGATCCGGCGCGATCATTGCCGTGTCCTCGATGGATGCGCTGCAACCGACGCCGTACCACTCGGTGTACGGCGCCAGCAAGGCTTTCGTGAACAGCCTCTTCGAGGCGATCCATGAGGAAGCCCGCTCGACACCGATCACAATCACGACCGTGATGCCCGGCTACGTGCAGACCGAGTTCACCAAAACGGCGGGCGTCGACGGAGCGCTCGACCGGGTCCCGCGCCCGCTCATCCTCACGCCGGAGCGCGTCGCCGCGGAATCGTTGGACGGCGCAGCCGATGGGCGAGCCATGGTGGTTCCCGGCCGGATGTACAAGATCTCGGCGGCCCTCCTGAGGGTCCTGCCGAGAAGCCTGGGTCGCCGCCTGTTCGCGACCCTCGCTCCCCAACGCTGAGGTACATGCGCTCGAAACGCACCTGAGACACGATGAGCGCGGGGACTGCCGGATCCCGGCAGTCCCCGCGCTCATTTTGATGACGACGTTCAGGCCGCAGTGCCGTCCTCAGGGGTAGCGAAAGCGGGCAGGGGCCGCTGGCATATCTCGCGGGCCTCCTCGGGTGGGATGCCGAACATGCGCAGCAGATTCTCGACCACCTCGTCGGTGGCTTCGGCGTCATCGCGTTCTGGTTGGTCGTGCAGCAGTCGTCCTAGGCATAGCGTGGCTCCCGCAACGATGGTCATCGCCAGCTCCGGATCTCTGACATCGAAACGGCCGGCCTTGACTGCTTCCTCGATATCGCGACGCGCCCGTGGTGCGAGGCCCTTGTCCGATGTGGCGAGGCTGAGTCCATCGTTGAGCAAGACCTTGCTGAGAGTAGGACTCATGCGATGCAACCGGCCGGTCAGGCGGAAACTCTGGGCAAACACCTGAGCCGGGTCGTCGATGTCCTCGCACAACGTGTCGAGAAGTGCGCCATGACGGTCGAGCGCTTCCTCTACGGCGAAGTGGTAGAGCTCTTCACGGCTCTGAAAATGGTTGTAGAACGACCCCATCCCCACGTCCGCGGCCTGGGTGATCTCGAGGATTGGCACATTGAGCTTGCCCTCGGCGAGCAATGACTGGGCCGCCGTGATCAACGCGGCGCGTGTGCGCGCCTTGCGACGTTCCAGGCGGTTGGGTTCCGAACCGTTGCGTGCGCTCATGAATGCACCTCTCCTGATGGGCGTCCACGTCATCGTAGCGTTCGAGTCAATGCTGACGAAATACTCAGATTTGCTTGACTGATCACCCTCTCGTGAGTGACGATATCGTCAGCGAGTGGAAGGGAGTGGTCGATGAGCGGCCATCACGATGTGCACAGCGGCCTGCACAGTGAGCACGGCGCGCTGACGGGTGAGCATCCTGGACGGGCCCGGAATCCGGTGATCAAGGTGCTCGATCTGGCCTGGCTGGAATTCGAGAAGCCCGATCTCGACGCGGCGGAGACCTTCGCGCATGCCTTCGGATTCTCGACGGCGGCGCGGACGCCCGACGAGCTGCAGCTGCGCGGGTCTGACCCAGGCGCGCCATGCGTACTCATCCGTCGGGGAGATCGTTCTCGGTTCGTCGGCCCGGCGTTCAAGGCCGCCGAGTCCGCGGACCTGCTGCGACTGGCCGAGGCTTCGGGTGCACGACCGGCACCGCTGCCCGAGTCACTCGGCGGGCTGACGGTAGACCTCGTAGACCCCAGTCGGTTGCGGGTACGTGTAGTTGCCGATACTCACGAACTGGCGGGCATGCCGATGCAGCAGCCGCACGTCCTGAATTTCGGACACGAGGTGCTGCGGACCAATGCGACGCAAAGGCCGCCGCGGGTTCCCGCTCGCGTGCAGCGGCTCGGGCACGTTGTTATCCAGTCGACGAAGTACCGGGAGACCCTCGACTGGTATCTGAACAATCTCGGACTGATCGTCAGCGACTTTCTGTTCTATCCGGGCCAGCGGGAGCTCGGACCGGTCATGAGTTTCATTCGATGCGACCGCGGATCGACACCTGCCGATCACCACACGCTCGCGCTGACCTTGGGACCGTCGAACCGATACGTGCATTCGGCTTACCAGGTCTCGGATCTGGATGCCCTCGCGGCCGGTGGTGAGTACCTGCTGGATCAGGGCTACCACCGGTCGTGGGGGATCGGGCGGCACATCCAAGGCAGCCAGATCTTCGACTACTGGCGTGATCCCGACGGATTTATGGTCGAACACTTCAGCGACGGAGACATGTTCGACTGCACCCTGGAACCGGGTTGGGCCCCGATGACCGCCTCCGGGCTGGCGCAATGGGGACCCCCGGCCACCAAGGACTTCCTCGGCATCAAGCCCGGAGCCGAGTCGGCGCGCGAAGTTCGCTCGATCGTCAAGGCGCTGCGCGAGGACAACGAATTCGATATCCGCCGCCTGCGCGGCCTGTTGAAAGTGGCCAACTCATGAGCACATCCATCCTCCGCACCGCCGACGCCTGGTGGGTGCGCACCGCCTCCGGTGCGGCCCGCATCGACACCACGGCGACGACCACGCGGGAGTTGCTGGCCGAGCGTGACGCGATTGCCGCCGCTGCAGCGAGCTCGGAAACCGTTGCGGTGGAGGGCCTGCCGCTGATCTCGCCGGTTACGGCGCCCTGTCGTGTGGTAGCGCAGATGACGAACTTCGCCTCCCACGTGAAGGACTCGGGCATGGATCCCGAGACGGTGCCGCTGACCTTCTTCCGCAAGGCGTCCGGGTCGATCAGCGGACCCAACGACGACGTCATCCGGCCCGCCCACGTGCAGTTGCTCGATTACGAGGTGGAGATCGGCCTCGTCTTCGGTCGAGAGATGCCGGTCGGTTCGGATATCACCGCCGAGAACCTGGCGGACTACATCGTAGGTTTGGTCGTCACGAATGACATCTCCGCACGTGATGTCCAGCTGCCGAAAACGCAGTTCTACGAGGCGAAGTCGTATCCCACGTTCACGCCGGTCGGTCCAGCGCTAGTGCTGCTGGACGCCGACGAGCTGAAGCGGTTCGAGGATCTGCGGCTGCGACTGTGGGTCAACGGCCAGGTGCGACAGGACATGACGGTCGCCGACATGATCTACCGGCCGGTCGAGACGCTTCGGGCGCTCACCCGTTTCCAGCGGATGGAGGTCGGTGACCTGCTGCTGACCGGTACCCCGGTCGGCACCGCGATCAGCGCTCCGCCCAAGGTGGTGGCGCTCATCGGGTCTCTGCTGCCGCCGAAGGTCAAGTGGAAGATGTTTTTCCAGGGCCAGGCGAAGAATCCGAAGTACTTGAAGGACGGCGACGTGGTCGAGGCCGAGATCGGCACCGACGACGGCGCCCTCGACCTGGGTCGCCAGCGCACGGTCGTGAGGTACGCCCGATGACCGACAAGTCCACGCTCGAAACCTCGACCGAGGAACTGCTGTGGCCCAGCTACGCCCGACCGGACGATCTGGCGGCCATCGAAGCGGTGCCGCTCGAGGCACGTGGCTTGCCAGAGTCAACATATGCCCTCCTCGTCCGCGCGGCGCAGCGCTGGCCGGAGCGTAACGCGCTCACCGTGTTACCAGACGCGGCCAGGTGGCGAGAGCCGGTGCGGCGCACGTACTCCGAACTGCTCGCCGACGTGCATCGCTACGCAAACCTGCTGTATGAACTGGGGGTGCGCCGCACTGACGCGGTCGCGCTCATCGCACCCAACTGCGCGGAGCTGATCCCGGCCACCCTAGCCGCGCAGCTGGCTGGTATCGCCGCGCCGATCAATGGTGGCTTGTCGAAAGACCATGTCGCCGAGCTGCTGCGCCGATCGGGCGCGCGCGTCGTGGTCACCGCCGGTCCGGAACTCGCACCTGACACATGGACCACCGCGCGCGAACTAGCCGCGCGCGGTTTGTTGGACGCCATACTGGTGCTGCGTCCGACTGCCGCCCCGGAGCCGCCGCCGGCCCTGCCCGGCATCGACGGCGGCCTCCGGGTCGGCTACCTCGAAGTCCTTGCCGCCAATCAGGATTCGACCGAGTTTCTCGGAGCGCCGCCGGCGCCGTCGGACCTGGCGGCACTGTTCCACACGGGTGGCACCACCGGCGTACCCAAGCTCGCTGCGCACCGCCATTCCGGTGAGGTCTCCAATGCGTGGATGATCGCAGCGAATTCCCTACTCGACGACCAGTCGGTGGTTTTCGCCGCGCTGCCCCTGTTCCATGTCAACGCGCTGGTCGTGACTCTGCTGGCACCACTGTTCCGCGGTCAGTCGGTGGTGTGGGCCGGCCCCCTGGGATACCGGGACTTCGCACTGTACGCGGAGTTCTGGAATATCGTGGCGCACTATCGGATTGCCGCGATGAGCGCGGTGCCGACGGTGTACGCCGTGCTGGCAAACTGTCCGATCGACACCGATATCTCGAGCCTGCGCTACGCCATGGTCGGCGCGTCGCCGCTGCCGCTCGCGGTTCGTGAGAGCTTTCAGCTGCACACCGGGGTCACCCTGGTGGAAGGTTACGGCCTCACCGAGGCCACCTGCGCGACCGCGCGCAGCTTCCCGGAACTTCCGCGACCCGGCGCGGTCGGGCAGCGCATGCCCTATCAGCAGGTGGCGGTTATTCGTACTGCGGAGGACGGGCGGTGGGAACGACTGCCTGCCGGTGAGATCGGTGTGCTGGTTATCAGCGGTCCGACGATATTCGCCGGGTATGTGACCGGTCGTGGCAGTGCAGGCCACTACGTCGACGGGTTGGGCACGGTGGTCGATGGCTGGCTCAGCACTGGCGATCTAGCTCACATCGACGATGACGGCTTCATTCATTTGCACGGTCGCGCGAAGGATCTCATTATCCGCGGCGGACACAATATCGATCCCGCGACCATCGAAGATGCGCTGTTGAGCCACCCGCAGGTCAGTGGTGCCGGAGCTGTGGGCCGCCCGGACGTGCACTCCGGGGAGGTCCCGGTCGCCTACGTCGCGCTCGTGGCGGGCGCGGACGTCACCGAGGACGAGCTCGTGGCATGGGCGGGCGAGCGGGTGCACGAGCGTGCCGCCGCGCCAAAGACCGTCACTGTCCTGGACGCCCTGCCGGTCACCGACGTCGGAAAGCCCTTCAAGCTCGGGCTGCGCGCGGACGCGACGCGTCGCGAACTCCTGGAGGCGCTCGCCGAGATCGCCGGAGTTGCCGGTATCGCGGCCGCTGTCGAGGACGGCGCGATCGTGGCGACGGTGGCGCTCGACTCCGATACCGACCGAAGCGTGACCGAGGCGATTCTCGGCCGCTACGCGATTACTTGGAAAGTTGAGGTGCGGCAGTGAAAGTGGTGTCGATCGTGCTCGCGGGCTTGCTGACCGCCGAATTCCTGTCCTTCGGGGCAGCAAAATTGGCGGCGGTCGCCTCGATGCGGAAGCGCGCCGCAGACCTCGGTTACTCCACGACCGCCTACCGCGGTATCGGAGCGGTCGAGATTGTCGCGGCAGGTGGCGTTCTGGCGGGTTTGACTCAGCCGTCGATCGGGATGGCCGCCGGTGCCGGCTTGATGCTGTTGATGACCGGTGCCGTCGCCAGCCACCTTCGAAACGGTGACGGCGCCGTGGAAATCGCGCCTGCTGCCGGAAGCGCGCTGGTGGCAGCGGCCTATATCGCCACCCTGGTAGGTACGTCGTCGTGAGCTCGCCGACGGTTCCGGTCGTGATCGTCGGTGCGGGGCCTGCCGGGCTCACCGCGGCCACCCTGCTTGCGCAGTACGGTATCGAATCACTGGTGCTGGAGCGATGGGAAGGCGTGTACCCACAGCCCCGTGCGGTCCACCTGGACGGTGAGATTCGCCGGATCCTGGAGCGGCTCGGCATCGGCGACGAGTTCGACGCGATCTCCCGGCCCGCGTTAGGTCTGCGCCTGGCAGATCCCGACCACCATGTAATGGCCCAATTCGACCGCGACCCGGCCGGTGGACGCAACGGATTTCCCGAGGCGAACCTGTTCGACCAACCGGAGCTGGAAGATATCCTGCGCACGAACCTGAGTCTCTACCCGGCCGCGACTCTGCGTGGCAGCTCGGAAGTCACCGCCGTCACGGAGGGAATCGGTTGTGTCCGAGTGGATTTCAACGACCGGGTCACGGGGCGCGCCGAATCCGTCCGGACTGAGTACGTGCTGGGCTGTGACGGTGCGAACAGTCTGGTGCGCGCGGCGATCGGTGGTCGGATGCAGGACCTGCAATTCGAACAACGATGGCTGGTGGTGGACATCGCCACCACCGCTGACCTGGGTCATTGGGAAGGTGTGTATCAGGTCTGCGACCCGAGCCGGGCGGCGACGTATATGCGCATCGGAAAAACCAGATACCGATGGGAATTCCGGCTGCACCCGCACGAAACCGCGTCCGAATACGGTGACCTCGCACGGCTGCGCCCGCTGCTCGAACCGTGGCTCGACGCAGCAGCCTTCCAACGGCTGGAGTTGGTGCGGGTCGCCGAGTACACCTTTCGTGCCCAGCTCGCCGACCGGTGGCGCAGCGGCCGAGTCTTCCTGCTCGGCGACGCCGCGCACCTCACGCCACCGTTCATCGGACAGGGCATGGGCGCGGGCATGCGCGACGCGGCGAATCTGAGTTGGAAGCTGGCCGGGGTACTGCGCGGCGAGTTGCCCGACAGTGTCCTCGACACTTACGAAGCCGAGCGAAAGCCGCACGCGCGCGCCATGATCAGGCTCGCGAAACTCACTGGTCTGACGATGACGGAGGGCGGCGAGCTGGGCAACCGGCTGCGCAACCTCATCGCGCCGCGTCTGCGGTGGGTACCGGGTTTGACCAGGATGGTCACCAGTGGGGAGTCGCCAGCGTTGCACCGTTCATCGCTGGTCACGGCGCCTCGGATCCGCAGAGGTCTGGCTGGTCGGCTTGTCCCCAACAGTCGGCTGGCGGACGCGCGGCGTGTCGACGACGTCATCGCGGGACGCTACGCCGTCATCGCAAGTGTGGAACCGTCGCCGGGCGAGCGGGTTGTGGTGGAACAGCGCGGCGGCGTCGTATTGCGCGCCGAGCCCGATTCGGAACTCTGTCGTTGGCTTCGCCGGAGCCGCGCGGTCGCCGTCCTGGTGCGTCCCGACGGCACCGTGCAGAGCGGTGGAGAGAGCGTGTCCGCCCTTTGTGCGGCTGCTCCTCGGTTCGCGCCCAGTGAACGACGGGCACGCGCGAGCTGAGCGTTTTGCGGCTTAGCTGATTGCAATCGCGTTTATGAGGATATCGTCAGTTACCGTGCTACCGTATCGATAGTTATGCGCGATAGCTGTCAATGATTCGCTGAGGTGTCTCGTTGGGAGGACTCTGATGTCTCGCTATCTGTTCGCTCTGGGGCAGTTCGTAGCCCGTCGGCGCTGGTGGGTGCTCGTTACGTGGATCGTGCTGCTGGGCGGCGCGATCGCCTTCTCCGTCGGCACTGGCGGGAAGACGAACGACAACTTCACCGTCCCAGGCACCGAATCGCAGGATGCCGTGTCCTTGCTGCAGGACAGGCTTCCGGCCTACAGCGGCGCGCAGATGCAGGTCGTGTTCGCAACGCCCGGTCTGGCCAAAGTCACCGACCAGCAGATAACCGGCCAGATCGGGCATGTCATGGCCGAACTGAAGGCGCTGCCGCAGGTCGCAGCGGTGGTGGACCCATTTCAAGCGCAGGCCGTCTCGCCGGATCAGCGTGTCGCTCTCGGGAGCGTGCAATTCTCCGTGTCGGCGGGGGAGGTCGACGAGAGCACTCTCGATGCGGTCGAAGCCGTCGCTGCTCCGGCTCGCGATGCGGGCTTACAGGTAGAATTCGCCGGTGGCATCTATCCAGGGTTTACGGCTGAAATCCCGCACAACCCTGAGGTTCTCGGCATCGTCGCGGCGTTCATCGTCCTGCTGATCACCTTCGGCGCGGTCGTTGCTGCGGGCCTGCCTATCGTCACCGCGCTGGTCGGCGTCGGCATCGGACTCAGTGGAATCTTGGGAATCGCCGCGTTCGTCGACGTGCCCTCGGCGGCGTCCTCACTGGCACTGATGCTCGGCTTGTCCTGTGGCATCGACTACGCGCTGTTCATTTTGTCCCGCCATCGGCACCAGATCGTACTGGGAATGACTGCGGCGGAATCGATTCCACTGGCCGTGGGCACCGCGGGAAGTTCGGTGGTGTTCGCCGCGGTCACGGTCATCATCGCGCTGTGCGGCCTGGCGGTCGCGGGCATCCCGTTCCTCACCGTCATGGGTCTGACCGCGGCCGCGGCGGTCTTGGTGGCGATGCTCGTCGCCTTGACATTGTTGCCTGCGTTGCTGTCCTTCGCCGGGCGCCTCGTCGCCAAGTTCATCTCGCCGCCTCTGCAGCCGGGCAAGGCCGAAGAAGTGGCGCGCATCGCCGCATACGAGCCTGAACGTACCTGCGGCCACGCCTGGGGGCGCTTCGTCACTCGCTTCCGCATTCCGCTGCTGGTGCTGGGCGTCGCACTGCTCGCCGTTCTCGCGATTCCAGCGACCCGCATGGATCTCGGATTACCGAGCGGTGCAACGCAATCGGAATCCAGCACCGCGCGCAAAGCCTACGATCTGGTGACCCGCTCGTTCGGAGCCGGCTTCAACGGGCCGCTGTTGGTGGTGGCCGATGCCTCGCACGCCACCTCGGCTGATGCGGTACAGACCCTGGTGGGCCGACTGCAGCAGGAACCCGATGTCGCGGTGGTCCAGCCCGCGGCTTCCGGAAATGGTCTCGTCCTGCTCCAAGTGGTGCCTAAGACCGGTCCAGCGGATAGCGCGACCAATGATCTGGTGAACCAGCTGCGAGATGACCGCGCCAGCATCGAAGCCGGTACCGGAGCGTCATATCTCGTCGGCGGAACCACTGCCGCGAACATCGACACCTCGAAGCGACTGGCCGAGGCGTTGCCGATCTTCCTCGTCGTTGTCGTCGGTCTGGCCCTGGTCCTGCTGACGATCGCGTTCCGCACTATCCTGGTCCCGCTCTCGTCGATCGTCGGTTTCATACTGTCGGTCTTCGCATCCCTCGGTGTCCAGGTCGCTGTCTTCCAGTGGGGTTGGGGCGCAAGTCTCTTCGACGTCACCAAGGCGCAGACTCTGAGCTTCCTGCCGATCATCACCCTGGCCATCATCTTCGGCCTATCCAGCGACTACCAGATCTTCGTGGTGTCACGCATCAAAGAGGAGCATTCCCGTACTGCCGACGCCGTCACCTCGGTGCAGAATGGTGTCGCCCACTCCGCCCGGGTCGTGACAGCCGCGGCGCTCATCATGTTCGCGGTCTTCGTCGCATTCACCACGGTGGACAACCCGATCGTCCGACCCTTGGCCTTCACGCTGGCGGTCGGTGTCCTGCTGGACGCCTTCATCGTGCGGCTGACGCTCGTGCCCGCTGTCATGGCACTGATCGGCAATCGCATGTGGTATCACCCGAGCTGGTTCGCCCGCTACGTTCCCGATCTCGACATCGAAGGCGTTGAGCTCGAACGTCGATTCGCACCCGAGCTCGAAACCGAAGTGCCGCAGAGTATTACAAACAAGTCATAACCGACGCTGTTCGGCGGGAACGACCTGGCCGTCACGGATCACCACGATCGTGCGGTCGACGGTGTAGGCATGTGCGGCCGTGAGCACTCGGGCCTGGTCCGCGACCACGGCGGAGACGGTGGGCGAGGAGAGAATCTCGAGCATGTTCTCGGGACTGTCGGCTCCGATGGTGAGCGCACCGTGGTAGCGGCGGTACGCGGCGTAGTCGTGATTGACACCCGGTGTGGGGTGCGCGAACTTCGTGAAGGGAACAAACGTGTACGTCCGGAGGTCCTGCGCTCCCGCCGCGTGGAGTGCGGGACCCAGCGTTTCGTGGACCCAGTTGCGGAACTCGGGCCCGCGCACACCTCGCCGACGTTGCAGGAGAACCGCGGTGCGGTGTGGCACGGTGTCATCGTGCGTGGGTTCCCACCAGCGACCCCCGCCCGGTCCGGTCAGCTGACCGAGCACACGATCGAAGACGTTCTGCTCGTCGAAGATGATCTCGCGCAGGTGAAGTGCGGTGTTCAGTGCTGCGAAGGCGCTGCGCAAGCGAACCTCCGGGAACCCGTCCAACCGCCAGTCCGCGGGGATCAGCGTTCCGACCTTCTGCGTCGCCGGCCAGTACCCGTGGTCGGACAACGAGAAGTGGCGCTGCACATACTCGGTCACACCCGGCAACCGGGTCATGATCTCGGCATGCGGTCCCGCCCAGTAGGCGAAGCCATCTTCCCTGGATACGTCCTGGCGCAACCAGACCGGATTCACCGAGGAGGTGGTGTGGATCGGGGTTGTCATCACAGCACCTCCGAATCGGACAGAGCCACAGCCGCCGCGAAGTCTGTGTTACGGGACAGCGTCGCCTCGCTGAGCGGCCCCCACAGACCACGCAATGCCTTGATCGGTCGCCACCGGCCCGGAAACACCAGCGCCTTGGTTGGCTTGACAAGCGCACCAGCCATTGCTTGTCCAGCGGTTTGCGCCGACAGGCCTCCCTTGAGGAATTTGGGAATTGTTCTGTCGAACCTGCGGGCAACCTCGTTTTCCCAGAACAGGTCGAGCATGCCGGTGCGCACGTAGCCCGGATAGGCGATGGTCACGTCGACACCGTACGGCACCAGTTCCATCTGCAGGGCGCGCCCCAGTGCTTCGACCGCGGCCTTCGAGGCGGCGTAGGCGGACTCCAGCGCGCCGTTATTGAAGGCGACGACCGACGACACGATGAGGTACTGCCCGGCGTGTTCGATCACCGTGGGCAGCGTGGCGCGGACAGTGTTGGCCGCGCCGACGAGGTTCACGTCGACGACCCTGGCGAACTGCTCGGCGGCAGTGGAGCGGAAGGTCTGCAACGGAAGCCCTACACCGGCGTTGACGACGACGGTGTCGTACCCGCCGAATTGCTCGTGAACTCCGATGAGTGCAGCCTCGATGGAGTCCGGGTTCCGGACATCAGCGGCGAATGCCTGCACGACGGCCGGGGAACCGAGTCCGCCCGCAGCTGCCGCAGCGGCCTCACCGTCCACGTCGAGGATCGCGACGCGGCCGCCGGACTTGACAATCTGCCGCGCGGTTTCGAGGCCGATTCCCTGAGCTCCGCCGGTCACGATGACCGTCCGGCCCGTGAGATTTGTGTTCACACAATGTCCTGTCGACGTGTCCGAGCGGTCGCGCAGCGAACACGATTGATGATGAATATGTCAGTGATGACTTCAGCGTCACCTATGGTTACGAGAATCACACGACTGTGCAACTGCGTCAAGGGTCACTGTTGGTGCTTGACGTCGCGCGCCGGGATGGCATTGAATGATCTAGTCATCACATCTGACGATTGGATCAGGAATGCAACATGAGTGAGTTGCTGCAGAGCCCGCTCCAGGTGGGGTCGATGCGTCTGGAAGGTCGACTGTTCAAGTCGGCGACGAGTGAAACCCGAGCTACCAGTGACGGTTTCGTTACCGATGACCTGTTGGCGTTCTACGAACCGATGGCAGTCGCAGGCACTCCGATGATCGTGACTGGCAATCTCTACGTCTCTCCCCAGGGCAAATCAGCGGGTCGACAAGCTGGAATCGACAGCGACGACAAGGTCCCCGGCCTGCGGGAGTGGGTCAGTGTTGCCCACACCGGGGGATCCAAGCTCGTCGCTCAGCTCAACCATGGGGGCCGGCAGATCGCTCAGCTCGCGCCAGGAGCGGATCGCATCGTATCGGCGTCCGACGTCCGTGAGCCGCTCTACGGGACGAAGCCCTCGCCATTGCGCCTGGCCGAAATTCCCGGCATCATCGACAGCTTCGCCGCTGCTGCGGCACGAGCACGTGCAGCAGGGTTCGATGGAGTTCAGATCCACTCCGCACACGGCTACCTGCTGAGCCAGTTCCTCACTCCGCACACGAATCGGCGAACGGACGGTTACGGCGGTGGGCTCGAAGGGCGGGCGCGATTGTAGCTGGAGGTGATGCGGGCGGTGCGGGAACGATGCGGCGCCGATTATCCCATTCTCGTGAAACTGAATGGGACAGACGATCTTCCGCTGCGACGCGCCGCGACTTCTGAGGAGCTTGTGCGAGTTGCCCATTGGCTGCAAGAGGCTGGCGCCGATGCCATCGAGATCTCCCGCGGTCATTACGAATCGTGGCCGGGAATGATTCAGGGCAGGTATAGGGGCTTCATCAAGGCCAGCGTGACAGTCGGCGCCGCGACCCATGGATCTGCGATGCGAAAAATGGCAGCGCGCGTGGTAGCCCCGGTAGTGGAGCGAGTGGCGGAGTGGGCGCGGCCGCCGCGTGAGGGCTTCAACCTCCCCTTTGCGCAACGATTTACCGACAGCCTCGACATTCCGGTCATTGTGGTCGGTGGGTTCCATACGCGAGATGGGATGGAGGCAGCTCTGCGAAGCGGAGCCGCCGACGCCGTGTCGGCGGCGCGGGCGTTCATCGCCGACCCTTATCTCTATCGGAACATCGTGGGTGAACCGCTTGCCGAGCGTCCGGTCTGCGGCTACTGCAACGGGTGCATCGCGCGGTTCAGTGGCTCCCGGATCGATTGCTACAACCCCGAGATCCGTGGCCAGCGGGAGGTGATGCTCTCCGTAGTCCGACGCCGAGGACTGTCCGGTCCCGGACTTGAACCGCCCCGGCACCACTCGGCCAACCGAAGCCAGTCCTGAGCTAGCAGGTCGTCACAGTTCAGGTTGTGGTGGCAGGGGAGAGGAGGAAAGCTTTTGCGCCGATCGCTTGGTCATGCCGAACATGCGCAGGACGTGGAAGGTCATTTCGTCGGTTCGTGCCTCCACGTCGGCGTCCGGTTGTGCGTCGAGCAGCTGTAGCAAGCCCAACAATGCGCCGCCCGCAGCCATCACCGCCATGTTGGGGTCCATCGGCTCGAAACGGCCGGCCTCCTGCGCCGCGATGATGTCGTGACGGGCCCTCGGTGCCAAGCCTTCGTCCCGGAGTAACACTGACATGCCGGAATTCAGGATCACCCGCACCATCTGGGGAATCTGTCTTTGCAGGCGTCCGGTCATCCGGAAACTGACAGCGAACACCTCGGCGGGATCGTCGTAGAGCGACACGATGCCGTCTCGCATTTCGCTGTAGACCTGGAGTGCCGAGCGAACGGCCTCGTCGAAGAGTTGCTCCTTCGACTCGAAGTGGTTGTAGAAGGAGCCGAATCCGACATCGGCCGCGTCGGTGATCTCCTGGATGCTCACCGCGGTTCGGCCCTCGGACAGAAACTTGCGGGCGGCGCCGAGCAAGGCGTTGCGGGTGCGCTCGCGTCGCCGGTCGACACGGTTGCGCGCCACGGGATCGGCGGTCATCTGCCCTCCTGAATCGGAATCGTCATCAGAATCGTATCTGATGAAACCGTCAAAGTGGGAATTTGGCGACTCGAACGCGGTCCGGCCCTCGCGTTCTTGTTCAGGCACATCTGTGATCAGATGATCACATCTGATCATCAGTTCTAACTCTGAGGAGGCTGAGATGGCTAGGCGTGCCAACATCGTCATTACTGGGGCTAGTTCGGGGCTGGGTGCGCAGATGGCGCGCGAGTTCGCTGCCCGCGGACGAAGTCTCGCCTTGTGCGCCCGACGTGTCGATCGGCTCGAGGTATTGCGGGCAGACCTGCTGCGCTCCCATCCCGGCATCAAGGTGGCCATCGCTCCGTTGGATGTGAACGATCACGACCAGGTGTTCACGGTCTTTCACGGGTTTGCGGGTGAACTGGGTGGCCTGGACCGGGTGGTCGTCAACGCGGGAGTGGGGAAGGGGCAGCCGATCGGTACTGGTCGTTTCGATGCCAATCTGCAGACCGCGCAGACGAATTTCGTTGCGGCGCTGGCTCAGTGCGAGGCGGCGATGGAGATCTTCCGTGCCCAGAACCGCGGCCATCTCGTCATGGTTTCATCGATCAGTGCCCTGCGTGGCCTGCCCGGCCATATGTCGACCTACTCGGCGACCAAGGCCGGCGTGGCAACACTCGCCGAGGCCATCCGCGCCGACACTATTGCCACGCCCATCTCCGTCACGACGCTGTATCCCGGTTACATCGAGTCGGAGCTGAGCAGGGGGGCGGGGAAGCGGCCGCTGGCGGTCACCACGGAAAGGGGCGTTCGCGCGATGGTCAAGGCGATCGAACGAGAAAAGGACGTGGCGAAAGTTCCTGCTTGGCCGTGGATTCCGATCGGATTCGCGCTCGGGAACCTGCCGCTGCGATGGGTGGCCAGGGCTGTCTGATCTCGATGGTTGTCTGCGCGTCGCGTGGTGCCAGGGGGTCCTCAGGACGCATGCTGACGATGTCTTCATATGTGAGGGTTGCGTCATTTTGCTACTGCCTGTTAGTCTCGTCACGCCTGATGGAACCATCAGATGAGGCAGCGGGGTGTCGGCTGCCGACGATTCCGGTCAAGACTCTTGCGTCGATTGCGAAGCAACGCTGAGCATCTCGCGCACGGGTGGCCATCGAGAAGGATGAGAAGTTGATAGAGAACACCCGCGGAGGCGCGAGTTCACGCCGCGCCTTCCTTGCCGGTGCTACGACGGTGGGCCTCGGCGTCTTCTTGGCGACCCATGTCCAGCAAGCAGCGGCCGAACCCAACTCGGGTCCGATCAAACTGACGGGCGCGCTTCGCCGCAGGCCGGACCTCACGCCCGCTCAGTTCTACGACTACTGGCTGAACCACCACGGGCCCTATGCCAGGCAGCAGATCGAGACGCTCGGCGGCTATCGCTACGTCCAGAGCCACACGATGGACTCCAGCGTCAATTCTCTGTTCTCCGCTTCGCACGGCACCGGGCCAGCCTACGACGGCGTCGTCGAGGCTTGGTTCCGGTCCACGGAGGCTCTAGTGGCCGCTATGGCCACCCCGGAAGGGGTGATCGCCAACCAGAACCTCGTCAATGACGAGAAGAACTTCATGGACTCGGCGCAATGCTCGCTCTTCCTCGCGAAAGAGTATGTGCTCCTCGGGTAAGCGGCTGACCGTTGCGGACAAACCAGTGAAGAGAGATTGAGCAATTGAATAAGAACACCACCCGCGGCGCACGTTCGTGGCGCATCCCGCTCGGCGGCGCGTCTGCGGCCGGGCTCGCCGCGATGCTTACTTCCCAGCTTCCGCGAGCGGCGGCGGAGACCGAACCTGGCGGTGCGGTCAAACTCATTTGTGCCCTACGCCGTCGGCAGGACAGAACTCCCGACCAGTTCAACGACTATTGGCTCAAAGTCCATGGCCCCATTGCGATCAAGGCGCTCACCGCACTCGGTGCCACGCGCTACGTCCAAAGCCACACGACGGATACGGTTCTCAACGCAACTGTCGCGGTCTCCCACAGCACCGGTCCGGCCTACGACGGCATCACCGAAGCCTGGTTCCCCTCGGAACAGAGGCTGCTCGCGGCTCTGGCCACACCGGCGGGAACGCAGGCCAACCAGGCGCTCGCCGACAACGAGAAGGAGTTCATCGACGTGGCGCAGTCCTCGTACTTCTTGACCAAGGAGTACGTACTGCTCGGATAAGCGACCCGGGTGGACGCGCACTGCAGACAGATTGGAGTTACACACCATGACGATCACGGCCGGGACCTTTTCCTCGGTGGGTGCCCGTTTTCTGGCGCAGTGCGCAAGCTCTCCGCAGGGCGAGGCATTCCGAGTGCCGAGCGAGGATGGCCGATGGGACTCGGTGGCCTGGTTCGATGTTGCTAGGCGGAGCCGTCATCTCGCAGCTGGGTTGTTGGCCTTGGGAGTGGCGATCGAGGATCGGGTCGCCATCGTGAGCTCGACGCGGTTGGAATGGGTGCTTGCCGATCTGGCCATCGCTCTCGCTGGTGCTGCGACCACAATGGTGTATCCGAGCACCCATGCCAAGGATGTTGGTTACATCCTGAGCGACTGTTCCGCGGAAGTCGTTTTCGTAGAGAACGCCGAGCAATTGGCGAAAGTCCAGACTGCGGAAGGCCTCATCGGGGCCGCTCGTCGATTCGTGTTGTTCGACGGTCACAGTGACGACGAGGCCGTGTTGTCTCTGACTCAACTCGCCGAGCTCGGCCGCACCTTGCTCTCGGCCTATCCCGACGCGATCGTGTATACGCTGGCCGAGCTGACACCTGACAACCTGGCCACGATCATGTATGCAACCGGAACCACGGGACACCCGAAAGGCATCGAGCTCACGCACGGCAATTGGCTGGACTTGGGCGCGACGATGGCCTCCGAGGACCTCATCCTCCAGGAGGATCCGCAGTTTCTACGGCTACCGCCGTCTCACGTGCTCGGCAAACTGCTGCTGGTCGCGCAATACGAAGTCGGATTCGTTACGGCCATCGAGGCGTACGGAAATCCCTGTATACCGGGCCTCGATACGTCGTGCGCAGAAGAGAAATTGTCTTCCGTCAGCGTCGAGACGCAGTCGTTGGAGGCCGCCGCAACTCCGCCAGCATCCTGCTGACAGTCGCCCCGAGTCCACCGCCGGCCTATGCGGTTCGACGGGAGGCAAGGCCGCCCAGCACGCGCCCGATTCGTGAACATCAGCGTGATCCGGCGTGTGAGCGGTATGCAGTACCGCGTTCTCCCACGCGAACTTAGTGGCGAGGCAGACGAACTCACTCCCGCCGCGATATCGAGCACCCCATCGATCGCCCACAGACTGCGATCTGATCGCGCGTGCCTACGCCCCGCCCCATCGCCACGGCGGTTCGGTGCCACCGTTGTCACGCGTTCGCGGGCCTGGAACCGCGGTGCGTCCGAAACTTACGCGCTGTAACATCACGCATGTGCCCGCTGCGCCCGCAAATGCCGAACGTCCCAGGCGCGCTCGCCTATCGGTTTCCGAACGGGAGACGCAGCTGCTCGATATTGCCGAGAAGCTGTTCACCGAGCGGGGATTCGACGGCGTGACGATCGAGGACATCGCCCGGGCTGCCCAAGTTACGCGGCCGGTTGTCTATCAGCGCTACGGGTCGAAGGAGTCCGTGTTCATCGCGTGTGTTCGACGGGCGCGCGAGCACTGCGATCGGATGGTGTTCGACCGTGTCGCGGCTGCGCCGGACAATATCGCCGCGCGCATCAAAGCGGGCTGTGCGGCGTATTGCGACATCATCACCACCGATCCCCGGCGCTTCAACCTGCTCTTCACGACTTCGGCGAACCTGGACGGCACGCTGGCGGAGGAACTCAGGTACCTGCGGCAGGGATCCATCAACTCGACCGTCGAGACGGTCCGACCGTACGTCCCGGAGCTGAGCGACGAAGCCCTCACTGCTTTCGCCTATGCAGTCTCAGGTATCGGTGAGCAGCTGGGGCGGTGGTTGCTCGCCAATCCGAAGATGTCCAGGAAGAAGTTCGTCGCCTACTACACCGCGGCGATCGAAGGCGTCGCGAACAGCATCCTCGCGATGCCGCAAGCTGCGAGACGGCGACGGGGCGGACGTACGCACCGGCCCTAAGGCACCAGCTCCAAGTGCTCGTGCTCGGGTCCATGCGCCTCGTCCCGGGTATGAATCCCGACGTCGCGGGCGGTAAAGCCTCGGCGGTGTCTGCGCGCTGTCAGACGGCTGGTCACGGCCATGAGAAGGATGACGATGGCAGCTGACACCAACGTGATCGGCAGGTAGGTTCCGAGAACCGTCAGTTTCCATCCGTTGGCGTTCATGAACTGCGCTGCCTCGGTGGCGGATTCATCGGTGCTGTGCAGGGAGACCATCGACAGCGGCAGGACTGGCACAAGTTTGAAATCGACGAGGACGTTCAACACGGTGGTCTGCTGGGCGGCCAAGGTGATCGGAGCCCCGAGCTGCTGATCGAGCGCCATCGACGTCACGTCGTCAATGGTGAATCTGATCGGCACCTCGTCGGGAAGATTCGGGAGGACCGCGTTCAATCCGGCCGAGTACCTGGCAGGCAGACCCGACGCGATCATCTCGAGCAGGAGCTTCGGCATCGTCGAACCGTCACCGGTTTTCGCCATCTGCGCGATGGCGGCTTGGTAGGGAGCGGCCAGCTGAGGGTCGGCGATGACTCCGGAGGCCGTACCGCTGAATCCGTACGCCTTGCGACCGTGGATTTCGCTCTGCCCGGTGAACGTCATCCTTTGGGTTTTGTCGAGTGCGGGGTTGTACACCTTGAAGCTGTCCGCGTCGGCGCCGACCGCCCGTGAAATAACCATGCCGCCAAGCTGATCCTTGACTTTCGTCCCTGACGGTGCCGGAGTCTGGCTGAAGTCGGTTCGATCCACGGCGTAGTGGTACACAGACGTCACTGGACCGGACGGGAGCTGCAAGGCCGTTGTCGATCTGATGACCGCCGTCGATCCGTCGGTCCGCTCGACGTCGGTATCGCGCTGGGCATCGATCGAGCTGGGTGCGCCCAGGTCGAATGTGCTCGGGTCGAGTGCCCGATACTCGCCGGTCAGCCGTTGAGTGGAAGTGAATCCTTCTGGCAACCGACACGCGAATGGCACGCCGACATACCGGATGAGTGCCGCAGTGATCAGTAGAGCGATGCCGATGACTACCCATGTTCGGGTCGAAACTGTCTGTCTCACAACACTCTCCGCTGTCTCGATCGCCAACTGTGATGCACGCATCTCGATGGAACGATCGTGATGCAAATTACATCGTGTAGCTACGAAGTGTAAGTACAGCGTGGAGGCGAGTCAACGTCTTTCTGAGGATTTCGTCATCTTCTCGTATCGGTCTAGGTCGAGCGCGACCTGCGGCCCGGCGGCGGGACCTGGGTGGTTGATGACGCGATGGTGGTTCGTTCCGCGGGGTCACGCTCCTTTGGTTCCGGGATGAGTTCGATGCTCCTGGTAACCGTGTAGGCGTGTGCCCGGGCAAGAAGGCCGGCTTGGCTGCGGATGAATTTCGAAACCAGCGGCGTCGTGAACAACTGCATCAAGTGGTCGCGACTTGCGGTGTCGATTGTGAGTATGGCGTTGTGGTGGCCGGGTGTTGGTTGTCCGCCGCAAGGAATCAGATCGAGCTTCGTGGCTGGCTGCAGGGTGTATGTTCGCAAGCCTGCCGCCCCTGCGGAACGCAATGCAGGGCCGAGGGTTTCGTGGACGAAGTCGCGAAAGGCGAGCTTACTGGCGCTGGGGTGCCGCTGCAGCAGGGCGACGGTCCGGTGCTGTCTGGTGTCGGGGTCGCGCGGTGTCCACCAAAGCCCGCCTCTTCTGCCGGTCAACTGTCCGCGGGCCTGATCGAACACATTCTGCTCGTCGACGTACGTCGAGCGCATGCGCACGATTGCGTCCAATGATGCGGCCAAGCTCGTTGAGCGGGCTTCGAGTAGGCCGTCGATGCGCCATTCCTCGGGGATAGTGGTCTCCACCCCCGTCGCCGCAGGCCAGAAGCCGTGGTCGGTCGCTGACAGCTGGTGCTGGACATATTCCATCAGGCTGGGGAGCGTGATTACGCGGCCTGCGTGCGGTCCCGCCCAGTGGGCGAACCCGCCCTTGCGGTCAATGTCCCTGCGGAGCCGCACTGGACTCAGCGCCGAGGTCGTGTGGACCGGGCTTGCCGGCATCGCACCTCCTCGTCAGTGCTAGCGATTGCAACATCTTCGACTAATGAACAAATCTATCGTATGTGACGATATAGTCAGCCTATGCGGGTGGTCGGTCACGAGGACAGTCTTTGGACCGCGTCGATGGCCAGGGCCTACGGTTCAAGTGGCGGTCGATACGGTGCGCGACGCGATGCAGATCCTCGGCGATTGCGGATTCGCATGCGAGGTCGCCGAGACGCGGGAGTCCGTGCGCCTCGAAGAGCTCTAGCGCGACTCCAAGATTCTGGAGATCTTCGAGGGCGCGAACGAGTTACAGCAGTGGACGATCGCCCGGAAACTGATCGGCCGCGATGTGACCGGCTGACCGGCCCGTCCTCGATTCGACGCCGAGTGTGTCGTCTGCATCCGGGGCGGAATCAGATCTACGTTCAAGGGCATTCGACACACAACTAGGCCGCCAACCGGAAGAATCGTGGTCATGTCGTCGGGTGTGATTACGACGTTGGTGACAGGGCTCCTGCCCCTCTTGGGCGCCGGTCTCGGCGCATCGGCAACGCTCGTCGTGCAACGAAGTTCGGCGCGTGAGGCCAAGCTGAGGTTTCGAGCTGAGAGCCGTCTCGCGCACCGTGAGGAACTGAAGTCCGCGATTCTGAACTACTTCGAGACGGCACAGCGCCTTCAGGGTGAGCTCGATGTCCGAGAACGCGGAGGCACTCCCGAAGACTTGAAGCGCCTGATCGAGAACGTCTGGCTTGCAGAGAAGCGCATCGAGATCATCTGTTCTGATCCGTTGCGAGATCGCGTGATCGCACATGCTCGGGGGTTGCATCACGCTGTTCGCAGTCCAGCGGAATGCCCGGACTGGTGGGTCTATTGTCGGCCACTCCAACATGACCTGCTGCGGCTAGCACAAGCGGAACTGGTGCGCGACCACAACTGGTAGCTGCCCGGATGGCCACCGACTGGTGCGGCTACGGCGCCACGGTCATGTTCCGGACGAACACCCTGCCACCCATAGCCCCGGGTGCGGTGCTGCCCAACCGCTTCGGCCTCAAAGTGGTCGACGGCTTCGGAAACAGCGTCGTCCCATGTCTCCTCAACCGCCCGGGCCGACAAACCTCTCCCGGGCTGAACCTTCGACAGACCAACGCCACATGCCTGAGGTGAAGGTGGGGAGCGGGCACCATCGCGATCTGGATGGATGCATGGTCAGCGCTTGCGTTGGGCTGCCGTGTGGCTACTGAGGCGCACGACGGCATTACTGAAAGCTCTGGCGCCTTTGGCTTGTCGACGCAAAGCTGCGTTCCTCTCCACGAAGAGCCCTGCCGGGCGAATAGCGGTCACTGTGACTGAGGTGGTGGCCACCGGCAGGGCTCTTCTGTGGGTAATCGGCCCTGATCGCATCAGTTGATGGTGATCAAGTCCGGTTCGGAGACTACCGGGTGGTGCGGAAAGAAGAGCCCGGCCGGGCAGATCGCTGCAGTGTTGTTGACGTCCTCGTAGACGACGGTCGGGCGCAGGCGGTTCCAGCGGTGACCGAGCAAGAGCGCCAGGCCCATCGGGCTGGGCTGGATATGCGACGAGTTGCCTTGGTCCCGGTACTCGCGTCGTCGTGCTGAGGACACCGGAGCAGGGAGCCGCCTAGGAAATGAAGCGGTGCCTGAGAAATTCCTTCAGTTCGGACATGGGACCAACACGAGAACCGGCAGCTCAAGCGCTTCCAAGATGAAGCAGGACTTGAGAAGCTACACACCCCTGCTCCGCCTCGGCGAACAACCCTCGCTCTACGGACACCGTCGGGTTGGACACCACGAGCCCGCGACAGTTGATTAGGCGAGCCTGCCAATCTCACGTGCCTCAACGGGGACGATGGGTGCTATGAACTGTCGACCGGCCCGCCACCCAGCGCAAAAAGGACCGCAGGCAGCAGGCCGATCTGTCCAACAGAGCGGCCAATTGTCTTGTTACGCGTCCCCGTCCATACGAGCAAGCCTCATCGCTTAGTCGTTGCATTCCATCGCCTACCAGTTCCTACGCTGGATCACCCCGGGCGACGTGAGCAAAGACGCGGCCGAGATCGGTGTCACCAGGATCGCGCTGACTCTCGTGGCGCTGCTGCGTCGGGGCAGGTGTGTTCCCGGTACCGGCGCATTCGGCGGCGAGGCCACCATCCGGCACGTCCTGGGCGTTCCTCTGGTCGGGCTAGACAACGATGTCGGGGAAGGAGGGCAGTTCTCGGCGGTGGGTGAACGGTTCGATATCGACGTTGATCCAGAGGATGGCGACGTATTCCGATCCGTCCCCGGTCATGAGGTTCGGCGCGTATCGGCGGCCCCGCAACTCGTGCAGCAGTTGGGAGGATTTCGGCACGATGACGTCGCGGTCCGTGCCGATCGCGGTCCGGCCGACCTCGGCCCCGAGCACTGTGTCTACCTCGTCGAGGGTGATTTCGAGGTGGACGTCGTCAGCACCATCGAAGATCAACGTCTTGCCCGGTTTGAACGAGTACTCGTGCCGCCCGCCCATCGACATCGTGCGTAGGTCGTACTCGACACGTGCGCGCGGCCGGTCGTCGTGCCCCGGTTTGCCTTTGTATATCCGTGCGGAGACATCCACTTCGTCAGGATCCAGCTTCGACGCGGCCGGAACTCCCGCACCGTCGGTAACTTCGAGCGCGTGGATGTATTTCAGCCAGGCGGTGGTCTTGCGGACTTTCCGGTTCAGCTTGTGACTAACCGTCGACATATCGAATGAGACTTTGATCGCGTAGTGATCCGACGCGTCGATGCCAGGACTGAGTTCGGGCGTAACCAACTTCATGCCTTTGACGTGGGCGGTGACGCGTTCGCCTTGATCGAGCATGGCAAGATCGATCCGCCCACCCTTTTTGAAGCGATCTCCACTCGACATGGGAATCGGCTGTTTGCCCGGTTCGTAGGTGCTGAACTTGTCGCTCGTGACGAGGTCGTCGAGCTTCTGGTCCGCGCGCCGCCACATGTTGAACTCGGGCCACAGGTCGCGGGCGTCGGGAAGATTCTCCGCCAAGGTCTCTCGGCCGCCGGGAGTGTTGGCGTCGATATTGAAATCGCCGACAATGATGACCGGCAGGTCGAGATCGCGCACCGCCAGAATCCACGAATCCAGATGCCGCAGCTGGGCCTCGCGCTTTCCGCTGGCCCCACTCCCGACCCCGAATTCGGGTACTTGACCCTTGGGGCTGGCCTGTAGGTGGGTGCCGATTACGCAGAACTCCGGCCCGTCGGTCGGGGATACACGCACCATGACGGCGCCCTTGTTGGCGAAGGAGTCTTCCCCGATGCACGACCTGTAGATAGTGCTCCGCACTTCCCGGATCGGGTGGCGGCTCAAGACGAGCAACCCGCCGTCCTCCTCGGGGTCCCGCTCATCCGGTCCCTCGGCAGTGTGGGGGAACTTCTGCTTGACAGCCTTCTTGACCGCGGTGCGTTCCCGGTTGCCCATCATCTCGGCGAGTACCACCACGTCGGCCGCAGAGTCGGACACCGTGTCGATGACCGCCTTCAGTTGCGGGGCGCGGCCACGTCCCGAATACACGGGTATGCCGAGAACAGGGATGCTGTTCTGTGGCACGCCGTTGACATCGACACCGATCAAGGCCGTGTTGTAGAACATGACCGAGCGAGGCTCCTCGGCGATCGAGGTGATCGTGCCACCCTCGAACGTGCTCGTCGTCTTGTTGCCCGCCAAATCCGGCAGACCGACGGGGTAACCGAACGGCCCGAGTTCCTTCCCGGACCTGGTCCACAGCTCGTACACACCGCCGCGCGGCACTATTCCCGCGACATGCCTGCCGTCATTGTGCTCGTACTTGTAAATGATCCCTTTGGTGGAACGCTGGTACCTGCCGCCGATCAGGTTGGTCGACTCAGTCTTGTCGGCCGGCTCACCGAGCATCGCCGTGATTGCCTGCTTCAGAAGCGCATCGAGGGCAGCGAATCCGACTCCCTTGAGCCCTACCTCCAACTGCTCCCACCAATCATCGGAAAATTGCTTGGCGTTGTTCGTAGGCATAGTCAGGGTTCCCTTCCAGCACTGTGTCTTACGTTTCTGTTCAACTCCCCGAGTCTCAGTACGTGAATCATCGAAGGCGCCGGAGGAAGTGTTTCACCATCCACGAGAAGATCTTTCAAAGTTCTTTGCTGACCGATCAAGTCGGGCGACCAACTTATCCACGCGCGACCCCCACGGCGGGGGCGCATTCCATTGTGGAGCGATGGGGGGTCGGACGTGAATATGTCTATTGTTATCTAAGTCTTTGATGAGAATCGGACGGATGTCCGACAGGTAGTGGAATCTCGTGAATCGTTACGGATCGCCGCCGACAAGGGAGAATCCGTTCTCCCGGCCGCGTGTCATGGATGCTCCCGAACCGGTCGCTACCGAGATCCTCGCTGCCCACGCTCAGGTGAACGAGTAGTTCGAGCGCGAAACCTACAGTGCCGCTGACAAAGTCGAAATCCTCAAGCTGCTGAAGAAACTGCGGCTGCTGCTCGACGACGGAGATCTGGAACGGATGGAACACCTTCGCAGTCCTGCGCAAGATCCGGGGCCGGCTACTCAAACGTGCTCGCGACGCCGACATCGTCAGCGTCATCGAGGCCGAACACCGAATCACCCTGCGCCGCTTCAGTGAAATCCTGATCCCTCACGGTGAATCCCCCACTACTCGCACATGATGCTGATCGACGGCAACGACAGCCGCGGTATAGACGTTGGAATCCTGTCCACCGACGAGTACCCGGTACTCGACATCAGCTCGCACGTCGACGGCGGCCCGTTCAGTAACCGCGTCTTCAGCTGCGACTGCCCCGAATGCCACCTCACCTTCCCTGACGACAGCGGCCTGGCCAGGCGTTTGCCGCTCGCGGCCTGGTTGGTGCCGAACTTGCTTTTCAGGTGGTCGACCAGCGCCAGCAGCGGCTGGCCTGGCCGATGTCCGGCCTGGAATATTCAGAACGCCAAGCGATTTCAGCAGGAAGCCACGATCCGACAACGACGAATACCCGGCCATCCCGACGTGTGTCGTGTGTGGAAAACGGACCGGCGACGAATCATGTCCACTCGCAACGGGTGTGATCCCGATTCCGCCACATCACGGCGGCGCTGGAATCGCCTTTCGCTACAGCCAGTACTTGTTCGCCAGGGCTGCCAGTAGGAATCCGATGAACATGCAGATGATGGATGTCCAGATCGCTACCTTGCCGAGTGGATGGCCCTTCTTCGCGGCCGTGAGACCGAGGAAGATTCCGGCCCAACCGAACAGGCATGGCACCCCGAGTGACAGCACAGCGAAGGTCAAGGCTGTGATCGCCAGCCCCTTGCCCTCCGGTGGCGGGCTCGCTGGAATGTGGGTATAGGGCTGGTAGCGCGGTGCCGGTGGCGCGGGCCGCACCGGCTGTTCGGGATAGTCGAAGTGCGGGATGTATTCGCCAGTGCCCTGGAGGTATTCAGGTGGCGGCGGGGGAATCGCGCCGGGCGCCTGCGGCTTCCAGTAATCGTCATCGCTGGATGGCGGTGGTGGTGTGCCCATGACGTGATCCGTTCCGCTGTACGTGATTTCGAACATTACGTCGTGGACGGACTTCGTGTCGGCGGGCCGGAGCCCTCATTTTCCGGGGCCGCGCCGAGCATCCCACCGGGCGATGAGGGCGGGCACGTCGTGCCCATCCGCGCGATGATTTGTGGATGTCGCGTACGCGGGCGGCGTCGGGCCCGCCTGGATCGTCGAACAGGGCCGGTCCACGCTCGGTCGAGGACGGTCACCACGATCCACGCACCGAAACGCCCGCGCCGACAACTCCTGAAGCTTGTTTCCCAGCGGCGTGACGAGGGACGATAGCCCCATGGAACTGACAGCGGTGCCCATCGAGAATCCCGATGAGCTCAATGTCGTCATCGGGCAGTCCCACTTCATCAAGACCGTCGAGGACCTCCACGAAGCCCTCGTCGGCACCGGCCCGCAACTCCGCTTCGGGCTGGCCTTCTGCGAAGCCTCCGGCCCCCGCCTGATCCGCTGGTCGGGGAACGACGACAGCCTGGTCGACCTCGCCACCAGGAACGCGACGGCCCTCGCCGCCGGCCACTCCTTCATCGTCTTCCTCCGCGACGGCTACCCCGTCAACGTCCTCAACGCGATCCGCCACATCCCCGAGCTCTGCACCATCTTCTGCGCCACTGCCAACCCCGTCGAAGTCCTCATCGCCGAAACCCCGCTCGGACGCGGCATCATCGGCGTCGTCGACGGTGCACCACCCCTCGGGATCGAAACCGAGACCGACCGGGCCGACCGGCACCAACTGCTCCGCGCCATCGGATACAAGCTCTGAGACCCAGCTACACCGCGGGTTGGGATGCGCGGTTGCGGCAACGGGGCGCCTGCAGCCGCGCGACCATGCCCGGATTCGTATCGCGGATGCGGCGCGCGACGTCGACGAAGGACCGCACGAGGGGGCTGTCGTTCCCCGCGCGCCAGCTCACGGCGACCTCGTTCGGGGCCGTGCCGGTCACCGGTACCAGCCGCACGCCGGGAAACTTGATCCACGCCGCGCACGGCACGGTGACCGCGATGGCCGCCCCGGTCGCCACATGGTGCAGCTCCTCCAGGAGCGTCTTCGTGCGCGCGGCCACGCGTGCGGGCCGTCCACCGCGATGGGAGTTCAACTGCCAGTAGGCGTTCCATACCTTGTCGGTGGCAGCGGAGGACAGGATGGGTTCGTCCAGCAGTTCCGCCACCGCGACTTCGGCCCGGTGCGCCAAGCGATGGTTCGCCGGGAGCATCGCCATCAGCGGCTGGCGGAACAGGGGTTCGAATCGCAGCCCGTCATCCTCGAACGGCCGCCGCACGATCGCCACATCCACCTGGCGGTCCGCCAATCCGGCCGAGGGCGTCTCGTAGGTGAAGTAGTTCGACTCGAGGGCGATGTTCGGGTGGCGTTGCCGGAACGCGGCCAGGATCGGTGCGGTGAGCGTCAGCGCCGCCCCCTCGATACAGCCGAGCACCAGGCGGTTGTGTTCGCCGCGGTGCACCGCCCGCGCCTGCTCGACACCGAAGTCCAAGCGATGCAGCGCGTCCCGCGCATGCTGGAGAAACGCCGCTCCGGCCGCGGTGAGCTCGACATGACGTGTGCTCCGGGCGAACAATGCGACGGCCACATGCTGCTCGAGCTGCTTGATCTGGGTGCTGAGCCCCTGCTGAGTCACGCCGAGGCGCTGTGAGGCCCGGGTGAAGTTCAATTCCTCCGCGACGACGATGAAATTCCGCAACTGGCGGGAATGAACGTCCATAGAGCGCGGCGCGACCGTCGGCTCGTCGTGGCGGCCGTGCGGCGGATGCTGGGATCGCATGGCGCGCGATCAGCCGGACACGCGGGCGGGGGAGACGCTCCAGAATGCCGGATGCCAAGGATCGGCATCGACGGTGAAGACCGGCAACCTGTCCGGCCGGGGACTCGGCTGGAAATGCACACGCGTCGGCGCGTTGGAGATCAGCGGCAGGTGTCCTTCGATGGAGGTGTGGATCCATGGGCCCTCATCGAGCTCCACGATGGCGGTCGCCACGGGCGCCGGCTCACCGCTCGGACCGCTCGGGCGGTACATCATCCGCCACGACACGATCGAACCGGCGCCCGACGCCGGCACCGACTCGAGATCATCGGCCGCGCAGACGGAACAGGCCGTGGTCAGCGGGGCGAAGATCTTGTCGCATGCCGTGCAACGCCGGATCATCAACGTGTCTATGGCGGCGCAGGCGCTGTCGTCGGTGCCATCCTGCGGGAGCCGGGCTTTCGATGGGATCATGGAAACCTCTGCGGAACGGTGCTGGTGGACTCGTTCGAGCATGGTCGTCGGCGAGTGATCCCGCGACGGTGGAATTACGTGTGGGTATACCTGTTTCTGTTCCGACGGGGCCTTCCAGGCAAGCACGGTGGCCGCGGGCACGGGCTCGAAGGCGCGGGATGATGCCGCTGACGAGCCCGGGGAATCGCCTTGGATGAGCCGGACAACGTTGCGATCGAATTGACAAGCGGAACTTGTGGACAATCCATCGACAGCGGTTTCTCTTCGCAGCGCGGTTGCACTAGCATGACTCATGCGTCCGCGGCGAGAAGAATTGAGTTCCCCTCATTTGCGGCGGTTCGCGAAATCCAATGTGCGGACGCCGTTCACGGCGGCCTTCCAGACGTGCGAGCCCGCTTCCAATTCCAGGCTCGCACCGCCTCGCCGAGCGCAGTGAGGCAAATGTCGGCATCGCTGGTGAATGCCCGTGAAGGGGCGGGAAAGCCAGCGGTGCCGACCTCCATTCCCGTGGTCCGGCTAGACCCCCCACAGTCGAGAGCAAGGGAGACAAGGCATCTCGGGGGTCACGAGTTCGTCGACCGTGACCGCGACCACGCCGGCGGCGCTCAGCTCGAAGGCCACTTCGCCGATTTGATCGGCGTGGCCCCGATAGTCCAAGACCAGTGGTCCCAATTCCAGGTGAAGGTGGAGAATTCGACTCGGCGCACTCATCGGCCCGCTTCCGGTTTCGAATCTTGTTGCTGGCGGAGGACTGACGGTGCCGGGTGGCCGAGTTCAATCCGTTCACGGCGGCGTGAAAGAATCGATCGCCGCCCGATGGTGTGCGCGAAGCCGAAGTCATCCGGCTGATTTCGAAACCCTACTTGCTCTCCGGGTATTCGAGAAATCAATTCTCTTTGCGGATTATCAATAGCTGTCTGTCAATTCCGCTCCCGGCGCGGAGAGCCCTTACTCGGCCGTGTCCGCAGGCTGAGCCGCGGCCCAGACAGCGATCTGCGCGCGCGAGGTGAAGCCCAGTTTGGTGAGTATGTGCTGGATATGCCCCTGCACGGTGCGCGGCGACACGACCAGGCGATCGGCGATCGCCTTGCTGGTCAGTCCTTCGGCGACGAGGTCGGCGATCTGGCGTTCCCGTGCGGTGAGAGTCTCCGGCGAACGATCGGCTGGGGAGACGCCCGGGGATGGGTCCCCGAGTGCGAACGCGACCGCGTTCTCGAGACTCATCGACGCGCCGTGCTGGAGGGCGGCATCGAACGCGTTGTCGCCGAGGGTTCGGCGGCCGCTCTGCTCGCATTCGTGACGGTAGGGCATCAGCAGAATCGTGGGGCTGCCGGCGAGACGCCCCAGGGCATCCGCCGCGCCCAGCAGGACAGCCGCACGACGGGCCTCGAGCTCATCGGCGGCGATCCAGGCCAGCGTCGCCAGGCAGCCCGTGATGACCAGCGGATCAGCGACCTTGTCGGCCAACCGAATCGCCTCCGCGAGCGAGCGTCTGGCCCGCTCGGTCTCACCGCAGCGCCAGGCCGCGAATCCCGCCGTCCACAGCACATAGGATCGGTAGATCGTCTCGCCCGCGACTTCGGTGAGGCGGAGTGCCTCCTCCAGAACGCCGAGGGCTCGGGAGGTCTCGCCCAGCAGTGAATAGCACCAGCCGAGCGAGACCCGAGCATCCAACTGCCGGGCGACCGCACCGCAGCTCTCGTAGGTGCGCAGCGCATGCTCCAGATCGGCGACCAACCGGTGGGGATCACCCCCGCCTCCGGTGAGCGCGTAGTTCGCCCGCGTGTGCGCGAGCAGCGCGGGAACCGTCGGATCGTCGGTCTGCTCGGACAGCTTCTCCAGTTCCTCGACCTGGTCGGTGGCGGTCCGCAGGTCACCTTGGAGGGCCGCCATCAAGCTGGCGGCGAAAAGGGCTTCGGCCCGTTCCGTCGACGGGCCCGAGGACGGGCGCGCGAGAATCCGCTCGTGCCACCGGCGACCCTCGCTGATCCGGCCCCGCAACAGCCAGAACACATACAGGCCGGTCACGATCCGCAGTCCGCTGTCCTCGGACTCGGTGAGGCTGAACTCCAGTGCGTTCACCACGTTCGCCTGCTCCCGCTCCAGCCGTTCGACCCAGTACATCTGGCGCGGCCCGATCCAGTGGGCGCTCCAATCGTGCACCAAGTGTTCACACCACTCCCGATGCCGGAGATGAAGCAGCTCGGACTCCCCGGACTCGTCGGCCTTCTGCGCGCCGAACTCACGGACCGTCTCGAGCATGTGGAACCGCACCGAGCCGGACTCCTCCTTGCGGATGAGGAGCGACTTCTCCATCAGACCCGACAGCGTGTCGTGCAAATCCGGCTCGGCCGCGCCGGCGGAACACACGTGCAGGACCGCGTCGAGTTCGAACCCGCCGGCGAACACCGAGAGCCGACGCCACAGCCGCCGCTCGTCCGATGTGCACAGGTCATAGCTCCAGTCCATGCAGGTGTGCATCGTCTGCTGCCGTCTGGGCGCACTACGGTTGCCCCGGGTCAGGAAAGCGAACCGGTCGTCCAGCCGGTTCAGTATCTGTTCGACGGACATCGTGCGCAGGCGCGCCGCGGCCAGTTCGATCGCCAGCGGTAGGCCGTCCAGCCGTGCGCAGACCTGGGCAATGGACAGCCTGTTGTCGTCGCTCACCTCGAATCCGGGTACCGCCGCGGCCGCTCGCTCCGCGAAGAGGGCGATCGCGTCATTGCGGGTGACGGTCCGCAATGACGGATTGGCGGCCGGATCGGGTACATCCAACGGCGACAGCGGATATACCGCCTCGCCCTCGATATCGAGGGTCTCGCGACTGGTGGCGAGGATCCGCACGTTCGGGCAGGCTCTCAGGATCGATTCGACCAGCCGTGCGACGGCCGCGACCAGGTGCTCGCAGTTGTCCACGATGAGGAGCAGGTCCTGGCCGGCCAGCAACTGGATCAGCGCGTCGGGCGCCGATCCGCCGCCGTGGTCGGACAGGCCGAAGGCGGCGGCCACGACGTCCGGCAGCGACTCCTCGTCACGCACGTCGCCCAACTCGACCAGCCATGCCCCATTCGCGAAGTTCCGCCGCATGCTGTGCGCGACCCGTAGCGCGAGCCGTGACTTGCCTACGCCCCCGATCCCGGTCAGTGTCACCAGACGCGAGCCGGCCAGGAGGTTCTTGACGTCGGACTGCGGTGTCCTGCGGCCGACGAAGCTGGTCAACTGCAAGGGCAGATTTCCCAGTCCCGACCGGAAGCTGTCGCTGCGGAAATGTGTAATCCTGTGTGCCGCAGCGTCTTCGGATGTGGAGTCGATGTCGATGCCGCCCAGACTCCCGTTCGGGCCGTCGTCAGGCATCTGTCGCTCGCAACCGGGACACATCGGTCAGACTATCGTCGGCCTCCGCGGTGGGCGTCGCCGACCAGGCTGTCCTTGATTGCCGCGAAATCAGAAACTCCCGCCCGTCAGATGTCCTATGCCGTAAGACAGCTGAGCTCGACGGCCAGATGTCTCGGACGAGGGCTGAGGCTACAAGAAGCATCCTGGGATCCGCGCAACCGCCTGATGGTCGGCGTGCCGATCCCGCTCCGAACTCATCGAAACCGTCCGCGCCACGTCCCCGCGCTGCGTCGTCCGCACCTGGGCAGGACATGCGCCGCTGCGGTCACTCTTCTCCTAGGCGGTGATAATTCCGATCACCGTTGCGACGAGATCGCCGCCGGGATCGCGCAGGCGCGGTAGCGACGCCCTGTCCTGCAAAAGCGATCCCAGGGTGAGATCTACCAGTTCAGCACCGACCTGTTCGGCGGAATTGCGCCCGCCCGGCTCGAACCACGTCCACGCCCATTGCGCGGCGCCGAAGATGAGCAGGCTCCGGATACTGGTGTCGACGGGCTGGAAGTCGCCGGATGCGATGCCCGCCTCTAGCACGCCACGCAGGATTCCGATGTAATACCTGCGCAGCTTGCGCCCCTCGGAATCCTCCTCCTGCTGCCCGAACCGGGCGACCTCGCGCTGGAATGCGACGGTCCGGTTCCGGTCGTGTACCTGATACAGCATGGCCGCGTGCAACAATCCGGCCAGCTGCTCGGGTGGTGTCGAGAAGGTCGAGACGATTCGTTCCGCCTCGTCGACACGGCGCCGCATATAGGAAACATGCAGCGCTTCCAGAAGCCGCGCCTTGGTGCCGTAATGGTGCACGATCAAGCCCTGGGAGATGCCGAGCTCGCGTGCCACATCGCTGAAACTCGTTCCGTCGTAGCCCTTCTCGGCGACATGGCGCGTGAAAGTATCGAGAATCGCGCCCGACTTGCCGGGTCCCGCCGCACGTCCATTCATCGATCCCGCCCCTTTTCGTTCGTATTCTCCGACGCCCCTGAGAACCGATCAACCCCGCGACCTGTCGTTGACTGAGTGCGCAGTCAGTATTAGCATTATGCCCCGAGTCGCAGCGGCGCGTTCTCTACATCAACCATTCATCTCGAAAAGTTGACCTACCGCCCATGTATCAGCACGCCAATCTCACCGAAACTGTCGATGAGCGACGAGCCCTCGCATGCATCGCATGACCGGCTCCTCCGACAGCCCCACGGGCGGGCGCGCATGAACGCGGACGTAGCGGCATACGAGGACCCGGCGACCGATTCCGAATCGCTGTTGTCGCCGGAGCAACTGCTGGCCGCGATCGCCGGGCGGCTCGCCGAACCGTTCCCACTCGTCACGTGGGCGCGAGAGCTCGGCGATCTGCACGCCGCGTTGATCGCGGCGGTTCTGAATCCGCGGCGGAACGCGCCGGAGGTCACCGAGGCGGCGCTGTGCGCCGATATCGCGAAGGTCATCGACAAGATCAACTCCTGGGCCGCGTCCGCTGTACGCCACAGCCGCTGCGCCCGCCGCCACACCCACACCTTCGGTGAGGTGATCAGTCACGTGGCCAAGACCTACGCCGAAGCGTGGTGGACGGTGCTGCACAGTGACTGCGAGGATCTTCGACACTCGGCCTGGGTCCATCTCGGCGAGGTTCGCGACGGCTACGCGCACCTCATCAGCGATATCCGCGCGGGGCGCGTCCAACTTCCACTCGGCTGGCGAGGCATCCGGCAGACCGAGCCCGCAGGCTGAGGGCCGACGCGACCGGTCCGCCGAGGCGGCGACGAAACCCGATGTGCGCGTAGCGATCACACGCCGGCGAGCGTGTCGGCCTGCAACCCGAGGACATTGCCCGCGGGATCGCCTGGGTCATCGATCGGCCCGGCACCGTCGACAGCATCGAATCACTGTGGGGCGGTGGTCAACCTGCGGGCGGCCATCCGCTCGACGAGCAGCGGGACGAAGTCGCGGACGGGACGTCCGTCGAAGCTGCGGTGGGCGTCGTGAACGATATCGGCGACCGTCCCGGCGCCGACGGCCGGAAACTTGGTGGTGAGTCGACGAACGAGTTCCTTGATCTGCTGATCTTCATCATTCGCTGCCATACCCCATGGTCGCGCCTCGTGGTCGAGTGCCGTTCCGGAACCGCGATGAACTCCACATGGCTGTTTGCTCTCCATATGGTCACGGTGCGCAATTCATGGTCACGGTGCGCGATTCGCGTCGAGAGCTGATCCCGTGTCTGCCGAAGACCTTCCACCATCCGACCGCGACGAGCGGTGGTCTGTGCGGCCGTTTCGCCACCGCAGGCCACCGTCGTCGCGCGACAGCGCTGCTATTCGGCTGTGCCCGCGAGGAATTCGTCGACACCGGGCCTGGTCTACCTGCCGGTCTCGGTTCGGGCCTCGATCGCGGTCACGGAGTTCTTGAACGCCTTGGTCAGTACGCCCCTGCCGACGGTGGCGAGCACCGCTCCGAGGAACCAGCCGCGCGGATTCTTGCCCTCTCGTACCACGACGTAGTCGATATCGGTGGTGCCGTCGGGACGCGGGGTCAGATCGTAGGTGTGTCCGGAGTGGTGACCCCACGCGTTGGAATCGGTGGTGGTCAGCACGACGTGGTCCGGGTTGGTCCAGTCGTACACGAGCCGCTCCCAGATTCCGGTGGATCCCTCGGTGACGTCCGCGTGATGGGCATCCTGGGCGTGCACCGCGAGGTACGACCCCGCGCTGTTGCCGAACAGTTCCGAACGGTCCGGGCCGAAGTCGGTGAGGGCCGCGACGAACTGCTCGGGCGTCACATGCGCGTTCGCGTGCATATGGATGGTGGTCATGGGGCTGTTCTCCTTTACTCGGGTAGCTGATCGCCGTGGGCTTCGGCGACCATGTAGGCCGCGTACCACCGGGGCCACTCGGCGTCGTACCGGCCGCCGTTGCGGGCCTCGTGCTCGCCGTGGGCGGTCGCCGCGCGCACGAGCGCGTCGACCAGGTCGCTGGTGGTGGCGTAGGAGGTTTCGGTGGCTTCGACCCGGCCCGGGATCCGGGCGGTGACCTCTTGCAGCAGGAAGGTGTTGCCGTCCGGGTCCCGGAAGGTCGCGAACGATCCGTAGCTCGCGCGCTCGTCGGCGGCTCCCGCCACGCGCCCGTCGCCCGACAGGGGCTGGAACTGGGCTCCGGGTGCGCCGGCGTGGAAGACCTCGCTGATGTCGGCGCCCTGGGCCGCGAGCGCGTCGCGTGCCTGCTGGACATCGGACACCACCAGGTAGATGCCTTCCGCCGTGCCCGCCTTCGCGGTGGTGATGCTGGTGCCGAACTGGATCGACGTCGGCGAGCCCGGGGGAGTGAACTGCACGGCCCGGAAGCCGTTGTCGAATTCGAAGTCGGCGTCGAGGCGCCAGCCCAGACCGTCGTAGAACTTCTTCGACCGGTCCACGTCGGCGACCGGGATGACGACCGCCTCGAGCTTCAGTGCGGGAACCCCTGTGGTTGTCATGGCCTGTTCCTCGTTTCCTGTAGCAGCGGTGTTGCTCGCATGTCCCAGGGTGCGCTTCGGCCGGCGTCGTCGAACCAGTGACTGTCCCTGGTCGGCCTCGGCCGCCGTTCTCGAAGCCACTTCGATGAACTCCAAGTGGCTGTTCGGTCTCGATACGGACACGGTGGCGGCCGACTGGACGCCACGAGATCACGGGAACGTGACGATCGTGATTAATCGGACGGTCTAGAGCACGCAGCTATTGCTGACAAGTTGCTGTTCGGCTTAGCGTCGAGTTCCGTCCGGATAAGTGGGGCGGGTCACACCCGGTCGGGGATCCGGTCAGCAAGGGATACGTCCATGAACCTTCATCAACTCTCCACCATTCGAGCCAGCCGTCCGCCGATCGACGTGCCCGATGAGATGCGGCCGGCGGCCCGCGTGCTGATCGTCGAGCAACATCCCGCGACCGCCGAGATGACTCTGCTGGTACTGGCCGCGGCCGGCTTCGACGCCGTGCACACGTCGACGGCCGCACAGGCGCTCACCGCCGTCGCCGGCTGGAAGCCGGATCTGGTGCTGACGGATCTGCTGTTGCCGGACCTTTCCGGACCCGAGTTCTGCCTGCGACTGCGGGCGACCTCGTCGGTGCCGATCCTGATCGTGACCACCGAAACCGATCCCGACCTCGTGGGCCTCGCGATCAGCGCGGGCGCGTCGGGCTATCTGCCCAAACCGTTCCGGACCGGCGAACTGCTGGATCGAATCCACACCGGTCTCGGGTTCTGACCGAGCGTATCGCCCGCCCGCTGAGCGGTGTGCCGTGATGCCGGGTATTCTCGCCGAGTATTCGAAATAGCGATGAACGCTTTCGAATAGTCGAAAGGAATCCGGTGGCTGTTCCGGCTGACTCGGGGTCGCCTCCCACGCAGCGGGTGGTGCGGATCGTGGCCGTCCTCGCCGCGCACCCGGGGCGATCGTTCTCGCTGAGCGAGCTGGCTCGCGCGGCCGAAATCACCACCGCCACATGCCATGCCATCCTGGTCAGCCTGGTGCGGTCCGGGTGGGTGACCCGGACCGACCTGACCTACGGCCTGGGACCGGCGATGCTCGCGATCGGCCGGGCCGCCGCGTCGGGGTATCCGATGGCGCGGGCGGCCGCCTCGGAATTGCCGTCCCTCGCCGCGACCACGGGATTCACCGCCGGGGTGTCGGTGCTGGACGGGGACTCGATCGTGCTGGTCGACGCCGTAGGCCCCGGTGCGGCGGAGTTGATCGGCCGCAGGGTTCCGTACGCGCCGCCGGTCGGGATGGTGTTCGCCGCGTTCGATCCCGCCGGGCACCAGGACTGGATGAACCGCTTGCCCGACACCACGAATTCCGTTGAGCGCGAGGAGCTCCGGCGCGCGCTGGAGGAGACCGCGCGGCGCGGGTTCGTCCTCGAACGCCTCACCCCGGCCGCCACGAAACTTCGTGACGTCCTGGCCGATATCGCCGGATCGTCGTCGCGTGCCGATGGCCGGTTGCGGGACGCGGTGTTGTCGCTGCTGGCCCGGCTCGGGCCCGCCGAGTATTTCCCCACCGCGCCCGACGGCGACGAATCGATCGATGTGACGGTGCTGGGCGTGCCCGTCTTCGGAGCGGACGGCTACGTCGACGCGCACCTCTGGCTGCATCCGGGCCGGGAGATGACGGGATCGCGCATCGCCACGGCCGTGGCGTCGTTGTCGAGCGCGGCCGCGCGGACCACGGCGGGATCGGGGTCGATCGAAAAAGGGAGAGTGTCTTGAGGATTGGGATCCTGGGTGCGGCGTCGATCGCGCCCACCGCGCTGATCGGACCCGCCGCGGTGGTGCCGGGGGTCGAGGTCACCGCGATCGCGGCCCGGGACCGCGCACGAGCGGAGGCATTCGCCCGCAAGCACGGGGTCGCGCAGGTATACGACTCCTACGCCGACCTGCTGAGCGCGGTGGACGCGGTCTACATTCCGCTGCCCAATGCGCTGCACGCGCAGTGGACGCTGCGGGCTCTGGCCGCGGGTCGGCATGTCCTGTGCGAGAAGCCGCTCACCGCCAATGCCGCGGAGGCCCGGCAGGTGGCCGAGGAAGCGCGGCGCACCGGGCTCACCGTCATGGAAGGCTTCCACTATCGGTATCACCCGCTGGCCGAGCGCATGCGGGAGATCGCCGCGACCGAGTTGGGCGCCATCCGGCGGGTGGAGAGCTCGATGTGCTTCCCGCTGCCCAAGTTCGGCGACATCCGCTACCGGCTGGACCTCGCGGGCGGGGCCACCATGGACGCGGGCTGCTACGCGATCCACAGCATGCGACTGTTCGATCCCGACCGCCCGGAGGTGACGGCCGCGCGGGCCCTGCTGCGTGGTCCCGGCGTGGATCGGGCCATGACCGCCGACTTCCGTTTCCCGTCCGGCGCGGTGGGCCGGATCAACGCGTCGATGTGGTCGCGTTCGCTGCTGCGGATCGGGCTGCGGGTCGAGGGTGAGCGCGGAACCATGAAGGTCCTCAATCACATACTGCCGCAGGCCTTCCACCGAGTGACGGTGACCGTCGACGGTGTCACCCGCCGCGAGCGGATCCCGGGTGAACCCACTTACGTCCGTCAGCTGCGCGCCTTCGCGAGCGCGGTGTCCGGCGCCGACACCAACCTCACACCGCCCGCGGACTCCGTCGTCACCATGGAACTGATCGACGATGTCTACCGGGCCGCCGGGCTACACCCGCGCGGCGCCGTCGGATGAGCAGTGGTGTCGGCTACCCCACCGGTAGTAGGTCGCTTCGGTGATCTGAAGGATCCGATACCCGAGGATGAACAGCATCGCCACCGGCGTCAGCGGCGCGGAGACGAGGCTCATGGGCGGACCTCCTGTACCGCGGCTTCGGCTCGAGCCTCGAGGATCGCGAGCAGGACCTTGCGGCACACGGACGTGCCCGACAGGTGTCCGGGGAGCGTCAGCACATGGCAGGCTCGGGCCCGCCGGCATTCGTGGACGAGGTCGATGAACACCGGGGGCAGGGTCGCGCCCTGCGGTCCCGGCTCGTGGAACACCGTGCCGAGCGCGTACCCGAGTGATCGGGCGGCGGCGCGCAGTAGCGTATCGCTGACACTCGGGTCGCGGTTGCTCAAGAGATCGTCGCGCACGTATCCGTAGGCGAGCGGCAGCAGAGCGGTCATCGAAGCAGCCGGTTCGGGCGGTCGGCGACGGTGACGACCGGAAATCCGTCCTCGCGGCGACTCTGCTGGAAGCGCACCCGCACCGGCCCGATGGAGACCAGCGGGATCTCGCCTTCGAGGGAGGTGTAGACCCAGGGGCCCTCGTCGAGCTCGACGATGGCGATGGTCAGCGGCGTCGACACGCCGTGCGGATCACCCGAGCGGTGCACCCTCCGCGAAGACACGATCGAACCGGACCCGGACGAGGGCACCCACTCGAGATCGGCGGACGCGCAGGCCGAACAGGCGCCGATCATCGGCCCGAACAGCTTGTCGCAGGTCGCGCATCGCCGGATCGCGAACATGTCTTCGTCGTCGCTGACACCCGCTGTGTGCTGGGCAATCGGTAGGGACATGGAACCGAACCTCCGTGGACCGGTGCTGGTGGATTTCGGTTCTCAGCATCGTCGGTCCGCACGGCTCGCGCGACGGTGGAATGGCCACTGGGTATACCTATTTTTGGGTCGCGTCCACGATCCACGCCGCGATCTGGGCGCGAGAGTTGAACCCGAGCTTGGCCAGGATGTGCTCGACGTGCGCGTCCACGGTGCGCTGGGCGATCACCAGCTGGGTCGCGATCTGCTTGTTGGTGAGCCCCTCGGCGACGAGGCCCGCCACCTGGCGTTCCCGTTTGGTCAGAGTCGTCGCGCGGGCGCGTGGCGTGTCGGCGGGGCGTTCTTCGTCCAGGGCGTAGGCGACCGCGGCGTTGACCCGCATCGCCTGCCCGCGTCGCCATGCCGTATCGAAGCGCGCGGCGCCGAGCGCGCCGCGCACCACCCGCTCGCAGTCGAGGTGGGCTTCGACCATCTGGGGGAAGTAGATCGCCACGCCGGGGGCGGTCCGCATCATGTTCGCCGCCGCGCCCATCAGCACGGCGGCTCGCTGGTCGTCGGCCCCGGCGGCGATCCACGCCAGCACTTCGAGATCGAGCGCCGCGACGAGCAGGCTGCGCACGCGCCGGTTGAGCCGCAGCGATTCCCGCAGCAGATCCCGTGCGCGGGAGCTCTCACCCTGGCGGTAGGCCGCGATCGCGGTCATTCCCAGAGCGGTCGATCGGAACAGCGACTCGCCGCACTCCTCGGTGATGGACAGGATCCGCTGATGGCACTCGGCGGCACGCTCGGCGTCGCCCTGCTGCGCGTACGCCACACCGAGCAACAGCAGCGCGGAAACGTGCAGGGATCCGCGCGGGTCGGAGCTCAGCACCTCGATGGCTCGATTGATACACGCCACCGCGCGCGGGGGCTCGTCGCGATAGAGCGCCAGATCTCCCTCCGCGTAGGCGATCAAGGCTTGATTCAGGGGTGTGGGATCGCGCTCGGCGAGCACCCGCCCGTGGGCGAGCAGGGCGGCCGCCGTCTCCAGGTCCCATTGCCGGGTGGCCATGAATATGCTGGCGTGCAGCGCCCGGACCTGGTCGGTGGTCGAATGCGCGCACGGATGGGCCAAGGCGCGCTCGAGCCAGCGGCGGCCTTCGCCGAACAGGCCGCGGAAGCTCCAGAACGTGAGGGACGCGGCGCTGATGCGCAGCCCCGCTTCGGCCGACTGTTCGGTCGGGTCGGACATGCAGAATTCGAGCGCTGCCCGAATGTTGCCCTGCTCGCGGTCGAGCCGGGCCATCCAGTCGCATTGCCGGTCGCTGATCCAGTCGTCCTCGGCGTCGAGCACCAGCTGCCGATACCAGTCGCGGTGCCCGCGCCGGAATTCCTCCTCCGCACCGGCCTCCCGCAGCTTGTCCTGCCCGTATTCCCGGACGGTGTCGAGCATCCGGAAGCGGACCGCGCCCTCGGGTTCCTCCCTGATCACCACCGATTTGTCCACCAGCGAGGACAGCACGTCGAGCAGCTCTGCCGCCTCGGCCTCGGCGCCGCACACCGACTCGACGGCTTCGAGTTCGAAACCGCCGGCGAACACCGACAATCGGGCCCACAGCCGCTGTTCGGCCGGGGCGCACAGCTCATAGCTCCAGTCGATGCACCACCGCAGGGCCTGCTGCCGTGTCGGCGCGGTCCGGTGGCCCCGGGTGAGCAGGGCGAACCGGTCGGTGAGCCGTTGCAGAATCTGGTCCGGCGACATAGTGCGCATTCGAGCCGCCGCGAGTTCGATCGCCAGGGGCAGACCGTCCAATCGGGCGCAGATACCGGCCACCGCGGCCTTGTTCTCCTCGGTCACCTCGAACCCGGGCACGACCGTGCCGGCGCGATCGGCGAACAGTGTCACGGCGTCGTACTTACGTAGCTGTCGCAGCGTCGGTTCGCGGCCGGCGGCGGGAACGCTCAGCGGCAGTAGCCGTTGCACCGCTTCGCCGCCGATATCCAGCGGCTCGCGGCTGGTGACCAGCATCCGCAGATCCGGGCACGCCGACAACAATGTCTCGGCCAGGTTGGCCATCGGCTTGGCGACCTGCTCGCAGTTGTCGACGACGAGCAGGGTTTCCCGGGATCGCAGATATTCGACGAGCGTGTCGTGGACCGGCCGTGCCGAATCGGCCCGCACACCCAGAGCGGCCGCGACGATGGGAGCCACCAGTGACGGGTCGCGCACATCGGCCAGGTCGATCGCCCACACCCCGTCGGCGAAATCGCGTTGCGCGGCCGAGGCCGCTCGCAGCGCCAGCCGGGTCTTGCCGACGCCGCCCATCCCGGCCAGAGTCACCAGCCTCGACACGGTGAGTTGGTGCTTGAGTGCGGTCAACTCGGCGCGCCGGTTGATGAAGCTGGTCAACTCGGGCAGCAGAGTGCGGTGGTGTCGCGTGGTTCGCGCCGCGGCGCCGTGTTGCTGTATCTGCCGGATGGTCGCGCCGAGCTCCGCCGCGGAGGGCCGTTGTTCGGGATCGCGGTGCATCGCCGCTTCCACGGCGGTGCACAGCTCGGCGGGGAAGCCGCGATCGCGCAGGTCCGGTGCCTTCGGCTCGGAGGCCGCATGCCCGGTCAGTGCCCAGAACAACGTGGCGCCGAGCCCGTGGATATCGGCGGCGAGAGTTGGTGCGCGTCCCTCGGCGGACGTTTCGGGGCCTCCGGGAACGCGCGCGATTCCGAAGTCGGTCAGGGCGGGTTCTCCGTGTTCGGGGAACAGGATGTTGCCGGGCCGCACATCTCCGTGCACGATGCCCAGTCGGTGCGCGCTCTCGAGTGCCCGGGCAATCCCGGCTCCGAGCTTCAGCACGTCATCGACAGGAAGCGGACCTCGCTGCCGGATCCGCGTATCCAGCGAGTCCACGGGGTGATACGGCTGGGCGAGATAAGGGCGCCCGCCGCTGGTGACACCGGCCGCCAGCACGGTGACGAGATTGGGATGCCCGGTCAGGCGGCCCAGCGCCTGCTGCTCCGACACGAACCGCGCCTGGCGCTCCTCGTCCAGGTTCTCGGTCAGGACCTTCACCGTGACCGTGCGATCCAGCCTCGGCTGCCGGCAGCGGTAGACCACATCGAAACCGCCGCTACCGATCTTTTCGGCGTTCTCGAAGCCGAGTTCGCGCAATTCCTCCGCTACCGTCAGGCTCATGTCGCGGGGGGTTCGGTTCGTCGCGTCGTCGATCATCGGCCGCGCGCAATCCTCACGGTATGGCTGCGAGCACGGGCCATGATCGACTCACCTTTCGACGGTGTCCAGCCTATCGCCGATGACAGGCAGACATGCAGCTATTCGGTGCAGGATCGGTGGTCTCGATCGTCTGTCGTTCACGGCTGCAGCGGTGAGCGGTGCGTGCTGTTGGCGACCGCCCAGCGCAGCGCGGCCCGGCGCATGGAGGACTCGTCGGCGTACCCCAGCAGTTGTGCCTGTTTGCCGCGGCTCAGCGGTCCGGTCGCCTGCGCCGCGCCGAGGCGGGCCGAGCGTGCCCGGTCCAGCTCCCGCCGCCAGGTCGTCCCGGCTTCGGCGAGCCGGCGTTGGAGGGTGCGCGGGCTGGTGGTGAGTCGCCGCGCGACCCGTTCCAAGGACGCGTCGCCCTCGTCGAGGGCGGCGGCGGCCGCCACGGCGACCCGTTCGGGCCACGCGGAGATCAGCGGCGGGGGAGGCGGCAGCGCGTCCGCCAGGGGTTGCAGGACGGCGGCGAGGACCGGGTCGGCGGTGGTGAGCGGCAGGGCCAGGTCGGACGGGCGGAAGGTCATCGCGTCGATGTCCGCGCCGAATTCGATGGTGGCGTCGCCGAATACGTCCCGGTAAGCATCGAGCCGCCGAGGTGCGTTGCGGCGCACGGTGACTCGCACGGGGTCCACGGGGGCGTCGACGACGCGGCGGGCCCGGGTCAGCACGGCGGCCAAACCCCACAGCTGGGTGTGGTCACGGGTCGCGTCGGCCCCGTCGACCATGTCCAGGCGCAGTGTCGGTCCGCGGTCGTCGTCGACGAGGGTGAAATTGTGATTGGTGGTGACGGCGCTGACATAGGGGCCGCAGGTCGCCAATCCGGCGCCCAAGGTCGGTGCGCTGGTGAACAAATAGTCGTAGAGGCCCGTTGCACGGAGCTGGTACCGGCTCGCGACACGCAACGCCACGTCCGGGTCGTCGAGCATCCTCGCCCCGGTCTCCCACAGTCGCCAGAAGGTTTCGCTGGGAACGTGGACGCCGCCGCCGGTCATGTCCACTCCGGCACACCGGATTCCTGGATCAGCCGCGTGCGGTCGAGTCCCATGGAGGTCAGCTGGGAGAGCACAAACTGGTGCAGCAGAGTCAGATCAGTGCGCAATGCCCCTCCTACGCATCGTCGTCCCCCGGTCGATGGGTGGATCGTAGACGCGGCGGCGATCCGGAACCAGCACCGGGTGGGGCCGCGAACCGGGTGCGACGGTCGGCGACCACACCCCGCTATCGGTGGTGGGCGGGGCCGCGTTAGGGCGGTGTTCCAGCGGAAGATCGGCCGGTGGGCGGTCCGGCGTGGTGTCGCCGCTTGATAGATTCGATCGCGTGACGTCGTCGACCACTCAGCCGTATCATCACGGCGACCTGCCCTCGGCGCTGTTGCGTGCGGCGGTCGAGCTGCTGGAGGAGAACGGCGCCGCCGACCTGTCCTTGCGTGCCGTGGCCCGACGTGCCGGTGTGTCGACCGCCGCGCCCTACCGCCATTTCGCGGACCGCGAAGCCCTGCTGTCCGCGGTCGCCGCCGTCGGATACCGCGATCTGGCAAGCCGTTTGGCCGCCGTGCATCCCGCGCCGGTGACGCCGGAGGATCTGGCCCTGATCGCCGTCGCGTACGTGCGGTTCGCCTTGGATCGGCCGGGGTTGTTCCGGGTGATGTTCGCCGATCCGTGTGATCCGACGAGTCCGGAGCGGGTGGCGGCCACCGAGGCGATCCACGAGTACGTGGAGAACATTGTGCGGCAGGCGTTTCCGGCGTCGGATCCGGAGGCCATGGCCACCGCGGTGTGGGCGCTGGTCCACGGCCTGGCGTTCCTGCACCTGGACGGCAAGTTCGAGGCGATCTCCGACACGGCTGTCGCCGAACGTATTCGCGCCGCGGTCTTCGCGGTGCTCGGCGCGTCGAGCCAGGTCTCGAACACGCCTCACGCCAACTGACCTCCACAACCGGTCGGGGTCGCCGACCGGCGAGAATGAATGTTGACACTGTTCACACCCTTGGTAATGTTAGCGCCGCTAACTCGACACAAGGGGTGCGCTATGAACAAGAACACGGTGGCAGACCGCGGAGCCAAGCTGATGAACTTCGCACACCGGCTCGTCCTCACGGTCAGCGGAAACAAGCTGCTGGCCAATCCGTTCGGAATGCCGGTGGTCGAATTGCACACGATCGGAAGGAAATCGGGGCAACCGCGGTCGTGCTATCTGACGGCCCCCGTGCACGATCCGAACCGGATCGTCCTGGTCGCCTCGAAAGGCGGTGACGACCGAAATCCCGACTGGTACCGCAACCTGCGGGCCAACCCCGACGCCGAGGTCGTGATCTACGGGCGACGGCGAAAAGTGCACGCGCACACCGCCGACGCCGAGGAGCGGGCGGTCCTCTGGCCGCAGATCACCTCGGCGTACCAGGGTTATGCGAACTATCAGCAGCGGACCGCCCGCGAGATTCCGGTCGTGGTCTGCGCGTTCCGGGACTGAGACGGGTGGGCGGGTCGATTCACCGGACGCCGAAGCGCTTCATCACCTTCAGCCACGTGGTGAGAATGCCCGCCCACGCTCGGTACGGCACGGCGGCCGGCGGGGTGAATCCCATGACGCGCTGGTGGGCGACGGTTTGCGCTTCGGTGTATTTGAGAATGCCCTCCGCCCCGTGACGTCGTCCGAGCCCGGAGTCGCCCACCCCGCCCATCGGAGCGTCGATGCTGCCCCAGGCGGCGGCGAACGCATCATTGACGTTGACCGTCCCCGCGTGCAGGCGGGCCGCGACGGCCCGGCCCTTGGCACCATCGCGAGTCCACACACTGGCATTGAGACCGTAGGGAGTGGCGTTGGCCCGCTCGACCGCATCGTCGAGACTGTCGAACGAGTAGATCGACACGACCGGGCCGAAGGTCTCGTGCGCGCAGAGCGTCATGTCGGGCGTGACATCGGTGAGAATCGTCGGCTCGAAGAACAGCGGACCCAGATCGGGTCGCGCCCGGCCGCCCGCCAGCACCGTTGCGCCCTTGGCCACCGCGTCGTCGACGTGCGCGGTGACGGTCTCCAGTTGGGAGACCGTCGTCAGCGATCCGACGTCGCGGCTGAAGTCGTAGGCCGCGCCGGTGCTCAGCGTGCGTGTGCGGGCGACGAAGGCCGCGACGAATTCCGCGCGGATCGATTCGGCGACGTAGAGACGCTCGACCGAGACGCAGAGCTGACCCGCCGACGGGAAGCAGGCATCGACCGCGCCGGCGGCGGCCCGATCGATATCGGCGTCGTCGAGGACCAGCATGGCGTTCTTGCCGCCCAGTTCCAGGGATGCCCCGATGAGCCGCTCACCGGCGTCGCGCGCGATGCGGCGGCCGCTGGCCGTCGAGCCGGTGAACATGATGTAGTCGGCGTTGTCCATCAGTGCGTCGCCGATATCGCTGCCCCGCCCGACCACCATCTGCCACACGTCGTCGGGCAGGCCGGCCTCACGCATCAGGTCCAGCGCCCACAGCGCGGTGAGCGCGGTCTGGGTGTCGGGTTTCTGGACCACCGCGTTGCCCGCCAGCAGCGCCGGGATCGCATCGCTCGCCGCCATGCTGAGCGGATAGTTCCACGGGGAGATCACGGCGACAACGCCTTTGGGGTGGCGCAGTTCGGTGGTGTGGGTCAGCAGCGGGATCGCGCCGCGGCGGCGGGTGGGCGCGAGCAGCCCCGCGGCGCGCCGCGCGTAATAGCGGGCGGCGATCGCGACGTCGACGACTTCGAGGAAGGCGTCGCGCCGAGTTTTGCCGCTTTCGGCCTGCATCAGATCCAGCACCTCGCGCTGACGTTCGAGCAGCAGATCGTGGAAGCGCAGCATGATCGCCTTGCGGTCACGGAAAGACGTTGCCGCCCAACGCTTCTGCGCGGCCCGCGCGCGGGCGAACGCGGCTTCGACGTCGGTGTTCGTCGACACCGGCAGATCGGTCAAGGGGGCGCCCGTGTACGGGATCGTCTTGGTGACCGCGGCGGCGCCGGGCGCTGCGGTGACCCGGGTGGCCAGTCGGGAGATGAGCTCGGCGGTCGATGCCGGGGCGGGGGACCGGTGGCCGGTGCCACCGGCTGCGCGGGTGGGCGAGGCGTACTCGATGGTCATGCCGCTGCTCCGAGGGTGGGGACCGAGGTCGGGACCGGCATGTGGAGGGCGAGTTGGCCTTCGGTCATGACATCGAGCCGGATGGTCCGGAACGGTGCGAGTGAGCGCAGGTCCGTCGCCATGCGGCCGGTCCCGAGTTCGAGGTCGATACCGCGCGGCAGCAGGGAGCTTCCGGCCGCCAGGGTGTTGGTCTGGCTCAGCGTCGAGTGCCACGCCCCATCGATCCGGGTGTAGGAGGTGAGCGACGAGACCTGTGCACCGGTGCGATGGGTGGTCTGCGCGGGTGTCGGCGCCGACAGGGCGATATCGGTGCCGCCGTCGTCGTTCGCCACCCGGGCGGTGGCCCGGTCGGCCCGGATGTCGATGTCGATGTCGGTGACCCACTTGGGGAATCCGTAGCCGTCGTGGCCGCGCACCTGGGCGACCTCACTGCTGACCGGGAGTGACAGCACGTACGAGTGGAGATGGTCGCCGGCGAGTCCGGCGAGCAGGTCCACGGTGCCGAGGCGTCCGTGCCGTGCCGGGCGGACCGCGATGCCGACCGCGGCCTCGGTGTAGAAGTCGATATCGCACACGTCGTAGCGGAACACCATCAGCGAGACGATCCCGATGCCGGGCACGACCTCGAGCGGTGCGAGCTCGCGGGGGAGCCGGCCGCGGATGGTGCGGGTGCGGGCGAGCATCACCAGCCGGGCGGTCGAGATGCGGTAGTAGAAGTTCGGGGTGAGCGTCTTGCCGATCCGGGAGTCGACCTCGGTCTTGGGCATCCGGCGGAAGAAATCCACGCTGCTCACCCGTGTATCCGCCGCGATGGCGTCGAGGTCGGGTCGCATCCGGTAGGTGTCGTACAGGCCGCCTTCGGGGACAGTGACGACGCGGCCGTCGAGGGCGACCTTGACTGTGTTCTGAGAGGTCGATGGCATGTTTCCGGGTTCCTCGCTCTAATGTATGCGCTGTTAACATCAGGCTAGGAGTGAATGTAAGCGGTGTCAACACGTCTGCTCAGGCGAAGAACTCCCGCAGTGCCGCGGCCACCACGGCGGCGTCGTGGGGATGGTGGAACTGCCCCGGCAGGGTGATTGTGCGCGCATCCGGGAGCGTCGCCTGGAGTAGTTCGACGCTCTCGGTGCCGTAGGGGTCGGTGAGCCCGCCCGCGAGCAGGAGGGCGGGGACATCGATGGCCGACCAGGGGGTGATGTCGGCGTTCATGGCGGTCAGGCATTCGAGGTCGGCCACCAGGCCCGAGGCTCGGAAGGCCAGGCCGTCGGCGAGGGGCTGCAAGGCCGCGCGGGGCGGGGTGGGTTCGACAATGGCGGTGAAGAATTCGATGATCGCGTCCGCGGGGCGCGAGGCGGCCATGTGGTCGCGGATCGTTGCGAGGGTCGACGTCAGCGGGGGACCGGCGAGGGACACCGGGGGCTCGTAGAGCGCTAGGCCGCGGACCATCGACTGATCCCGGTGGAGCGCATGCAGAGCGACCAGGCCGCCCGCGGAATGCCCGAAGACGAAGGCGTGGTCGTCCAGGGTCGCGAGCACCGCTGCCAGGTCGGCGGCCTGGGCGGTGAATTCGGCGGGGCGCGGGCCGTTTCCGCTCTCGCCGTATTCTCGCCGTTCGACCACGAGGACCCGGTAGGCCGGGGCCAGCAATTCCGCCAGCTGGAAATAGAAGTCGAGGGTGACCAGCGCGCCGGGGACGATAACCAGGGCCGGGCCGTCGCCTCGGGAGTGGAAGACGATGCGGGTGCCGTCCGCCGATTCTACGGCTTCTCTGTATTGCGACATATATCGATGGTGACAGATATCCGCCATCACATCGGCTGGTGGACAGGAGAATTCGCCGCCCGTAGTGCTGTATCGGGTGGGTGGCTAATTGTGGGCACGAGCCCGCGGGAGGTCGGCCGGCGGCGCGCCGGAGGCGGTGGAGGGTGCGGAATATGGGGTGTGACGGTGGATTTGCTGATTGTGAATTGATATTGGAGTTTCGTCCTTATTTCGCCATGCGCTCCGCCTAAGATCTCTAGGGCATCAGGCAATTGCTCGATGTAGAGCAGTTTTTCGCTCAGGAGGTGCGGAATGCTGGAAGCCAATTGGTGGATCCGGTCGCGACCACTGTTGATTGCGAGTGCTTTGCCGTTCGCCGTGCTACTCGGCACCGGAGTCGCCTCGGCGGCACCGGAGGCCGACGCGCCGCCGCCCGCCGCGCTACCGGCGCCACCGGATTGGATGATGAACGGCCAACTACCCGCGATCGATCTACCCGCGATCGACGCGGCGGAGCCGCTGCCGGGCGTGGATCCGGAGTTCGTGGGTTCGCTGTGCGCGTCCATTCCGGTCGACGCGCAGCGGTGCGGTGTCACCGTGGTCGACGCGGGTGTCGGCGCGGCGATCGGGGCGGGGATCGGGGTGGGCGTGTCCGCGCCGCTGGCGATCGCCACCGGACTGGTCGGCGCCGGTCTCGGATTCGTCGCCGGAATCCCGTTCCTGCCTACCGGTTTGGTGGTCGGACCGCTCGTCGGGGCGGCTGTCGGCGTGGCCGTCGTGGCCGGGCCCGCGGCCGTGCTGGGCGCGGCGTTGGGGGCGTCGGTCGGGGCGATCGTGGGCCTCACGACGCCGCTGCCGGTGGACGCGCCGGTCGACGACGGGACCGGCGTATCCACCGCTCTGGACTAACGACCATCCTCAGCGCTCCAAGTAGGCGTTGAGGATGTGGGCGATCTGGGCGACCGCGCCCGGGTCGGTCATCTCGAGGTGGGCCGCATCGATGTCGAAGGCCGAGATCTGGCCGCTGACAACGTCGGCCCATCCGGCGTGTCCGGCGGCGTCGGCCCGCCGGTCGCGGGTGGCGGTGAAGTACAGCATGTCGCTGTCGAGGACCGCAGGCTGCCAGGTGCTGGCGGCCCGGATCGCCAGGTTGTAGGCGTCGGTCAGGCGCTCGATCTGCGCGGCGTCGATGCCCATCGCGGTGCCGAGGTGCTGTTCGATCAGGTCGGCGGCCTCCTGGGCGGTCGCGTCGGGGCTGACGTAGTCGACGCCCATGACCGGGCCCAGGTTGCTGATCAGCTCGCCCGCGGTGACGGTGCGCAGCGTGGATTCGTCGACCCCGCTCGCCTCGGCGTCCAGCAGTGCCAGCAGCGCGACTTCCTCACCGGCGGAACGCATTTCGACGGCGATCTGGTGGGCGATAGCGCCGCCCAGCGACCAGCCGAGCAGGTGGTACGGGCCGTGGGGTTGCACGGCGCGGATCTCCGCGAAGTAGCGTTGCGCCATCTCCACGATCGTGGTCGGTCCCGGGTCCTCGCCGGTGATCTGTGGGGCCTGGATGCCGTAGATCGGCCGATCGCCGGCGAGGTACCGGTCGAAGGCGTGGTAGCACCACGACAGGCCCAGGGCCGGATGGATGCAGAACAGCGGAGGCTGGTCGCCGCCGGTCCGGATGGGCAGCAGGACGTCGAAGCCGAGGGCGGCGCCGTCGACCGTGCTGCCGGAGCGCATGCCGGATTCGATCCGCTTGGCCAGGTCGGCCGGGCACGGATCGGACAGCATCCACCGGATCGGCACCTCGTAGTCGATCTCCTTGCGCAGGTGGGTGACCACCTGCACCGACTTCAGCGAGTTGCCGCCGAGGGCGTAGAAGTCGTCGTCCGCGCCGACCCGGTCCACGCCGAGCACCGCGCCGAAGGCTCGGGCGACTTCTTCCTCGAGCCACGACGAGGGTTCGCGGAACTCGCCGACCGGGAGCACCGGCTCGGGGAGCAGCTTCCGGTCCAGCTTGCCGGACACGGTGAGCGGCATGCTGTCCAGGGCCATCACGGTGGTGGGCACCATGTAGTCGGTCAGCGCGCCCGCGGCGTGCGCCAGGATCGCGGCGGTGTCGATGGTCGCGCCCGCGGCGGGCACCACGTACCCGACGAGGTGTTCGGCCGCGCCCGTGTTGTGCACCAGCGCGATCGCGCGGGCGACGCTCGGGTGCTCGGCCAGCACCGCCTCGATCTCCCCGAGTTCGATCCGCAGGCCGCGCAGTTTCACCTGGAAGTCGGTGCGGCCCAGGTATTCCAGTTCGCCGTCGCTGTTCCAGCGCACCAGGTCGCCGGTGCGGTAGAGGCGTCCGCCGTCGCCGAACGGGTCGGGCACGAACCGTTCCGCGGTGAGGCCGGGTCGCGACTGGTAGCCGCGCGAGAGCTGGGCGCCCGCGAGGTACAGCTCGCCCGCGACGCCCGGCGGCACCGGGTGCAACCGGCTGTCGAGCACGTAGGCCCGGGTGTTCCAGGCGGGTGCGCCGATCGGCATGTTCCCGCTGTCGGTGTCGGTGACCGGATGCGAGGTCGCGCACACGGTGAATTCGGTCGGCCCGTACAGGTTGTGCAATTCGACCCCGGGCATGGTGCGCCGCGCCTCGGCGACGACGTCGGGACCGAACGCCTCACCACCGACCAGCAGCGTCCGCACCGAGTCGAGGGATCCGGCGGGCACCGCGTCGGCGAACACCGCCAGCATCGACGGCACCAGCGCGGTGATGGTGACTCGCTGGGCGGCAATGGTTTCCGCGAGATAGATCGGGTCCGAGTGCCCGTCGGCGCGCGCGATCACCATGCGCGCCCCCATGGCGAGGGTCGCGAACAGTTCCCACACCGACATGTCGAAGGTGGCGGGGGACTTGTGCAGCACCACGTCGTCGGGTGACCACGCGTAGGTGCCGCCGAGCCACCGCACCTGGTTCACCACCGAACCATGGGTCACCGCCACGCCTTTCGGCCGTCCGGTCGACCCGGAGGTGAACAGGACGTAGGCGAGGTTGTGTGGTCGCAGCGGCACGATCCGGTCGGCGTCGGTCACCGGTCCGTCGTCGAATCCGGACAGGTCCAGGCCGTCGAGGGTCGACAGTTCCAGCGCGGGCGCCGCGATCGACAGCATGTACTCGACGCGATCGTCCGGCAGGTCCGGATCGATGGGCACGTAGCCCGCGCCCGCGGCGTGCACGGCGTACATGGCGGTCACCTGGTCCAGGGACCGCCGCATCCGCAGCGCCACCAGGGATTCCGGGCCCACGCCGCGGCCGATCAGCCAGCGCGCCAACCGGTTGACGCGGGTGGCGAATGCCGCGTAGGTCAGGGACTCGTCGGCGGTCACGATGGCGGTCCGGTCCGGGTGGGCCCGCACCGAGTCGGTGAAGAGCGAGGCGAGCGTCTCGTCGGTGGGGAGGTCGCGGTCGGTCGAATTCCAGTGCCGCAGCACGGTGTCCCGTTCCTCGACTCCGAGCAGGTCCACGTCGTACACCTGCTGGGTCGCGTCGGTCGCCAGGGCGCCGAGCAGCCGCAGCAGCCGGTCGGCGATGGTGCTCGCCGTGGCCGCGTCGAACAGGTCGCTCGCGTAGGTCACCGCTCCGGTGATTCCGGCAGGTTCGCCGGTGGCGTCGTAGGAATCCTGTACGGACACCAGCAGATCGAACAGCGCGGTGTCGGCGTCGGGTGTGACGCCCGAGACCGACAGGCCCGGCAGTTCGAATTCGGCCTTGTCGACGTTCTGGAACGCCAGCATCACCTGGAACAGCGGGTGATGCGCGTGCGACCGCATCGGATTCAGCTCCTGCACCAGCCGCTCGAACGGCACGTCGGCGTGCCCGAAGGCGGCGAGGTCGGTGCCGCGCACATGCTCGAGCAGTTGGGTGAGGGTCATCTCCGGCGCCAGCCGGGTCCGCAGCACCAGGGTGTTGACGAACATGCCGACCAGGTCGTCGAGTTCGGGTTCGCCGCGTCCCGCGTACGGGGTGCCGATCGCGATGTCGTCCATGTCGGCGAGCCGGGCCAGGGTGGCGGCCAGCGCGGCGTGGACCACCATGAACAGCGTCGTGTTGTGCTCCCGCGCGACCTGCTGCAGTCCGGTGTGCAGGTCGGCGTCGATGCTGATCGGTACGGTCGCGCCCGCGTAGGTCTGCACGGGCGGCCGCGGCCGGTCGGTCGGGAGTTCCAGCAGCGGCGGGAGTTCCGCCAATTCGAGGGTCCAGTAGTCGATCTGGGCTCGGATCAGCGAGTCGGGATCGTCCTCGGTGCCCAGCACCGCGCGTTCCCAGATCGCGTAGTCCGCGTACTGCACCGGCAGTTCGGGCAGATTCGGGGTCTCGCCGGTCAGGTGGGCGGCGTAGGCGGTCATGGTGTCCCGGGCGAGCGGGCCCAGTGAGGAGCCGTCGCAGGAGATGTGGTGCGCGACCACGGCGAGGACCCATTCGTGCTGCCCGAGTTCGAACAGCCGGACCCGCAGGGGCGCGTCGACGGTGACGTCGAAGGCCGTCGCGACCAATGCCGACATCGCTTCGGCCAGTTCCGATTCCGTGACCGGGGTCGGCGTGATCGGCGTCATGGCCCGTGCCGTGGGCAGCACGACCTGCGATGGTTCACCCTCGGCGTACGGGTAGACGGTCCGCAGCACCTCGTGCCGGTCGACCACCTCGGTGAGGGCCGCGCGCAGCGCGTCGAGGTTCAGTTCTCCGGTGAGCCGCAGCATGATCGGGATGCTGTAGGCGGCCGAGTCGGGCTCGAGCCGGTTCAGGAACCACATGCGCTGCTGGGCGTAGGACAGTGGAATCCGTTGCGGCCGCTGCTGTGCGGTCAACCCGATCCGGCCGGTATTGGCCCGCGATTCGGCGCGTGCGGCCAGCCGCGCCACGGTCGGCGCTTCGAAGATGGTCGACACCGGGACGGTCCCGTCGAGCGCGGCGCCGATGCGGGCGGCGACACGGGTGGCGACCAGGCTGTTGCCGCCCAGTTCGAAGAAGTCGTCGTCGGCGCCGATGGGGGTGTCGATGTCGAGGACGTCGGCGAAGATGCCCGCCACGATCTCCTCCGCGGGGGAGGACGGGGCCCGGAATCGCTTGGCCTGCACCACGGGAGCGGGCAGCGCCGAGCGGTCGAGCTTGCCGTTGGGGGAGAGCGGGATGGTGTCGAGGATCATCACCGCGGCGGGGACCAGGTACGACGGCAGCGCCTCGGCCAGTGCCGCGCGCAGCTCCTCGCTCGACAGGCTCGCCCCGGCCTCGGGGACCGCATAGGTCACCAGCTGGGTGGGCCCGGTGTCGGTGCGCCACGGTGTGGTGATCGCGTAGGCGACATCGGGCCGCGCGTCGAGGACGGCGTCGATCTCGCCCATCTCGACCCGGTAGCCGCGGATCTTGACCTGGAAGTCGTTGCGTCCCAGGAATTCCAGATTGCCCTCGGCGTTCCACCGCACCACGTCGCCGGTGCGGTACATGCGGCTGCCGGGTTCCCCGAACGGGTGCGCCACGAAGCGGGACCCGCTGGCGGCGGGCTTGTCCAGGTAGGCGCGCGCCAGGGAGGGGCCCGCCAGATACAGCTCACCGGCCACCCCGACGGGCACCGGCCGCAGCCGGGCATCGAGGACCAGCGCCTGGACGGCCTGCAACGGAACGCCGATCGTCGGCCGGTCGCCGGGCCACAGCGGTCCGGTCGCCGTGGTCACCATCGTGGCCTCGGTCGGACCGTACAGCTCCCGGAACATCCGGGCGCCCGCGAGATCGGTTCCGGCCCACCGGTTCACCAGCTCCGCCGACACCTCGTCACCACCGGACATGACCACCCGCAGGTCGTCGAGCCCGGCCGGATCCACCGATGCCAGCGCGGCGGGGGTCATGAAGGCGTGGGTGACGCGCTCCTCGCGCAGGAATTCCGTCATCTCGGCGCCACCGTAGACGCCGGTCGGCGCGATGATCAGCGCACCGGCGCCGCTGACCGCCATCAGGGTCTCCAGCAGGGCGGCGTCGAACGACGGCGATGCGAAGCGCAGCACCCGGGAGGCCGGCCCGAGGTCGAAGTCGGCGCGGAACGAGGCGAGGAAGTCGGCGACGCCGGTGTGGGTGACGGCCACGCCCTTCGGTTTTCCGGTCGACCCGGAGGTGAAGACCACGTATGCCACGTTCTCGGCGCGCATCGGGTGGAGCCGGTCGGGATCGCCGACCGGCCCGCTCGCCAACCCGTCGAGGCGCTCGGCGACAGCCGCGTCGTCGAGCACGATCCAGTCCACCGACGCGGGCAGCCGGCCGGAGACGGCGGACACCGTGACACCCAGCGTCGCGGCCGAATCCGACACCATCTGCGCGATCCGGCTCTCCGGGTATCCGGCGTCCACCGGGACGAAAGCCGCGCCCGACTTCACCACGGCCCACCACGCGACCACGGTCTCCAGCGAGCGCGAGGCCGCCACCAGCACCGGGGTCTCCGGTCCGGCGCCGCGGCCGATCAGCAACCGCGCCAACCGGTTCGAGCGTTCATCGAGTTGCGTGTACGTCAACGCGGTGTCGCCGGCGACCACGGCGATGCCGTGCGGGTTGTTCCGGACGGCGGTGTCGAACACCTCCGGCAGCAGTCCGGAGGGCTCCGGCCGGGTGCCGGTGCGCGCTCCGGCCCGGGAGGTGAGCGCGGCGCGCTCGTCGGCGTCGAGCCAGTCGATATCGCCGACCACCACGGCCGGATCGGCGGCGACGGCTTCGAGCACCCGCACCAACCGGCGCACGATCGCCGCCGCGGTCGACTCGTCGAACAGGTCCCGGGCGAAGGTCAGCATGCCCGAGATGCCCTGTGCGACACCGGCCTCGGGGGCCGCTTCGGAGAGCACGAGTTGCAGGTCGAACTGCGTCGCCCCGGTATCGACCTCGGCGCGGGCGATGCGGACGCCGGGCAGCGCCACCTCGACCGTCGCCAGGTTCTCGAACGCCAGGGCCACCTGGAACAGCGGATGCCGGGCCGCGGATCGCTCCGGGTTCAGCTCCTCCACCACCCGCTCGAACGGCACGTCGGCGTGCTCGAAGGCCAGCAGGTCGGTGTCGCGGGCGCGCATGAGGAGTTCGGCGAACCGCTCGGTGGTGTCGACCCGGGTGCGCAGGGCCAGCGTGTTCACGAACATGCCGACCAGTTGTTCCAGGCCGGGTTCGCCGCGCCCGGCGACAGGGGTGCCGATCACGACGTCGTCGGTGCCGCCGAGCCGTCCCAGCACCGTTGCCAGCGCGGCGTGCATCACCATGAACAGCGACGCTCCACGCGACCGCGCGAGGGTGACCAGTTGCCGGTGCAGGTCCGCGTCGATCCGCACCGGCACCCGGCCGCCCGCCAGGGAGGCGACGGCGGGGCGCGGGCGGTCGGCGGGCAGGTCCAATCGGTCCGGCGCGTCGTCGAGGGTGGTGCGCCAGAACTCCAGCTGGGCGGACATCAGGGAGGCCGGATCGTCCGCGGCGCCGAGCATCTCGCGCTGCCACCACGCGAAGTCGGCGTACTGCACGGTGAGCGGCTTCCATTCGGGCGCGTGCCCCGCGGTTCGCGCGGCGTAGGCCGTCATCACGTCATGGGCCAGTGGCCCCATCGACTGGCCGTCACCGGCGATGTGATGGACCACCAGCACCAGCAGGAATTCGCCGGTGCCATCGTCGTGTTCGGCGAGTTCGAACAGGCCCACCCGCATCGGAACGTTCGCGGTGACGTCGAATCCGCGGCGCACGAAATCGCCGACCACCTCGGCGACGGCCTCTTCGGGCACGCGCTTCGGCTCGACCGCGGTCGCGGGCTCGTCGAGCACGACCTGCCGGGGCTCACCGGAGAATTCGGGGTAGACCGTCCGCAGCACCTCGTGGCGGGTGACCACATCGGCGAGCGCGGCCGCGAGGGCCTCGGTGTCCAGCGATCCCGACAACCGGAGCATGACCGGGATGTTGTAGGCCGGGGATTCGGGCTCGAAGCGGTTGAGGAACCACATCCGCTGCTGGGCCAGCGACAGCGGCACCGGGTCGGGATGGGTCCCGGGCAGCAGCGGCAGCCGGTCCGAGTCACTGAATGTCCAGGTGCGAGCGGCCAATTCGGCGACCGTCGGCGCTTCGAAGATGGACCGCACCGGCACCTGCACCTGCAGGGCCGCGCCCAGCCGTCCCGCGACCAGCGAGGCGCTGAGCGAATCGCCGCCCAGTTCGAAGAAGTCGTCGTCCGCGCCGACACCGGCCACATCGAGGACCCGCTCGTAGATCCGTGCCACCAGTTCTTCCGCACCCGGTGTCGGGGCCCGGAATTCGCGGGTGACGGCGACGGGCTCGGGTAGTCGGTCGCGATCGAGTTTGCCGTTGGCGGTCAGCGGCACCTCGTCGAGCACGATCACCGCGGACGGCACCATGATCCGGGGCAGCGACTCGGCCAGTGCCGCACGCAATTCCGCACCCGAGAGCTGGATTCCGGCCGCGGGCACGACATAGGACACCAGCCGGACCGGCCGACCGGGATCGTGGCGCGGCACGGTGACCGCGTACGCGACCTCGGGCCGCGCGCCGAGCGCGGCGTCGATCTCGCCGAGTTCGATGCGGGTGCCGTGCACCTTCACCTGGAAGTCGTTGCGGCCCAGGAACTCGAACTCGCCGTCGGCGGTGCGGCGCACCACGTCGCCGGTGCGGTACATGGGGCGGCCGGGCGCACCGAACGGGCAGGCCACGAAGCGCGCCGCGGTCAAGGCCGCCCTGGCGACGTAGCCGTCGGCCAGGCCCGCGCCGAACAGGTACAGCTCACCCGCGACGCCGTGCGGCACCGGCCGCAACCAGGTGTCGAGGACTACGGCCGCCACGGGACCGACCGGTCGGCCGATCGTGATGGCCGCACCCGGGGTCAGCGCGTCGGTGGCCGTCGCCCAGATGGTGGTCTCGCTGGGCCCGTACAGATTGACCATGGTGCGCCCGGGGGCCCACCGCTCGACCAGTTCGGGCCCGAGGGGTTCACCGGCGGTCGCCAGCAGCCGCAGCCCGTCCAAACCGGCGGTCGGGACCGTCGCCAGCGCCGAGGGGGTCACCACGGCATGCGAAACCCGTTCGCGCGCGATCAGTTCCGCCAGGTCGGGCCCGGCGTAGATCTCGCCGGGGGAGACGACCAGGCGGCCGCCCGACCCGTGCGCCATGAGCAGTTCGAACACCGAGGCGTCGAAGCTGGGCGAGGCGACCTGCAGCACCACCGACATCGGGTCCACCCCGAACCGCCGCCGCTGCGCCGCGACGATATCGGCCAGGCCGCGATGGCTCACCAGCACGCCCTTGGGGGTTCCGGTGGAGCCGGAGGTGTAGCTGACGTACGCGATCTGCTCGCGCCGGATCGGCGCGCCGCGTTCGGCATCGGTGATCGGCGCGCCCGACACCGAGTCCAGGGCGTGCAACGCCTGCGACCCGTCCAGCAGCAGCCAGTCGACGCCGTCCGGCGGGCGCTTGCGGACGGAACCGTCGGTCAGCCCGAGCACGGTGCCCGAGTCCGACAGCAGGAATTCGATCCGTTCGGCGGGCAGCGTCGGATCGATCGGCAGGATCGCCGCACCCGTCTTCGCCACCGCCCACAGGGTGACGGTGGCCGCCAGCGAGCGGGGCAGCACCGAGGCGACCACCTGACCGCGTCGGGCCCCGCGCCGCAACAGGATTCGAGCCAGCCGGGTGGATCGGTCGTCGAGCTGCCGGTAGGTCAGGGAATCCGCGCCGCAGCGAACCGCGACCGTATCCGGATCGGCGATGACCGAGGCCGCGAGGATGCGATCCAGGGTCTCCGGGAGCGCCACCTCGGCAGCCGATTCCGGCCACGCGGGCGGCGGTTCCCGGTCCAGGGGCAGTTCGCCCAGCCGGGTGCCGGCGTGCGCGCCGATCCGGCCCAGCAGGTCGATGAAGCGGTCGAGAACGCGCCGCGCGGAGTCGTGGTCGAAGACCCGTTCGTGGTAGCGGAGGATGATCTTCAGGCCGTTCGCCGCACCGTGCTCGGACTGCATCGGTTCCACGACCATGCTCAACGGGTACGGGGCCGCGTCCACGCCGTCGAGGTCGGTCACCCGCAGGCCCGCCGAATCGACGAGGCGTTGCAGGGCCGAGCGGTCGACGGGGAACGACTGGTAGGTGATGGCGGTGTCGAACAGCTCCGACAAGCCTGCGCTACGGTGGATCTCGGGCAGGCCGATGTGGTGGTGGTCGAGCATGCGGGCCTGCCGCGACTGCATCTCGCTCAGCAACTCGCGCACCGTCATGGCCGGATCGAGTGGGACGCGCACCGGAATCGTGTTCAGGAACATGCCGAGCGTCTGGTCGACCATCGGCAATTCCGGAGGCCGGCCCGCGACCGAGGCGCCGAAGATCACGTCGGTCTCACCGGTCAGCACACGCAGATTCAGCGCCCAGGCCGCGTTGACGGCTGTATTGAGGGTGACGGCCGCGTCCGCGGCCACCCGGCGCAGTGCGCCGAAGCGGTCCTCGGTCAGCTCGGCCCCGACCTCGCCGGAGGACGTCGGGCCCGCGTCGGCCTCACGGGACGCCCGGGTGGGGGCGTCGACATCCGAGAATTCCCGCGCCCAGGCCGCTTTGGACTCGGCGTTGTCCTGCCGACCCAGCCAGGTCAGGTAGTCGCGGTAGGTGGGTGCCGGTCCGGCGGCGTCGATGTGGTCGGGCGAGCCGTAGTAGTCGAGCAGTTCGGCCATGAGCAGCGGCATCGACCAGCCGTCCAGGATCACATGGTGATTGGTGACCAGCAGCCGGTAGGACTGCGCACCGAGCCGGATCAGGGTCAGGCGCAGCAGCGGCGGGGCCGCAAGGTCGAAGCTCTCGGCCGCGTCCGCCGCGGCGATCGCCGCCGGGTCGGCCGGGCCGTCCGCGTCGTCGCCGGCGGCCGGATCGACCACCCGGAACGGGATCTCGGCGTGATCGACCACGACCTGGCACGGCCCGGCCGCGGTCTCCGCGAACGCGGCCCGCAGGATGTCGTGCCGGTCCACCAGGGCCTGCGCGGCCCGCCGCAGCCGCTCGGCGTCGACGGCGCCGGAGAAGCCGATCATCGTCTGGACGGTGTAGCCGTCGTCCGCGTCCGGGTCGAACATCGTATGGAAATGCATGCCGGACTGCATGGGCGACAACGGCCAGACATCGGACAGCCGGGGGTACTGCCGCTCGAGCTGATCGATGTCCTGGCGGGTGAGCTTGACGAGTTGGGTACCCGCGGCGCGATACGCGTGATGCGCGGTGGCGGGCCGCGGGGGCTCCTCGACGGCCTTCGGGGTCGCCCCGCCGTCGGCCATCGCGGCCAGGGCGGCAACGGTCTTGCCTTCGAAGACATCTCGCGGAGTCAGCGTCAACCCCGCGTTCCGCGCCAGCGCCACCAGCCGCATGGACACGATGCTGTCGCCGCCGAGGGCGAAGAAGTTGCTGTCGGCGGACACCGACTCCAGGTGCAGCACCTCGGCGAAGAGCCGCGCCATCACCTGCTCGGCGGGGGTCGACGGTGCTCTGCCGCCGGTCGCGCCCACCTCGAAGGCGCGCTTCTGCAAGGCTCTTCGATCGACCTTGCCCGTGGGCGTGCGCGGCATCTCCTCGAGCCGCACGATCGCGGCGGGGTTCATGTAGCGCGGCATGCTGCCCGCCAGATCGCCCTCGATGGCGGTCACGTCGACCGATTCGCCGGGTGCGGCCACGACATAGGACACCAGCAACGGTTCGCCGGTGGGCCCGTCGACGGTCACCGTGGCGACGCTGGACACGGCGGGGTGGCGCGCGATGTGGGCGTCGATCTCGCCGGGCTCGATGCGCAGCCCGTGAATCTTGACCTGCTGATCGATGCGGCCCAGGTACTCCAGCGCGAGACGGCCGTTCGCCCGCACCCAGCGCACGGAATCACCGGTGCGGTAGAGCCGTTCACCGCGGGTGGACCGCGGATCGGCGACGAACCGCGACGCCGACACCTCCGGGCGGTCGAGGTAGCCGCGGGCCAGGCCCGGGCCGCCGATGTACAGCTCACCCGCGACGCCGACCGGCACCGGTCGCAGCCACGGGTCCAGCACCAGCGCGGACGCGCCGATGACGGGTCCGCCGATCGTGACGGGGTCACCGGCGGCGAGATCGTCGGATCCCGTTGCCCAGATGGTGCATTCGGTCGGACCGTAGTGGTTCATGAGCCGCCGGCCGGGGGCCCACCGGTTCACGGTGTCGGGCCCGACCGCCTCACCGACCACGGCCAGGGTGGTCAACGACGGCAGGTGGGACGGGTCCATGGTGTTCAGCACCGACGGGGTGATGATCGCGTGCGAAACCCGCTGCGACCGAAGCAGTTCCTCCAGGTCGATGCCCGCGTACACCTCGGGCGGCGCGACCACGAGGCACGCCCCGCTGCTGTGCGCCAACAGCATCTCCGAGACGCAGGCGTCGAATCCGGGCGAGGCCACCTGCAACACCAGGGATTCCGGGGTGGGCCGGAACGCGTCGGCCTGCGCCGCGACCAGATCGGCCAGACCCCGGTGGCTGAGGTGGACCGCCTTCGGCGTGCCGGTCGAGCCGGACGTGTAGATCACGTACGCCGCGTGGTCGACCGACAGGTCCACCTCGGGCGGGTGCGGGAGAAGCTCATCGGCGTCGGACGTCGAAGCGTCCAGCGTCAGCCAGTCGACCGCCGTCGGAAGCTGCTGTGCGACAGCGCTTGTCGTGACACCCAGTCGGGTGTGCGAGCCGGACAGCAGCTCGCCGATCCGCGCGGCCGGATTGCCGGGATCCAGGGGCAGGAACGCGGCGCCGGTCTTGGCGACGGCCCAGATCGCGACGACGAGTTCGGCCGAGCGGGGCAGCACCAGAGCCACGGTCGACTCGGGGCGTGCGCCGTGGGCGACCAGTCGGCGGGCGAACGCGTCGGCGCGCTCGTCCAGCTCCCGATAGGTCCACGTGGTGTCGCCGTACCGGATAGCCGCGGCGTCGGGGTGCCGGCGTGCGGTCGCGGACAGGATGTCGCGGAGCACCCGCTCGGGGGCGGGCTCGCCGCCGCTGACCGAGAGCAGCTTGGCGCGTTCGGAATCCCAGCAGGACGAGATCGACGCGACCGTGGCGGCCGGATCGTCGACGAGCTGCATGAGCAGCAGCTCGAAGCGACCGAGCAGCTGATGGGCGTCATTGTCGTCGAAGCGGTCGGCAGCGAATTTCAGTGTCACCGAATAGGTTCCGGTGTCGGCTCCGCCGTCGCCACCCGGGCGCGGTGGGGTCACCTGCAGGCTCAACGGGAACGGCGTCGCGTCGTGCGCGTCGATCTCGACCAGCCGCAAACCGGCGGCCGAGAGGTCGTGGGCCAGCAGCTCCCGATCGAACGGGTAGGACTCGAGCACCGTCGCGGTGTCGAACATGTCGGTGATCCCGGATACCCGCTGCAATTCCGCCAAGCCGATGTGCCGGTGATCCAGCATCGCGGCCTGCTCGGACTGCACCCGCACCAGCAGATCGCCGACGGTCTCGCCGGGCTCGAGCCGGATCCGCACGGGCAGCGTGTTCACCATCAGCCCGACCATGCGCTCGACATCCGGAATCCGCGGCGGACGGTTCGAGACCGTATTGCCGAACACCACGTCCGGCCGCCCGGCCAGCACGGACACCAGCAGCGCCCAGGCCACGTGCAGGGCGGTATTGGGGGTGACGCCGTGCGAGCGGCCGAGGTCGAGAATCGCGGCGGAGGTGGCGGCATCGAGGTGCAGGCCCACCTCGCCCGCGTCCGAGGTGACCGTCCGCTCCGGGCCGTTCGTGATCCGCGTCGGCCGGTCGATCCCGGCGAGCATGTCCCGCCACGCGGCCGCCGTGGCGTCGCCGTCCTGCTCCTGGAGCCAGCGCAGGTATTCGCGGAACGACCGCGCGGGCGCGAGGCCGGCGGTGTCGCCGTCGGAGACGTACAGCGTCAGCAACTCGTGGATGAGCAGCGGCATCGACCAGCCGTCCAGCACCAGATGGTGATTGGTCACCAGCAGCCGGAACTGCTCGACACCGGTGCGCACGAGGTGGAAACGCACCAGTGGCGGCCGCGCCGGATCGAAGGGCGCGGCGGCGATGCGCGCGATGTCCCGCAGCGCTTCGTCCTGCCGGTCGACCAGGCTGACATCGGACTCGGCCCACTCGACCGCGGTGTCGCGCAGCACGATCTGACGCGGCCCGGCATCGGTCTCGACGAACGCGGTCCGCAGGGCGTCGTGCCGATCCAGCAGCACCTGGGCGGCCCGCCGCATCCGCTCGCCGTCCACCTGGCCGTCGAACGTCAGCGCGGCCTGCACGATGTAGCCGTCCTCGCCGCCCCGGTCGTAGATGGTGTGGAACAGCAAACCGGACTGCAGGGCGGTCAGCGGCCACACCTCGGTCATCGACGGGTATTCGCGCAGCCACCGGTCGATCTGCTCCTGGGCGACGGTGGCGAGCGGGAAGTCGGAGGGCGTGTAGCTGTGTCCGGTCGCGGACCGGACGTGATCGGCCAGCGACTCCAGCGCGCGGGTCCACAGTCCGGCGAGTTCCTCGACGTCCTCGGCCGCCATCGCCTGCGACGCGAATTCCCATGTCACAGCGAGCTCCAGCCCATCGTTGCCCGCCTCGGCGATGGCATTGACATCGAGCAGGGCGGCCAGCGCCATGGCCGGATCGCTGGTCCCGGTGAGCGCGGTGAACTCGGTGGTCGGGGCCCACGGCCCGGACCGCTCACCCGAACTCACGCGGCCGAGGTAGTTGAAGCTGATCTGCGGTTTGGGCAGGGGCGCGAGCTCGGCGCGGCCCACGGGATCGAGATGCCGCAGCACCGGGAAGCCGATGCCGTTGCCCGGCACCGCGCGCAGCTGCTCCTTGACCAGCTTGATCGCCCGTCCCGCGCTCGGGCCGCCGGCGAGGGCGTCGTCGAGGTCGAGGTCGTCCCACTCGATGCGGATCGGGAAGCGGGTGGTGAACCAGCCGACGGTGGCGCCCAGATCCGCGCCCGGGACGGCGTGTTCCTCGCGGCCGTGGCCCTCCAACAGGATCGACTCCCCGGTCGAGGTCACGCCGCGCCGGCGCCGCCACTCCGCCAGAGCCAGCACCAGGGCCGCAACCAGCGGATCGTTGGCGCCGCAATGGAATCGGTCCGGGATGGTGGTGAGGACCGCCTCGGTCACCGCCGCCGGAATCCGTTCGTGGATCCGGCCCGCGGTGGCCCCGGTGTCGACGTCCGGGTCCAGGCGACGCCAGCCGAGTAGTCGGTCCTCGTGCGCGAGAACGTCTTTCCAGTGCTCGAGTTCGGTCGCGCGCCTACCGTGCGCCCGCTCGGCCAAACCGTGCAGCCACCGCCGCACCGAGGTGGTGGCCGGACCCCACCGCGGCTCATCGCCCTGTGTCCAGGCCTGTGCGAGATCGGTGAGCACGGTGCGCCACGACACCGCGTCCACGGCGAGATGGTGGATCACCAGCCAGAGCAGGTCGGGTCCGCAATCGCGGTCGTCCCGCAGCCACACGGCCTGAACGAGTACGCCGTTGCCGGGATCCAATCGATCCGCGGCGTCCTGGAGATGACGGTCGATCTCGTCGGCGTCGCGACGGCCGAGGCGCACCTCGTGCAGTGAGGAACCCGGGTCGACCGCGTCCCGCTCGAGGACCTCGACGTAGCCACCCGATCCGACGCCGCGCAAGGCCGCGCGCAGCATGTCGTGGCGGTCCATCAGGGAGCCCAGTGCGCGCACCAGACCGGCTCGATCGACTCCGTCCGGGAGTTCCACGAGCGCGGCCTGCGCGAACCGGTCGTAGTGACCGCGGTCGAGCATGGCGTGCATGATCGGCGACAACGGCATCCGCCCGACGCCGCCGCCCGGCAGTTCGGCCAGCCCGGGCGCATCGCCGACCTCGGTGGCCACGGCCGCCAGCCCGGCGACCGTCTTGTGCACGAAGACGTCCTGGGTCGAGAAGCCCAGGCCCTCGGCCTTGGCGCGCGCCACGAGGCGGATCGACAGGATGCTGTCGCCGCCCAGGACGAAGAAGCTGTCGTCGGCCCCGACCCGGGGCACCCCGAGCACCTCCGCGAACAGCCCCGCGATCGTCTTCTCCCGTTCGGTCGCCGGGGCCCGCCCGGCGGGTGCGGTCCCGAACTCGGGCTTCGGCAAGGCGTGGCGATCCACCTTGCCGAAGGCGTTCATCGGCAGGCTGTCCAGGGGCAGCACGATCGCAGGAACCAGGTGCGGCGGTAGCGTTTCGCGGGCGAAGCGCAGGATCTCGACCGGATCGATATCGCGGCCCTCGACCGGCACGACATACGACGCCAGCACGGTGGTGCCGACATTGTTCTGTGCCGGCACGGTGACGCACAGATCCACGTCCTCGTGGGTGGTGAGCGCGGCGTCGACCTCGCCCGGCTCGATCCGGTAGCCGCGGATCTTGACCTGGAAATCGCTGCGGCCCATCAGTTCGAGCGCGGTGTCGCCGTTCTCGCCGGTCCAGCGCGCGATATCGCCGGTGCGGTACATGCGCGCACCGGTCCCGCCGTACGGGTCGGCGACGAAGCGGGCGGCGGTCTCGACGAATCGGTGGCTGTAGCCGCGGGCCAATCCCGGTCCGGCCAGATACAACTCGCCGACGGTGCCGCGTGGCACGGGCTGCAACGCACGGTCGAGGACCATGGCCTCGACGCCGCGGATCGGGCCGCCGATCGTGTGCACCTGCCCGGGCTCGAGCATCGCTCCCGCGGCGGTGACGGTCGATTCGGTGGGCCCGTACTCGTTGAACATGGCCGCCGACAGCGTCCAGCGTTCGACCAGATGCGGCGGGCAGACATCGCCACCCACCACGACCACTCGCACATCGGTCGGCAGCTCCGGATCCACCGTCGCCAGCATGGTCGGCGTCAGCGTCAGGTGGGTGACGTGCTCGTCGGCCAGCAGCCGGGTCAGCGAGTCGCCGCCGACCACCTCGGGCGGCACGACCACCAGCGTGGACCCGGACGCGAAGCAGGTCAGGAACTGTTCGAGGGAGGCGTCGAAACTGGGGGAGAGGGCGTACGACACACGGGAAGTCGTGTCGATGCCGAAGGTGGCCGCGCGATCGGCGACCAGATTCGCCAGACCGGTGTGCGTGACCTGCACACCCTTCGGCGTTCCGGTGGAGCCCGAGGTGTAGGTCATGTACGCGACATTGGACGGCCGCAGCGGATGGCTGCGGTCGAGGTCGGAGATCGGCCCGTCCGCGGCGTCGGACAGAGCCAGGGTCGAGGGGTCGTCGAGCACTACTTGACGCAGGTCCGCCGGGAGGGTCTCGCGCAGCGCGTTCACCGTGATCGCCACGGTCGCACCGCTGTCGGCGACCATGTGCTCGATCCGCTTGGCCGGATAGTCGGGGGCCATCTGCACGAAGGCCGCGCCGCTCTTGGCGACCGCCCAGGTCGCCACCACCGAATCGGTCGACCGGCGCAGCATGATCGCCACCGCCGTGTCCGGGCCACAACCCAGCGCGATCAGCTGCCGGGCGAGCCGCGAGGACTCGGAGTCCAGTTCGGCGTAGGTCATGCTCCGGCCATTGGAGATGATCGCGCAGCCGGCCGCGTTCCGGCGGGCGCTCTCGGCCAGCATGTCGGGCAGCAGGCGGGTGTCGACGGCGCTGGGCCCGCGCACGGGCAGCAGCTCATCGCGTTCCTGGACGTCGAGCAGCGGCAGAGCGCCGATCCGGCCGTCGGATCCGCTCGCCAGGAATTCGTGCAGGAACATGCGGAATCGCCGATGGTGACCGGCGAGTTCGTCATGGCTGTAGGAATTCGGATTCCCCTGGAAGTCGATATATGTGCTCTCTTTGCCCGCGCCCGGGTAGATGTTGACGAAAAGGTCGGAGGTGGGGCCCGAGGTGAGCACGTGCAAACGGCCCGTCGTCTCGCCCAGGACGACTTCGTTCTCCACCATCATGAGATTCACGGCGGGGCCGAACGAGGCGGCCTCGTCGCGCGCGATTCCCATATCGTGGAATATGTCCTCCTGGCGATACCGCTGCCGTCGCAGGGCGCTCGTCAATTCGCTTTTCACCGCCGCGATCAGTTCGCCGACGGTGCGATCCGCGACTCGGATGCGCAACGGGACCACATTGGCCACCATGCCGCCCGAACGCCGCAATACCGCGGAATGCCGGCCCGACACGGGCAGGCTCAGGAGAACTTCGTCGCTGCCGGTCATTCTCGCCAGATAGGCGGCGAACGCGGCGACGATGATCGGGGTCACGCTCTTGTCGTGGTCGAGCGCGACGGTATCGAGCAGATGTGCGGTGTCTTCGGCGAGTTCGGTGCTGACCAGCGTCGGATGAATGGTGGGCTTGTTGACGTGGGCGGCCAGACTGGCGCCCGCCGGTGCGCCCGTCAGATGCTCCATCCAGTGGGCGCGATCGTTCTCCATCCGCGTCGAATCGCGGTACGCCAGATCTTGTTCGGCGACCAGCCGCAGGTCCTGGGCCACGCACGCGGGGGGCTCCTCGGCCTTGATCCACGCGTTGTACAGCTCGGTCATGCGGTGCAGCATGGTCACGGCGGCGAATCCGTCGAGCGCGATGTGGTGCGCGCGCTGGTACCACAGGTAATGGTCGTCGCCGACCTGGAAGACAATGGCGATCACCAGGGAGTCGCGCAAGAGATCCAGGGGTGCGGAATAGTCCTCGGTCATTCTGCGATGTGCCGTCGCCACCGGATCGGCATCCTGTCGCAAGTCCTCGACCCACACCGAGGCGCCGTTGTCGGCGTCGACGTACTGGAATGGCTCGCCGTCGATCTCGACCAGGCGAGTATGCCCCGACCCGAACTCCCGGCCGGCCGTTCGGCAGGCTTCGACCAGGAGTTCGGCGTCCAATTCGCCGACGATCTCGACGTATTGGGCGACGGATATGGGTGTGGAGACCGCGAGATGCTGGGCGAACCAGATTCCCCGCTGCGCGGATGTCAGCGGAAAGACCTCGTGTGATGAATGAAATGTGCCATCTGGCAACGATTCTGGCTGGTCAGGATTGCTTTCGATGCCATTGTGCAGTTGGCGCATTTCGACCTCCAGCAAACAACGTTCACGTCAGGAACTCAAAACGCCCGAGGGCCGGCTGTCGATACGCTCACGCGCGCCGGGTCCGGGGACCATGGAATATGGCGGCAGGGTGTGACTCCGACACCCGCATTGCTGTGTACGTCGGGTCCGCCGCTGAGATCATTACAGCGAGTACCAACCGGTTCGTATGTGCCGACGTCGGCGCTCGATTCCCGGCATTCGTTCGCTACATCGCATCCACCCCGACCCCCGAATCACCCTCAGACCTCCCGGAAAACCGTCCAGTATGCCTTCGACCGCAGTGTCGACTGAGACCATGCCGAACTTCCCAACTTGAAAAGCGACTGTCCATGATGATTCTGCGCTCCGATGCCGCAACCAGTCGGTTTATTGATCAAAATGTTGGAAAAGGTTGTGCCTCACAGCATGGGATCCGGATGGCCGAACGTTAGTTCATGGTGTGTGACCTGCGATATTGGTGCAGTTTAGCCGTGAAAATCACAGTGACGTGAGTCGAGACCAGATCGAAAGCTAGCCTCTCGCACGCCTCGAACCCTCAAGGGGAGGGTCACTGGCGAACTTGGCGCAACCTGTCAATCGATGGCTCCGTGGTAAATCACTGGAACAGTCTTGTGTTGAATACTTGGTCGTTCCATACTTTTTGTGTGTCACCCGCCAAGTCCCGTCGTTACGAGTCGCCGCTTCGTCAGGAGACGGCGGCGCGGACCCGCCGGCGGGTCGTCGAGGTCGCCTCGCGACTGTTCGTCGAGCGCGGCTGGGAGGGCGCCTCCATGCGCGATGTCGCGCGCGAAGCGGGATGTTCGGTGGAGACGGTGTACGCGAGCGTCGGGAACAAGACCGCACTGTTGAAGACCGTCCTCGACATCGCGGTCGTCGGCGACGACGCGCAGATCGCACTCGACGATCGCCCGTGGTTCGGCGTGGGGGAAGGTCCCCTTGCGACCCGCGTCGCCGCACTGGCGGAGGTGAGCGCCGGGATCTACCGGCGCACCGCCGAACTGCGCCGCGTCCTCGACAGCGCGGCTCGGAGCAACGCCGAGCTCGCTCAGCTGGACGCCGGAAGCCGTGCGCAGGAACGCATCTCGCGCACCGCGCTCGTGTCCGCGGCGGCCGGACGGCCGTTGACCGAGCTGGAAGCCGATGCGGTCCAGTCGGTGTTCAGCAATGAGATCTACCGGCTCCTCACCACGGTCAGCGGGTGGAGTCATGCCCAGTATCAACAGTGGGCGGCCGACGCGATCGTGCGGCTGCTCGACCTTCACGAGGAGTAGCAATGCCATGACCGCCGACACCGGCCTGGCCGGACCCGCGGATACCCGAGTCATGCGAATCGTTCATTCCGCCCTGCGGCGGGACTTCGAACGCGCCCGCCACGCGCTCACCGAATGGCCCTATCCCTTCGACGAGCAACGCCGGGCGCTGGCCGCCCATCTGCTCTGGATGATGGACTTCCTGCACCATCACCACGAATCCGAGGACGAGCACCTGTATCCGCTGGTCCGTGAGCGCAATTCGGGCGCCTGGGCCCTCCTCGACACCATGAACACCGATCATCGGTCCATCGCGCCCGCCATGGACGACCTCGGCGCCGCCGCCCGGACCTACCGTGACTCGGCCGAGCATCGCCCGCGCGTGGTCGACGCCCTCGATGCGCTGACCGGCGTCCTGCTTCCGCATCTCGCGCGCGAGGAGGCGGAGATGATGCCGATCGTCTCGCAGACCCTCACCGACGCCGAGTGGCGGCACTGGGATCTCGAATACAACGTGAAACCGTTGGGGCCCATCGATTTATCGGATCAGGGCCTGTTCATCCTGGACGGCCTGCGAGGTCAGGATCGGACCGCCATCACCGAACTGGTCCCCGCGGTGCCGCGCTGGATCATTCTCCACCTGATGATCCACCGCTACCGGCACGGCGCGTTCCAGCGGTGGCGCACCAGCGAGTTCAGTTCCCTGAAGACCACACTCGGCGGCCGCCAGGAATACACGACGTCCGCGTCACCGCAACAGGTCTGGGACATTCTCACCGACGTCACCCGCGTCGGCGAGTGGAGTCACGAGTGCCGTTCCGCGCGCTGGCTCGACGGCGCGACCGAGGCGTCCCCGGGCGCCCGATTCGTCGGGTACAGCAAGTCCGGTGTCATGCGCTGGAGCCGCGCCTGCACGATCACGGTGCTGGACGCGCCGCGCGAACTGGGCTGGGTCACCCACGGCGGGGTCTGCGGTGACAACACCGAATGGCGCTACACCCTCGAACCTTCCGAGGGCGGCACGCGCATCGTGCAGACCTATCGGGTGCTGTCCATGCCGATGTGGTTCGACCGCGTCGTCTGGGTCGCGACCCCGGCCCATCATGATCGCCGGTCGGCGCTGCACTCCGATCTGGCCCGATTGGCCGGGATCGCGGAACGCTCGGGCCCTCGGGAGGGGTGAGGGCCGGAGCCGTGTGGTCCGCCGACCGTTCGGTCACGGGTGGTCGGCGGCCCAGGCGCAGATGGCGGCGAGCGGGGTCTGCAGCGATTTGCCGAGTTCGGTGAGGGAGTACTCGATGTGCTGCGGGGCGGTCTCCTTGAAGACGTGGCGTTCGACGAGCCCGTCGGATTCCATGCCGCGCAAGGTTTCGGTGAGCACCTTCTGGGTGATGCCGGGCAGGCGGCGGCGCAGCGCGGCCGGGCGCTGGGCGCCGTCGAGCAACGCGTAGATCAGCAGGATGCGCCATTTGGCGGCCAGGCGTTCGAGGGCCTGGCGGGTGGTGCAGGATTCCTCGAGTACGTCGGGAATCACCAGGTCCATCGCGCCTCCGTTCGGAAGGGCACTTCGAAGTGCCTTCTATCGGTGGCGGGGGTCCGCGCCTACCGTCGTGTTTCACCGTAATGCGACGACTTCGAGGACGAGAGCACCAGATGACTGTCAGCACAGTTCCGTTCACTTTCACCCGTGCCGGAGACCGACTGGTCGGCACCCTGTATGTGCCGGAGGGCGAGCCCACCGGCGTGGTGGTCACGACCGGCCCGCTGACCTCCGTCAAGGAGCAGGCGGCGGGCGTCTACGCCGAAGCGCTGGCGCGCCGCGGGTTCGCCGCCCTGGCCTTCGATCACCGGACCTTCGGCGAGAGCGCCGGGGAGCCGCGGCAATTGGAGGACCCGTTGGGCAAGGCCGCCGACATCAGCGCCGCCGTCTCGGCGCTGGAAGCGGACGAGCGTTTCACCGGTAAGACCGTGGTCGCGCTGGGCGTCTGCGCCGGTGGCGGCTACATGGCCCGCGCGGTCGCCGACGACCCGCGCCTGCGGGCGTTCGCCGGCGTCGCGGGCGTGTATGCCGACGCGGCCGCCAACCCGGCGGATCCGGCGGTGGTCGAGCGCGGCCGCCTGGCACGGGAGCGCCGCCTCGCCACCGGCGAGGTCGAGACCATCCCGGCGGTGGCCGCGGACAACGGCGACGTGGCCATGCCCCTGACCGAGGCGTTCGAGTACTACGGCACCCCGCGCGGCGTGGTCCCCAACTACACGAACGGTTTCGCCGTCGAATCCTTCGAGCACACCGCGGGTTTCGACGCCCAGGAGGCGGCGGCCCGGCTGTCGGTGCCGTTCCTGCTGGTGCACTCCGAGCACGCCCTGGTCCCGCCGTGGGCGCGCAAGTTCTACGCTGGGGTGGCATCCCCGAAATCGGAGCTGTGGCTGGACTCGGTCGGCCAGATCGACTTCTACGACGATCCCCGCCTGATCGAGCCCGCCGCCGACGCGGCCGCCGACCTGTTCCGCGGCGTCTGCTGACCCGCGTGAGGTGAGCCGGATGTGGCCGAGACGAGCCGGATGGGCGCTGACCGCGATCGCACTGGTCGCGGGCTGCTCATCCGGCCCGGCCACCTCCGGCGGACCGCTGCCGCTGCGGAAGGTCGCCCAGGTGGCCCTGCCGGGCGGCTCGGCCCGATTCGATTACGCGAGCCTGGATTCCGGTCGTGGACTGCTGTTCCTGGCACACCTGGGAGCCGGTGAAATCGTCGAGGTCGACGTCCGCGCGCACCGCGTGGTGCGCACGATCGCCGACACCCCGGATGTCCATGGCGTGCTGGTCGTTCCGGAGAAGCACCGGGTGTACGCGACCGTGACCGGGCGTGATCGGCTCGTCGCCCTGGACGAGGACAGCGGGTCGGTGCTGTTCACCGCGCCGACCGGGACGTACCCGGACGGGTTGGCCTACGATCCGGTGCGCGACGCGGTCTGGACCACCAATGAGCGCGCGGGCAGCGAGTCGGTCCTCGACGCCGACACCGGACATGCCCGCGGCACGGTCACTCTGGGCGGCGAAGTCGGCAATGTCGTCTACGACCCGGGTCCTGACCGCATGATCGTGGCGGTGCAGGGCCGAGGCGATCTCGCGGTCATCGACCCCGGCGCGCTGTCGGTCACCGACCGGATTCCGACGCCCGGCTGCTCGGGACCGCACGGTCAGGCGCTGGACGCGGCCCGGCAGCTGATGTACGTCGGCTGCGAGGACGACGCCACGCTGGCCACGGTCGATCTGGCGAAACACGCTGTCACCGACCGGAACAGCGTCGGCCCGACCCCCGACGTACTCGCCTACGATCCCGGCGCGCAGCGCGTCTACGTGGCCGCCGAGAGCGGCTGGGTCGGTATGTTCGACGCCAGGACCGGGCACCCGGCTCCCGTCGGAGCCGAGCACCTGGCCGACGGCGCGCACGTCGTCGTGGTCGATCCGGCCGATCATCACAGCTACTTCCCGATCCCCGCCGCGGCGGCGGGGCCCGAGCTCTGGGAGTTCGAGCCCTCGGCGTAGCCCGGCACCAGCTGCCGCAGGCCCGGCTCCCAGCCCGAACGTTGCTGCGGGAAGCACCGTTCCAGGAGTTCGATCATGATCGCGGGTGCGGTCGACGCACCGGGGGACGCGCCCAGCAAGCCCGCGATCGTGCCGTCGGCGCCGGTGACCAGTTCGGTGCCCATGGTCAGCACACCCACCCGGTCGAGGTCGGGCTTCACCAGTTGCGCGCGCTGTCCGGCCTGGACGAGATACCAGTCGGCCGGATCGGCCTCGGGGTAGAAGCGTTGCAGCTGAGCGAACTTGCGCCGCCGGGTCGCGAGCAACTCGCCGACCAGATAGCGGACCACCGGCAGATTCTGCAATCCCGCCGCCACCAGCACCACGATGTTCGTCAGCCGCAGCGTGGTGAACAGGTCGATCAACCTGCCGTGCTTGAGCAGCCGCGTACTGAACGTCGCGTACGGGCCGAACAGCAGTGACGACTCGCCGCCGACATTCCGCTTGTCCAAGTGCGGCACCGACATCGGGGGAGCGCCCAGCGGGGCCTGGCTGTAGACCTTCGCCTCGTGCCGGGCCACGACCTCGGGGTTGTCGGTCCGCAGGAACTGCGCGCCGACCGGGAACACGCCGTAACCGCGCACCTCGGGGATGCGGGCCCGCTGGAGCAGCTTCAGCGCGTAGCCGCCCGCACCCACGAATACGAAGCGGGCGCGAATGGTGAAGCGCCGCTCGCCGTGCCGATCCCGGCCCGTCACCGTCCAGATGCCATCGGCGTCGCGCCGCAGCCCCTTCACCTCGTGACCGGTGCGCACCCGCGCGCCCGCGTCGGTCATCGCCCGCACGAGCGACCCGGTCAGCGCCCCGAAATCGACGTCGGTGCCAGCCTCGAACCGGGTGGCGGCCACCGGTTGCCCCGGCTTCCGGCCCGCCATGAGCAGGGGAGCCCAGTTCGCGATGACGGTGGGATCCTCGCTGTACTCCATGGCGGCGAACGCGGGCAGCGCGCGCAGGGTCTCGAATCGCCGCCGCAGGTAGTCGACATCTCGCTCGCCGAAGACCACATCCATATGCGGTGTCGCCGTGACGAATCCGGTGTCGGCCAGCGCGCCCCGCTCGGCCAGTCCCGTCCAGAACTGCCGCGACAGCGCGAACATCGACGCGATCTCGGCCGCCTTGCCCGCATCGCCCGGATCGGGCATGTAGTTGAGTTCGCACAGGCCCGAGTGCCCGGTGCCCGCGTTGTTCCACGGATCCGAACTCTCGGCCGCGACCCGGTCGAGCCGCTCCAGCAAGGCCATCGACCAATCCGGTTGCAGCGCCGCGATCATCGCGCCGAGGGTGGCCGACATGATGCCGCCGCCGATCAGTACGACATCGAGAATTTCTGTGTCCGTGGCGGTTTCGCTGTGTGTGGCGTGGTCGTTCATCTGCGTGACCTCCTGGTCGGCGGGTACTTCGTCATCGTCACGCCGCGCGTATCCATCCGTCCAATGTTCATTCCGCACCGTTATGATCCGAATATGGATGAATTGGCGTCATCGCAGGTGGAAGCCCTGATCCCGTTGCTCGCGGCGTTCGATGCGACCGCGGGGGAGGGGCATGTCACCCGTGCGGCGCAGCGGCTGGGCGTGCCGCAGTCGTCGTTGAGTCGCCGATTGAAGGCGGTCGAGCAGGTGGTCGGGGTGAAACTCTTCCAACCGGTCGGTCGGCGCATCGCCCTCACCGCCGCCGGCCAGGAACTCTACGAACGCACCCGCGGCCTGGTCCAGGCCCTCACCGATGCCGTCGACGTGGTCCGCAGCGACGCCGACCCCGACAGCGGCCTGGTCCGATTCGGTTTCCCGTTCACCCTCGGCCCGGTCAGCATCCCGTCACTCCTGGCCGACTTCCACGCGGGCGCGCCCCGTATCCGCCTGCACCTCGTGCAGGCTCATGGCAGCGCCCTGACCGAGATGGTCCGCGACGGCCGCCTGGATCTGGCCGTCACCATCCCGGCCCCCGACGACCTGCCCGCGATCATCCTCGGCCACCAGCGCCTGCATCTGTACGTCGCCGACGCCCACCCGCTGGCAACCCGTGCCGAGGTCGAGCTCGCCGAACTGGCCGACGAGCCGTTCATCGCGAACCCGCCGACCTACCACCTGCGTCGCCTGGTCGACTCCTGGTGCGCCGAGGCCGGATTCACCCCGCGCGTCGGCTTCGAGATCACCGAGTTCGAGACGCTGCGCGCCCTGGTCGCCCAGAATCTCGGCATCGCGGTGCTGCCCGCTCCGGAGGTCGCCCACCCGGGCCTGTCACGCGTGAGCCTGGCCGGTGCGCGGGACCGCAGCATCGGCCTGGTCTCGGGCAGCCACCGCCCGACTCCCGCGGTGGCACGCCTGCGTGATCATGTTGCCGCGCAGGCCCTGTCGTATCTCGGGCGCGGCGCGGCCCCGGCTACTCCTGATAGGTCGTGAGGATGCGCCGGATCGACGAGGTGACCGGCAGGTCCCCGGTCAGCGGAACCCACCGGTATTCGGCGTAGTTGGTCACCCGCACCGGTCCGGCGCTGGCGACCACCGCGGCGAAATGCTCCCGGCGCACCGGTTTCCCGGCGCTGGACAGGTAGTCGAAGCTGCCGAGGTGGCGCACGATATCGGTGACCGCCAGACCGGTCTCCTCGCGCACGGCCCGCACCACCGCGCTGGCCAGCGACTCGCCCGGGCGCACCACGGTGCCCGGTAGGTGCAGCGGACTACGCCCTTCGACGTGCTCCTCGTGCTCGAGCATCAGTACCGAGTCATTGTGCTCGACGACCACCCCTACCCGTAGCGCGACTCCCTCCGCGGCGGCCCGCTCCCGCAGTTCCTGCAACACCGTTTCGCCGATGGACTGCCCGGGCGAAACTTCGAAATCCCACACTGCACACCACATCCCGTATCACCGGACACCGTCGACCGATATGGATAACGCTACCGGCGGAGAAACGGTCGGCGGCAGAGACATTCGCAAGAATAGGCGCACTTCCGCCCCAGCGATCCTGGGTCCGGAAACTTTCTCGACACCGGCCCGAAATGCCTGCGTGCCATCACCGCGCCGGGGGCTGTCAACTGTTGGGTGGTTTGTGACGTTTCACGTCGTTGCGTGTTGGAGTGTTGCGGTGGGAGGGTCGGGCGGCGGCGCGGTTGCCGCGATTCGATTGGCGTGTCCTCGGTTTCGCTGTTGTCGTGTCTGGTCCGGTTTCTCTACTGTCGAACAGGTGAGCGAACCATGGTCGTCGAATGATCGCCCCGAGGAGGGGGCGAGGCAGGTGCAGGCGTACCGGTTCGCGTTGGAGCCGACCCACGAACGCGCTCCGTGGATCGATCAATCCGCCTACAGTCTCCGCAAAGCCTGGAACGCGGAGAAGGGCATGGTCGCGCCGTGGTGGGCGGATAACGGTAAAGAGGCGTACTCGTCGGGTATCGCGCGTGTTGCTGATGCGTTCGCCAACTATTCGAAGTCCACGCGCGGCACCCGTGCCGGGGCACGTGTGGGTGTCCCGGCACGGAAGAAGAAGCATTCGCACCAGTCGTTCACCGTCACCACGGGCGGTTACGGTCTCGGCGAAGGGTCGCGGCAGGTCAAGATTCCCCGGGTCGGGATCGTTCGGACCGGGGAATCGACGCGCAAGCTCGCGCGGCGGCTGCGCAACGGGACCGCGAAACTGGGTGCCATGACCCTGTCGTGGCGGAGTGGCCGGTGGTGGGTGTCGTTCACCGTCCGGGTCCAGCGCAATGATCCGAAACCCGCGCGGCTCGACGCCGTGGTCGCGGCGGACCTCGGCGTCAAGTCCCTCGCGGTCCTGTCCACAGGCGAGGTCGTCCCGAACCCGAAGCGCTACCAGCGGACGCAGAAGCAGCGTCGCCGCTTGGCGCGGGCGCGGTCTCGCCGCCGAAGCCCCGACCACAAACACGGTGTGGCAGCGTCGCGGCGGTGGGAGAAGGCCAATGCCAAAGCCAACCGTCTCGAGCATCGTGTGACCGCGATGCGCCGTGACGGGCTGCACAAGCTCGCCACCCGCCTGACCCGTGAGTACGGGACAATCATGGTGGAGGACTTGAATGTTGCGGGGATGCTGCGCAATCGGTGCCTGGCGCAGGCGATCTGGTCGGCCGGGTTCTCCACACTGCGCCACCAGCTCGAATACAAGACGCGCTGGCGCGGCGGGGTGCTGGTGACTGCTGACCGCTGGTATCCCAGTTCCAAGACGTGTTCGTCCTGCAAGGCAGTGAAAGCCAAGCTGGCTTTGGGTGAGCGCGTATTTCGCTGTGATCATTGTGGTCTGGTGTTGGATCGTGATGTGAACGCTGCCCGTAATTTGGCGGCGTTGGTGTCCTCGGCGAGTTGCGTCGGGACGGTAAAGATGCCCGCTGGAAACCGTGTAAGACCCGGTACGCCGGGCGGTGGTATCGCCACGGGAAGACCCGAAACTGCGGTTGCGGGCCAACCCTACCGGAGCAATCGGGCAGGTCACGGAACAAGACAACACACTCCGTGAACGGAAGCTGGACCGGTACCGTCTATCTACGAGAGGAGTCATCGTGAAGGTGTTCCAGATCGGCGCGGCCGGCGGTATCGGCCGCCGCCTGGCGACCCTGCTCACCGCCCGCGGTGACGAGGTCACCGGCATGCACCGCGGCCCGGCGCAGGCCGAGGTCATCGCCGCGACCGGCGCGATCCCGCTGCACGGCGACCTGATCGCCGATTCGGTGGACGACCTGGCCGCCAAGTTCCACGGCCACGACGCCATCGTCTTCTCCGCGGGCGCGCACGGCACCGGCATGGACCAGACCAGCCTCATCGACGGCCGGGGGCTGGAGAAAGCCGCCGACGCCGCCCGCTTCGCCGGTGTCGCCCGCTTCGTCCTGGTCTCGGTGTTCCCGGACGCGGGCCGCGACCGCGAGACCACGCCGGGCTTCGAGAACTACATGCGCGTGAAGAAGACCGCCGACGCCTACCTGGTCGGCACCGACCTGGACTGGCTGATCATCCGTCCCGGAACCCTGCGTGACGAACCCGGCAGCGGTCTGGTCACCGCCGGACTGGCGATCGAATACGGCGATGTGCGCCGCGACGACGTCGCCGCCTTCATCGATGTGGCCCTGCACCGCCCGGCCCTCAATCGCGTGATCCTCGAGCTCACCGAGGGCCACACGCCGGTCGCGGACGCGATCGAGCTCGTGCTCGAGCGGTCGACCACGCTCCGGCGCTAGCACTGGTCAGGCTCGTGGCTGCCCGACGGCCGGGGTCGACCACCGCCACCGCAGCGCCGCGGTGCGCAAAGCGAAGGCGGTCACCGCGGCCGCGCCGGTGGCCACGGTCATCCCGGTCCGCGGCTGGCACAGCAGGAACACCCCGGCCGCGCCGAGCGCCGCGGTGACATACCAGGATCCGACCCGGACGAGACCGACCGGATCGCCGAGCAGCAGGTCGCGCACCACCCCGCCGCCCGTGCAGGCCAGGACGCCGACCAGCACCGTCCCGGTCGTCGCGCCGCCGGCGGCCTGCGCTTTGGTGATGCCCAGCGCCAGGTACATGCCCAGCGCCGCCGCGTCGCACACCGCGAGCACTCCGGCCGCGCGAACCAGCCAGCGCGCGAAGGCCATTCCGGCGCCCGCCGCCAGCAGCGCGGCGATCAGGTAGCGGTCCCCGCGCAAGGCGGCCGGAAGCTGCCCGAGCGCCGCGTCGCGCAGCATGCTCCCGCCCAGCCCGGTCGCGATGGCGATGACCGCCACGCCGATCGCGTCGATGCGATCGGCGTGGCGGGTGGCGGTGACGGCTCCGGTGAGCGCGCCGACCGCCACCGCTGTCAGATCCAGCCAGGCCGGTATCTGCAGCGCGCCGCTCACGGCCTTGCGGTCGTGGCGCTGGCGAGGATCCCGGATCGCTCCAATTCGGCTCCGCCGGTGATGGTTTCGATCCATTCCGCGGTGGTCGCCACCGCCGCGAATCGCGACTGCATCACCACCAGCACCGCCTCGTGCAACTCCTTGGCCGCGACCGCCCCGGCCTGATTCGTCAGGGCGAGCGTGCCGGTGGCATCGGAGAGGAATTCCACCGCGAAGCCCCGGTGCACCGCGTCCCGCGCGGTCGACTCGTCGCAGTTCTGCGTCATGTACCCGCAGACCACGATGGTGTCCACGTCCCGCTCGGCGAGCCACTGCGCCAGCCCCGTCTCGGGGAAGCTGGACGGCAGCGTCTTCTCCACCAGCAGGTCCCACGGCCGCTCGGCGACGGTGGGGTGCAGCGCGAATCCCGTTCCGCCGCGCGCGAAGACGGGCGACTCGGCGGGCGCGACATGCTGCACCACGACCACCGGAATTCCGGCACGCCGCGCGGCGTCCATGGCGGCCGCGATATTGGCCAGGCTGACATCCAGCGGGGGATAGGCGATGGGCAGCCGCCCGGTCACGTACTCGTTCTGGACATCGATCACGATCAAAGCTCGGTTCATGCGAATCAGCGTGCGCGCGCCGCGAACTCGCAGCCAGAGCCCGGTCGATCCCGGGGCTCGCCGAAACGGGGGTTTGCGAGAACCCCTCTAGGATGTCCGGTCGTGGAAGAGTCCTCGCAGATCGGCGCGTTCCTGCGGTCCCGGCGGGCCCGGTTGCGCCCCGAGGACGTCGGCCTCACGGTTTACGGCACCCGCCGGCGGGTCCCTGGGCTGCGCCGTGAGGAGCTGGCCCAGCTGGCGGGGATCAGCGCCGACTACTACGTCCGCGTCGAGCGGGGCCGCGTGGACAATGTCTCCGATTCCGTCCTCGACGCGATCGCCACCGCCCTGCGCCTGGACTCCGACGAACGGCTGCACCTGCGCAACCTGGCGCATCCGCCCGCCGACGGGATGTCCGAGCCGCCCCGGCTGCGGCCCCGCCTGCGGCAACTGGTGACCGCCCTGGACCCGAACCCGGCCTATGTGGTCGGCCACCGCACCGACATCCTGGCCTGGAACCGGGCCGCGAGCGTGGTCTTCGACGTCGACTTCGACGCGGTGCCCGCCGCCGAGCGCACCTGGGCCCATCTGATCTTCCTCGACGACCGCGTCCGCCGGATCACCGCGCCCACCTGGCCCGACATGGCCCGGCGCGTGGTCACCTACCTGCGTCTGCGGGCCAGCGCCCGCCCGGACGACCGGGCCCTGCGCGACCTGGTCGCCACCATGACCGCGGCCAGCGATCAATTCCGCTACATGTGGGAATCGCACGATGTCAGCGATCTCGCCTACGGTCGCTACCACCTGGACCATCCGCGCGTGGGTGAGCTGCGGCTGGATTTCGAGTTCCTGAATCTGCCCGCCGACCCCGGCGTTCGTGCCCTGGTCGTCTACAGCGCCGAGCCCGGCACCGCGTCGGCGGCGGCGCTGCGCGAATTGACCCGCCCGGCCGCCGATCCGGCTCCGGATTAGCTGAAAGCCACATTTCGCGCCGAAATTTCGCGCCCCGATCGCGGGCGGGTGCGGCAATCGCGCGAGATACCTGGAATAGTTGGGGCGGAACGCACAGGACCAAGGCGAAAGCGGGGATGTTGGTGACTTCGACTGACGGTGTGAGCGGGGTAAGCACGGTGAAGGACGCACCTTCGGCTCCGAGCACCCTCGAGCGCGATGTCCAGACCCTGGAAAAGGCGATCTACGAAGTCAAACGTGTGATCGTCGGTCAGGATCGGCTGGTCGAGCGGCTGTTGGTCGGTGTTCTCGCCAAGGGGCACGTGCTGCTCGAAGGTGTGCCGGGTATCGCCAAGACCCTGGCCGTGGAGACCTTCGCGACCGTGGTGGGCGGCAGCTTCTCGCGCGTGCAGTTCACCCCGGACCTGGTGCCCACCGACCTCGTCGGTACCCGCATCTACCGGCAGGGCCGCGAGGAGTTCGACACCGAGCTGGGCCCGGTGGTCGCCAACTTCGTGCTCGCCGACGAGATCAACCGCGCGCCCGCCAAGGTGCAGTCCGCGCTGCTCGAGGTGATGGCCGAGCGGCACGTGTCCATCGGCGGCAAGACCTACCCGATGCCGAATCCGTTCCTGGTCATGGCGACTCAGAACCCGATCGAGTCCGAGGGTGTGTACCCGCTGCCCGAGGCGCAGCGCGACCGCTTCCTGTTCAAGGTCGTCGTCGACTACCCCTCGGTCGAGGAGGAGCGCGAGATCATCTACCGGATGGGTGTCACCCCGCCGGAGCCCAAGCGGGTCCTCGACCCGGCCGAGCTGGTGCGGTTGCAGAACGTCGCCGCCAACACCTTCGTGCACCACGCCCTGGTCGACTACGTCGTCCGGGTGATCGCCGCGACCCGCAAGCCCGCCGACTTCGGCATGCAGGATGTCGCCGGCTGGATCTCCTACGGCGCGTCCCCGCGAGCTTCGCTGGGCATCATCGCCGCCGCCCGCGCGGTGGCCCTGATCCGCGGCCGCGACTACGTGGTGCCGCAGGACGTGGTCGAGGTGATCCCGGACGTGCTGCGTCACCGCCTGGTGCTGTCCTACGACGCGCTGGCCGACGAGGTCAGCCCGGACGACGTGATCAAGCGCGTGCTGCAGACCGTCGGCCTGCCGCAGGTCGCCGCTCAGGCCAACGCTCCGGCCGGCGCGCCCGCCCCGATGCCCGCCGCCGTGCCGCAGCCCGGCATTCCGCAGCAGCCGGGCGTGCCCGCGCAGGGTATTCCGCAGCCGCCGCAGCAGGGCATCCCGCAGCCTCCGAACGGTCAGATGCCCGGCGTCCCCGGTCAGCCGCAGCCGAAGTAGGTGGCCACGGAATCGACTGCGCCCGTGACGATCTCAACTCCCAGCGACTCCCCGCACGCCCCGCCCTCGTTCCGGCAGGGTCAGCTCACCGACCCGCGGTTGTCGGCGGCGCTGCGGACGCTCGAACTCACCGTGCGCCGGCGCCTGGACGGCGTGCTGCACGGTGACCACCTGGGCCTGATCCCGGGTCCCGGCTCCGAGCCCGGCGATGCCCGCATGTATCAGCCGGGCGACGATGTGCGGCAGATGGATTGGTCGGTCACCGCCCGCACCACCCACCCGCACGTGCGGCAGATGATCGCCGACCGTGAGCTGGAGACCTGGCTGGTGGTCGACCTGTCGGCCAGCCTCGATTTCGGTACCGCGCTGTGCGAGAAGCGGGATCTGGTGGTCGCCGCGGCGGCCGCGGTCACGCATCTGACCAGCGGCGGCGGCAACCGGATCGGCGCGGTGGTGACCAATGGCAATGAGCTGATCCGCATTCCGGCCCGCAGCGGCCGGGTGCACGAGCAGTCGTTGCTGCGCAAGATCGCGACCACCCCGCACGCCCCGGACGGTGTCCGCGGTGACCTGCGCGACGCGATCGAGGCGTTGCGCAGACCGCAGCGCAAACGCGGTCTGGCCGTGGTCATTTCCGATTTCCTGGGTGATATCGACTGGCAGCGGTCGCTGCGCGCCATCTCCGGCCGCCACGACCTGCTCGGTGTCGAGGTGCTGGACCCGCGCGATCTGGAGCTTCCGGATCTGGGCGATGTGGTCCTGCACGACCCGGAGACCGGACGGACCCGGGAATTCAGTGTGACCCCCACGCTCCGCGCCGATTTCGCGCGCGCCGCGCAAGGCCATCGGGATCAGGTCGAGCAGGCGTTGCGCAGTTGTGGTGCGCCGGTGATGACCCTGCGCACCGACGGCGACTGGATCGCGGACGTGGTTCGATTCGTGTCCACCCGGCGCCACACCTTTGGCGCCCCGAACGCCGGACGGGTGCCGCGCCAGTGACTATCGGCGAGCTGACCTTCAGCCTTTCGCATTTCGCCTACCAGTATTGGCTGGCCTTCCTGGCCGTGATCGCGCTGGCGGCGCTGATCTACATCCTGATGCAGCAGCGGCGTCGCAAACAGATGCTGCGCTTCTCCAATATGGAGATGCTGGAGAAGGTGGCGCCCCGCCAGCCCAAGCCGTGGCGGCACATTCCCGTCGCGGTGACCCTGGTGGGCCTCATGTTCCTCACCTTCGCCGCGGCCGGTCCGACCGCGGCGAAGAAGGTGCCCCGCAACCGCGCCACGGTGATCCTGGTGATCGATGTGTCGCTGTCGATGGAGGCCACCGACGTGCCGCCCAGCCGGATCCAGGTGGCCAAGAAGGCCGCCAAGGAATTCGCGGACAATCTGACCCCGGGCATCAACCTGGGCCTGGTCACCTTCGCGGGTACCGCGTCGGTGCAGGTGTCGCCGACCACGAATCGGGAGGCGGTCAAGGCCGCCATCGACACCATGAAGCTGGCCGAGCGCACCGCCACCGGTGAGGGCATCCTGACCGCGTTGCAGTCCATCGACACCCTGGCCTCGGTGCTGCCGGGTGCGGAGAAGCCGCCGCCGGCCCAGGTGGTGCTCATGTCCGACGGTAAGCAGACCGTCCCGGACGACAAGGATGTCGAGAATCCCCGCCACGGCTTCACCGCCGCGCGTCTGGCGAAGGAGAAAGGCATTCCGGTGTCGACGATTTCGTTCGGCACCACGTGGGGCACCGTGGAGATCCCCGACCAGGACGGCAAGGGCTCCCAGCGGGTCCGCGTCCCGGTGGACGACGATTCGCTGCGCGAGATCGCGAAACTGTCCGGCGGCGAATTCTTCACCGCCTCCACGCTGGAAGAACTCAAGAACGTCTACGCGCACTTGGAAGAGCAGATCGGCTTCGAGACGACCGTCGCCGACGCCAGCCGCCCGTGGTTGCTGCTGGGTTTGGTGGTGACTGCCGCCGGGTTGGTGGCCGCGTTGCTCTATCGTCAGCGTCTGCCGTAAATCGGTACCGCGCGCCGAGTCCCGAACACGAACAGATAGGTTTGCGTCTATGTCGAACATCACATCCCGGTCGGTCCTGGTGACCGGCGGTAATCGCGGCATCGGGCTCGCGGTCGCCCAGCGCCTGCTCGCCGACGGACACAAGGTCGCCGTCACCCACCGCGGGTCCGGCGTTCCCGAGGGGCTCTTCGGCGTGAAATGCGATGTGACCGATAGCGAATCGGTCGATCGGGCGTTCTCCGAGGTGGAGGCGCACCAGGGTCCGGTCGAGGTGCTGGTCGCGAACGCGGGCATCACCGATGACACCCTGCTGATGCGCATGACCGAGGAGCAGTTCACCCGGGTCATCGACGCCAACCTGACCGGCGCCTTCCGTTGCGCCAAGCGTGCCAACCGCGCCATGCTGCGGGCCCGCTGGGGCCGCATGATCTTCCTGGGCTCGGTGGTCGGTCTGGGCGGTGGCCCCGGTCAGATCAACTACGCCTCCTCCAAGGCCGGTGTCATCGGTCTGGCCCGCTCGGTGACCCGCGAGCTGGGTTCGCGCAACATCACCGCCAATGTGGTCGCCCCCGGCTTCATCGAGACCGATATGACGGCCGAGCTGCCCGAGGACCTGAAGGAGACCGCCAAGAAGTTCATTCCGCTGCAGCGTCTCGGCCAGGCCGAGGACGTCGCCGCGGTCGTCAGCTTCCTGGCCTCCGAGGATTCTCGCTACGTCTCCGGCGCGATCATCCCCGTCGACGGCGGAATGGGCATGGGCCACTGAGCCTTCCGCTCAGGCCCGACCCGAACCCTCACCCCCAGCATTTCTAACGAGGAGAACCCACCACCCCATGGCTGGATTGCTCGCAGGCAAGACCGTACTCATCACCGGCATCATCACCGACTCGTCCATCGCCTTCCACGCGGCCGCGGTCGCGCAGGAGCAGGGCGCGAAGGTGATCATCACCGGCATCCCGGAGCGGCTGCGCCTCATCGACCGCATCGCCAAGCGCCTGCCGCAGGAGGTGCCCCCGGCCATCGGTCTGGACGTCACCAGCGAGGAGAACCTGGCCGAGCTGCCGGAGAAGCTGCGTGAGCTGGCTCCGGAGGGCATCGACGGCGTGCTGCACTCGATCGCCTTCGCACCCAAGACCCTGATGGGCCCGGACGCGGTGAACTTCCTCGACGCCCCCGGCCCGGACGCGGCCAAGGCGTTCGAGATCTCGGCGTGGTCGTACGCCTCGCTGGCGCGCGCCGTGCTCCCCGCCATGAACGAGGGCGGCTCCATCGTGGGCATGGACTTCGATCCGCGCACCGCGATGCCGTTCTACAACTGGATGGGTGTCGCCAAGGCGGCGCTGGAGTCGGTGAACCGCTACGTGGCGCGGGAGGTGGGCGCCGCCAAGAAGGTCCGCTCCAACCTGATCGCGGCCGGTCCGATCAAGACCCTCGCGGCCAAGGCCATCGCGGGCACCGCCACCGATGACGCCAAGCAGCTGAACATGCTCAACGAGTACTGGGACGGCGCGTCCCCGATCGGCTGGGATGTCGACGATCCGACCGTGGTCGCCAAGTCCGTGTGCGCGCTGCTGTCGGATTGGCTGCCCGGCACCACCGGTTCGATCATCTACGTCGATGGCGGCGCCAGCCACAACACCTGGTTCCCGGAATCCGGTTTCGGCGCCAACTGATCGTCAGCGGTTCGATTTTCTGAGGAGGAGAGCAGTGCAGGCGGAGCCCGCGGCTCGTGAAGTGGACGCCCTGCTACTGCTGTCCTTCGGCGGTCCCGAGCGCCCCGAGGACGTGATGCCGTTCCTGGAGAACGTCACTCGGGGCCGGGGCGTGCCGCCGGAACGCCTGGCCGAGGTCGCGCAGCATTATCTGCACTTCGGCGGGGTGTCCCCGATCAATGCGCTGAACCTCGACATCATCAAGGCGATCGAGGCCGAATTCGGCTCGCGCGGTATCGATCTGCCGGTGTATTTCGGCAATCGCAACTGGCATCCCATGGTCGAGGCGACCGTCGAGGGCATGCGTGCCGACGGTGTTCGCTCGGCGCTGGTGTTCCCGACGTCGGCTTGGGGCGGGTATTCGGGCTGCCTGCAGTACCAGGAGGACATCACGCGTGCCCGCGCCGCGGTCGCCGATGCCCCCGAATTGGTGAAGTTGCGCCAGTATTTCGATCATCCGTTGTTCGTGGAGGCGTTCGCGGACGCGATTCGTGCGGCGGTCGCGGAATTGCCGCAGGACAAGCGGGATTCGGCCCGCCTGGTCTTCACCGCGCATTCCGTGCCGGTCTCCGCCGATATCGCCTCCGGTCCGCCCGCCGAGCAGCGTCTCTACAGCCGTCAGGTCGCCGAGGCGGCCCGATTGTGCGCGGCGGCAACCGGATTCGACGCCTACGACCTGGTGTGGCAGTCGCGTTCGGGCCCGCCGCAGGTGCCGTGGCTGGACCCCGACATCGTCGACCATCTCGACGCGCTCGCCGACCGGGGCGTGGACTCCGTCGTGGTGTGCCCGGTGGGTTTCGTCTCCGACCACCTCGAGGTCATCTGGGACCTGGACAACGAGGCGAGAAGGCGTGCCGCCGAACTGGGTATGGCCTTCGCCCGCGCCGCCACCCCCGGCCCGGACCCGCGTTTCGCGCGCATGGTCGCCGATCTGGTGCAGGAGTACCTGACCGCCGCCGCCCCGGCGCGTCTGAGCGACATCACCGGCCTGGGCTGCACCGTCGACGGCGCGCCCTGCGTGGTCGGCTGCTGCGCTCTGCCGCCCCGCAGGCCCGCGGTGGCACCGGCGGCCGCCGAATTGTAGTCTCGCCCAGGTGACTACACCCGGACGCGGAACCCCGCAACGCCGTCAGCCCGCCTCCGGCGGCACCGCCGCCCGCAAGCCGCAGCGCACCTTCGGCCCGCCGGACATGTTCGTCTGGGCGCCCGTGCTGACCCTGTTCCTGGCCGCCGGCATCGTCGGCACCATCGGCCAGTCCATCATGTTCGCCGCCGCCTTCGTCGCCATCGCGGTGGTCATGCTGGTGGCCGACATGTTCTTCAACCGCTGAACGATTCGCCTGTCAGTGCAGGACGTTCACCGCGCGGGCGACGACCAGGCTCACGGTGATGAGGGAGACCCCGGACTGCACCATCATGAGGAGCTTGGCCCAGCGGGTCATCGGCATCACGTCGGTGGGGCTGAAGGCGGTCGCGTTGGTGAACGACAGATACAGATAATCCGGAAATTGCGGCTCCCATTCGGGATCGGCGAGTTCCGGATTCTGCATCTGGACCCACAGGAAATCCGGATACGGCTTGCGGGCGTGGGCGCGCGCCGCGGGACCGCCCCGGTCGAAATCCCAGTACCAGAGCGCGAACACCAGCACGTTGGACAGCCAGACCGCAGCGCCCGAGCCGAGCAGACCGGCGGCGTTGTTCGCGGCCGTCCCGTTGATCAGCGATTTCACCAGGTGGGATACCGACCACACCATGCCGAAGCCGAGCAGCGCCATCAACAGCAGGCTGAACCGCCGCAGTCGTTCGTCCTCGCGGTCGAGCCGTACCGGGTTGGCGATCACCAGGACGAGCAGCAGCGCGAACCCGACGATCGGCACGACCCAGTTGGGCCCGGCCGAGTATTCGGGCGGCAGGAGGTACTGCACCAGCAGGATCCCGACGACGGCCGCGGTGGCCGCCCAGCGCGATTCCCCGGTCGTGCGCCGCGCCCACGCGGGTACCTGGTCGTCGTCGGCGTCGTTCCTGGCTGCGCTCACGATCGTGAGTATGCCCGGCGGGCAAAGGTGACAGAAGTATGACGCGGGCTCGCGAACGGACTTTCCGTCGGGCAGGGTGGGTTGTAGCTGAGGCCTACCAAGGAGGTCATGTGGCACGGGAGTACAACCGGAATCCGGCGGCGGTGGCGGCGCTGTCGCCCGAGCAGTATCACGTCACCCAGGAGAACGGCACCGAGCGGGCGTTCACCGGCGAGTACTGGGACAACCACGAGCCCGGTATCTACGTGGACGTGGTGTCCGGGGAGCCGTTGTTCGCGTCGACGGACAAGTTCGAGAGCGGATCGGGGTGGCCGAGTTTCACCAAGCCGATCGACGCGACGAATGTGGCCGAGAAGCGCGACGTCAGCCATTTCATGGTGCGCACCGAGGTGCGATCGGTGCACGGTGACAGCCATCTGGGCCATGTGTTCCCCGATGGCCCGCGCGACGCGGGCGGGCTGCGCTACTGCATCAACTCGGCGTCGCTGCGGTTCGTGCATCTCGACGATCTGGAATCCGAAGGCTACGGACAGTACAAGACGCTGTTCACGAAGGAGGAAGCGTGAGCGACACACGCAAGGCGATTCTGGCCGGTGGCTGTTTCTGGGGCATGCAGGATCTGATCCGGCGTCAGCCCGGTGTCATCGACACCCGGGTCGGATACACCGGCGGCAGCAACGACAACCCCACGTACCGCAATCACCCCGGGCACGCGGAGGCCGTGGAGATCGTCTACGACCCGGCCCGGACCGATTACCGTGCGCTGCTGGAGTTCTTCTTCCAGATCCACGATCCGAGCACCAAGGATCGGCAGGGCAACGACATCGGCTCGAGCTACCGTTCCGCCATCTTCTACCTGGATGACGAGCAGAAGCGGGTCGCCGAGGACACCATCGCCGACGTGGACGCCTCGGGCCTGTGGCCGGGCAAGGTGGTCACCGAGGTGACCCCGGCGAGCGCGTTCTGGGACGCCGAGCCGGAGCACCAGGACTACCTGGTCCGCTACCCGAACGGCTACACCTGCCACTTCCCGCGTCCGGGCTGGAAGCTGCCCCGGCGCGAGACCACGGCATAGCAGTGAAAACGAGGGCCTCACCGCGGCATTCGCCCCGGTGAGGCCCTTCTTTTCGCCCGTTGCCGGGATTGACTGAGGCCGGACCACTACGGCAACGACTGGGGCAACAACCGCGACTACCAGCAGTCGCCGTGGTGGTGCCAATTCGGCAGCTGCTGACGGTAATTCGTCGCCGTCCCGCGCATTCCCGGCGCGGGACGGCTGAACTCTGTCCGCCCGACCCTCAGTTGCCGGCCAGCGACCGCGCGATGACCAGGCGCTGGATCTGGTTGGTGCCCTCGAAGATCTGGGTGATCTTGGCTTCGCGCATGTAGCGCTCGACGGGGAAATCCTGGGTGTAGCCGTAGCCGCCGAGGACCTGGACGGCGTCGGTGGTGACCTTCATGGCGGCGTCGGTGGCGACGAGTTTGGCGACACTGGCCTGGCGGGAGTAGGGGAGTCCGGCGTCGCGGCGGCGGGCGGCGTCGAGGTAGGTGGCGCGGGCGGAGTCGACGGCCGCGGCCATGTCGGCGAGCACGAAGCCCAGGCCCTGGTGGTCGATGATGGCGCGGCCGAAGGCTTCGCGCTGCTTGGCGTAGGCGACGGCGTCGTCGAGGGCGCGCTGCGCGATGCCGGTGGCGACGGCCGCGATGCCCAGTCGGCCGGAGTCCAAGGCGCTGAACGCGATCGGGAGACCCTGGCCGGGTTCGCCGAGGAGGCGTTCGGTGGGCACGAACGCGTCGTCGTAGGCGGCGCTGGTGGTGGGAACCGCGCGCAGGCCCATCTTCTCCTCGGGCTTGCCGAAGGTCAGGCCCTCGGTGCCGGCGGGAACCAGGAAACAGGAGATGCCGCGTGAGCCCTCGCCGGTGCGGGCGAACAGGGTGTAGTAATCGGCCTTGCCGCCGTTGGTGATCCACGCCTTGGTGCCGGTGATCCGGTAGCCGCCCTCGGCCTCGACGGCCCGGCAGCGCAGCGCCGCGGCATCGGACCCGGCATGCGATTCGGACAGGCTGTACGCGCCGATGAGATTGCCCGACAGCATGTCCGGCAGCCAGCGTTGCTTCTGCTCGTCGGTGCCGTAGACGAACAGCGGGTGGCACGACAGGCTGTGCACGCTGACCGCCACGGCGACCGCCGCCCACCGCGCGCCCAGTTCTTCGAGCACCTGGAGGTACACCTCGTAGGGCTGGCCGCCCCCGCCGAACTCCTCCGGATACGGCAGGCTCAGCAGCCCTGCCGCGCCGAGCGCCCGGAACGCCTCGTCGGGATAGCGCTCCTGTTTCTCGTACTCGGCCGCGATCGGTTCGAGCACCTTGTCCGCGATATCGCGGGTGAGCTCGATGAGGTCGCGGGCTTCGGACGTGGGCAGCAAACGATCGACGGGCATGAGGTCACAGTACGACCGACACCCAATTGCGTGCAAGGCAGCACGCAATTTCGCAAGGCGGCTAGACTGACCAGGTGGTATCCGGTCTACCCCCGAACAAGCACCAGGAGAAGAGCCTCCGCACCCGTGCGCTGCTGCTCGACGCCGCCATCGACAGCCTGGCCGAGGTCGGGTACGCGAGCGCCTCCATCGCGGACATCACCGCGCGGGCCGGGGTGACCCGGGGCGCGCAGCTGCACCACTTCCACACCCGGCAGGAATTGTTCGCCCAGACCATCGAGCACCTGACGCAGCGGCAGGGTGAGGCGTTGCGGCGGCGGGAACGGACGCTGCCGGGGGCGTCGTCGCCGGGGGAGGTGCTGGTCGAGCTGGTGACCGCGCCCTTCGCGGGGAAGCTCGGCAAGGCCGCGGTGGAGCTGTACGTCGGCATCGCCAATGACAAGGAGCTGCGCCGCAACATGCTGCGCGTGCAGCACGACCTGACCGCCGAACTACTCGACGCCTGCGGCCGTTTCGTGGACGTGCCGCGCGAGCGCCTGGAAGCCGCGTTCTGGCTCACCATCAACCTGGTGCGCGGCGCGACCCTGGACGAGATGGTGGGCCGAGATCGTCTGCGGCGCAAGCAGGTTCTCTCGGACTGGGCACGGCTCGCCGACGGCATGCTGGCGTAAACACATCGGTCGCGAGGCGCGATAACGAACCGTTGAGTGGTTCGTTATCGCGCCCGGGCAATCGGGCGTGACCTCGGGGGAGGTGCGCCGTCATGGCGATCAATCGTCGAAACCTGTTGCGGGCGACCGCGCTCGGAGTCGGTGTGGCCGGATTGAGTTCGGTGACCGGCTGTGGACCGGAAGGTTTGCCGCGTGCGGAAACACCTGCGGGGTCGGTGGATTGGGAAGGACTCCGGCAGCGACTGGCCGGGACCCTGAACCTGCCGTCCGATTCCGGTTACGGGACAGCCAAACTGGCCTTCAATCCGGTGTTCGACAGTCGCCGTCCGGCGGCGGTCGCCCAGGTGACCAATGCATCCGACGTCCAGGCGTGTGTGAACGCCGCGGCGAGCGCGAGGATCCCGGTGGCCGCGCGCAGTGGTGGCCACAGCTACGGCGGGTACTCGACGCCCGACAACGGCCTGGTCGTCGACCTGGGATCGATGAGCGGTGTGGAGGTGAAGCCGGACGGCACCGCGGTCATCGGTGCGGGCGCCCGGCTGATGGACGTGTATTCGGCTCTGGCGAAGGCCGGTCGCTGCCTGCCCGCAGGCTCTTGCCCGACGGTGGGCATCGCCGGTCTGACCCTGGGCGGCGGCCTCGGCGTCCTGACCGGCAAGTACGGATTGACCTGCGACAACCTGATTTCGGCGCAGGTGGTCACCGCCGACGGAACCGTACGCACCGCCTCGGCGACCTCCGAACCCGACCTGTTCTGGGCGCTGCGCGGTGGCGGCGGCGGCAACTTCGGCATCGTCACCTCCTTCACCTTCACGACCGTCGCGGCGCCGCGACTGGCGGTCTTCCAGGTCCGCTTCCCGGCCGGGTCGCTGACGGATGTGCTCGGCGCCTGGCAGACCTTCACGGCCTCCGCGCCCGACGAATTCTGGTCCACCCTCGGCATTTCCGCCGGGAGCCCGCCGACGTGCCGGATCAACGGATGTTATGTCGGGTCGGAAAGCACCATGAATGCCCTGCTCGACAAACTGGTGGCGGCCACGAAGACCCAACCGTCCAATCGGTATTCGCTGTCCAAGGATTACCTCTCGGCGATGATGTATTTCGGCGGCTGCGCGAATTACTCCGTCGAGCAGTGCCGGCCGGACTGGAATGGCGGGGGAGTGCTCGGGCGGGAGTCGTTCACGGCGTCCTCGCGAGTGCTGACGAAACCATTGGCGGACCCGAGCCGATTGACCGCATTGCTGACCGGTCGCAGCGGCATGGATGTCCTGCTCGACAGCATGTCCGGCGCACCCACTCGAATCGGTGCGAAGGACACGGCATTTCCCTATCGCGGTGCGTTGGCGACAGCGCAGATTTACGTAGGTGCGACCACCCCGGAGGCGCGGACAGCGGTGAACGAAGTGCGGGATGGCCTCGGCGCATTGACCGGCAATACGGCCTTCGTCAATTACATCGACCCCGGCCTATCCAACTGGGCGACCGCCTATTACGGCGACAACGCGTCCCGGCTGCGCGGGATCGCCAAACACTACGACCCCGCCGGAGTCTTCACCTTCGACCAGTCGGCGTCGAGGGCTTGAGGTTCAACGGGTCCAGCGTCCGGGCGGCGGGTCCATCGAGGTGTAGGCGGGCAGCGGCAGCGGCTGATCGTCGAGGAAGGTCTCGAGTAGCCGAGTGAAGAGTTCGGGCTGGTCGGTCGACACCGCATGGCCCGCACCCTGAACATCGACGAGGGTCGAGAGGGGGAGGGTGTCACGGTATTCACGGGAGACGGGCCATCGGAGGAAGTCGCACTGCGCGGCCAGGACCAGCGCCGGAACGCGTGCGTTCCGCAAGGCGGGCCGGGGATCGGGGATGGTGGCGAAATCGGCTGTCGTCCGCTGATTCACGTAGAAGCCCTGCAGATTGTCATGTGGCGGCGTGGTGACGTCGTGTGAGCACGACGCCCCGTCGCGCCCGGTGAGAGCGACCTCATGCATCCAGGAGTCGGCCTCGGCGTCGGGGACCAACGCGTGCGCGGCCTGGGGTTTCACACCCATCAGCAGGGACAAGGCGAGGACGCGCGGATTGCTCATCAGTTCGTCGTAGCGGGCCTGCTGGGCTGGACTCATCGCATTCCACGGCTCGCCGACGCCGTCGGGGAAGGCCTCCGGCCAGATCGCGCCGGGCGCGACGAAGACCGCCTTCGCGACATGGTCAGGGTGAGCCGCGATGTACTGCGCCGTCAGCGATCCGCCCCAGGATCGTCCGATGAGGATGAGCCGGTCGGCGCCGAGCCGGCGCCGGATCGCCTCGAGGTCGTCGACCTGACGCCGCACGGTGTAGTCGGTGATATCGCCGAGTCGCGTCGACCGGCCGCCGCCCACTTGGTCGTACGCGTAGACGTCGTATCCGCGGGCCGCGAGTTCGGTCCCGCCGATCGGAATTCCTTCTCCTGGGGTTCCCGGCCCGCCGTGGAGGAAGATCACCGGCGGCTTCCGGGAGGGGACATCGGCGGCCGGCGCGTGGACATAGGCGATCCGCGACCCGGTGGGGAGTTCCCAATACCCGACAGCCGCGGGCGCTTCGGCGGTCGGCTGCGACGGGAAGGGGTGGAGAATCGTCGCAGCCGCCAGCGCGACGATCACCGCGCCGACCGCCGTGCTCGATCCGGCCGCGGCCACGGTCGCGCGGCGCACCCCTGCCACGCGGAAGCCCCAGCGGCTGATCAGAAAGCACACGCCGACCGCCACCGCGAGACCGATGCCGAGGAACACCGACGGGGTGTCCACTACGTATGCCACCGCGACCGCCGCGAGTCCTCCGGCCACGATCGCCACCACGATGCCGACGGCGATGACCGTCACTCCCCGGACAACTCGCCACCGGCGACGTGCGTTCGCCGGGGTCGCCTCTTCCGCTGTCGCTGCTATCTCGGACCTGCCTCGTGAAATCGTCGTTTCGTCGCGATCGAGGTCCCCAATGTAAACGGGTCCACGGTGTTGCCGAGCGATTCAGCGCGGCCTGTCGGACGGTTGCCCAGTTGTGTGGTGCCTCAGGCGGATTCCAAGGCGTGCAGGATCGGGACGAGGCGGGTGAGGGCCCGCTCGTCCTCGACAGCGATGTCGTCGGTGGAGTCGAAGCGCTCGTCGCGCTCGACCAGGGGGCGGAGCTTCTTCACCACCGCGCCGCGGACCGCCGCCGGTGCGCTGGTGAGTCGTTCGGTGAGTCGGAGCCCGAGGTCGCGCGCCCACCTGTCGGTCACCGCCCGCGCCACGATCTTCGCGATGCGTGCGGGAGTTCCAGGCAGCGGCAGTCCCAGGTCGAGCAGGGCCATGGTCGCGGTGACGCCGGCCTTGATGAGCGGGCCGTTGTAGTTCTTGCGGTCGGTGATCACGAGGTCGGCCAGCAGTGCGCTCGAGTCGGCCACCGCCTCTGGCGGAAGGAGTTGCCCGGCACGCCAATCGAGCGCGAGGCGGACGGCATCCTCGATCGGCTCGGTCCCGGCGTCGATGATGCCGCGCAGGATGGACCAGCCGAGTGCGGCCTCGCGAGCGTCACCCTCGGCGAGAACACGAAGCGCGGCCAGCTGGTTGCCGCGTTCGGGGATGCTGGTCGCGGGCTCAGCGCCGACGAGGCCGCGACACCAGTCGAGGAAGCGCGGGTCGGAGCGATCGTCCCAGTGCGCGAGGACCTCTGATTCGGTGTACCGCAGGTCGGCGTCGAGGACGCGGTGGAAGTCGTTCGGGTTCTTGGTCAATCGCGCGAGCGCCAGCAGCACTGTCGCATCGCCGCCGCGCGCGGCTTCGCGGACATGGCCGATGCTCGCCGTGTCGTTCCAGCCCGCGAGCGCGTCGGCCGCCTGTTTCGGCGCGGACGCCAGCAGCGCCCGGACCGCCGAGATCGCGTCGGCCGTGGCCGCGCCGGGCCAGGAGCCGAGGAGCGCGATGAGCTGACCCGCGCCGTCGCGGGACGGATCGGCGGGCGGCGTTTGCCGCAGGGCCTGCAGGATCGCGGCGGTGAGCAGGGTGGCGGCCGGCGCTTGCGCGCGCACGAGCGCGTATCCGAGTGCGGATCGCGCCGATGCCGACGTGGCGACCATGAGGCCGCGCGCGGCGGGGTTGGTGAGCAGGGCCTGAGCCAGCGGGCGCGACCACCGTCCGTCCCCGGCCCGCAGTAGTGCGAAGCCGGCGTCCACGCGAGCATCGGTGTCGAAGCTGCTCGACCCGAAGGTGGAGATGCCGGCGGAGGTGACCTGCTCGGCGAGTGTGACGAGCGCGTCGCGGACCTCGGGCGTCGGCGGGCATTGGCGCAGCGCGGCGATCATCGTCTCGGGCCCGGACTCGGGGAGGGCCGCGATGGCCAGCAATCGGCGGACCGCCGCCGGCGCATTGCCGCGGGATCCGAGCATGACATCGACCAGTCCGCCGATTGTCGACTCGTCCGGAACCGGCAGTTTCGCGAGGATGTGAGCCGCAGCGTCCGGGTTGACCGCGCTCAGCCACTCCGGAAGATTGTCGACGCCGAAGGCGATGTTCGGCGCGACCTCGACAGCCAGTTCCCATCCTGCGATCAGTGCGTCGAGATCGGAAGGCTCCTCGCGCCGGGACGCGACCCGCGCGAGCGTGCCCGCCATGACCAGACCGGGATCCCTGTCCGCGAGAGCCGAAGTCGCGTCGGCCCCGAGCGTCGTCAGCGCGGCGACGCAAGCCTGCCCGACTTGACCTGCCGGTCGCGATGCCGCCCGGACCACGAGGGTGTCGATAACCGTGGAATCGACCGCGGGCTTGCCGGAATCGGCCGGGAGCGCGGCGGACTGCAGCAATGCCGCGGCCGCGGCCTCGGGGCCGTCGTCGTAGATCAGCGGCCGCACCAGCGCGGCGATCCCGGTCAGCTCGGCTCGGGCGGACCGGACCAGGGCGGCGGTCTCGGCATCGTTGTCGATCCGTTCGTAGTCGCTGACCGTGTCGGCGAACATCAGCAGCAGCCACGCGGTGCTCTCCGCGTCCGCGGTGCGCCGCGCGCCGAGGGCCGCGGCGATCCATGTCATCGCCGGTGCGGTCGAGTCGTACAGGGTGCCCTGGTGCAACACCGCGCCCCACAACTCGTGCAACGACTGCTCGACCGTCGCCGAATCCTCCAGCCCCTCGATCCAGCCGGGCACGTCGCTCGCGTCGCCGTACGCGTGTTCCAGCGCGGACCAGTCGATTTCGCCGGTGCGGGAGCGTGGGTGCACGCCGTTCATGGATCTCCTTGTCGTGGAACGCGCAGCTCCGGCGGAGGCGCGGTGTCGCTGCGCGGCGTCGCGGCTGGTAGCCGGTGTCGAGGTCAGAAGCTCAGAATGACGCGGGTATCCGCGCATAGACGCCCGGGTACCCGGCCAACGCGGTTCCGCGCGCCCAGGACGTGATCGCGACCAGTTTCCCGCCGATGAGCAGTGGTCCGCCACTGTCGAGCTCGCCGGTGTCGGCGTCGGTGGAGCCGGCGCACACCATGTCGGCGGCGTCGAAGGCGCCGGGATAGGCGGCGGCGCACTCGGCGTCGGACACCATCGGGACGGTGGCTTGCCGCAAAACGGTGTTGAAGATGTCGCTGTCGCTGGTAGCGCCCCAACCGAGCACGGTGCCGGTGCCGCCGTCGGGTGCGGCGATCGGGACGGTCGGGCGGGACTGCGGGTGCGCGAGCGTCAGGATCGCGAGGTCATGCTGATAGACATCGACGCCGTCGACGGTGTCGGTGCGAAAGTCGGGGTGCAAGTGGATATCCGCGACGCTCACGGTAGTTCCGTCACGTGTGGTCAGATCGCTGCGGTCGAAGGTGACGGTGAGCGCTTGCGGCAACAGTTGTGCGAGTTGCACGCAGTGCGCATTCGTGAGCACCCGGTCCGGTGCGATGAGTGCGCCACCGCAGAACTGACCCGAGGCGCGCGGGAAGAACAGCGGGGTGCCGACCGCGGCCAGCCAGGGATAGTCGCCGGCCTTGGCCTCGGCGCCGCCGACCACGCCGTGAGCGGGGGCGGGCACCGCGCAGCCGATGAGCGCCGCGGCGAGGACGGCGAGCCGACAGGAGTACGACATCAGGCCATTCAAACAGAGGGGACCGGGTTTCGGTGGCCTGATATGTCGGACCCTCGGCGTACGGTCGCGGTCATGACGTCTTGGAACGAATTCGCTGCGGCCGCCCCTCGCATCTCGGGAATCTTCACTCGTCGTCACGCCGCCACCGGCAACCTGTGCATGCTCGCCACCCTGCGCAAAGACGGCTCACCGCGCATCAGCCCCCTGGAACCGCGCATCTTCGAGGGTGAGCTCTGGCTGGTGGGCATGCCGGGCACCACCAAGTTCGCCGACCTGGCCCGCGACCCGCGCTTCTGCCTGCACACGGCGACCGTCGACACTCAGGTCAGCGACGGTGACGTGAAGATCTTCGGCAGCGTGCGTGATGTGCAGGATCCGGAGCTGCAGCGCCGTTGGGCCGAAGAACTCTTCGCCGAGAGCGGATTCGACCTGCGCGGACGGAAGTTCGAGCCGTTCTACGCGGTGGAGCTGACCGGGGCTTCGTCGGTCGAGATCGTCGAGGGCCGCATGGAAGTGACGGTGTGGAAGCCGGGGCAGGATGAGCACGTCGTCGAAGTCTCCGACAGCGCCGACCCGGCGACTACATAACGTGCAATATTGCACGCAGTGCAAGAAGGCATCTCGTGCAACAGTGCACGAGATGCCGAATATTGCTGATTTTCAGCAGATTTCGAGGTCAATGCGCGATCGGGTGCGTGTGTCGTGACGACTGTCCGTGCCCCACAAGGCTATCGGGAGCGACCGTCGAGCGTCGGTGACGCCGTGATCTGGTGTCGCGACGGCATCTCCGACGCCGACCCGCCGGTGCTGCCGGACGGCTGCATGGATCTGCTGTGGATCGATGGACGATTGTCGGTGGCGGGCCCGGACACCCGGGCCTACCGTCCGGAGCCCGGCTTCGCGGACCGGATCGCGGGTGTCCGCTTCTCCCCGGGGGCGGCGCCGGCACTGCTCGGGGTGCCCGCACGCGAACTCCGGAACGCCAGGGCCGATCTCGCCGATCTGTGGTCGCCCGCCGATCTGCGCACCGCTTCGGGGTTGATCGCACGAGCATCGAGTCCGGCCGTCGGGCTGGAAGCAATCGCTCGCTGGTGCGCGGGCCGAACGGATGCCATCGATCCCGTGGTGCGATTCCTGGTGGCGTCGCTGAGATCGGGCAGTTCGGTCGCGGCCATCGCCGACGAGTTGGAGACGGGGCCGCGCAGGTTGCATCGAATATCCCTTGCGGCGTTCGGTTATGGGCCCAAGACGCTGGGGAGGGTCCTGCGGATGCAGCGTGCGTTGGCATTGGCGCGCGGCGGAATGGGGCTTGCGGACGTAGCGGTCGCTTCTGGATATGCGGATCAGGCGCATTTGACGCGGGATGTTCGGGAGTTTTCGGGCATGTCGCCGATGAAGTTACTCGGAGCGGAATTGGAACCGCTCTCGTTCTGAATATTGTTATATCACTTCGTGATTCGGGCGTAGATGCGTTGCATTGGCGATAGAATTGATGCATGGATTCGATGGGGGTGACACTCGACGACTGCGGTATCGCTGAACTGGCGGCCGCGGTCTCGACCCTGACCGAATCTGTGCAGGGCGGGAAGATGGTGGAGTTCTCCGACGAGGATGTTGTGTCGTTGATGCGGCAGCTCGAAACTTGCAAGCGTCAGCTCGCCGCGCTGGATACCCGTCTGATCATCGAAGCCGGAGAGCGGTCGCTGCATTCGCGCAGTGGCGCGGGGAAGATGGTGCCGTTTCTGCGTCACACCCTCGGGCTGTCACGCTACGACGCGTCGGTGCGGGTGAAGGTCACTCACCACTGCGGCGAATTCGTGCAGCAGACCGGGCATGTCGCGCCGCCGGTACTGCCGGTGACGGCCGAGGCATTCGCGACCGGCGATATTTCGCGGGATCACGTGCGTCACATCATGGACGTGATGAACCACCTGCCGGTCGATGTGCCCGCCGAAGCTCGCGCGGAGGCGGAGCAGATCCTGGTGGACTACTCGCGTAGTGGGTGGCCGGATGATCTGTTGAAGATCGGCCGTGACATCCTCGCCCGCCTCGATCCCGACGGGAAAGTGGTGTCGGACGCTGACCGTCGCCGCCGTCGTGGGATCACGTTGTGCCGTCCCGGCGTGGACGGGATGACGCGGATCGAAGGGTGGATCACGCCGGAGCTGCGTGCGTGCCTGGATGCGGTGTTCGCGAAGCTGGCGCGTCCCGGGATGTGCAATGCCGAGGATCCGGAAAGCCCGTCGGCCACTGGTGGGTTCATCGCCGACAGTGTTCTTGATGCTGCCGCGCGTCGTGATCGTCGTGATGCCGGGCAGCGGACTCATGACGCGTTGCTGGCGTTGGTGCAGCCGGGTGTGAACATGCGGACCCTGGGCATGCACCGTGGCCTGCCGGTCGAGGTCGTCCTCACCATGAGCCTGACCGACCTCGAAAACGGCACCGGCGTCGCCACCACCGCCTCGGGCACCCAGATCTCGATCAACGAAGCGCTGAAGATGGCCGAGGGCACCCGGCCGGTGATCGCGGTCCTCGATGGCGACGGGATGCCGCTCTACCTGCGCCGCTCCCGCCGCACCGCCAACCGCGCCCAACGCCTCGCACTTCTCGCCCGCGACAAGGGATGTACTCGACCAGGGTGCGAGCAACCCGCCAACATGTGCGCCGCCCACCACATCACCGATTGGGCCAAAAACGGGCCGACTGACATCACCAACCTCACACTCGCGTGCGACCACTGCCACGCGCTGGTCAACGACGGCCCCGATGGCTGGAAAACCGTTGTGATGGGTAAAGATTCACCATTCCCTGGCCGGACGGGGTGGATTGCGCCGAAGAGTGTTGATCCCACCGGCACCCCACGCGTGAACGATCGTCATCACGTGGGGCAGGCGATCGCCGCCGCCGTCGATTCCAGTTGCCGAACGTGGCGCTCACGGGCAGCGTGACACCCGGCTGCTCGTGTCCTGCCAGCGTGCGCAAAGCTACGCGGAGTGTGGTCACCTCGCCTGCCCTGCCGGACTGGGGCTGACGCCAGGCTGAGAGCCGCTACCCACCGACCCCAGCCCACCGACTGCACGCATCACCCTCTCGAGAGAAGAACCCGAAGAACCTATAGACAACAAGCCACTTCGAGAAGCTCACCCGCAGCTCTTCCTCTACACCGGGACGATGCGCGGCCGAACCTAGAGGGGGCTGGTAGGTGAGGGGCCTCGCAAGCTCGGCCACCTCTCTTCCTTCTCCAGGCTTCTTTTGGTCCCTTTGTCTTTGAGTCTGTGGCCTTTGTCCCTCAGCCCAACGCGGCGTACAGATCCACCCCGTGCCCATCCGGATCGAGCACAGTCGCATACCTCTGCCCCCAGAACGCATCGAACGGCTTCAACTCCGCCCGATACCCCGCCCCCACCAGCTCCTCGAACTTCGCATCCACCCCACCCGGCGACCCACAGTCGCACGCCAGCCCGATCCGCCCAGCCCCCGGCACAGCCACCCAGTCCGGCCGGAACGACCGAACCGTCTCCTCGGTATCGAGCATCAGCTTCACACCCCCACCCAGGTCCGCGTCGACATGCGGCTCCGTCTCGGCCCCGTCCGCGAAAGCCACGCCCAACCGCCGATAGAACGCCAGCGAAGCCCCCATGTCGGCGACCACGATCCCGATCACATTCAGTCGAATACCCATGCCCGAACCCTAAGCGCGGGCCACACCGATTCTCTTGAACGAATCGGACACTCAGCGAGCGTGGACAGCCGCCAGCCGCGCGGCGCGAATCGCATTCCACAACGGCCGCAACAACGCTTCCTGAGCAGCCACCGCAGTGGCAGAGGTCGGCGCCGAAGCCGGCTCCCGCTCGGCGACGGTCAGGATCGCCGCGACCTGATCGGCGGTATCGAGAATTCGCCGCGCCCGCAGCGGCATCGAATCCGGATACTTGTGCCGCGAATGCCCGGCCAGTTCGGCCTCCACCAGATCCCGCGGCGCGACCCCACCCGACCCGAGCCGCGTGGTGTGCATCTGCGCCAACGCGTCCGCCGCATCCCGCACGGCTTCCCGCATCGTGTATTCGGCCTCACCCAACGGCATTTCCGGCGCGAGGGTCAGCGGAATGGGTGTGGAGTACACCCGCCACTGCAATGCGTCCTCATCGGTCCACACCGGTACGAGTCCGGTCCCAGTGGTTCCGGGCGCTCCGACGAGGATGCCTTCCTCGGCTTCGGTTGCGGCGGCCGCGAACTCGGTGCCGACGGGTATGCCTCGCACGTCTCCGGGGATCGGCAGCACCAGTCGAACCTGCGCCTCGGGCCCGGTGTACGCCTCGCGAATAATCTTGAGCAGCGCCATGATTCCCGCCCCGGCGACCGCCGCGGGGTCGTCGTCGGACGCCCACGGCAGCCCGGTGTGCCCGCCGGTGACAGGGTCCCCGGCGGCCACGGTCTGCCGTGAAGCCCAAGCGCGCAGTTCATCGAGCACATCGTCGGGGGCGCTACAGCCTGCCAGCCAGGAACCGGCCCAGACCGTGAGCGAGGCGCTTGGGGAACTCATGTATTCGAGGATAACTGGCTGGCTACTCCTGCTCGGTGACGAAATCGATCAGTCGTTCGACCGCCCCGATGAGGGGGGTTTCCAGGTCGCGGTAGGAGTTGACGGCGTTGTAGACGCGCCGCCACCCGTCCTGCGGGGTGCCCCAGCCGAGCCGTTGGCAGATGCCGGTCTTCCAGTCCTCGCCGCGGGGTATGTCCGGCCAGGCGCGGATGCCGACGGCTGTGGGCCGGACGGCCTGCCACACGTCGACGTAGGGGTGGCCGGTGACGAGGACGTGCGCGCCGAGGCCCTGGGTGAGGCCGGTTTCCTTGGAGCCGGTGACCAGGTGGTCGACGAGGACGCCGACGCGGTGGTTCGGGCCGGGCTGGAATTCGGCGAGTTTCGCGCCGAGGTGATCCAGGCCCTCGAGTTGTTCGACGACGACGCCTTCGACTCGGAGGTCGTGGCCCCACACGCGTTCGACGAGGGCGGCGTCGTGGATGCCTTCGACCCAGATGCGGCTGGCGCGGGCGACGCGCGCTTTCAGGCCTTCGACGCGGGTGGATCCGGAGGCGGATCGGGTGGATTTCGCGGGTGCGGTGGCGGTCGGCTTGACCAGGGTGACCGCTTGGCCGTCGATGAGGAAGGCGGCTTCTCGCATCGCGAACAGTCGCACGCGTCCGGCGCGGTCCTCGAGTTTGACGAACTCTCCGTCGTAGCTGCGGTCGAAACCGACTACGGCGCCGCAGAATCCGGTGGCCGCGTCCTCGACGACCAGGTCGCGTTCGGCGACCACGCGGGGCACTTCCCGCTTCTGTTTCCGTGCGTGCCCGGTGAAGATGTCGCCGTACTTCTGGTGCCCACTCACCGCGTCGAGGTTACCGGCGGCGGACGGGAATCCCGCTCGCGCCGCGCCCATTCCGGCGGTCGGGCGGCTGCTGGGCAGGTTGTGCACGGTTTCCGGTGATCGGTGTCCGATGTGCCCGGTCGCGGGGCTCGGAGTGATCACGAATATCAGCCGGGCCCCGCAAATACAGTTACTGTTGTGGCGTGGCCGCAATAGTTTGGCTGGTCGCGGGCATCCTGCTCGCGGCGGCCGAGATGCTCACGGGCACTCTTGTGCTGATCATGCTGGGGGTCGCCGCGCTGATCACGGCGGGCGTGAACGCGCTCACGGGGGCCCCGGTGCTGGCGGACGCGGTCGTGTTCGGTGTCACCTCGATCGCGCTGCTGGTGCTGGTGCGCCCATTCCTGTTGCGGCGCTACGCGACTCCGCCGCCGCATCAGACGGGGGTGGACGCTTTGCCGGGCAGGACCGCCAAGGTGCTCGAAACGGTCGACGAGCACGGTGGTCGCGTGAAGCTCGGCGGAGAGGTGTGGAGTGCGCGCCCGTACGACGCCTCGGAGACCTATCCCATCGGTTCGACCGTGTACGTCATGAGGATCGACGGCGCGCACGCCGTCGTCATGAAAGGGCAGTGATGGGTGTACTGATAGTCGCCGTCGTACTCATACTTCTGGTCGTCGTGGTGGTCTTCAAGTCGGTGGCGCTGGTGCCGCAGGCCGAGGCCGCCGTGATCGAGCGGCTGGGCCGCTATTCGCGGACCGTGTCCGGGCAGCTGACCTTCCTGGTGCCGTTCGCGGACCGGGTGCGCGCCAAGGTGGACCTACGCGAGCGGGTGGTGTCCTTCCCGCCGCAGCCGGTCATCACCAAGGACAACCTGACCGTGCAGATCGACTCGGTGGTGTATTTCCAGGTCACCAGCCCGCAGGCCGCCGTCTACGAGATCTCCAATTACATTGCCGCCGTTGAACAGTTGACGATCACCACGCTGCGCAACGTGGTCGGCGGCATGACCCTCGAGGAAACCCTCACCTCCCGCGATCAGATCAACGGTGAACTGCGCGGCGTCCTCGACGAGGCCACCGGCCGCTGGGGCCTGCGGGTGGCGCGCGTGGAACTGAAGGCGATCGATCCGCCGCCGTCGATTCAGGAATCGATGGAGAAGCAGATGAAGGCCGACCGTGAGAAGCGCGCCATCATCCTCACCGCCGAAGGCCAGCGCGAGGCGTCGATCAAGACGGCCGAGGGCCAGAAGCAGGCGCAGATCCTCGCCGCCGAGGGCTCGAAGCAGTCGATGATCCTGTCCGCCGAGGGTGAGCGGCAGTCCCGCATCCTGCGCGCCCAAGGTGAGCGGGCGGCCGCGTATCTCCAGGCACAGGGCCAGGCCAAGGCCATCGAGAAGGTGTTCGCCGCCATCAAGAACGGCAAACCCACCCCCGAGCTGCTGGCCTACCAGTACATGCAGACCCTGCCGCAGGTCGCCAAGGGCGACGCCAACAAGGTGTGGCTGGTGCCGAGCGACTTCGGCAAGGCTCTCGAAGGGTTCGCGCGCGGTTTCGGCAAGCAGGGCGAGGACGGCGTGTTCCGCTACGAGCCGGCCCCTGACGGCGCGGAATCCGCGACCGAGGACGACTCCGACGAGGTCGCCGACTGGTTCGACACCGCCACCGACCCGGCCACCCAGCAGGCCGTGCGCGCCGCGGAGGCCGACGCGCGCACTCCGGTCGAGCCGATGAGCCTGCCGCCGACGGTCGCGCCGCAGCAGCTGCCGCACACCCAGCGTCCGGCTCCGCCCGTGCAGCCGCAGTACCGGCCGGAACCGCCGGACCAGCGCTGGCAGAACCCGCCGCAGCCCCCGCGCCCGCAGGGGCACTGACGGATTTCCCGGTCACGAAACCGAACGAGGCCCTCCCGGTAGCGCCGGGAGGGCCTCGTCGTCGGTAGAGGTCAGTTCGTGGAACCGTCGAACCGTTCCCCCGAGATCGACCGCGACGGCTCGCCGTCGACGCCGACGGGGACTTCACCTTCGAGGGTCGTGCGGTACAGCACTCGGGTCACGTCGAGATGGTCGAGGTCGCTGGGCGCGAGGTGCGCGGTGGCGCGGTTGTCCCAGAACGCGACGCTGTCCTTCTCCCACCGGAATCGGACCGTGTACGCGGGGTCGGCGATCTCGGCGTACAGCAACTCGAGCAGCGCGTCGCTCTGCCGCGGGCTCAGTCCGATGATGCGGGTGGTGAAGCCGGGGTTCACGAACAGCACCCGTTCGCCGGTCACCGGGTGCACGCGGACCACCGGATGCTCGGTGACCAGGGGCGCCGCCGCGACGCGTTTGGCGTAGTCGCTGTCGGCGTCCCACACGGGCAGCTTGCCGCCGAACCGGTGCTCGGCGCGCAGCCCGTCGAGCAGCGTTTTGAGCGAATCCGGCAGTCCCGCATAGGCGGCCGCCAGATTGGTCCACTGGGTGTCGCCGCCGCGGTCGGGTGCGATCTCGGCCCGCAGCAGGGAGGCGGCGGGCGGGTTGATCAGCGGCGAGATATCGGTGTGCCACTGATTGGTGTAGCTGAATTTCTTCTTCCCGAAACGCTTTTCGTAGAGCCGGCTGTCGACGGCCAGGATCTCGGGGTGCTCGGTCGGGGCGTCGTCGTCATAGGGGTGCGACGGCGTGACCGCGCCGAAGCGCCGGGAGAAGGCGATCTGCTCGGCGTGCCCGATGCGCTGATCACGGAAGAACAGCACCTTGTATTCGTGCAGTGCCGCGGTGAGGACCGCGATCTGCTCGTCGGTGAAGTCGTCGCGCAGGTCGATGCCGCTGATCTCGGCGCCGATGTGCCCGGCGACGGGAGTGATCTGGAAGGTGGCGACGGGGTTCTCGGTGACGGTGGTCATGAGGGTTTCCTTTCGGTGCTCAGGCGGTGGCCTGGGTGCGGACGGGAGTGAACTGACTTTCCACCGCGTCGAGGCCGTAGTGGCCGCGCAGTGTGGTGGCGGTGTATTCGGTGCGGAACAGGCCGCGCTGCTGCAGGATCGGCACGACCTGGTCGACGAAGTCCTCCAGCCCGCCGGGCAGGTACGGCGGCATGATGTTGAAGCCGTCGGCGGCGCCCTGCTCGAACCAGCTCTGTAGGTCGTCGGCGATCTGTTCGGGGGTGCCGGCGAGGGTGCGGTGGCCGCGGCCGCCGCCGAGCTTGCCGATGAGCTGGCGCACGGTCAGCTCCTCCTTCTCGGCGAGCTCCTTGACGAGGGTGAATCTGCTCTTGCCGCCTTCGATCTCGCTTTCCGGGGGCAGCGGCGGGAGCGGCGCGTCGAGGGCGTGCTCGGTGAGGTCGACGCCGAGCAGCGTCGACAGCTGCCGCAGCGCGTAGTCGGGGGAGATGAGGTCGGTGAATTCCTGTTCCAGCGCACGGGCTTCGGCCTCGGTGCCGGCGATGAACGGCACCAGACCGGGCAGCACTTTCAGGTCGTCGGCGGACCGCCCGTATTTGGGCAGCCGGGCCTTCAGGTCCCGGTAGAACGCCTGCCCCTCGGCGAGGGTGCGCTGGGCGGTGAACACGGCCTCGGCGTGGCGGGCCGCGAATTCCTTGCCGCTCTCCGAGGATCCGGCCTGCACGAGCAGCGGCCGCCCCTGCGGGCTGCGCGGGGAGTTCAGCGGCCCGCGGACCCGGAATCGTTCGCCGCGGTAGTCGAGGGTGTGCACCTTGTCCGGGTCGGCGAAGACGCCGGTCTCCGGGTCGAGCACGACGGCGTCGGATTCCCAGCTGTCCCACAGCCGCACGGTCAGATCGACGAACTCCTCGGCCCGCTCGTAGCGGCGGGCGTGTTCGGGGATGGCGTCGAAGCCGAAGTTGAACGCCTCGTCCTCGCTGCCGGAGGTGACGATGTTCCACCCCGCGCGTCCGCCGCTGATGTGGTCCAGGGATGCGAATTTGCGGGCGAGGTTGAAGGGTTCGTTGTAGCTGGTCGAGGCGGTGGCGATGAGGCCCACGTGTTCGGTGGCGGTGGCGATGGCCGCGAGCAGGGTGACCGGTTCGAAGACGGCGAGGGCGTTGCGTTTGATGCGCGGCCCGACCGCGAGCCCGTCGGCGAAGAACACCGAGTCCAGTTTGCCGCGTTCGGCGATGCGGCCGAGTTCCTGGAAGTGCCCGACCTCGAGCACCTGGTGTTCGCGGGTGCGCGGATGCCGCCAGGCGGCCTCGTGGTGGCCGACGCCCATGAGGAAGGCGTTGAGATGGAAGGTCTTGCGGGGGTTGGGCATAGGGGAGTGATCCTTCAATGATTTCAGTGGTGGCGGCGGCTAGCGGTGCGCGCGCCAGCGGGAGAGCCGTCGCTCGATGGCCACGAGCACGCCGTTGTAGGTGAGCCCGACCACGGCGATGGCGACGATCCCGGCGTACATGTCCGGAATCTGGAAGTTCTGCTGGGCGGCGGTGATCAGGTACCCGAGCCCGGCGCGGGCCCCGAACATCTCCGCGGCGATGAGCACCAGGATCGAGCCCGAGGCCGCCATCCGGATACCGGTGAAGATGGACGGCACGGCCGCGGGCAGGATCACCTTCTGGAACAGTCGGAGCGGTGAGAAGCCGAGTGAGACGGCCGATTTCACGAGCAGCGGGTCCACGGTCCGCACGCCGCTGATGGTGTTGAGCAGGATCGGGAAGAATCCGGCGTACACCACCAGCGCGATCTTCGAGGTCTCGCCGATGCCGAGGATCAGGATGAACACCGGCAGCAAGGCGAGGGCGGCGGTATTGCGGAACAGTTCCAGCACCGGGTTCAGGAATTCCGCGACCGGCCGGTACCAGGCGATCGCCACACCGACCGGAATCGCGGTCACCAGTGCGATGGCGAAGCCGATGAGCGAGCGGGTCAGGCTGGTGGACACGTGTTCCCAGAGCTGACCGTTGCGGATCAGTTCGAGCCCGGCGCTGACCACCGTGGAGAACGGCGGGAGGAAGACCTCGTCGACGAGACCCAGTCGTGGCGCGGCCTCCCACACCGCGAGGAATGCCGCGATCACCACGGCCGGTTTGCCGATCCGCCAGCCGATGCGGGCGAGCGTGGGCAGGACCGAGGAGGCCCGGCTCGGTCGCCGCGCCGCGCGATCGGCGGCGGTGCGGGACGGGATCTCGACGGGTGCGTCGACCAGGTGCACAGCGCTAGACATGGGAATTCCTCCGGTCGGCGGTGAGCGCGGCCTGCTCGAGGTCCTGGGCCCGCGCGACCTCGTCGTGCAGCAGCGACCACACGTGGTGGCGCAGTTCGCGGAACCGTTCACTGGACCGGACATCCGGGTCGGCGGCCCGGTCCAGGTCGATGTCGACCACGGCCTTGATCCGCCCGGGTCGCGAGGTCAGCACGGCGACGCGCTGGCCCAGATAAACGGCTTCGTCGATGCCGTGGGTGATGAACAGCACGGTCTTGCCGGTGGCCCGCCAGATCCGTAACAGCTCGTCCTGCAACGACTCCCGGGTCTGGGCGTCGAGCGCGGCGAACGGCTCGTCCATCAGCAGCACTTCCGGATCGAAGGCCAGGCTGCGGGCGATGGCGACGCGCTGTTTCATACCGCCGGACAATTCGTGCGGGTACCGGTTGCCGAAGCCGGCCAGTCCGACCAGTTCCAGATAGTGCTCGGCGATTCCCTTGCGGGCGCGACGGGGAATGCCCTTGGCCTCCAATCCGAATTCGATATTGGCCCGCGCCGTGCGCCACGGCAGCAGCGCGTACTGCTGGAACACGATGCCGCGATCGAGTCCGGGCCCGGTGACGGGCGCGCCGTCGAGCAGGATCTGCCCGGCGGTCGGCCGGTCCAGCCCGCCGAGCAGGTCCAGCAGCGTGGATTTGCCCGAACCGCTGGGCCCGACCAGGACCAGGAACTCACCGTCGCGAACATCGACGGAGATGTCGGAGAGCGCGGTCAGCGGCTCCCGCTCACCCCGCACGGGGAATTCCTTACCGACGCCCGAGAGCGCGAGTTTCACCGCGGCGGTGCTCATTTGGCCACCGCCTCGCCGCTCGGGCCGCCGGTCGCCGGGTACTTCCCGTTGGCGTACGGATTGTCCTTGTTGGTGTAGAGGTCCTTGGCGGCGAGCTTGCCCGCGGGCAGTTCGCCGTTGCGGACCAGCCAGTCGATCCAGATCTGCAGCTCCCGTTCGGCGACCACGCCGCCGGGGACCGGGACGCCGGAGCTCTTGTAGTACTGCAGCAGCGAGGTGTTCTCGTTGCGCCCGCGCTTGTGGATGATGTCGGCGAACCGGGCCACCACCTCGTCCCGCGGGGTCACCTGCAGCCAGCGGGTGGCGCGCGCGGTGCCCTGGACGAAGTCGGCCACCGCGTCGGCGTGCGACTTCAGGTAGTCGTTGCGGAAGACGTAGGTGCCGTAGTCGAATTGGCCGAACAGATCCTTGTCGGTGTAGAGCGGATGGATGCCGCCGCGCCCGATGGCGGTGTCGCGGAAGACGCCGCCGAGCGCGGCCACGTCGATCTGCCCGTTGCGCAGCGCGTCCTCGGTATTGGCGGGCGGCAGCACGACGAGCTGCACCTGCTTGATCTCGGCGTCGCTGAGCCCTTGATCGTGCAGCCATTGGCGGGTGATGAACTCGTGGTGCGCGCCCAGGGTGTTGACGCCGACCTTCTTGCCGATGAGGTCGCGCGCCGAGGTGATGCGGGAGTCGTCGCGCACGAAGTAGCCGGTGAAGTTGAGTTCGTCCGCGCCGTAGGAGCTGAGCACGGAGGTGACGGGCGCGCCGCCCGCGATGAGCTTGATGACCGCGCCGTTGAAGGCGCTGCCGAATTCGACCTGTTTGGTGGCGGCGGCCTGGATATTGGCCGGGCCGGAGGTGGTGTCGCCCTCCCAGTGCAGGTCGATCTTGGTGAAGTAGCCGAGGTCGGCCGCGAGTTCGAAGGCCGTGACCTGGCCGGTGCTGCCCTGATAGCGGACGACGGTCCTACCGTCGGCGGTCGTGCCCGCATCGGTCTCGGCGCAGCCGGTGAGCAGGACCGCCGCGCTGGTGACCGCGATCGCGGCGGCGACCGCGCGTCGCACCCGCGCGGGGCGGAGAGAGAAGGCCATGGGGATGTCTTTCGGTGAGTGTGTCCGTCGCGGAATGGGTTTCGTGGCGGGGACGACAACAGAGCCGCATGGGGTTCCTCTTCGGGGGTGGGGACGGTCGATCGGAGTGCTCACATGCTGCGATGGCCGGCAGGCCCCGGCAACCGCCATTTCACGATGTGGAAATCAGCGTGAGCGAAATTCGGCGGCGGAAAGCGTTGCGTCGCCGGTGTTTTGGAACAGCGGTGCGATCCGGCCCGCCGCGATGCGCATGGCCGGGACGACGGCGCGGATGAGTTCGCCATCCAGGCGCGCCGAGCGGGCCTGCACCGCCAGCGCGCCCCGCACCTGCCGGTGCGGTCCGACGATCGGCACCGCGAGCGCGCGGATCGGATCGTCGGTCTCGATGAGCTCGCTGGCGAACCCGCGGTGCCGGACCCGGTCGAGGTCGACATCGGCCGCGGCCCGGCCGGCGGAGTAGGCGAGCAACGCGTGGCCCGTCGCGCTGGCGTGCAGCGACTGCCGGGCCCGCGGCACCTGATGGTGGCAGAAGTGGACGGGCGGGCGGGCCTGGAACACCGTGACCGCGTCGTCGGCCTCGGGCACGCTCACGCTCACCGTGATGCGGATGCCCGCCGCCAGCGCGTACAGGTGCGGTGCGATCGAGTCCAGGCCCAGCCGTGCCAGCGCGGGCCGGGCCAGTGTGGCCAGCCCCTGTCCGACGCGATACCGGTCGGTGGCCGGGTCCTGCTCGAGCAGCCCGCCTCGGACCAGCGCCTGGGCCAGCCGGTGCGTCGTGCTGACGGGCAGCGCGGCCCGGTGGGCGAGTTCGCTCAGCGACAGCTCGGGATCGTCGCCCTCGAGGCAGTTCAGGACGTGGATCGCGCGGTCGACAGCGCGGGCTCCGGACCGGGGTTCATCGATGGCGGCCATGGTTCCTCCTGGGGGACCCGAAACGACGTTCCAGGCACTATCCCGAGTGCTCTGACCTGGGGCAACGGTTGTGCGCACCGCGATCCGAGCCGGTCGGCCCGCGTTTTCGCGCGCGCATCGTTTTGTGTCGCGTTTGTATTACGCGATGGGGGTCACCTTTTATGCGTGACCTCGCTCACAAATTCACGGCTGAATTCCAGAAATGTCATTCTCCGACACTCCGCGACGAACTGCGTAAACCACATAAAGTGCGGTCGCAATCGTTTCGTCAACTGCTCGTGATCGATACGTGATTTGCGGAGATCTTTCCGTTACCGTCGCTAGCGGCTCGGAGAAACCCGGGCTCCAGCTCGAATCGACGAACACCGGCAACTCCGTCCCGCGATTCGAGAGCAACCGATACCCCTGGGGACGGGGACCCGCAGCGAGCAGCACGGGCCGGTGGGAGCGGGGCAAGGAAACAAACTTATGCATCGCAACCGGAAGCTCACCACCCGCACTCGTATCGCCGCCGCCACCGCGGCCGTGGGCGCGCTCGTGTCCGTCCCGTTCGCGCTGTCGACGGCGACCGCCTCGGCCGCCTCGGGCAACTGGGATGCTGTCGCGCAGTGCGAGAGCAGTGGCAACTGGGCCGCCAACACCGGCAACGGTTTCTACGGCGGCCTGCAGTTCACCCAGAGCACCTGGAACGCCTACGGTGGCGCGGGCAGTGCCGCCAACGCCAGCCGTGAGGAGCAGATCCGCGTCGCGGAGAACGTGCTCGCCGGCCAGGGCCGGGGCGCCTGGCCCGTGTGCGGCGCCTACCTGTAATAGGCGTTCCGCTCAGACGGAATTCACAATGGCTCGTGCCGCAACGATGCGGCACGAGCCATTGTCGTATTTCATGCAATCACGCATGGGCTTCGTAGATCGCCTGCGCCAATTCGATCTCGAGGGCCTGGAATTCGGGCTTCGCGGTGACAGCTAACTCCCGGACACCGTGCTTGTCGTCGCCGGGCAGGGTGATGGCCCGGTCCACGATGACGCGCCCCGGCCGGGCGCTCATGACCAGGACCCGGGTGGACAGGAACACCGCTTCCTCCACCGAATGGGTCACGAACACAATGGTTTTCCCGGCTTCGCGCCACAGTCGCAGCAACTCCACCTGCAACCGCTCGCGGGTCAGTTGATCCAGCGCGCCGAACGGTTCGTCCATGAGGATGATGCGCGGATCGTTGGCCAGCACCCGCGCGATCTGCGCCCGCTGCTGCATCCCGCCGGACAGCTCGTAGGGCCGCTTGCCGCCGACGTCACCGAGCCCGACCAGCTCGAGCAGCCGATCCGCCGCGACCCGGCGCGCCTTCTTGTCCACGCCACGGCACTTCGGGCCGAACTCGACATTGCCGCGGACGCTGAGCCACGGGTACAGGGTGGGCGACTGGAAGACGACGCCGCGTTCCGGGCTCGGCCCGTCGACGCGGTCCTGGCCGACCAGCAGGGTGCCGGTGCTGGGTTCGAGGAACCCGCCGAGCAGTTGCAGCAGCGTGGTCTTGCCGCAACCGGACGGCCCGACGATGCTCACGAACTCGCCGGGCTCGATGACCAGATCGGTGGGGGACAGCGCGACGGTGCTGCCGGTCGGGGTGTCGTAGGTCTTGGAGACCTCCGTCAGCACCACCCGGTCGCGCTGGTCGAGTGCCGTCGTCATTTCGTGCTGACCTTGGTTGCCGCCGCCGCGTAGACCGCTCCTGCGTACGCCTCCGGCGCCGCCAGGCCCTGGATCTCGCCCTGGCTCAACAGGAACTCGGCCGAGGCCTTCAGGTCCGCGCCCAGCTGCTTGCCCAGGTAGGCCGGACCGGCCTGCGTCGTGGCGTCGAGGTAGCCGTATTCGCCGAGCTGCTTGCGGATGTCGGCGACCGGAACGCCGAGTTGCGCGGCGATACGGGCGGCGGCGCTGTCGGGCGACGTATTGATGAGCGTGACCGCCCAGTTCTGCGCCGCGGTCCACACGTCCAGGAAGCGCGGGTTGGCCGTCACGAACTCGCTGCGCGCGCCCGCCAGGTCGTAGGTGGGTTTGCCGGCTTTGGCGGTGTCGGCGGCGGTGGTGACCACATGCCCGTTCTTCACCAGCTCCGACAGCGTCGGCTCCCAGACGAACGCCGCGTCGATATCGCCGCCACGCCAGGCCGCGGCGATGGCATCGGGCTGCATGTTCACCAGCGTCACGTCGCGCTCGACCCCGGCGGCGGTGAGCGCCGCGAGCAGGCTGTAGTGCGAGGTGCTGGCGAACGGCACCGCGACCTTCTTCCCGCGCAGGCCCGCCACCGAGGTGATGGCCGGGTCCTTCACGACGAGCGATTCGGCCGCGCCGATCACGTCGTGGATCCACACCGCCTTCATGCCGATGTTCAGCGGCGCGGACAGGGCTCGGGCGGCTGCCGCGCTGCCGAGCAGACCCAGATCCAAGGAGTTCGACCCGAACGCCTGGATGACAGTCGCGCCGGAGGCGAACTTGCTCCACGTGATGGTCGCCTTGGGTAGGCAGGTCTCGAGCAGTCCCGCGTCCTTGACGATCAGGTCCCCGTTGGGGATCTCCTGGTAGCCGAGTCGCACCGTGCCGGTGAAGGTTTCGTCCACCGCCACCGGGCACGCCACCTTCTCCCCGCCGCCGCGCGACTGATCGGTGCGCCCGGACTGGACGCACGCGGTCAGGGAGACGGTGAGCAGCCCGGCGACTGCCAGGGCCGCGACAACGCGTTTCATGCTTGGCCTTTCCACGGCACGACCAGCGTGCCGATCCGACTGATGACCGCGTCGAGCGTGAGCGCGGTGAGACCGATGACGATGATGCAGGCCATGGTCAGCGGGGTATTGAGCTGCTGGCCGGCCAGGAAGGCGAGCCCGCCGATACCCGGGATGCCGTTGTTCAGCTCCGCCGCGACCACGGTGGTCCAGGCGAATCCGACCGCGACCCGGATCCCGCCGATGAGCTCGGGCAGGGTGGCGGGCACCAGCACCCGGGTGACGACCTGCAATCGGTTGGCCCCCAGCGAGCGCGCGGCATTGATCCGGTCGGCCGAAACCTGGTGCACGCCCGCCATGGTCGCGATCACGATGGGTGGGAAGGCGGCCAGGAACAACAGCCAGATCTTGGCGGTGTCGCCGATACCGAACCAGACGATGAGCAGCCCGATATAGCCCAGCGGCGGCAGGGTTCGCACGAAGTTGAGGTAGGGCCCGACGATTGTGGCCAGGGTCCGCGACGTGCCGAGCGCGAATCCGGCTATCGGACCGAGGATCACGGCCGCGCCCGCGCCCGCGGCGATGCGTTGCAGGCTGGCCAGCAGGTGTTCCCACAGGAAGTAGTTCTGCTCGCCGGGCACCTCGCGGGGGACGCCGGGCGCGAGCTGATGCCAGCTGTTGGCGCGCACGAAGGCGTCCCACACAGCGTGCGGGCCCGGCAGGAATTGCGGGTCGACGAGTTTCGCGGCGGTGACGGCCCACCACAGGGCCAGGAATCCGGCCAGGGACGCCGCGCGCACGGCGAGACCGCGAATCGGTCCGGCGGGCAGGGTGATTCGGGTCCGGTCTGCGGAGGCGGTCGTGGATCGGGTCGCGCCGATACTGATCATGCGGGTGTTCCGGGCACGTGGTGGGGACTCACGTGGGTGCGCCTCTCTGTCCGACGGGTGGGCCTGCGGTGCCGGTGCGAGACCGAAACCGTCCGGCCCGATCCTGTCGAGGTGGCGTCGCGGCGAACAGCGCCAGGATCAGCGTGATTCTGAAACCGGCTCCGCCAGCGGCCGGGTGGGAACCGTCGCGGTGAGCCGGGTGCCCGTGCCGGGGCGGGAGTCGACGCGCATGCTGCCGCCGATGACCGCGAGCCGGTCGCGCATGTTCGTCAGCCCGGTGCCGTCGGTGGTGCGATCGGGGTCGAACCCGCGGCCGGTGTCGGTGACGGTGACCACCAGGCCGGTGTCGCTCTGGTGTGCGGCGATGGTGACGGTGGCGGTGGGCCCGCCGTGTTTGGCGCTGTTCTGCAACGCTTCCAGACAGCAGTAGTAGAGCGCTGTCTCGATGTCCGGCCGATACCGCCCGATCCGGTCGGCGCGCACCCGCACGGGAATGGGGGAGCGGGCGGCCGCGGCGGGGAGAGCGCCCGGCAGACCTTCGCGGGCCAGCAGCGGCGGGTAGATGCCCTGGGCGAGGCGGCGGATCTCGGCGATGGCGGTTTGCAGCAGTTCGCCTGCCTCCCCGATCAATCCGACGCCGGCGACCGGATCGGTGGTCACGGTCTGGCGGGCCAGCTGCAGCGTGATCGCCACCGCGACCAGCTGTTGCTGCGCCCCGTCGTGCAGATCCTGTTCCAGCCGCCGCCGTTCGGCATCGGTGGCCGCCACCAGGCGGGCGCGGGAGGACGTGAGCTGGTCGGCGCGTTCGGCGAGCAGCCGCTGCGAGGAGCGCAGCGCGTCGGCATTGCGGCGCGCGATCACCGCCATATCGCCCAGGGTGGCCGCGGTGTGCCAGACCACCAGCAGGATCGGCACGGTCACGGCCGGAAACCCGATGGTGGCAAGGTATTTGGCGACCATCGGCGCGACGACCGAGGCGACCACCGGCAGCGCGAGCGCCGCGCACCCGAAGGTGGTGGCCAGGGTCGCGAGGCAGTACAGCAGCAGGCGGCGGCGCTGCACGTACGGGATCGCGCTGATGGCCGGGATGATCGCGGCTACCACATGCAAGGGCAGGGTGAACGGCGACAGCCACGACGCGGCCAGCGCTCCGGTCCAGATGCACACGGAGAGCGTGGCGATGGCCATTTCGAACGCGCCCCGCGCCGCGATCCGCAGCGCCACCGAGAAGACCACGCATTCGACGACGAGCAGCGCCAGCATCGCGAACACCCAGATCGTCGGCCGCCCGATCGCCACGGCCACGGTCAGTCCGAGCAGCACGCCGTTCGCGATCAGCAGTGCGACGATGAGCTGCCGCAACCGGATCCGGGCCAGAACGTCGGTGCCGTCGGAGTCCACGCCGCCACCCGCGTTCGACCCGCCGGTGTTCAGGGCGGTGTGAGCCCGCTCCAGATGCTGCGCAACAACTGCGGGCTCAGCGTCTCCTTGTGTACGTAACCTGCTGCGCCGCACCGGTATACCTCGTGGGGGAGATCGGATGTGTCATAGGTCGACATGAGCAGCACCGCCACACCGGGATGCGCCCGCCGCAGCCGCCGGGTGGCCTCGATGCCGCCCATGCCGGGCATGTGGATGTCCATCAGCACCAGGCCGGCGCCCGCGCCGCGGGTCAGTTCGAGGGCCGCCTCGCCGCTGTCGGCCTCGCCCGCCAGCACGAACCCGGCGCTCGCGGCCACCATCGCCGCGGCCGCGCGCCGGAAAGCGGGCCCGTCGTCGACGATCCACACCAGCACCTGCTCGGTCATGTGTGCTCCGGCTCGGTCATGAATGTCATGGTGCGACGCGGACCGGGCCTCGGGAAAGGGTGCAGGCACCCCTACCCGGGGTGCGCGGCCAGGTACAGCAGCACCGCGGTGACCCGCTGGTCCAGGGTGGGATCGGAGGTGAGTCCGAACTTCGCGAAGATCGAGTTGATGTGCTTCTCGACCGCGCGTTGCGACAGCGAAAGCCGCTGCGCCACCACCCGATTGCTGCCGCCGCCCGCGATCTCGGCGAGCACCTGCCGTTCCCGGGCGGTGAGGCGGCCGACCAGTTCGTCTTCGCGGCGGCGCGACAACAGCGTCTGCACGATCACCGGGTCCAGCACCGATCCGCCGCCCGCGACCACGTGCACCGCGCTCAGCAGCTGGTCGACATGCGCGATGTGCTCCTTGAGCAGGTACCCGCGCCCGGCGGACCCGCCATCGAGCAGCCCGGTCGCGTACCGGGGTTCGGCGTAGTGGGACAGGGCGATGACGCCGGTGCGCCGCCCGGTGGCGCGCAGCTGCCGGGCCAGCCGGATCCCCTCGTCGGTCCCGGTGGGCGGCATGCGGATATCGGTGATCAGTACATCGGGTTGGTGCCGGTGCACCAGTGCGGCGGTGGCGTCGAAATCGGTGGCGGTGCCGACCACTTCGATGCTTTCGTCGGTGGCCAGTACCCGCAGTACCCCGTCGCGGATCAGCATCGAGTCCTCGGCCACCACAACCGTGACCGCTGTACTACTCACAGTGTCCAAGGATCCTCCGACCGTGGCCCCCGCGCACGGGTACCGCGCGACCCGATCACGCCGACGCGGATCCGCACGCGCCAATCCCGGTGTGCCCCTTGCCCGCGAGGTGGTGCAGGCACCACGTTGATCAGTGGTATCGGCAGGCTGCCCGGGGCAGGCGCGGCGGCCGACCATGGAAGGCGCGAGGACGGTGGGGAGGAGGGGACCCCACCGTCCTCGCGCGGATCACGCCGGTGGCCGGTGGACTGTGAGCAGGTGGGGGCAGGTTGGTAGCGTGGTCGCAGGAAAACGATCGGTTGATCGGTTATGAGCTGAGCCCGGAGGAGAGTGTCGTGACGGCCGTACGGCGGACTCAGGCCCAGCGGCGCGCCGAGACGCGAGAGGCGCTGATCGAGGCCACCATTCGGGCGATCGTCGAGAAGGGCTACTCCAAGCTCACGGTCAACGAGGTGTGCCGCCGCGCCGGCGTCTCGCACGGCGGACTGTTCGGCCGGTTCGACTCGTTGTTCGACCTGGTGGCCGCCGCCGCGGGTGAGGTCGGCCGCCGCCAGATCGAGCGTTTCGGCGCGAACGTCGCCGAGCTGCCCGATCCGCGCGACGTCGACGCGGTGCTGGCGATCTGGCTCGATGCCGCCCGCGACCCGATCAATACGGTGTGGCTGGAGCTGACCATCGCGGCCCGCACCGATGAGCAACTGCGCGAACACCTCTCGGTGGTCCGCGACGAGTACGCCGTGGCCCTGCTCTCCGGCGGCGGCCTGCCCGCCACCCGCGGACTCACCCCCGAACAGAACCTGGCCCTGGGCTCGATCGTGGTGTTCTGTTTCGACGGCTTCGCCATCCACACCGGCACCTTCCCGCAGCCGGAACTGGATGCCATGCGCCTGGCCGCCCTGACCACCATGGTCCGGCAGTACCTGGACACCCACCTCGTATCCGACCGGGCCGCAACCCCAGACTGACCGGTCCCCGGGTCAGCGACCCACGCCGGTCGGGTCTGCCTGGCCGACCGTCGTGCGGGCATCCACGACCAGGCCGATCACACCCACGGCCAGGCAGGCGACGGTCACGATGATCTGGGCGGGGGAGGTCCGATTGGTCAGCGCGTCGCCGAGCAGCACGGTCCCCACCGTGCCGGGGATGATGCCGAGGAAGGTTGCGGCGAGGTAGGGCGTGAACCGGATGGAAGACAGTGCCGCGCAATAGTTCACGATCGAGAACGGCGCGAAGGCGATGAGCCGCAACGAGCCGATCGCCAGCCAGCCCCGCCGCGCGAGCCGGGCGTCCACCGCCTGCACCGTCGGATGGGTGAGCCGGGCGCGAACTCGCTCGTGATCGAGCGCGCGCACCAGCCACAATGCCAGCACCGCGCTCAGGGTGGTGGCGGTGATGGCGAGCGTCAGCCCCTCGGCCGACCCGAACAGCATCCCCGCGCTGAGCGTGAAAATCGTTCGAGGGAACGGGGCGACGCACACGAGTGTGTGCACCGCGAAGAACACCAGCGGCAGCATGGGCCCGACCGAGTCGGCCCACTGCCGGATCTGCTGGGGTGCCGGATGCGGCGCGAAGGCCGCGAGCGCGAAGAGTAGTCCGCAGCCGATCAGCAAGGCCAGGGTGCGGGGTTGGCGCAGGCGGCTGAGCAGCCCGGATACGCGCTCGAGCGGGGAGCTCACGGTTGTTGGCACCGCGCCAGGTTACCCGCTGGTAGCGAGACTCCGGAGACGGCAATCACGGGGGTGCCGCTAGCATCAGGGGAAAGACGAGGAATGCTCGTTAACCAAAGTGACCGTTGATCTGCGCGTATGCCGGCCCAACGGGCACCGCGGTCAGGGAGTGGAAGAAGGAACAGCAGCTATGCCGATTGCTTCCGACTCGGACACCGATCCGGTGCCCGAGTATGCCGCCTGGCGCAAGGGTGTCGCCGGGGTGCTGGCGAAGGCCCGCAGGGTGGATGCGAGCGAACTGCCGGACGAGCCGGAGAAGCTGCTCGCGGTCACGACCTATGACGGTCTCACGGTCAACCCGCTCTACACGCGCCGCGACGAACTGCCCGAGCAGCCGCTGCCCGGGCAGTTCCCCTTCGTGCGCGGTGGCGACGCCACCCGCGACGTGCACCGCGGCTGGTTCGTGAGCCAGAAGTTCGCCGGTGCGGACGCGAAGGCCGTCAACGCCGACATCCTCTTCGCGCTGGACAACGGTGTGAGCGCCGTGCAGCTGGGCGTCGCCGAGCGTGGCGTCCCGGTCGAGGGCGTGGCCACCGCGCTGAAGGGCCTGCTGTTCGAGCTGGCCCCGCTCACCCTGGACGCCGGTCCGGCCGCCAATGAGGCCGCCGCCCAGCTGTTCTCGGTGCTCGACGCGTACGCCGCGGCCAACGCGACCACGGTGCCGAACCGTGCCGACATCCGCGTCTCGCTGGGCGCGACCCCGCTGACGAGCCTGTTCGCGGGCACCTCCGCCATCGACCTGGACGGCGCGGTCGCGCTGGCCCAGCAGGCGGTGGCCCGGCCGGAGACCATCCGCGCGATCACCGTGTGCGGCGTGGCCTTCCACAACGCGGGCGCCTCCGACGCGCAGGAGCTGGGTGCGGCTGTGGCCGCGGGCCTGGAGTACCTGCGCTCGCTCACCGACGCCGGCGCCGACATCGTGGATGCGCTGGGGCAGCTGGAGTTCCGCTTCGCCGCCACCGACGACCAGTTCGAGACGGTCGCGAAGTTCCGCGCCGCCCGCAAGGTCTGGGCCCGCGTGGCTCACGTCTGCGGCGCTCCGTCCGCCGGCAACGCGCCGCAGCAGGCCGTGACCTCCGCGGCCATGATGAGCCAGCGCGACCCGTGGGTGAACATGCTGCGCACCACGCTCGCCGCGTTCGGCGCGGGCGTCGGCGGCGCCGACATCGTCACCGTGCTGCCCTTCGACGCCGCCCTGCCCGCCGGGGAACTCGAGGTGTCGCAGGCGTTCTCCGAGCGCATGGCCCGCAACACCCAGCTGCTGCTGCTCGAGGAATCCCGCCTCGGCCACGTGCAGGACCCGGGCGCGGGCTCCTGGTACGTGGAGTCGCTCACCGATGAGCTCGCCGCCAAGGCGTGGGAGTTCATGCAGGAGATCGAGGCCGCCGGCGGTTACCTGGCCGCGCTGCAGGCGGGTCTGCTCGCCGAGCGCATCGGCGAGACCAAGGCCGAGCGCGATTCCGATGTGGCGCACCGCAAGACGGCCGTCACCGGTGTCAACGAGTTCCCGAACCTGGGTGAGAAGCCGCTGTCGGAGGCCGCGCGCGCCACGGAGTCCTCGGCCCGCTACGGCGCGGCCTTCGAGGCGCTGCGCAACCGCTCCGACGCCTACCTGGCCGCCAACGGCGCGCGCCCGCGGGTGCGCCTGGTTCCGCTGGGCCCGGTGTCGGAGAACAATGTTCGTGTCACCTTCTCCACCAACCTGCTGGCCTCCGGCGGCATCGAGGCGGTCACCGAGGCCGGTCCGTCGATCGCGGTGCTGTGCGGTTCGGACAAGCGGTACGGCACCGACGCCGCCGCGGCGGTGGAGGAATTGCGGGCGGCCGGTGTCACCACCGTGCTGCTGGCCGGACCCGAGAAGGCGGTCGCGGACCTGACCGGCGCCCAGCGCCCCGACGGTTTCGTGACCGCGCGCATGGATGCGGTGGCGGCTCTGTCCGGTCTGCTGGAGAAGCTGGGAGCGTAGAGATGAGCGATATCAAGCACCGGATCGGCAATTTCGCCGAAGTACCGTTGACCGAGGGCGACACCGCCCCCGCCGAGGTCAGCGCCGCGCAGGTCGAGGAGTTCGTCAAGACCGCCGCGACCGCCAATCACTATGCGCCCGAACAGCTCACCTGGTCGACCCCCGAGGGCATCGACGTGCCGCCGGTGTTCACCAAGGCCGACCGGGACGCCATCGTGGCCGAGGGCTACCCGCTGGACAGCGTGCCGGGTATCGCGCCGTTCGTGCGCGGTCCCTACCCGACCATGTACGTGAACCAGCCGTGGACCATCCGCCAGTACGCGGGCTTCTCCACCGCCGCGGACTCCAACGCCTTCTACCGCCGCAACCTGCAGTCGGGTCAGAAGGGCCTGTCGGTCGCCTTCGACCTGGCGACCCACCGCGGCTACGACTCGGACCACCCGCGCGTCACCGGTGACGTCGGCATGGCCGGTGTCGCCATCGACTCCATCCTCGACATGCGGGAACTGTTCGATCAGATTCCGCTGGACCAGGTTTCGGTGTCGATGACCATGAACGGCGCGGTGCTGCCGATCCTGGCGCTCTACGTCGTCGCCGCCGAGGAGCAGGGCGTCGCGCCCGAGCAGCTGGCCGGAACCATTCAGAACGACATTCTGAAGGAGTTCATGGTCCGCAACACCTACATCTACCCGCCCAAGCCCTCGATGCGGATCATCTCCGACATCTTCGCCTACACCTCCGCGAAGATGCCGAAGTTCAACTCGATCTCCATCTCCGGCTACCACATCCAGGAAGCCGGCGCGACCGCCGACCTGGAGCTGGCCTACACCCTCGCCGACGGCGTGGAGTACATCAAGGCCGGTCTGGACGCGGGCATGGAGGTCGACAAGTTCGCGCCGCGACTGTCGTTCTTCTGGGCCATCGGCATGAACTTCTTCATGGAGGTCGCGAAACTCCGTGCGGGCCGCCTGCTCTGGAACGAGCTGGTCGCCAAGTTCGAGCCGAAGAACTCGAAGTCGCTCGCGCTGCGCACCCACTCGCAGACCTCGGGCTGGTCGCTGACCGCGCAGGACGTGTTCAACAACGTCGCGCGCACCTGCGTGGAGGCCATGGCCGCCACCCAGGGCCACACCCAGTCGCTGCACACCAACGCCCTCGACGAGGCGCTGGCCCTGCCGACCGACTTCTCCGCCCGCATCGCCCGCAACACCCAGCTGCTGATCCAGCAGGAGTCCAACACCACCCGTCCGGCCGACCCGTGGGGCGGCTCGTACTACGTGGAGTGGCTGACCCACCAGCTGGCCGAGCGCGCCCGCGCCCACATCGCCGAGATCGAGGCGCACGGCGGTATGGCGCAGGCGATTTCGGAGGGCATCCCGAAGCTGCGCATCGAGGAGGCCGCGGCTCGTACGCAGGCCCGTATCGACACCGGTCAGCAGCCGGTGATCGGCGTCAACAAGTACCTGGTCGAGGAAGACACCCCGATCGAGGTCCTCAAGGTCGAGAACTCGCGCGTGCGCGCCGAGCAGAACGCCAAGCTGGAAAAGCTGCGCGCCGAACGTGATTCGGCCGCGGTCGAGCAGGCGCTGGCCGAGCTCACCCGCGCGGCCGCCTCGACCGAGGGCGGCATGGAGAACAACCTGATGGCCCTGGCCATCGCGGCGGCCCGCGCCAAGGCCACTGTCGGTGAGATCTCCGATGCCCTGGAGAAGGTCTACGGCCGCCATCAGGCCGAAATCCGTACGCTCTCCGGCGTTTACCGGGAGGAGGCGGGCAAGGTGACCAATATCAGCAAGGCCATCGAACTGGTCGAGGAGTTCGCCGAAGCCGAGGGCCGTCGCCCCCGCATCCTGATCGCCAAGATGGGTCAGGACGGCCACGACCGCGGCCAGAAGGTGATCGCGACCGCCTTCGCCGACCTCGGCATGGACGTCGACGTGGGCCCGCTGTTCCAGACCCCCGAAGAGGTGGCGCAGCAGGCGGCCGACAACGACGTGCACGTCGTCGGCGTCTCGTCGCTGGCCGCAGGCCACCTCACGCTGGTGCCCGCCCTGCGGCAGGCACTGGCCGATGTCGGTCGTCCCGACATCATGGTCACCGTCGGCGGCGTCATCCCGCCCGGTGACTACGACGAGCTGTACGCCGCCGGCGCCGCGGGCATCTTCGGCCCCGGCACCATCATCGCCGACGCCGCGATCGACCTGATCGGGAAGCTGGCCGCACAGCTGGGCCACGAGATCGGCAGCGGCGCAACGGAATGAGCGACGCCGCACGCGCGACCGGGGGTGGCGAGAACCACCCCCGGCTCGGCACCACCGCCGGTGTCGGGGTCCCCGGACCCGGCCCCGGCGTTCGGCCCGCCACCCCGGTGGCGCGCCGGGTGATCGACGTCGACCAGCTGGCCGCGCAGGTGCGGGCGGGGGAGCGGGCCGGACTGGCCCGCGCCATCACCCTCGTCGAATCCACCCGGAGCGACCATCGGGAACTGGCTCAGCAGCTGCTGCTGAAGCTGACCCCCGACGCGGGCAAGGCGCTGTCCAATCGCGTGGGCATCACCGGCGTTCCGGGCGTCGGCAAGTCGACGTTCATCGACGCGCTCGGCATGTACCTGATCGGCCAGGGCCATCGGGTGGCGGTGCTGGCCGTCGACCCGTCCTCGACCCTGACCGGCGGCTCGATCCTGGGCGACAAGACCCGTATGGAACGGCTGTCGGTGCAGCGCGACGCGTTCATCCGGCCCTCGCCGACCGCGGGCACGCTCGGCGGCGTCGCGAAGGCGACCCGCGAGACCATCGTGCTTCTCGAAGCCGCGGGCTACGACGTCATCCTGGTGGAGACCGTCGGCGTCGGCCAGTCCGAGGTCACCGTCGCCAATATGGTCGACGTCTTCTGCTTCCTCACCCTGGCCCGCACCGGCGACCAGCTGCAGGGCATCAAGAAGGGCGTGCTCGAACTCGCCGACCTGGTGGCCGTGAACAAGGCCGACGGCCGTCACGAGCTCGAGGCCAAGGCCGCCGCCCGCGAACTCCAGGGCGCCATGCGGCTCGTGCATCCGCGCGAATCGCTGTGGCGGCCACCGGTTCTCACCATGTCCGGCCTCAACGGCACCGGCCTGGACACGTTCTGGGACGCGGTGCTCACCCACCGCCGGGTGCTGACCGAGGCGGGGGAGTTCGCCGAGAAGCGCCGCCGTCAGCAGGTCGACTGGACCTGGACCATGGTGCACGACAACCTGCTGCGCCGCCTGTCCGACAACCCGGCCGTCAAGGCGTTGAAGGCCCCGGTCGAGAAGCAGATCCGCGACGGCTCCCTCACCCCGGCGCTGGCCGCCGAGGAGATCCTGCGGGCCTTCGACGAACGGCCCTGACCGCCATGACCATCCGGATCCGCCCCGGTCTCGCCTCCGACGCGGACGCGGTCGCCACGCTGCACACCGCCAGTTGGCGCACCGCCTACGTCGGGATCATGCCCGGGGCGTATCTGGACGGGGCGCTGGCCGATGACCACCAAGCCATGTGGCTGTCCCGGCTGACCGCGGAGGTCGCGCCCGGCAGCCTCTTCGTCGCCGAATCCGGCTCGGAACTGCTGGGATTCATCTATCTGGCGCCGCAACCGGACGGTCGCGTTCTGATCGACAATCTGCACGTCAGCCCGGCCCTCAAGCGTGGCGGCATCGGGACGCGACTCCTGCGGCACGGATTCGAGTGGGCCGCCGCCGAATTCCCCGGCCACCCGGTGTACCTGGAAGTGCTGGAAGACAATACGGCCGCCATCGCGTTCTACGAACGCCATGGCGGCCGGGCTGGTGTGCCGCGGACCTACCGCTTCCCGCAGGGCTTCGAGGTCCAGGATCTCGAAATCACCTGGCCTGTCACGCCCGCCGGCTAGACCCCGAGGGCGCCGGCGATCAGCGGCCAGGAATCGTGCACGTCATCCTGCCAATACGGCCAGGCGTGCGTGCCGTTCCGGTAGGCGACCTGCGCCGGAATCCCCAGCTCCCCGAGCCGGCTGACCAGGGAGTCCGTGCAGCTGCGGACAACCGTCTCCATGGCCCCGCCCACCGCCATGCGATCGGCCAGCGTGGCCACGTTCCCGCCGATGCTCGGATCCGCGAGGGAATCGTGCACGCCCGATGCGCCATCGCCCGCCGAGATGTAGAGCGCCACCCCGCGTAGCTGGTCCGCGTTGATCACCGGATCGTGGGCGTCCCAGGCCGGATTGTTGTCAGGCCCCCACATGTTGGCGGCGTTCGCCCGGAACAGGCTGAGTTCGGTGCGCACGAAATTGCGGGCCATCGCGTCGGTGGTGCGCGGGCAGCCGCTGAAGGCCCCCACGGCCTGGTACATGCCGGGCGCTTCGATGGCGAGATTCAGCGCCGAGGTCGCGGACATCGACGCGCCCGCGATCGCGTTGCGCCCGGTCATCTGGAAGTGGGATTCCAGCAGCGGCGGCAGTTCGTGGATCAGGAAGGTGGACCACTTGTTGCGGCCCAGCGCCGGGTCGTCGGAGATCCAGTCGGTGTAGAAGCTGGCGCGCCCGCCGATCGGGGTGATGACGTTGACCGGCTTGTCGGCGAAGAACTGGGCGACGTCGGTGCGATTGGACCAGGGTCCGCCGGATTCACCGCCGTCGACCGCGTTCAACAGGTACAGGGCGGGGGCCGGTTCGTCGGGATGCGACACCCAGACCGGGATGTTGCGTCCCATGGCCGCGGAGTAGACGGTCACTTCGTACTGGCGTCCGCCGAGCGGCCGCACGTCCACGATGCCGGAACCGCCGCCGGGGTCGGCGTGCGCGGATGCCGGCACCAGGGCGGCAAATATGGCGATCAGGGCAACGAGAGAACGCGTCAGTCGATGCATGACAGTGAGTATCCCGCCGATGACGTCGATTCTTTCTGACATCAGCACGCGTGTTCTCCGCCGAGGGGTTTCGCGGTGGGCGAAAATGGGTAAAGTCGCGCGGTCCGATAGCCGCATCCTGGCAGCTATCGGACCGCGCCGAGGATGTCAGATCATCATGCGCAGCGGGCCCTCGGGTTCCAGGCCCATGGTGGTCAACGCCGTCGAGTGGTAGATCGAACCGGGCGTGTGGATGGCGTGCTGCAATCCCACGTGCGCGTCGCGCCAGAACCGCTGCATGACGTTCTGCCGCCGCGCCGCGTTGCCGCCGGACCGCGCGAAGATCTGGTCCACCGCCGCCACCGCCCGCCACGCGCAGCGAACCTGATTGCGGCGCACCACGGCTCGGTCCTCGAAGGAGATGGGCTTGCCCTCGTCGGCGAGATCGTAGAGGCGGCTGATGCCGTCGAGCAGCTGGCTGCGGGAGGCGGCGATGTCGGCGGCGGCCTCGGAGATGGCGGACAGCACGATCGGGTCGTCCTTGATCATGGTGCCCGTGGCGGTGACGCGATTGCGCTGGTAGTCGAGGTGGGCCGCGAGCGCGCCCTCGGCGATGCCGATGACCGCGGCGGTGATGCCGAGCGGGAACATCGACCAGAACGGCAGCTTGTAGACGGTGTCGGTGCGGCCCGCGCGTTCGGCGGCCCGCTCGCCTTCGGCGACCGCCTCCATCTCGATGGTCCGGTAGGCCGGAATGAAGGCGCCGTCGACGATGATGTCCTTGGACCCGGTGCCCTGCAACCCGATGACGTCCCAGGAGTCGTCGACGATGGTGTAGTCCTTGCGCGGCAGCACCACGTGCAGCACGGTCGGCGGCATCACCGGATTCCCCTCGGGGTCGGCGAGCAACGCGCCCAGGAAGATCCAGTCGCAGTGGTCGGTGCCGGAGGAGAAGGCCCAGCGCCCGTTCAGCGTGTACCCGCCGTCGGCCTGCTTCGCGACGCCCATCACCGCGTAGGGCGAGGCGATCCAGGCTTCGGGGTTCTCGCCCCACACCTCGTCCTGCAGCCGGCGATCCATCAGCGCCATTTCCCACGGGTGCGCGCCGACCACGCCGGTCACCCACCCGGTGGAGCCGCAGTGCTTGGACACGGCCATGACCGCCTCGGCGTAGTCGCGCGGGTGCGCGGCCAGGCCGCCGTACTCGGTCGGCTGCAGCATCCGCATGATGCCGGTCTGACGGAGCAGCTTCACGCTCTCGTCGGAGAGCTTCCCCAGCCGCTCGGTTTCCGGGGCAGTCGCCGCGAGCTGTCCGGACAGCTCCTCGATCCGGCTCACTACCTCATGCGTCATTGCAACTCCCCGCTGTTCGGCGTCCCTCGATTGGAACGCGTTCCAGGGCAACGTATCCCGAATTCCCGCGGTTTGCCGGACAAACCCGATCGCTATCACCGTGCATCGTCTCCGGGCTGCCGGTGTGACGGAGCAGACGGACAGATAGATTGTGCACAATTTAATTGTTGGCTACCGTGTTGAGGTGACCGATGAGCAGGCACTGGAGAACCAGCTGTGCTTCGCGCTGTACGCGGCGTCGCGGGCGATGACCGGGTTGTACCGGTCCAAACTCGACGCGCTCGGCATCACCTATCCGCAATATCTGGTCCTGGCCGCGCTCTGGCAGCGCGACGAGCGAACTGTCAGCGATCTGTGCGCGGCGCTGGACCTGGACTCGGGCACGCTCTCACCCCTGCTGAAGCGCCTCGAAACGGCGGGCTTCGTGACCCGCCGCCGCTCCACGACCGACGAACGTCGCGTCGAGATCAGCCTGACCGACCGCGGCCGCGACCTGCGCGCGGCCGCCTGCCACATCCCCGGACGGGCCGAGGAGATCTCCGGCATGTCCACCACCGAACTGGCCGACCTGCGGACGACCCTGCACCGGCTCACCGCGGCCCTGGCCGCCCACCCTCGATCGAAGGAGAACCCCTCATGAACGCTCCCATGCGCGCGGTGATCATCGAAGCATTCGGCGAGCCGAAGGACGTGCTGACCACGTCCGAACGGCCGGTGCCCGAACCCGGCCCGGGTGAGGTGCGCGTCGCGACCACCCTGGCCCCGATCCACAATCACGACCTGGCCATCATTCGCGGCATCTACGGCTACCGGCCGGAGCTGCCCGCCGTCCCCGGCACCGAGGCCGTCGGCAGCGTCGACGCCCTCGGCGCGGGAGTCACCGGCCTGGAAGTCGGTCAGCGCGTGACGGTCTCGGGGGTGCAGGGCGCGTGGGCGGAGTATTTCGTCGCCAAGGCGGGCGGCGTGGTGCCGGTGCCGGACGGGGTGTCCGACGCGACCGCGAGCCAGCTGCTGGCCATGCCGCTGAGCGCGCTCATGCTGCTGGAGGACCTGAAGGTCGAACCCGGGCAATGGATCACGATCAACGCCGCCAACGGCGCGGTCGGGCGGCTGCTGAACCTGCTGGCCCGCGCCCGCGGCGTCCATGTGCTCAATCTGGTGCGCAGCGAGGCCGCCGCGAAGTCCTTGCGGGAGCTGGGTTTCGAGCCGGTGCTCGACACCGAGTCCGCGGACTGGGTCGAGCGGGCCGCCGAGGAAACCGGCGGTGAGCCGATCGTGCGCGCGGTCGACCAGGTCAGCGGCAAGGCCGCCAACGACCTCCTCACGGTGCTGGCCCCGCGCGGCGAGCTGATCACGTTCGGTGCGCTCTCCGGTCAGCCGTTGGTGCTCGACCCCGGCCCGATCATCTTCAAACAGGCCGTGGTGAAGGGCTTCTGGGGCTCCAAGCGGGCCGAGGAGATCGGCGGCGAGGAGCGCCGCCGACTCATCACCGAACTGGTCACCCTGGCCGCTAAGGGCGTGCTGGATCTGCCCGTCGAGACCTCCTACCCGCTCGAGCAGGCCGCCGAGGCGGCCGCGGCCAGCGAACGACCGGGCCGCAACGCCAAGATCGCGCTCAGCGTCTCCGGCGGCTAGCCGCTATCCGGCCAGCAGCACCGCGGCCAGCGTGATCGCGCCCGGCACCGCCTGGGCGAACAGGATCCGCCGGCTCGCGGTGGCCGCGCCGTAGAGTCCGGCCACCACCACGCAGGCCGCGAAGAAGATCTTCGCGGCCTGCCCGACCGGATCGGACACGATCAGACCCCAGATCAGGCCCGCGGCCAGAAAGCCGTTGTAGAGGCCCTGATTGGCGGCCAGCACCTTGGTCTCCTCGGCGAACTCGGCGGTGGTGCCGAAGCTCGCGCGAACCCGGGGCGTGGTCCACAGGAACATCTCCATGACCAGGATGTAGACGTGCAACGCGGCGAGCAATCCGACGAGGATTTCCGCGACCAACCGCATGACCGGCCCGCCTTTCTCGATATCGCCAGGGCGTGAGGTGTTATCCGAGAGTGAACACGCGTGCCGCGTTATCGTGACAGACCGCGCGCAGCCAGTTGTCGCCGAGGTCCAGGCGTTCCAGCGCGAACAGCGCGTGCCCGTACGGGTAGGGGATGTTCGGGAAGTCGCTGCCGAACAGGATCCGGTCGCCGAGATCGCGGACGCGGGGGAGTTCGGCGGTGGGGAAGGGGTCCGCGGCCTCGAAGAAGTCGGTGAAGTTCATCGTGGTGTCGAGCAGGACACCGGCGTGAGCCTGGGCGATATCGAGGAATTCGCGGTATTCGGGAGCGCCCATGTGCGCGATGATCAGCCGTAGTCGCGGGAAGCGCCGCAGCAGGGCCGTGATGGGCTCGGGACCGGTGAATTCCCCGGCGGCGGGCCCGGATCCGCAGTGGATGACCACCGGGGTGCCCGCGTCCTGGATCAGGCCCCACACCTCGTCCAGCAGCGGATCGGCCGGGTGGTAGTGACCGACCTGGATGTGCAGCTTGAAGATTCGCGTCCCGGACTCCAGCGCCGCGCGCACGTACTCGGGCGCGCCCGGCTCCGGATAGAAGGTCGAGGTGTGCAGGCAGTCCGGCGTGTGGGCGGCGAAGTCGGCGGACCAGCTGTTGAGCCAGGCCGCCATGTCCGGTTTGTGCGGATAGATCATCGAGGTGAAGGCGCTGACCCCGAACTCGCGCAGCGTCTTCAGCCGCACCTGCTCCTCGTCGCGGTAGGTGATCGGCCATTCACGATGACCCACCAGCGGTCCGGCCGTGTCGAAGTAGGTCCACACCTTGCGCAGCACCTGCTCGGGCATGAAATGCGTGTGCACGTCGATGATTCCGGGCAGTCCGAGGCGCTCGCGGAATCCGGTGACGTAGTCGAGGTCTGTTCTGCCGGTCACCGGTCGGTGTCTCCTTCCGCGAACACCGTCCGCGCGTAATCGCCGACGCGGCCGATCAGCCGCTCGAAGAATTCCTCGGGCCCGGTCGCGACCACGATGTCCGCGTTGGGTTCCCGGCCCCACATCCCCGCCCAGTCGGCCACGGTGGTGGCGCGGGTCAGGGTGCCGGTCAGCTCCACGTCGACCGTCGCGGGCTTGGTGACGGCCAGGCTCGGGTCCAGTGCCACCGCCGCCGCGAACGGGTCGTGCATGTGCGCCAGATAGCCCTGGTCGTAGAGCTTGTGGAAGTCGAAGTAGAAGCGCACCGCGTCGGTGAGGAACCGCACCAGCGGATTGCTCGCCTTCGAGCGGGCGTGTGGCGGATCGTCCTCGGTGACCAGTTCCACCGGCGCGCTGCCCGCCCGTTCGGCCAGCAGTGCCAGGTGTGGGGGCTTCATCTCGATGGTCTCGGTGATGTCGAGCGCGCACACGATCGGTCGGCGGTCGGCGGGCGCGGCGGAGAAGGCGTCGAAGACCTCCTTGGCCGCCTCCGGATCCACGTGCACGTTCCACTCGTTGGTGGGGGTGGTGTTGCCCGGGTGATTGAACGCCCCGCCCATGATGACCAGCCTCCGGAGCAGTTGCGGCAGTCGCGGTTCCAGGCGCAGTGCCAACGCGAGATTGGTGAGCGGGCCGGTGCACAGGCCGACGATCTCGCCGGGGTGCTCGCGGGCCAGGTCGACCCACAGCTGCGCGGCCGGCCGATTCGACAGCGTCCGCTTGCTCGGCGGCAGCTCCGCGTACCCGACCCCCTGCGGCCCGTGGGTGTCCTCGGTGGTGCGCAGCGGCACCGCCAGGGGCGTCAACGCCCCTTGTGTCACTTCGATTTCCGGGGCCCGCGCGAGATCGAGCAGCGCCAGATTATTGGCCGCGACCCGCGGCGCGGGCACATTGCCCGCGGTGGAGGCGATTCCGATGATCTCGGCCTCGGGGGAGGCGAGCAGGTAGAGCAGACCGAGGGCGTCATCGATGCCGGTGTCGTTGTCCATGAGGATCTTCTGCCGCACGGGTTCGAGGGTAGCGGGATCGATGCCCGATGAGACCGAGGCCCGATCGGGCGTTTGATACGGGTGTCTGGAACGAATGTCTAAGACGCTGCTAGGGTGAGGTCATGGGAAATCGAGAAGACCTGCTGGAAGGTGCACGCAAGGCCGTCCTCGAGCGCGGCCTGGCCAAGGTCACCGCCCGGGACATCGCGAGCGCCGCCGGTGTCAGCCTCGCCGCCATCGGCTATCACTTCGGGTCCAAGGACCAGCTGATCACCGAGGCGATCACCATCGGGGTCGGCACCCGGATCGGCGACGGCATGGAGGCCGCCATCCGCGACGCGGGGGAGGGCCACACGCTCTGGGAGTCGCTGGCCGCGACCTGGAACGGATTCGTGGACGTCGTGCAGCGCAATCGCGACGGCCTGCTGTTGAGCATGGAGAACGGCCTGCAGATCGCGCGCGATCCCGCGCAGCAGATCTTCATGGCCGAGGCGACCGAGGTGGCGCACCGCGATATCGTCGCCATCGTCAGATCCACCCATCCGGATCTGAGCGAGGATCAGGCCGTCGCGGTCGGGAAGCTGCTGTTCCTGGTGTTCCAGGGCCTCGCGATCCAGATGGTCATCGCTCCGAGCGCGGAACTGCTGGACGGTGATTCGCTCACCACCGCCATCGAGGCGATCCGAGGCAAGTGATCTCAGCTGGGCGGCACGTGCCGCAGCCGGGTCACGGCGATGACGGCCAGCAGCAGTGCGGCCCCCGCCGCGATGGCAGCCGTCAGGTGCATGCCGGTGAGGAAGGCGTGCTTGGCGGCGTCGGCCACTGTGGTGCCGAGCCTGCCAGGCATGGTGCGCGCGACTTCCAATGCCGCGCCGAGCGTGTCCCGCGCCGCGCGTGCGTCGGGTTCCGGCATGCCGTAGGGCAGGCCGGCATTGAGCTGGCTGCGGTAGATGGCGATGCTGATGCTGCCGAGGATGGAGATCCCGAGCGCGCCGCCGAATTCGGCCCCGGTCTCCGAGAGCCCGGAGGCGGCCCCCGCCTGCTCCGGCGGCGCGGAGCCGACGATGAGCTCGGTGGTCACCCCGAACACCGGTGCCAGACCGAACGACACCAGCAGTGACGCCACGATGGTGAGCTCCACCCCGCCCGAGGTGGTGATCTGGGTGAGCAGCAGCAGTCCGGCGGCGGCCATGGTCATGCCGGCGCCGATCATGTACGCGGGCCGTACCACTTTCATGATGCGCGGCCCCAGCTGCGAGCCGACCATGAAGCCCAGGCCCGCCGGGATGGTGGCCAGACCGGCACGCAGCGGCGACATGCCCAGCACCAGCTGGAAGTACTGTCCCACGAACAGGGCGTATCCGAAGGCGACGAAGATGGAGACCATATTGATGGTCAGCGCGGTCCGGAAGCTGCCTAGTCGGAACAGGCGTAGGTCCAGCATCGGGTCGGGCGTATTGAGCTGACGCCGAACGAAGATCACCCCGATCCCGATGCCGGTGGCCAGCGCGGCCACCGCGATCGGGCCGGGCCCGTCCTGCGCGGCCTTCTTCATGCCGAACACCACCAGCAGCACCGCCGCCGTGCACAGCGCGGCGCTGACCGGATCGAGGCGGCCCGCGTCGGGATCCCGGAACTCGGGCAGCACCCGGGGCGCGAGCACGATCAGCAGCACCATGACCGGCACCGCGAGCAGGAACACCGACCCCCACCAGAAATGTTCGAGCATGAGCCCGCCCGCCAGCGGCCCGATGGAGCCGCCGACCGAGTAGGAGCCCACCCAGACCCCGACCGCCACCGACCGTTGCCCCGCGTCGCGAAACATGGTGAAGATCAACGAGAGTGTGGAGGGCGCGAGGGTGGCCCCGGCGATGCCGAGCAGTGCCCGGCAGGCGATGAGCACCGGCGCGGACGGCGCGAAGGCCGCGATCACCGAGATCGCCGCGAACGCGGCCGCTCCGACCATCAGCAACCGGCGACGGCCGATGCGGTCGCCGATGGTGCCCATGGTGAGCAGCAAACCCGCGACGAGAAATCCGTAAACGTCGATGATCCACAGCAATTGGGAACTGGTCGGCCGCAGGACCTCGCTGATCTGCGGCACCGCCAAGTGCAGGACCGTCAGGTCCATCGAGTAGACCAGGCACGCCAGTGCGAGCACCGACAGTCCGGCCCATTCCCGTCTCCCTACCTTGGTGGCGCCGGCATCGCTGGCGGCGGTGAGCAAGGGAGCAGGTGTGTCCACGGTGACGTCCTCCATCCGCATGTCGACACACATGTCGACAATTTTGATGTCGGTTTCAGGGTCTCATTTATTAACGCCGGACGGGGGATAAGTGCGGCGTGTCGAAAGTGCTGCATTGCAAGGCAATTCGACTATTTCTCGGATGTACTTGCGGGTGTGCGTGCAGCAGCTTGTATACATTCGCCGAAGTTACGAACCGTCCGGTCGGGCTTTCCATTCGGGAGCGCTCGATCCGTAGGCCGGAGCGGGACACGGAAAGTCCGGATACTCGCCCAATGCCGGGCCCGCGGTGCTCACCGCCGCGTGCGTCACCGCGTAACGCGGATCCGGGACCTGCGCGGGCACGTGCCCGGGCGTCCGGCCCGGTGCGGTGATCAGCCAGGATGCGGTGCGGGCCAGCGCGACCCGGACATCGCGGCCGCGGCCGTCGGCGCGGCGCGCGCACAGCGCGTCCAGCACGCCCGCCGCGAGCAGGTACCCGCTGGCGTGGTCGAGGGCCTGGGCCGGGAGGGCGCCCACAGCCGGTTCGTTACGCGAATTATCGCGTGTGCCTTCGATAAGAGAAATTCCGGATGTGGCCTGCACGATGCTGTCGAAACCGCGGCGATCTCCCCACGGGCCCCGTTCGCCCCACGCCGAAACTCGTCCGTGCACAATTCCCGGTCGAATATCGCCGGGCCGCACTCCGAACCGTTCCAAGCTGCCCGGTCGGTAACCCGTGATGATTATGTCCGCATTGCTGATCAATTCGCGAAAGACCGGAAGTCCGGTGCGCAAATCGACTACAGTGGAACGCTTCCCCTGACAGGTGTCCAGGAACTGCCAGTCGATCTCCGGCAGGTCCGGCGGGTCGATCCGCAACACATCGGCTCCCAGCAGGGCCAATGCCCGCGTCGCCACCGGACCGGCGATCACCCGGGTCAGATCCAGCACCCGGATTCCGCGCAGCGGGAGCATTGCCGTTGCGGCGCCGAGTGAGTCGAGCGCGCCCCGATCGCCGCGGGCGTCGAGCGCGACCAACGGGCCGGACGCGGCCGCTGTGCCCTGCGGGCTGTCGGCCCACTCCCGCTCGGTGCGCACCCGGAACGCGATGGCCGCGTGCTCGGCGGCGCGCTGTTCGATATCGGCGGCCGTCAGCGTCGCGACCCGCCGGGTGAAATCCTCGGGAGTGGCCTCGGCGGACAGATCCAGCGCCGCCAGCAGGCGCGCCCGATGGTGCGGGTAGTTGGCGTGCGTCCGCACCCAGCCGTCCGCGCTTCGGAAGAAACCCGACAACTCCGCGAACATTCGCGGCTGCTGCCCATCGATCCGCAGCAGCTTGTCGCTCTGGAAGGCCGCCGCGACACGGCCGGGATCGATGACGCCGTGCAGCGGCGTCACCCCGCAGACTTCGCGCCACCGGTCGGCCGCACCGGCGAAGGCCGCGACCGCGCCACCCGCCAGCGCCCAGACCGGTAGCGTCGCAGCCAGATTCGCGCCCGGATCGAGCGCCGGCACCGGTGTCCCGGCAACCCCGATTCCGGTCTCGTAGTCGCGAACCAATGCGTCATAGGTGGCCACGAGCCGACTCTAACGCCGGGACCAGGTGCGAGCCCGACGCGAGATCTCGGGGCATACTCGATCGATGAGCGCCCATCGACTCCCCGGAACCACCTGGCTGCGCGAACTGAAGCCCGATCCCGCCCCCGAGACCGTACTGGTGTGCTTTCCGCCCGGCGGCGGCTCCGTCGGCGCCTACCGGCAGTTGGCCCAGCGCTTCGGCGCGGGCACCGCGGTCTTCGGCGTGCAGTACCCCGGGCGGCAGGACCGCCTCGGCGACCCGCCCGTCCCCGCGCTCACCGAACTGGCCGGGCACGCCGCCACCGATCTGCTGGCCTGGCCGAAAGACGTGCGGCTGGCCATCTTCGGGCACAGCATGGGCGCGACCGTCGCCTACGAGACCGCCCGCCGGGTCGAGGCGGGCGGACGCGAGGTGACGCACCTGTTCGTCTCCGGCCGTCCCGCACCGGTGCACGAGGAGTCCGGACGCCTGCACGAGGGCCCGGACGAGGGTCTCATCGCCGAACTCGAACGCCTGTCGAACGATCCGGCCTCGGTGCGCATCCTGCGCGACGAACCGGGGCTGGCCGATCTGGTCCTCCCGGCGGTCCGCACCGACTATCGCGCGGTCGAGACCTACCGCCACCAGATCGGCGCACCGCTGCGCACGCCGATCACCGCGCTGATCAGCTCCTCGGACCCGACCACCTCGGCCGTCCAGGCCGGGCAGTGGCGCGACTTCACCACCGCCGATTTCGATCTCGCCACCTTCGAAGGCGGCCACTTCTATCTGGATCTGCCCGAGAACATCAAGGCGCTCGCGGACTCGATCACCCGCGCGCTCGCCACGGCGTCGCCCGGCCCCTCGAAGTAGGTCGGCCGGGCTGCCGCGGACGGCGCCTGCGCCGCCGCGGCGAGTTCGCCGTCAGCCCAGGTATTCCGACTCGAGCACCCGGTCCTTGAGCAGGGACTGGTACTCGATGTGGGTGTCGTGCTCCACGGTGCGCCAGGACGTGCCCTCGGCCTCCCGCATGTAGGCCAGGTAGTCCGGCGCGCCGGGAATGCGCATATTGTCGGCCACCACGATGGTGCCCGGGTGCAGCCAGCCCGCGTCGAGAATGTGCTTCAGATCGGCGAGGTACGCCGACTTGTCGTGATCGACGAAAACGAAATCGACCGCGCCCTCGGTGATCCCGTGCTCCTCGGCGAGCGCGCGGATGGTGTCCCCGCCGTCGCCGATGGTGCCGACCACCACCGTCACCCGATCCGCGAACCCGGCGTGCGCGATGATGGCCCGCGCCACCTCGGCATTGGCGGCACTGAACTCGACCGAGATCAGGCGCGCGCCCTCGGGCAGCACCCGCGCCGTGCGGACCGCGCTGTAGCCGACGTAGGTGCCCAGCTCCAGGGCCAGCCTCGGATTCGCCCGGCGCACCGCGGCATCCAGCAGCAGGCCCTTCTCGTCGCCGACGTTCACCAGATTGCTGCGCGTGCGCGCGAACCGGTCGATCGCGTCCAGCACGCTGTCCGGGTTGCCCTGCTCGGCATTGGCCAGCACGTGATCGCGCACCGCGGCCTCACGCCCGTCACCGAATTGGCCCGTGCGGGTAAAGGTCCCGATTCCCCACACGGTGCTGACCGCCGTGCGCACCGGATACACCACCCGCTCCAGGAACACCGACGCGATCGATGAGCCACCCATGAAAACCCCTTAAGTCACTTCGACAACCAGCGCGATTATGCACGCCCCGAAGCGGATTCGCCCGCAGCGGCCGGATCGGCGGTGATCACGAGGGTGTGGCGGCCCGCCGCCGCGACAGCAGATACAGGCCCACCCAGGACACGACGACGCACACCACCACGACCACTCGGACCTCTTCCAGCGCGCTGCGGGGATAGAGCACACCGGTGATGTAGTGGTCGATGAATCCGCTCGGCGGCAGGCCCGCCTCGCCCGCGCGGTGGCGCGCCCAGTTCTCCAGGTTCGTCAGCGGGCACTCGACCTTGAACAGCACGGTGCTGAACCCCCATCCGAAGGCGAGCAGGTGCAGCCAGAACGTGCGCGGCCAGCGCCAGGCGATGAACCCGCCCACCACGACATAGGCCACGAACGCGAAATGCGCGATCGCGGTCGCGTCGGCCAGCAGCCGGTAGACCATGACCCCAGGATAGGTGCGGGTCAGCCCAGGTACTCCGACTCCAGTACGAGATCTTTCAGGAGCGACTGGTATTCGACGTGGGTGTCGTGCTCGACGGTGCGCCACGTGGCGCCCTCGGACTCGCGCATGTACCGCAGGTAGTCCGGCGCTCCCGGAATGCGGACATTGTCGGCGACGGCGAGGCTGCCCGGGTGCAGCCAGCCGGCCTCCAGGATCGTCTTCAGGTCCGGGAGATAAGCCTTCTTGTCGTGGTCGAGGAAGACGAAATCGAGTGCGCCGGGGGCGAATCCGTGCTCGGACGCCAAGCGTTTCACGGTGTCGCCGCCGTCGCCGATGGTGCCCACGACAACGGTCACCCGATCCGAGAGCCCCGCGTGCGCCAGCAGCGTGCGCGCGATCGACGCGTTGTCGGCATTGAACTCCACCGACACCAGCCGCGCGCCCGGCGCCAGCGCCCGGCCGATCCGGACCGCGCTGTACCCGCAGTAACCACCCAATTCCAGGGCCAACGCGGGGCCGGCCCGGCGCACGGCCGCGTCCAGGATGAGCCCCTTCTCATCGCCGACATTCACCAGCATGCTGCGGGTCCGCGCGAAGCCGTCGTACGCGGCGAGCACACTGTCCGGATCGCCGGCCGCCCCGTGGGCCAGCACGTACGCCCGCGCCGCCTCCTCCCGGCCGTCGCCGACCTGCCCCGTGCGTGCGAAAGTCGGCCCGCCCAAGGCGAATCGGATCACCGACCAGCGCAGGAACGGCAACCGCTCCCGCAATGCATCAGCCACAGACCTAGCGCTCATGAGATCACCCGTCCTGGTGGGGGAGTGCGTGTGTCGATTATGGGCCGGGTGGAAACGCGGGGTGGGGGACCGCACATGAATCGGACTCGGGAAACCCGCAGAGTAGGGGAGTTTCTCGTCCAATTCTGGCGGCAGCCCGATGCTCGCCGGAGCTGATTTCGGCAATCAAGTCATATGAGTACGTACATATGCGCATCAAAACATGAATGCTCACCTACTCGGAAACAGTCGAGAAACAGCCCCCTCACCTTCTAAAACAGCAAAGAGGGGAGGGGGCTGGGTCGGTACGGGAGTCTGGCTACCAGTTGGAAGGTTCGTAGTCCTTGAGGAAGCAGCCGTACAGGTCGTCACCGGCTTCGCCGCGGACGATCGGGTCGTACACCCGGGCCGCGCCGTCGACCAGGTCGAGGGGTGCGTGGAAGCCCTCCTCGGCGAGCCGGATCTTGGTGTAGTGCGGTCGCTCGTCGGTGATCCAGCCGGTGTCGACCGCGGTCATGAGGATCTTGTCGGACTCGAACATCTCGCGGGCGCTGGTGCGGGTCAGCATGTTCAGCGCGGCCTTGGCCATATTGGTATGCGGGTGGCCCGCGCCCTTGTAACCGCGGGCGAAGACGCCTTCCATGGCGGAGACGTTGACGACGTACTTGCGGCGGGCGGGGGCGGCGGCCATGGCCGGGCGTAGTCGGGAGATGAGGATGAACGGCGCGACCGAGTTGCACAGCTGCACTTCGAGCAGTTCGGTGGCCTCGACCTCACCGACGTTCTGCACCCAGCTGTTGGTGTGGGCGAGGTCGGGCACCAGGCCGCCCGCGTCGATGGCGACGCCCTGCGAAATGCGTTCGGGGGTGGCCGATCCCGCGATCAGCGCGAGGTCGGTGATGTCGGCGGCGGTGAGGTTGGGCGTGAGGCTCGCGGTCAGCGCGGTGGGGTGGGCCTGCATGGTCTTGCCGAAGCTGATCACGTCGGGCAGTTCGCCGGCGGGCAGCGGTCCGTTCTCGGCTTCGACGAGGGCGCTGTAGGCGCCGACCGAGCGGCGCACGGTCTGGGCGGCGTTGTTGATGAGGATGTCGAGCGGGCCCTGGGCGGCGACGTCGTCGGCGAGGGCGACGACCTGGGCGGGGTCGCGCAGGTCGATGCCGATGATGCGGAGCCGGTGCAGCCAGTCGGCGCTGTCGGGCTGGGCGGCGAAGCGGCGGATGGCGTCGTTGGGGAAGCGGGTGGTGATGGTGGTGTGGGCGCCGTCGCGCAGCAGGCGCAGCGCGATGTACATGCCGATCTTGGCGCGGCCGCCGGTGAGCAGGGCGCGCTTGCCGGTGAGGTCGGTGCCCGCGTCACGCTTGGCGTGGCTCTTGGCTGCGCAGTCCGGGCAGAGCTGGTGGTAGAAGGCGTCCACGCGGGTATAGCGCTGTTTGCATATGTAGCAGGGGCGTGCCCGCAGCAGCGTTCCGGCGCTGCCGCCTTCGGTGGCGGAGCTGATCGGGATCCCGGCGGTTTCGTCGTCGATGCGGTTGGGAGAGCCGGTGGCGGTGGCGGCCACGACTTCCTTGTCGGCGGCGGAGATGGCGTCGCGGGTGGCGATGCGCTTGTTGCGCTTGAACTTCTTGAACATGTGCCCGACGGCGCGCTGCACGGTGACGGAGTCCGGGTGGTCCTTGTCGAGCTCTCCGGCTTGTTCGAGGACGCGCAGGCAGGTGGCCAGGTCGGCGGGGTCGATGGCTGGGGCGTCGGTCGGGGTGGTCTGCTCGGCCATCGGAGCTGCGGTGATCCTTCGTGTGCGGGGCGGTGGACCGAGCCATTCTCCCAGAGCGTCGGAGGTGCGGGTCGCCCGGCCGTGACCTGGGGCCGGGCGCGGTGGGTGGTGGTCGGGTCAGGTGGTGGCGGTGCGGAGGGGTTCGAGTCGGGTGGCGTGGTGGTCGTGGCCGAGTTCGCGGGCGTGGTCGGCGAGCCGGGTGAGCAGGTCTGCGGGGATGTGGTCGCGGAGCTGAATGAGGGTGTGCCACACCGTGTCCGGGGTGTCGGTGGTGAGGGCGGCGTCGACGAGCGGCAGGGCTTGGGGCCAGAGGTCGTGGGTGGCGGTGGCGTCGATGATGGCGGTGAGGATGTGTTCGTCGTGGATGGCGGGGCGTTGGGCGAACCGGCGCAGGCTGTCGGGGCTCATGGCGCTGGTGATGGGCAGCAGGGTGGTCCAGGCGTCGAGTTCGGCGACGGCGGCGATGAGGCCGTCGAGGACGTCGTCGCCGAGGCCGGCGGTGATGTCGCCGACCCAGGCGCGGTTGTGGGGTGCGATGTTGTCGAGCAGGTCGATGCCTTCGGCCCACATCTGCTGGTCGTGGGCGGCGCGGATGATGCCGGGGACGCGGTCGGCGACGATGTGCAGGACGTGGTCGAGGGCGGTTTTGTCCTCGAGTAGGAAGCCGATGCGCAGCAGGTCGGGGTCGCTCATGACGGGGGCGGCGGCGCGCAGGGCGGGTTCGGGGATGACGTGGACGAAGCGGCCCATGGTGATGTGGTCGCCGCGGGACAGGAGTTGGCGGGCGACGTCGGCGACCATGGTGGCGGGTACGGCGGCGATGATGGCGGCGGTGCGGCGGGGGTCGAGTTGGACGGCGGCTTCGGCGAGGAAGGCGGGGGTGAGGTTCTTGGCGATGTCGACCGCGCGGCGGGGTTCGACGGCACTGGCGACGGCGGCGCACAGGATGGGTCCGAAGGCGCGTTCGGCGATCTTGGAGCTGATGGCGACGGGGACGATGGCGCTGGCGGTGGCGATGGCTTTCATGCGTTGGGCGTCGCGGTCGAAGAGCAGGTCGGTGACGCGTTCGCGGTATTCGCGTAGGGCGGCGGGTGGGAGGTCGACGAGGAAGTCGAGGTCGGTGGGGTCGTCGAGGCCCAGGACGCGGGCGAGTTTGGTGGTTTCGGCGACGGCGGCGAGGTGGTCGCTCATAGACCCAGTGCTTTCTTGACGGCGGGGCGCAGCAGGCGCGGGACGAAGTCGAGCGAGGAGCCGAGGGCGGCGTCGAGGGTGTCGCGGCGGTGGGTCTTGGCGGCTTCGAGGAGGCGGTGGAGTTCGGCCAGGTCGCTGTCGGGGAGCTGGTCGAAGGCTGCGGGCAGGGGTGCGCGCAGGGTGTCGCCGAGTTGGCGGGCGGGGTCGGACATCGTCGTCTTTCCGGTTGTGCGTACTGCCGGTACGGGATTCGATACTGGCAGTACGCTCGGTCCGAAATCAAGTGGGATTGTCGCGTGGACCTGCCGTACCGGCGGTACATGTATGCTGCGCGGGTGGTTCGTAGCAGTGCCGGGGGGACTCGGCTGGTGTCGCGTGAGGACATTGTGGACGCGGCGATCCGGGTGATCGATCGGGCGGGTCCGCGCCCGAGCATGGATGACATCGCGCGGGAGGCGGGGATCACCAAGCCGCGGTTGTACCGGCAGTTCGCGGACAAGGGGGATCTGTTCACCGAGATCGCGGCGCGGATGTCGCGGCGGGCGTTCGCGGCCGCGGGTGCGGACATGACGTTGATGCTGCAGCCGCCACGGCTGGCGTTGACGCGGGTGTTCGGGGAGTACGCGCGCGGAATCCTGGAGCATCCCAACGTCTTCCGGTATCTGGGGCAGGCCCCGGTGATCCGGCAGTCGGGCTCGGGGGTGCTGCAGCTGGATCTGGGGCGTGAGGCGGCGCTGCGGTTGGAGAAGCTGGCGCGGTCGGTGGCCGAGGCGGTGCCTTTGGATACGGCGGGGCTGGACTATCTGTCGCGCGCGCTGACCGGTGCGGTGGTGTCGATCACCGATCTGTGGCTGTCGGATTCGGATACGCCGTCGGCGGCGCAGACCGAGGAGTTCGTGGCGCAGGCCACGGAGTTGGCGTGGGGGTTGATCGATGGTTTTCTGCGGCGTCAGGGGATCGCCGCGAATCCGGACGTGCCGATCTTCACGATGTTCGCCGAGGTGAATCAGGCCCGGTCGTCCGACTATTGACACGTTGTTGACACCACGCCAATAGCCGTGCACCCTAGGGGCGAGGCGCATGTGCGCACCCCCCTTTCAGGCAAGCGAAGGATCTGCGATGGCACGCCCCGCATGGAGCGACGACGAGGTCGAGGCGGTACGGACTCTGGCGACCACCTTCTTCGAGAAGGAGGTGATCCCGCACACCGAGAAGTTCATCGAACAGGGCCACCCCGACCGCGCCCTCTACAACCGGGCCGGCGAACTGGGCCTGCTGTGCGCGGCCATCCCCGCCGAATACGGCGGTGGCGGCGGCACTTTCGCCCACGAGGCGGCCATCATCGAAGCCCAGACCCACGCCGGGGACGGCTCCCTGGGCATGTCGGTGCACTCCTCGATCATCGCGCCCTACATCCACGAGTTCGGTTCCGAGGAACTCAAACAGCGCGTGCTGCCCAAGGCGGCCAGCGGCGAGATGGTGCTCTCCATCGGCATGACCGAACCCGGCACCGGCTCGGACCTGCAGAACATCAAGACCCGCGCGGTGCGCGAGGGCGACGAGTACGTCATCACCGGCTCGAAGATCTTCATCTCCAACGGCTGGCTGTGCGATGGCATCATCATCGCCTGCAAGACCGACCCCACCCAGGGCGCGGCCGGCGTCTCGCTGATCTTCGCCGAGGTCTCCGACGAGACCCCCGGCTTCAAACGCGGCCGCATCCTGTCCAAGATCGGCGGCAAGGCCCAGGACACCGCCGAACTGTTCTTCGACGGCCTGCGGGTGCCCGCGTCGAACCTGCTCGGGCAGGCCGAGGGCCAGGGCTTCTATCAGATGATGCAGATGCTGGCCCAGGAACGACTGGTCACCGCCATCCTCGCGGTCGCCATGACCGAGAAGGCCGTGCAGCTGACCGTCGACTACACCAAGGGCCGCGAGGCGTTCGGCAAGCCGCTCTACGCCATGCAGAACACCCGGTTCGAACTCGCCGAGTGCGCGACGATCGCCAAGGTCGGACGCGTGTTCCTCGACGACTGCATCAGCAAGCACCTGCGCGGGGAGCTCGATATCCCCACCGCGGCCATGTCGAAATACTGGTTGACCGATCAACTCGGTAATGTGGTGGATCGCTGCCTGCAGTTCTTCGGCGGCTACGGATACATGACCGAATACCCGATCTCGCAGTTGTACACCGGCGCTCGGGTCCTGCGAATCCTCGCGGGAGCCAACGAGGTGATGAAGGATCTCATTGCCCGCTCACTCTGACCCCACCGCGCCGCCAAGGCCCGGCGGTAACTCCGAACCCACCGCGCCGCCAAGGCCCGGCGGTAGCACCGACCTCACGGCGGACGACGGCGCCACGCGCCGTCGCCGCCTCGAGCCCGACGAACGTCGCGCGCAGATTCTGTCCTGCGCGATCGACATGTTCGGCGAGCGACCCTACGCGGCGGTGTCCACCGCCGAGCTGGCCCAGCGGGCCGGGGTGGCGCGCGGGCTGATCAACCACTACTTCGGCAACAAGCGCGACCTGTATCTGGCGGTGGTGCGCCGCATGGTCACGCTGCCGCGGCCGGAGAAGATGGCGGTGCCCGCCGGGACGCTGCGGGAACGCGTGGACGCCAGCGTGGCGTGGCTGCTCGACACCATCGGTGAGCACGGCAGCACCTGGGTCAAGGTCACCGGCCACGAAGGCGTCGGCGACGATCCGGAGGTGCAGCGCATCCTCGACGAGGCCGACTACGCCGCCGCCGACCGCATGGTGGCGATGATGGGTCTCGACGATTCGCTGCATTCGGCCGAATTGCGGGCGCTGGTGCGCTGTTACGGCGGCCTGGTCAAGGCCGCCGGGCGCGAATGGATCGTGCGCGGCAGCCTGACCCGCGAGCAGGTGCACCACCTGCTCGCCGACGCGCTCACCACGCTGGTGGCCGAGACGTTCCCGAAGGTCGACGCGAACCCCTAGACGCTCGCGAGCTCCTCGACCTGCCAGTGCACGCCCGTGGTGGCGAGATGGTCGAGGAAGCTCGCGGCGTCGAAAGCCTGCGCGGGCGCGAGGGTTCCGGCCGCGGCGCCGTCGAGCGCCAGGCGGCGCGCGGCCTCGACGGCGATGACCGCGGTGGCCGCGTACGGGTCGAACCCGGTCACCCAGCCTCGCGCCCGACTGCCATCGGCGCCGGTCGCCTCGGCCAGGATCAGCCAGCGCGACGCGGCCAGCGCGTCGGGGTCGGGGATCTCCGGAATCGTCTCGGCGACTTCACCGCCCAGGCCGGCGAAGATCTCACCCATCTCGGTGCGGATCACCCCGCGCACGATCGGGGTGTCGAGGTGGCGGGGAATGGTGTAGACGCCCGGCAGGGCCAGCGGCGTCACCGACACCGGTTCCGGTTCGCCGGGTTCGAGGAGGGTGGTGGCCGATTCGTTCGCCGATTGCCATGTCCGGTCGCGGTATTCGACCTGATCGAGCACGGCGATGGCGGCCATCGAACGGGCCGTGCCGCGCGAGGCCGCGCCCGGGCGACGCAGATCGGCGACCCGGACTTCCCGCAGCGGTGTGTCGAGGCGGGCCGCGGTGAGCGCGGCGATCAGATCACCGGGCACACCGTCATCGGTGACCGCCGGAACGACCGCGACCCCGGCCTGTTTCGCGGGCTCGTCATAGGTGGACAGGATCTTGTGCAGGTAGCCGGGTTCGCCGGTGGTGTCGATGTAATGGCGGCGGGCGGCGATCGCGGCCCGCACCACCGGCTCGCCCCACAGGGTGAACGGGCCGGCGGCATTGACGACGGTGTCGCTGTCGGCGAACGCGGCGGCCAGGGCGGCGGTGTCATCGAGGGCGGCCACCCGGATCTCGGCGTCGGGGACCCCGGTGCGGGCGGCGACGGCCCGCAACCGGGTCTCGTCGCGGCCCACGAGGATGGGGGACAGGTCGCGGCGCGCGAGTTCGGCGACGATGAGCGAACCGGTGAAACCGCTCGCGCCGTGCACGGCAATACGCATGAGGGACAACTCCATCGGGTGAAGGGGATACGGGCCGGGAATCGGCTCGCAATCCACGCTAGGCACGCCCGGTCGGACGATCCATGCTCGAAAGTCCGGTTCCGATATCCGATCGTCCGGAGTCGCGGGCGCCGCCGGTACGGTGGGATTCGTGGACATCCTCAGTGACGCGGTCGCCGCGATGCGGCTGGGCACACCGCATTCCACCCGCACCGTCCGGCGCGGCAGCTGGCGCACCCACTTTCCTGCCGCGGGCAACAGCGCCGGTTTCCATGTTGTGCTGCAAGGTTCGTGCTGGCTGCTGCCCGACGACGGCGACCCGATCCACCTGCACGCCGGTGACGTCGCGTTCATGCCCCGCAGTCGAGGCCACGCGATCGCCGACCGCCCGAACGGCGACCCCGGTCCGGCCGCGGCGGGGTCGGACACCGTATTGCTGTGTGGCGCTTACTCTCTCGACGACGCGCGCCCGCACCCCGCGTTGGCCGAACTGCCCGATGTGATCCATCTGCCCGCCCGGGTCGGCCACCACAGCCCGCTGCGCGCCGCGATCGACCTGCTCGGCCACGAACTCGACGCCGCCGACGGCTCCGGGGCCATCGCGCCACTGCTCGAAGTGCTGCTGCTGTTCCTGCTGCGCGCCTGGCACCAGGCCCACCCCTCCGACACCGGATGGGTCGGCGCGCTACGCGACCCGGCCGTGCACACCGCCCTGCAAGCCATCCACGCCGACCCCGGCCAGGCCTGGACCGTGCAATCACTGGCCGACCGCGCGGGCGTCTCACGATCGGTGTTCGCGCAACGCTTCACCGCCACCCTGGGCATCGGCCCGCTCACCTACCTGACCTGGTGGCGCATGACCGGCGCGGCCCGGTTGCTGCGTGACACCGACCTGCTGCTGCGCGTCGTGGCCGAAAAGTCCGGATACACCTCCGAATACGCGTTCGCCAAAGCCTTCAAACGCGAATTCGGGGTCGCGCCGGGACGATTCCGCGCCCAGGGCCGCCCCGACGCCGCCTGAGCGAATTCGATACCGCGCCGGGGAATGCAACTCGATCATCGACGGTTGGTGCCCGGTATGGCATTCGACGGCTTGGGAACATTCGGCGTGTGGCAGCCTTATCCGCAGTTCACCCCGGAATCCGCGCGGGAAATAGAGGAACTCGGCTACGGCACGATCTGGCTGGGCAGCTCCCCGCCCGCCGACTTCGACGGCTACGAGCAGCTGCTCGCCGCCACCGAATCACTGGTGGTCGCCACCAGCATCGTCAATGTGTGGGCCTCGGCGCCCGACGCCGCCGCCGACACCTACCTGCGCCTGGACGAGAAATTCCCCGGCCGCTTCCTGCTCGGCATCGGCGCGGGCCACCGCGAACACACCGCGGACTACACCAAACCCTATGACGCGCTGGTCGACTACCTCGACGTCCTCGACGCCCGCGGCGTCCCCCAGCACGGCCGCGCCCTCGCGGCGCTCGGCCCGCGCGTGGCACGCCTGGCCCGCGACCGTACCGCCGGCGCCCTGCCCTATCTGACGGTCCCCGAACACACCGCCGAACTGCGCGGCATCCTCGGCCCCGACTCCCTGCTCGCGGTCGAACACAAAGTGGTCCTCGACGACGACCCGGCCCGCGCCCGCACCCAGGGCCGTGACCGCGCCGGCTTCTACCTCGGGTTGAGCAACTACACCAACAACCTGCGCCGCTTCGGATTCGACGACACCGACCTCGCCGCCCCCGGCAGCGACCGCTACATCGACGCCGTCGTCGCCCACGGCACCGCCGACCAGGTCGCCGACCGGTTGAACGAGCACCTGCGCGCCGGAGCCGGCCATGTCGCCATCCAAGTCCTCGGCGACGACACCGCCGCCGCCCTGCGCGCCCTCGCCCCCATCCTCACCACGAACCGGGACTGACACCGATTCCGGGCGACACGCGTCACGCCTGTCGCCCGGAATCAGCCGGTGTCACCGGCTTTCGAGCCCGCTCACGGCCTTCTCCAGCCGGGAAGCCCGTGTTTTCGCCGTTCTCGTGCGCACCACGTCCAACACGATCAGATACTGGCCCGTCCGGTCCAGCGCCTCGAACGCGGCCCGGGCCCGCGGCCGCGCCGCCAACGCCGCCGCCAAATCCTCGGGCACCGTGAAGTTCGCCTGCGACGGATACGCCGCCGCCCACCGCCCATCCGCGCGCGCCGCCGCCACCTCCGCCAGCCCCGGCCCGCGCATCCGCCCCGCCGCGGTCAACGCCGCCACCTTGTCGACATTCACCTGCGACCAGAAACTCCCGGGCCGCCGCGGCACATACTTCTGCAGATAGAACTCGGCATCGAGACCCTTGCGCTGCCCGGAGATCCAACCCCAGCACAGCCCCACATCCACCGCCTCGTCCTCGGTCAGCGACGCGATCCCGGATCCCTTCTTCGCCATCCGAATCCACACCCCCTCCGCGCGCGCGTGATTGACCTCGAGCCAGGCATCGAACGCCTCCGCGTCACCGAACGCCACCGAATCCATACCCGCCACTGTCGCAGACCGCACCGACACCACCGCTGATCGCCGCTACCGGGCCACCCGACGCGACATCAACGCCTGCCCGAGCACGAGCGCACCCAGGACCAGCACCGCCACCCCGACCACTCGGAATCCGGCGTCCGCGCCCGAGACGAACGCCGCGACAATCGCATCGGAACGCTCAGGTGCGAAGCCCCGAGCCTGCGCCACGGTGTGCGCGCCGCCCGCACGGACCTCCGGCGGGAGAGCGGCGACGAAACGGGAGGTCAGGACGGTGCCGATCACCGCCACACCCAACGCGCTCCCGAATTCGCGGGTCGTGGCCTGCAACCCCGCACCCACCCCGGCCAGCGACTGCGGCAATGCGCCGGTGATCGCCGCCGACAAGGTCGGAAGAGCCAGCGTCACACCGATTCCGGTGACCACCAGCCACACCGCATACACCAGGTAGGAAGTGTGCGGGCCGGTGGTGGACAGGCCCAGCAGTCCGCCGCCGACGAAACCGAACGCGATCGCGATCGTGGCATCCACCCCGATCCGCCCCGACAAGCGTCCGACATGGCGTGCGCCCACGATGACCGGAACCGTCAACGGAATGATCCCGAGCCCCGTGCGCAGGACCCCGAACCCCTTGGCGTACTGCAGGAACGAGGCGTTCACGTAGAACAGCGCGAACATCCCGAAGAACACCGCCGTCATCCCCAGGCAGGCGCTGCGCAGACCCGGTGACGCGAACAGCCGCGGATCCAGCAACGGATGCCGCACCCGCAACTCGACCACCGTCCACACCGCGAACAACACCGCCGCGCACCCGAACCCGGCGACCACCACGACACTGCCCCAACCCGCCACCGGACCTTCCACGATCCCGACCAGCAGCGCCACCGACGCCGCGACCAGCAACACCGTCCCCACCGGATCCAACCGCCGATCGTGACGGCCCGACACCGGCGCGATCCACGCCACCAACCCGGCCAGCACCCCCGCCAGCGGCGCCGCCGCCACGAACAGCCACCGCCACGACCCGCCCGAAAGCACCGCGCCGCCACCGACATTGCCCAGCACCCCGCCGATCCCGGTCATCGACGCCCACGTCGCGATCGTCGCGGCCTTGCGATCGACGGGCACCGCGTGCAGCAACACCGCCAACGTATTGGGCAACACCGCCGCCGCGCCCGCCCCCGTGATCGCCCGCCCCGCCAGCAATACGCCCACCGACGGCGCCAGCGCCGAGACCAGCGCGCCCACCGCGAACAAGCCCAGCCCGGCCAGCAGCACCCCCTTGCGCCCGAACCGGTCACCGGCCGCGCCACCGGGAATCACCAGGCACGCGAACACGATCACATAGGTGTCCACGATCCACACCAGCGCCGACGCCGACGGCCGCAGCGGACTCGCCGCCAGCATCGGGACAGCCAGATTGATCGCGGCCACCATCCCCACGACCAACACCACACACGCGCACATCAACGAGACGAGCCCCCGACGAACCACCGCGTTCGGCGCGGTCCCAGCTTGGGGAAGAAGGTTTGTTTGCATGAAGTGCACGCTATGGATCAGGTGTGTATTCGCGCGACGCAAGTTCGACAACCCAGAGTTGCATACGATGCAACAATGACCGAGCAGCTCGACCTGAACCTGTTGCGCGTCTTCGACGCCCTGCTCCAGGACGCCAGCGTCACCGCGGCCGCCGAACGCCTGCACCTGTCGATCCCCGCGACCAGCCGCGCCCTGGGCAGGCTGCGCCGCGCCATGGGCGACCCCATCCTGGTGCGAGCCGGACGTGCCATGACGCCCACCCCGTTCGCGCTGCGCACCGCACCCCGCGTGCGGTCCCTGCTCGAAGAGGCCGCCGCCCTCATCAGCGCCGACCGCACCATCGACCTCGCGGCGCTCGAGCGCACCTTCGCCATCCGCATCAACGATGGTGTCGCCGCCACCCTGGTCACCGCCGCCGTCGCGGCCACCGCGGCCGCCGCACCCGGCGTGGTCCTGCGCTTCGTGCCCGAAGGCGACGAAAGCCTCGAAGCGTTACGTGACGGCAGCATCGACCTCGACATCGGCGCCGATACCGCCGCCGCCCCCGACATCCACACCGCCGAGCTCTACCGCGAACACCTCGTCGGCATCGTGCGCGCCGAGCATCCGCTGGGGCGCCACCGCCGCCCCACGCTGGCTCAACTCTGCACACACCCGCACGTGTCGGCGTCGCGTCGCGGCCGTGCCCGCGGCCCCCTCGACGACGCGCTCACCGCCGCGGGCCTGCATCGCCACGTCGCCGCGGTCGTGCCCACCTCCGCCCTTGCCGCCCTGCTGGTTTCGCACACCCCCTACGTCGGGCTGGTCCCGCACCGGCTCGCCGAACAGTACGGCGACACCTTGGGCCTGCGTTGGTTCGACATCCCCGCGCCCCTCCCCGAAGTCGACATCCGGCTGCGCTGGCACGCCCGCCTCGACGCCGACCCCGCCCAACGCTGGCTGCGCGAGACCCTGCGCACCGCGCTGGGTTGACCGGGCGCGCAACCGTTCCCACGTCACCGGTGTCGAAACCTCCCACCCCGCCCCAAAATTGTCCCAGACACATCTTGCCGGGGTGGTGGTGCCGCCGCTACCGTGGACCGATGACGACCCACAGCTCCGCCACCGCTGCCGGACTGCCCGCCGGAGTCCACGGCGCCGCCGACCCCCGATTCGATTCCGCCATACGGACATTCGCCCGCGTCCTGGCCGGACGCCGCGGCAACGGCGGCGCACTCGCGGTGTATCAGGACGGCGAACCGGTCGTCGACATCCACGCCGGCGCCGCCGACGCCCACGGCACACCCTGGACCGCCGACACCGGCGCCATGGTGTACTCCGCGTCCAAGGGTGTCTCGGCCACCGTGCTCGCCCGCCTGGCCGATCGCGGCCTGCTCGACTACGACGCCCCCGTCGCCGAATACTGGCCCGAATTCGCCGCCAACGGCAAAGCCCGCGTCACCGTCACCGAACTGCTCAGCCACCGCGCCGGACTCTCGAGCCTGCCCGCCGTCACCCCCGACGAAGTCCTCGACCACGAACTCATGGAACAACGCCTCGCGGCCGCGAAACCCGATCACCTGCTGGGCAAACCGATCTACCACGCGCTCACCATCGGCTGGCTCATGGCCGGCCTCGCCCGGGCCATCACCGGCCACGACATGACCCGCCTCTACCGCAGCGAGGTCGCCGAACCCCTCGGCGTCGACGGCATCCACCTGGGCCGCCCACCCGCCGGATCCCGCACCCGCCCCGCCGACCTGGTCGGATCGCTGAAAAACCTGGCCGAGCACACCATTCCGGGCCCGGTCGCCACCGCCGTCCCGCAACTGCCGCGCCTGCTGCGATCCCCGATCTCCTCCCTCTACGTCCCCGGTCTGGAATCGATCTTCCGCGGCGACCGGCCCGCCATCCTCGACACCGCCCTGCCCGCCGGCAATGCGGTGTGCACCGCGCCCGCCCTGGCCAAGATGTACAGCGCCCTGGCCGGCGGCGGCACCGTCGACGGCCGCACCTACCTGTCGCCGGAAACCGTTCGGGGCCTGCAACGCATCCGCACCTACCAACTCGACCGCGCCCTGGTCATCCCGTTCTGGCACGTCGGCTACCACAGCTTCCCGTCCCCGCACGCCCCGCGCGGCTACGGGCACATGGGCCTGTTCGGGTCGATGGGCTGGGCCGACCCCGACTCCGGTGTCGCCGTCGGATTCGTGCACAACCGCATGTCCGCGGGCTGGAGTCCGGTCGACCAAACCCTGTTCGTGGCCCTGCTGCACCTGATCCTGCGCGGCGCCCGCCAACCCGCCGCCCTCGCCGAGCAGCGCACCGCCGGAGCCGCCTGACCCGCGAGTCGATCTTGCCCACTGCTGCAACGGGTTCTAGATTGGCTGCATGCAGGGGGAGCCGAACCACAAGCTGGCCATCCGTCACGTCCGAATCTTCGACGGCCACACCATCACCGCACCGACCACCGTCGTCATCGACGGCACCGTCCTGGGAACCGACCCCGTCGGCGCCGAGACCCTCGACGCCGACGGAGCCATCCTCATTCCGGGCCTCATCGACGCCCACGTCCACCTCGACAGCCCGCACGCGCTGGATACCTATGCCGCCCACGGCGTCACGACCGCCCTGGACATGGGATCGGTCGACACCGCCCTGATCGAGCAGGCGCGCGCCCGCACCGCCACGACCACCGTGCGCTGTGCTGGAGCGCCGATCATCGGTTCCGCCGGCGTGCACGCCCACGTCCCCGGCATCGCCGACGTCGGCATCATCCGCCACCCGGACGAGGCCGAAGCCATGGTGGCGCAACGCGTCTCGGCCGGTAGCGACTACATCAAGCTGATCCTGGAAGCCCCCGGCGAAGGCGGACCCGACGCCGACACCGCCAAGGCCGTCGTCACCGCCGCCCACGCTCGCGGCCTGACCGTCGTCGCCCACACCTCCACCCCCGGCGCGTACGCCATGGCCATCGACGCCGGCGTCGACGCCCTCACCCACGTCCCCATCGGAGCCCGCCTGCCCGCCGCCGACATCGACCGCCTGGCCACCGGCGCCCACGTGGTGATCCCCACCCTCGTCATGATGGAAGGCGTCGCCGAAATCCACGGCGTCGCACAGTATCTCCCCGCCTCTCTGAAAACCGTCGGCGCCCTCCACGCCGCGGGCGTCCCCATCCTCGCGGGCACCGACGCCAATCAGATGCCCGGAATCCCCTTCCACCCGCCCCACGGCGCGAGCCTGCACCACGAACTCGAACTCCTCGTCCGAGCCGGTCTCACCCCCGTCGCCGCTCTCAACGCCGCCACCACCCTGCCCGCCCGCCACTTCGGCCTCAGCGACCGCGGCGCCATCACCCCCGGCCTGCGCGCCGACCTGATCCTGCTCGACGCCGACCCGCTGGCCGACATCACCGCCACCCGCGCCATCCGCAAGATCTGGTGCGCAGGCACCGAACACGCCCCCGCGCAGACACTCTCGGCCTAGCCCGTGTCCGCGACCCGTCGGCGTCGCACCCGCATGTAGGCAGTCTTCCTCGTCGGATCGGCCGTGACCGTCGCCCGGTGTGTCGACCGCCATGGTGTCGTTCACCCGATCGGTGAGCCGCTCGAACGTCAACGCCGCCTGGCTGTGAGGATGCGGTACCGCTAGTCGGCGTCCTTGCGGGCCTTGCTGGGCTGCACGCGCGGCGGCTCATTGGGCATCTTCGGATACACCGGCGGCCACGGGGCGTCCATCAAGCCCGCGGCCATGTCCTTGTCCGACATCTCCAGCAGCGGAGTCAGCGACTGCGGGGTGCGATCGGCCCACGGGTCGCCCAGTTCGGCGACGCGGGCGGGAACGGTGGCGATCGTGAGGTCGTCGGGAACGATCGTGGCCAGCTCGTCCCACGAGATCGGGGTGGAGACCTGCGCGCCGACCTTCGGGCGGGCGCACCACGCACCGAAAACCGTTTTGTGCGGGGCATTCTGGTTGAAATCGACGAACACCCGCGAACCGCGCTCCTCTTTCCACCACGCCGCGGTGATGTCGTCGGGGTGGCGGCGTTCGAGTTCACGAGCCAGCGCGACCGCGGCGGCACGGACCTGGTAGCCGTCCCAGTTCGGTTCCAGCATCGCGTACAGGTGCAGACCGCGCGAACCGGACGTCTTCACCCGCACATCGATACCCAGTTCCGTGCACAACTCGCGGGTCGCGAACGCCGCGGCACGCAGATCGTCGAAACCGATGCCGGGGGAGGGATCCAGATCGATGCGCAGCTCATCGGTGACCCCGGTCGGCGGCAGCACGTTCCCGGCCGCGTCGAGCACCGGCAGGAACGTGGACGCCGCCTCGGCCCCGGCATGGGTGGGCCAGACGTGGAAACCCAAGCAGCCCAAGTTGACCGCCCACACGATGTGCGCCATATCGACCGCGACCAGCGCGTCGCTGGTGGTGCCGTTCGGGGTGGACACGACCGTGGTCTGCAACCAGTCCGGCGCCGAGGACGGGACACGCTTCTGGAACCACGACTTGCCCGACGCCCCGTCCGGGTAGCGCTCCAGCAGCACCGGCCGCCCGCCGATGGTCCGCATGATCGGATCGGCGACGGCCAGATAGTAATTCACCAGATCCAGCTTGGTGTCCCCGCGCTTGGAGAAGTACACCTTGCCCGGATTCGACACCGGCACCGTGCGCCCGGACACCTCGATCTGCACCGAATCACTCACCGCGCGGTCCCTTTCGAATTTCTGGCCTCGGCGAAGATGTCGGCCAGCTCGGCGGGCGCGACCTCGTCGAGCTGAGCGTAGGTACACGATTTGGGGGTGCGGTCGGTGCGAAACCGCACCAGCCGGCCGCCGTGGCGGAAACGCCCGGCCATCACATGCTCGTAGCGCACCTCCGCCACCAGCTCCGGCCGCAACGCCTCCCACGACAGATCCTTGCCGCCGGTCCAGCGGCTCACCCCGCCCGGCATCTTCCCGTCGGCCTTGGCCTGTGCGGCGGCATCGGCCCAGGAACGCCACGGATGGTTGTCCAGGGCGTTCTTCCGCAACGGGGCCAGCTCGTCGACCAGTTCCTTGCGCCGCGCCGCGGTGAACGACGACGCCACCCCGACATGATGCAGATTGCCGTCGTCGTCGAACAGGCCCAGCAGCAGCGACCCGACCCCTTGGCCGTCCTTGTGCCAGCGGAACCCGGCCACCACGCAATCGGCGGTCCGCTCATGCTTGATCTTGAGCATCACCCGCTTGTCCTGCAGATACGCCAGATCCGATGCCTTGGCCATCACCCCGTCGAACCCCGCGCCCTCGAACCGGGTGAACCAGTCCGCGGCGACATCGGGATCATCGGTGATCGGCGTCAGATGCGTGCCCGGATGCGCGCCGTCCAGCACCGTTTCGAGCAGAGCGCGCCGCTCGGCGAACGGCCGCCCGGTCAGATCCTCGTCACCCAAGGCCAGCAGGTCGAAGCCCACGAAACTCGCGGGGGTCTCCGCGGCCAGCTTCTTCACCCGTGACGCCGCCGGATGCAGCCGCTGCTGCAGCGTGTCGAAATCCAGGCCGTTCTCGGTGACGACCACGATCTCCCCGTCCACCACGCACCGCGGCGGCAGCGCCTGACCCAGTAGTTCCACCAGTTCGGGGAAATACCGGGTCAGAGGCCGATCATTGCGGGAACCCAGCTCGATCTCGGGTCCATCGCGGAACACGATGCAGCGGAAGCCGTCCCATTTCGGTTCGAACCGCAACCCCGGCTCCCGGGGCAGCTCCGACACCGATTTGGCCAGCATCGGTTTCACCGGCGGCATGACGGGCAACAGCACACGGCCTCCTCGGTTCGCGGCGGATCCGAGACCGATCGTAATGCGAACCGGTCAGTTTTCGAGCCACCCGTGCGCGTCGGCGAACGAGGTGAGCCGATCCCGAATCGTGATGATCTCCGCCGCCGTCAACTGCGGCGAGGCATCCAACAGCAGTTCGGTGATCAACCGGCGATGCTCGGCCGCGGTCATCTGCCCCGCGGCGCGATGCTCCTTACCCTTGTGCCGCACCGGCGCCGCCGGCTGACCCGGCACCACCGCCAGATTGATCGCCTTCGGACCCCGATCACCCTCGGTCACATCGAATTCGAAAACCCGCCCCTGGCGCAGCTCGTCCTCATCCAACCCGATGTCGTTGACATGCACGAACACATCCGGGCCGCCGTCTTCCGGACGGATGAACCCGAAACCCCGAGAGCTGTCGAACGACACCAATTTCCCGATGGACACCTAAACACCCGCTCCTCGTCGCCGCGTCCCTCTGGCGGTCACTCTAGTCCGCGGGCTGATCATTGTTGGAGGAAAGTGCCTTTTGCAACGAATTGAAGACCGTCAACCCCTGGCCCACCATCCCGTTGACGATCTCCGACACCCCGTCGGGACCATTGAGCACCGTCAGATTCGCCTTCGACAGCCCGCCGGCGGCCTGCTTCACGATCTCGGGCAACTGCTCGATCAGCAGCTGATCGAGCGCGATCCGATTGTTCGACGCCGCGGCCTCGGCCTGGATCCGGGTGCGGTCGGCTTCGGCCTCGGCGAGAATGCGCACCCGATCCGCCTCTGCCAGAGCGGGTTTGACCACCTCGGCCTGCAACTGCTGCTCCCGCAACTCCGCCTGCTTGCGCGCCTGCTCGGCCTGAGCGGCCAGCACCTCCTGCATGGCGGTGGCCTGCGCGAGCGGACCCGCCTGCGCGGCTTCGGCATTGGCCTTGTCGATATCGCGCTGATACTGCGCCCGCAGGATCGCGGTCTCGCGCTGATACTCGGCCTGCTTGCGCTGGGACTCCTGCTCGGCCTGGGCGGCCAGCTGGGCGGCCGCGGCCTGCGCGATCTGCGCGTCACGCTGCACCGCGGCATTGTGCGGGGCGGCCAGGGCGGAGATGTAGCCCAGATTGCCGTCATCGATGTGCTGGATCTGGAACGAGTCCACCCACAACCCGATATTGCTCATCTCCACCTTCGAGGCCACCAGCACCTCGTCGGCCAGCTTCTGGCGCTCGCGAATGATCTCCTCGACCGTCATCGACCCCACGATCGAGCGCAGATGACCGGAGAAGATGCGCCCGGTCAGCACGCTCATCTCCTTCTCCTGCTCGGACAGGAACCGTTGCGCCGCATTGACGATCGACTGCTCGTCATTGGCGACCTTGAACGCGATCACCGCCCGCACGTCGAGCTGGATGGCCTGTTTGGTGACGCAGCGTTCACCGATCTCGGCCTCGAACATCGCCAGCGACAGATACCGCACCTTGCGGAACAACGGCACCACCCAGGCGCCGTGACCGATGATCACCCGGAACGGCGCGCCGCCGTCCTTGCCGTGACGGCCACCGCTGACCAGCATCGCCTCATCGGGATCGGGTACGTGATAACCCAGCATCGTGTATTTCCCCTCGAACGTGGTTCCCGAGCATTTCCGTTGAATCAATCGCCCGGAAGCGGGACCCACGCAACAACATCGACGAGACGGCCGGGATGAGCGGCGACCACCAGTACCGGCGCACCGGCGGGCAGCGGCTCGTCCGCGCGCGCGATGTAGAGCTCGGTTCCCCCTCGGATGGCGACCAGTACCTCACCGAGGGCTCCCGCGCCCCGGATCGGCGAGGTCAGCGTACCGGTCAGGCCCACTACCGGGTCGGTCATCGCGATGTTCTCCTCGCCGGGGGGTTCGCTGAAAACGCCAGCGTACGCGCGCGGAGTGTGCTGCTCGGGCCGCTGCGCGGTCGCCTCATGTTTGCTACTGCTCGGTATGATTCGCTTGTCCCACCTCGGAGCGACAGTCGCGCGGCAGGAAGGACCCGCTCGTGAGCATTCCGATCCACGCCGAGAGAAAAATGTGCTGGTGTCCGCACCGACCGGCTGGCAGGCTGAAGCGGTGACCACCCCTCCGGATACCAAGGCGGCCGACTCCGCCGACGACAAGCTGGACATCGGCGTCTTCAAAATCGCCGGTGTCGTGGTGCTCGGCGCCATCATGTCGATCCTCGACGTCACGGTCGTGACCGTCGCCATCCCCACCTTCCAGCACGACTTCGACACCACCTACGCCATCGCCGCCTGGTCCATGACCGGCTACACCCTCGCGCTGGCCACCGTCATCCCCCTCACGGGCTGGGCCGCCGACCGATTCGGCACCAAACGCCTCTACATGATGGCGCTGGTGTTCTTCGTGATCGGCTCGGTGCTGTGCTCGACGGCCTGGAACATCGAGTCCCTCATCGCCTTCCGCGTCATCCAGGGTCTCGGCGGCGGCATGCTCATGCCGCTGGGTATGACGATCATGACCCACGCCGCGGGCCCCACCCGCATCGGCCGCGTCATGGCCGTGCTCGGCGTGCCGATGCTGCTGGGCCCCATCGGCGGCCCCATCCTGGGCGGCTGGCTCATCGACTCCTTCAGCTGGCACTGGATCTTCCTGATCAACCTGCCCATCGGCATCATCGCGCTGGTCCTGGCCTACACGATCTTCCCGCGCGACAATCCCGAGCCGTCGCAGAGTTTCGACTTCCTGGGCATGCTGCTCGCCTCGCCCGGCCTGGCCGCCTTCCTGTTCGGCGTGTCCTCCATCCCCGGCGAAGGCACCATCAAATCGGCCAAGGTGCTCATCCCCGCCATCATCGGCGCGGGCCTGCTGATCGCGTTCGTCTTCCACGCCCTGCGCACCGAGCACCCGCTCATCGACCTGCGGCTGTTCAAGAACAAGTCGCTGCGCTACGCCGTCATGACCATGACCCTGTTCGCCATGGCGTTCTTCGGCTCCGGTCTGCTGCTGCCCTCGTATCTGCAGCAGGTGCGCGGTGAATCCACCCTGGCCGCCGGTCTGCTCATCGCACCGCAGGGTCTGGGCGCGATGCTGACCATGCCGATCGCGGGCCGCCTGGTCGACAAGATCGGGCCTGGCAAGATCGTGCTCACCGGTATCTCCATCATGACGCTGTCGATGGCCGCGTTGACCCAGGTCAAGGCCGACACCCCCTACCCGCTGCTGTGCGGGGTGCTGTTCGTCATGGGTCTGGGCATGGGCTGCACCATGATGCCGACCATGACCGCCGCCATCCAGACCCTCACCCACGGTGAGGTCGCGCGCGGTTCCACCCTGATGAACATCGTCAACCAGACCGCCGGATCCATCGGCACCGCAACCATTTCCGTGGTGCTGACCACCCTGCTCAACCACCGGCCCGAAGCCAAGATGGCCATCGGATCGCACTACGATCCGCGCATCTCCCAGCAGGTTCCGCCGCAGGTCCTCGCCGACGGCTTCGATCAAGCCGCCCAGGCGTTCGCCCACACCTTCGTGGTGGCCACCGTGCTGCTGCTGGCGACGCTGATCCCGGCGTTCTTCCTGCCGCGCACCAAACCGGCGACCCCGGCCGCGGCCGACGCGCCCGCGGTCGTGCACTGAGATAACACCGTCGAAAGCCCACCCGGAAACCATTGTCCCGGGTGGGCTTTCGCGTTTCTCAGCGTCGCGGTCCCGACGAGGCCAGGTGCTCGGCGTAGAAGAACAGCAAGCCCGTCGCCGCCGAGATCGCCGCCAGCAGCCAGAATCGGATGATCACCGTGGTCTCCGGCCAGCCGGTCAGCTCGAAATGGTGATGGAACGGGGCCATCTTGAACACTCGGGTGCGGGTGGTGCGGAACATGACGATCTGCAAGGCCACCGACGCGATCTCGGCCACGAACAGCGCGCCGACCGCGATCATCAGCAGTTCGGTGCGCGTGGTGATCGACAGCCCCGCCAGCAGCCCGCCCAACGCCAGCGACCCCGTGTGGCCCATGAAGATCTTCGCCGGAGCCGCGTTCCACCACAGGAATCCCACGCACGCCGCCGCGCCCGCCGCGCACACCACCGACAGATCCAGCGGATCGCGCACCGTGTAGCAGCCCGGCACCGCCCTGGTCGCGCACGCGTGCGCGTACTGCCAGAACGTGATCAGCACATACGAACCCAGCGCCAACCCCACCGAACCCGCCGCCAAACCGTCCAGGCCGTCGGTGATGTTGACCGCGTTCGACCAGGCCACCACGATGATGCACGCCACCACCAGAAACCCCGCGACCGCCAGGGACACCGTGGAGATGTCGCGCACGATCGAGATCTGCTTGCTGCCCGGCGTCAGCCCCGACCCGCCGCGGAACCGCAACGCCAACACCCCGAACACCACTGCCGCGCACAACTGGCCGACGATCTTGCCCGACGCCGTCAACCCCAGCGAGCGCCGCTGCGACAACTTGATCGCGTCGTCGACGAACCCCACCGCCCCCAATGCCGTCGCCAACCCCAGCACCAGCAGCCCCGACGCCGACGCGCCCCGCCCGTCGAAATGCCGCCCCACCAGCGTCGCCGCCCCGTACCCGCACCAGATCGCGACCAGGATCGCCAACCCGCCCATGGTCGGCGTGCCCCGCTTGGACAAATGACTCGCCGGGCCATCCGAGCGGATCGCCTGCCCCCACCGCTGCCGCGTGAACAGCCGAATCAGCAACGGCGTCACCGTGATCGACACCACCAGTGCCACCAGCGCCGCCACCAGAATCTGCCGCATCGCACCCCCTCGAAACCCGAAATCCGGTCACATGCTAACCGCCGCCGGAACGAAAGGGGCCCCGTGATTGTTAGCGTGAGATATGACCACCCCGGGTGCGCGCCGCGACCAACTGCGAGAGTTCCTGCGCGACAGACGCGCCCGCATCACCCCCGACCAGGTCGGACTTCCCACCGCAGGCCGCCGCCGCACCCCCGGCCTGCGCCGCGAAGAAGTCGCCGTCCTCGCCGGAGTCGGCGTCTCCTGGTACACCTGGCTCGAACAGGGCCGCGACATCACCGTCTCCACCGACGTCCTCGACGCCATCGCCGCCGCCCTGCTGCTCGACGGCCCCGAACGCACCCACCTGTACGTCCTCGCCGGCCTCAACCCACCCTGCCGCTCCGGCACCGCCACCGCTGGCATCACCCCCGAGACCCGGAACCTCCTCGACGCCTGGGGCCCCCGCCCCGCCGTCCTCCGCAACCGCTACTGGACCGTGCTTGCCTACAACGACGCCGCCCGCGCCGTCTTCGGTTACGAGGCCCCCGGCCACAACTGCCTCATCACCTACTTCACCAACCCCCGCTACCTGGCCATGCCCCACCACTGGACCCGAGCCGCCCCCGCCGTCGTCGCCGCCTACCGCGCCGACTCCGCCCCCTGCCCCGACGACCCCGGCTTCGACGCCGTCATCACCGACCTCGCCCGGCGCAGCCCCGAATTCGCCGACCTGTGGTCCCGCCACGACGTCGGCACCCCGGCTCAAGCCGTCAACGCCCTCCACCACCCAGAAGTCGGCGAACTCCACTTCGACACCACCACATTGACTCTCGCCGACCACCCCGACCAACACGTCGTCCTCTACAACCCGCGCCCCGACACCGACACCGCCGAAGCCCTCGACCGTTTGCACCGCCTCCGCCTGGCCCCACCCGCGTGAAACGGTGGCGGCCGCGCAAGGTGGTGGTGTCACACCCACGATGAGTGCGCACTGTTTACCCATGGCGTGGCCCGGCACGCTGAAGCCATGACGCACAACGGGATCCGCTACGAGAACAAGATCGCCCTCATTACCGGTGGCAGCAGCGGGATGGGGCTGGCCACGGCGCAGCGCCTCATTGCCGAAGGCGCGGAGGTGATCATCACCGGGCGGGACAAGAGTCGGCTCGACGCCGCCGTCGCCGAGCTGGGGGAGCGCGCGACCGCCATCCCCGGCGACGTCACCGACGCCGAGGATCTTGCCGCGCTGGGTCGAACGGTCGGCGAGCGGTTCGGGCGGCTGGATGTGGTGTTCGTGAATGCGGGGGTCGGGGCGTTCCAGCCGTTCACCGCTGTCACCGCCGAGGAGTTCGATCGGATCGTGGGCCTGAACTTCAAGTCGGTGTTCTTCACCGTCCAGCAGGTCCTGCCGCTGGTGTCGGCGGGTGGCGCGATCGTCATCAACGCCTCGTTCGCCACCTATCGGGGTGCGCCCGGTGCCGCCCTGTACACCGCCACCAAGGCCGCGGTCGATTCCTTGGCGCGGACCCTGGCGGCGGAGCTGGCGCCTCGGGGGATTCGGGTGAATTCCATCAGCCCGGGCTACACCGACACCCCCGCCTTCCGTGCCGAGACCACACCCGAGACCCAGGCCGAGGCGGCCTCGCGGGTAGCGCTCGCTCGCATCGGCACCTCCGACGATGTGGCCGCCGCGGTCGCGTTCCTGGCCTCCGCGGACGCCTCCTACATCACCGGCCAGGACCTGCTCGTCGACGGCGGGCTCACCACCGTCATCCCCTCGGCCATGGTCTGAAGCGGCTCACTGCTCGGTTTCCACCGGCCGTGGCACCGTGCGCCAGCCGACGCTGGTCACCGCCGGCTCCAGGCTCAGACGGCTCACCGCGGACTCCATCTGGCGATCGTCGCGACGATCGCCGGTGAGCTCGGCCCGCACCTGCACCCGCCCCGGGGACGTGTCGTGACTCGAGATGGACACCAGCCGCAAGTCGGTGCGCGTCAACGACTGCACCAGCAACGCCCGCACCTGCGCCTCGTGCGCGTCGTCGGTGTCGGCGTGGAAGGCGTACAACGCGTCCTGGGCGTCGGTGCCGTCGGCGAGCGGACGGTCCACCGACCGGGCGACCGTGCGCAGCGCGGTATTGACCACCACCACCGCGACCGTGCCCGCCGCGGCCGTCGAGTACATGCCCGCACCCGCCAGCGCGCCGACCGCGGCCGAACACCACAGCGTGGCAGCGGTATTGAGGCCGCGGATATTGAACCCGTCGCGCAGGATCACGCCCGCGCCCAGGAAGCCGATACCCGAAACGATCTGCGCCGCAACGCGGGTCGGGTCGGCGGTGGCGCCGTTGAAGCCGTGCGCGGACAGCAGCACGAACAGGGTCGCACCGGCGGCGACCAGTGCGTTGGTGCGCAGCCCGGCCATGCGGGCCCGGAACTGGCGCTCGAATCCGATGATCGCGCCCAACCCGACGCCGGTGGCCAGGCGGAGCAGCATTTCCCAGGTGGTCATCTCGATCTCCCAGCGGATGACGGCGCACTCGGAAGTGGACGCTACCGGGTGCGCGGCAGCGGCCTGAGGATGAGCGGAGTGTCGCCTGGTGAACGATTGGCTAACGGAACTCGGTCCGGTCTATCGGGCACGACCACCACCTCCTCCACACACGCGCGCAACGCGACCATCGGGTCGCGTCCATGCCGGGGGAGTGGGACCGGCGGGGAATCGCCGGCACGGGTACCACCCCTCGTAAGACCTTCAGCACTCCACGGCGTAACCCGCCACCAGGGCGGGAGCCGGTCGGGGCATCCCCTTAGCTCGGGGAAGCCTGTCCTGATCCGGGGCGTCTCTCGACGTTCGGGATCGCCGGCCTGTATCCGTGAAGGAGCCTCAGCTAACGACGGCACCTTGCGTCAGCGAGTAAACACCCCGGCGCCGCGCCTCGCAACCCGATGTGACCGCGGTCGCCCGCATCCACGCCGCAACCGATCCGGTGGGAGGGTCAGCGATACATGCCGCGATAGGCGTCGATGGTCGCCACCAGATGGTCCACGATCTGATCGCGCGTGGCGCGCAGCGTGCCGTTGAGCCACGCCGAGAACATGCCCGCATTGCCGCTGGCCATGGTGACCGCGGCCAGCCGCCGCCGCACCGGATCATCGATGTGGGCGAACAGGTGATCCTGGATCAGGCGGGTGAACGCGGGCATGACCGCGATCGTGGTCTGGCCCAGCCCCGTCGACGAATACGGCTCCACCAGGAACAGTCGCGACTTGCGCGGATCCTGCAGCACCTTGTCCACCAGCGCTTCCGACAGCGCGCGATCCCGATCGGGATCATCGGCGACCGCGAACGCCGTCATCGGATCCAGGAACTCGTCGGCGATCTGGCGGTAGAGCACGTCGAGCAGTTCGTCGCGGCTGGCGAAGGATTCGTAGAAATAGCGGTCGGTCAGCGTGGCGCGCCGGCACACCGCGCGCATGGTGACCGCGCCCGCCCCGGATTCGCCGATCAGGTCCAGTGCGGCCTCGAGCAGCGCGGTGCGGCGCGCCTCACGGCGTTCGGTGAGGGTGGTTCCGCCCCAGATGCGGGGCTCCTCGGCGGGAGGCTGCTCGGTCTGCACCGGGTCAAGAGTAATGCCCGGGCCCGGGTGTGAGCGCACACCCGGCCCCGGACCGGCTCACTTGGTGACCACGCACGCGCTGCCGAGGTTGATGCCGGTGCCGACGGTGACCGTCGCCCACTGCGAGCCGTTGTAGGTCCAGGCCTGCACGTAATGGGTGCCCGTGGAGGTCGGCGTCCAACTCGAGGTGGCGGTGCCGCCGCTGCCCAGGCTGAACTGCTGCGGACTGAACGTCGCCGAGGCGCTGTCGTAGAGCCACACGTACTCGTTGGGGCTGCCGTTGACGGTGACCGTGTAGGCGCAGTTGGTGCCGTAGCCGCCGCCGATGCTGGTACCGGTCGCGATGGTCACGCTGCTGACGTAGGCCGACGCGTCGGGCGCGCCCAGCACGAGCGCCGCGGCCGCGGCGAGACAGGTGGCGAACACGGACACGGCCGAGGTGCGTGAGCGGATCATTGTCGATCATCTCCCCAGATGAACGGGATGAATGAGAACCCTGCGACGCCATTGGCGCATAGAGGCAAGTGTCGGTGTTCAGCACCCGCGATATGCGCGTATCGGACTACTCGGTGCGAACCGGTCACCCCGCCAACGCAATTCGCGATCACCGGCAATCAGTCGGCTGCCCAGGTCCGAGGTCGAAAGGTGGGGGTTCCCCTAACAATCCCCTAATTCCTGCGCTCACAGCGCAATTCAGCTACTACATCGCTAACGTTCCGATTGTCCGAATCGCCGGGGTGACGAAGCGCAGACACCCACCGGTGATCGGACACCACGCGAGTCCTCTTCCCCGAGACTCGCCTCCCGCGTCCCCGCCGCGCAGCGGGCGCCGCGAACCCCGGCGTCGCCGGGCCGAACCCCGATCCCGGCCCGGCGACGCCGTCTCATAAGCGCCGATTCCGCCACAAGGACGGCGCGAATGCCGTGACGCTGCGATGATCGACCCAGTTTGGATTCAGTTCGGGTAGGCATTGCGAATCAACCTGTGCCGGTGGACTGTTCGAGGTGCAGAAGGATCGCGCAGGATGACCGCAAGCCGGTATGCCAGTAACTCCGATGTAGCCGAGCCTGCCGAGCCGTCGGGCTGGGGCCGACATCTGGGCGTCGGGGACGACGTCGCGGACAGTCTCGGTTCCGGACAGCTCGGCGCGCTCATCTTCGCCCGAAAACTGGTGCGCTGCTGGTACATCGCGAACTTCCTGCTCGCGTCGACCCTCGGCTCGGGTGTGGGCCTGTTCGCCTGGGAGTACGGTCAGCGGACCTACGGCGACTGCACGGGCACCGCCACCTGCTATCCGCGCTGGGAGTTGCTGGTGCTCGGCGTCGGCTCCGGATTGCTCGCCGCGGGAGTGATCTTCCTGGCCGCGTCGTTGCCGTGTTTCTGGGTCGCCTACGCCATCCGGTGGTCGGCGCGCGCCATGGCCGACCGCAACGGCGGGCCCGAGCACTACGAGGCCGAGCACTACGCGGTCGCCGAACATCACCAGTGGCACGCGGCCGAGCAGCCGACGCGCCGCCAGCCGCGGACCGAGGAACCGCCGCGCCGGCAGGCCCGCGCCGAGGAGCCCCAGCGCCGTCAGGCGCGACCCGAGCCGCCCCAGCAGCGCCGCCCCGCGCGCGGTGAACAGCCCGCCCGCCGCCCGGCCCGCACCTGATCAACCGCTCCCAGCCCATCGGCGGCCGCCTACCCGAGCGGCTCGCCGGGTGCGGTGGCGCCCGCGACGATCTCGCGCAACGCCGCGATATGCCCGTCGAAGGCGGTGCGCCCGGCGTCGGTCAAGCGGGCCCGCACCTTGCGGCGACTGCCCTCGAGGCGACGCTCGGTACTGACGTACCCGGCTTCCTCGAGGGTCGCCAACTGCTTGGACAGCGCCGAATCCGACAGTCCCAGGCGCTCTTTGAGGAACGCGAACTCCGCCCAGTCGGCCGCGGCGAGCGTGGCCACCAGCGTCAGGCGCGTGCTCGGGTGGATCAGTTCGTCGAAACGGGCCTCGCTCACGCGCGCACCCACCGCCGTCCCGCCGCCAGCAGCTCGGGCCCGCCGAAACCGATGACCGCGGCCACCAGCAGCGCCGACCAGATGCGCGGATGCCCCGCCCCGTCGGCGTCGAGCGCGATCGCCGCGGCCACGGTCAGCGCGACCAGGCCCACCAGCATGCCGATCACGACCAGCGGCGTGCGCCGCCCGGCCACCTCGGCGCTGACCTGGACCCCACCGGTGCGGCGGCGGCCATCGAGCAGCCGCGACGCCACCGTCGCGTGCGCGGCCCCGAACGCCAAGGTCGCGACCGCTGCCAACCAGTCCGGGCCCAGATCGCCCAGGGCTCCCAAAGCCAGCCAGCCGCAAGCCATTCCCCACCAGTAACCGCGGGGCAATCCGACTTCCGCGGCCATCTTCCGCCGCGCCTGACCAGCCGCGTCGAGTGCCGAACGCGCCTGCTCCGGAGTGATGCCGTCCATGATGACTCCTCACTTTCCTACTTGGAAAGTAAGACTCCACTTTCCTGCCAGGAAAGTCAAGGGTGGTTCAGCCCAGCAGTTCGTCCAGATAGCACCAGCGCCACGACTCACCCGGCTCCACACTGCGGATCACCGGATGCCCGGTGCCGTCGAAATGCTTGGTCGCGTGATTGCCCGGCGAGGAGTCGCAGCACGCCACATGCCCGCACTCCAGGCACATCCGCAGATGCACCCACACCAGACCCTCCTCGAGGCATTCCCCGCAGGCGTCCGGGGTATCGGGCACCCGCACGCACGGCGCCTCCCGCAGGTGCTCACACGCGCCCGGCGGCATCGGCGCCCGCAACCCCAGCCCGTCGTCGTCCTCGGCCTCGGTGACCCGGTCGATGGTGGACTCCTCGATGTCGAGGGCGGCCATCACCGCCTGCAGCACCTCCTGATCGACCTGCCCCGCGTCACGGATCCGCAGCACCGTCTCGCGCTCGGCCGCCAGCATCGCCAGCCGCAGCCGCCGGTACTCGCCGCTGGGGGTGACCCGCTGGGACTCCGAGCGCCCCAACAGCTCCCACGCCGACTGCGCCCGCACCACCACCCGGTTGCGCAGCGAGTCCACCACATCCGGCGGCGTCTCGGGCGCGATGTTCTCCTCGAGCGCCTTCAACCCCGCCGTCGTCGCCTGTTGCAGCAGATTCGCCTCCTGCAACAGGTCCTCGGCCCGGCTGGGCCCGCGCAGGCGCAGCATCCGCACCAGCCACGGCAGCGAGAGTCCTTGCAGCAGCAGCGTTCCGCCCACCACCACGACCGCCAGCAGCCGCAGCGTGTCCAGTTCCGGGGTATCGCCGGGCAGCAGCAGCGCCGCCGCCAGCGTCACGACTCCGCGCATACCGGCCCACGCCACCACCGCTGGTCCGGTCCACTCCGGCTTGGGTTTCCCCTGCCGGCGCCCCTCGATCTGCCAGGCCGCGTACGTCGCCGGGAACACCCACACCGGCCGCACCACGATCACCGTCACCAGCACCGCCGCACACGTCCACAGCAGCGTCGAATGCGGCAGATCGCTGTGCCAGGCGGCCTCCACGATATGGCGCACCTGCAACCCGATCAGCAGGAACACCGCGGACTCGAGAATGAACGCGATGGTCCGCCAATTGGTGTGCTCGGCGATGCGCGAGGCCGCGCTCTGCCAGTGCGGCGCACCGTGACCCAGGATCAGCCCGCACGTCACCACCGCGATCACGCCCGAGGCGTGCACCGACTCCGCGGGCAGATACGCGATCCACGGCGCCAGCAGCGACACACTGGTGTCCAGCACCGGATCGGTGATCCGGCGGCGCAGGAACGCCAGCATCATCGCCGCGGCCACCCCGATCAGCGCGCCGCCGCCGGCCGCGCCGATGAAACTGGCCCCCGCCTGCCACAGCGTCACACTGCCCGCCATGGCCGCGACCGCGGTCCGCAGGGTCACCAGCGCGGTCGCGTCGTTGAACAGCGACTCGCCTTCGAGCAGGGTCACGATCCGGCGCGGCATCCCCACCCGTCGCGCCACCGCGGTCGCCGCGACCGCGTCCGGCGGGGCGACGATCGCGCCGATCGCCACCGCCGCGGAGAACGGCACCGGCAGCAGCCAATACACCACCGCGCCCACCGCGAACGCGGTGAACAACACCAACCCCACCGACAGCAGCGTGATCGAGGTCTTCTTCGGCCGGAAATCCACCAGCGAGGTGCGGATCGCCGTCGTGTACAGCAACGGCGGCAGCAGCCCCAGCAACACCAGTTCGGGCTCGATGTCGAACTCGGGCACGAACGGCAGATACGACGCGATTACCCCGGCCACGGTGAGCACGAACGGCTCACCCACCCCCAGCCGGCGCGCACCGGCCGCCAGTGCGACCGCGACCGACACCAGCACCACGAGTCCGAACGCCCACTCCACGTGATCATCGTGCCAGTCGCGGTGTCCGATTCCGGCAGCGGCACCGCGGACGGGTCAGTCGGCGTGGCCCGAACGGGACCGGGTGATCGCGAAGACCCCGATGCGCGCGGCCAGCGCCACCACCCACAGCACCACGCCGACCATATTGAGCATCGGACCGGCGCCGGTGTAGGAGCCGACCAGGATGGAGACGACACCCGCCGAGAAACACAGCACGGTGGCGGCATGACAGACGGTGAGGGTGATGCGCAGGTCGGTGTCCGGACCCGCGGCGCGCTCGATACTGATGGTGAAACTCCTGGCAACACTGTTGAATTCGGCCCCAGGCACCATAGCGTCCCGAAGCCGGAAGTGCAGAGTCCAGCAGCTCACCGTTCCCGCCGTATTCGCTTGCGGGGCGTGATGGCGGTGTTGCTCAACGGAATTCGCGAGTCGGATCAGGGGGTCTGTTTGACGCAGATCCAGGTTTCGCCGTCCTTGCGGGCCTCCACCTTCGGCGACTGGTACTGCCAAATGCACGCGATCTGCATGTCGATCGGAGCCTGGCACACCCAGGTGGTCTTGTCGATCACGGCCGGACGCACCTCGTTGCTCGTCGGGTACGTCGCCTTGCAGTAGCCGGGCATATCCCGGATACCGCCCTTGGCCACCTGTTCGGGGGTGAAGCACATACCGCTGTACGGGTCGTTCATCGAGAAGGACATGTGCAGACCGGTCTGCTTGTACTGCCAGTCGCACGCCTTGCCCAAATCGATGACCGCCTCACACGACTGGCCGTCGACCTGGCCGTACCCGTAGGACACGCAGTACTGCGCCAGATCCAGCCCGCCGATCGAGGTGGACGCGGGCACACTCGGCGCGGTCGAGGACTGGGTGCGATCACCGACGACGTTGACGATCAACGGGGTGATGATCACCGCGGCGGCCACCGCCACCACGATCACGGCCAGCGCCCACGCCGGTACGCGCCTCAGCAACGGTGCGAGCACCCGTTGGGAGAATGGGGTCCACAGTGGCGAGAAGAACTGCGAGAACTGTTCGAGCACGAGCGCCCCTTGTTCCATGCATGTGCGGCAGCACAGCAATCCTATCGCCCGGGTCGGGGTCGCCACAGCCGAAATTACTGGGGCTGCGGCATATTGGCGTCAACTGTGCCGGGGCGTGGATTCCATCGGTTTGCCCGCGTCGCGCCAAGCCGTGATGCCACCGGCCAGACTGTGCGCGTCGTACCCGGCCCGGCGGGCCAGCGCCGCGAACCGCAAGGACACCTCACCGACCGGGCAGACGAAGACCACCGGCCGTGACCGTGAGAACGGAACACCCTGGACGAGCATGTCGTCGAGTTGATCGTCGCGGATGTTCAACGCGCCCGGCACATGCGCGATCCGGTAGGCCATCGCGCCGCGGGTGTCGACGATGGTCGGGCGCGCGGTGCGATCGAGCTGCTCGAGCTCGTCGGGGGACAGGGCCGGAGTCGCGGCGAGTTCGGCCGCGTCCGGAGCCGGGGCCCGCCCGGGCTTGCCGAACAGGTCCGGGCGGCGCTTGCGGATATAGGACAGGTACGGCTCGAGCCGATCGCACACGATGATCACCGCGACCAGCGGATCCGCCTGCGCCGAAGGCGGTTCCACCGACCCCAGGAACTCCAGCGCCGCGGCATAGGTCGCCCCGCTCGTCGGCCCGGCGAGCACCCCGTGGCCGGTGGCCAGGGTCAGCGTGGCGTCGACCGCGCGCCCGGCCTCCACCGCCATGATGCGGTCGTAGAAGTCGGGCTGGAACAGGCCCACGTCCCACATCTCGGTCTCCGAGCGGATACCGGGGATGAAGTCGCCGCGTTCGGAGACCACCGCGACGGTCTTCAACTCCGGATTGTGTTTGCGCAGAAAGGTCGCCGTGCCGCGGGTGGACCCGGTGGTGCCCAGCCCGCCGATCAGATAGTCGACACGGGTGATGCCGTCGCGCGCCAGGTCCTCGTGGATCTCGCGCCCGGTCCCGTGATGGTGGGCCTCGATGTTCTTCTCGCTGGTGTACTGCGAGGGGTGGTACCAGGCGCCGGGTTCGCGGGCCATGGTCGATTCGATGACCGAGTACACGTCGTTGGGGGCCGTCGGATCCGGGCATTCCGACAAACCAGGCAATTCTTCGATATCGGTCCCCAACAGCTGCAACAGGTCTCGCACCTCGGCGACCTTGATCCGATTGGTGACCGCGCGTAACCCGATCCCGTGCAAGGCCGCCAGCACCCGCAACGCCTTGGCGGTATTGCCGCTCGACGCCTCGATCAAAGTCTGCTTCCCGGCGATGATCTCATCGAGGTCGTCGCGGATCATCCCCCACGCCACCCGATCCTTCACCGACCCGAACGGGTTGTAGAACTCGAGCTTCGCGTACAGCTCCACCCGCGCGAGCCCGTGCACGGCCGGATCCAGCCGCAACAGTGGGGTATTGCCGATCAGTTCGGTGATGTGGTCATAGCGCATCAGTGCACCTCGTGCCAATCAACGTCGCGGCACACCCGGAACATCCCGGATTCGCGCGACACCGCCAATTTCGGCGGCACCGGATGCATCGAGGCCCGTGCGGCCGACAGATCCATGTGGTAGGCGGCGGTATTGGGGAACACCACGAAATCCCCCGATTGTGGATACCGCGGTAGCCACACTTTGTGGTTGGTGATCAGATCCCGTTCCAGGCACAGCCGCCCGGCCAGGAACACGCCCGCCGCATCGGGATTCGGGACGCCCGGGACGGAAACCGGCTCGTCAGCGCCGGTTCGGGCGGGGAGGAGGATCGGGTCGACCATCACCTCCTGATCGGCCGGGGTGACGGTGTCGCGGCTCAGATCGAGATTGACCAGGGTCGACCCGTCGGCGGTCCGCTTCACGAATTCCACCCGCGCCACGGTGATTCCGGCGTGGTCGACCAGCGCCTTGCCCGGCTCCAGCCAGATGTCGAGGAGGTTCTCCCCAGCCACCTGTGCAAAACTGCGCCCGCCCTGCGCTTCCAGGCCCGTATCCAGGAGATCGGCGAGCATGAGGTCGGCATCCACAATGTTGGCGTATTTGTGAAAAACTGGTGTCCCGTGCACCGCGCCGTCCTCGACGTGGAACCCGAAAGTGTTGGCGCCCCAGGCCATCTGCTCGCCACGGCCCACCAGTGATTCGCGCAGCGCGTGCACGTATGCATCGAATGCGCCCGCGTCCGCGGTGAACACCTGCCGGAAGCCGCCCCCGATATTCAGCACCGTCGGCGTCAATCCGTACCCGTAGGCCCGCTCGGTCAACTCCAGGCAGCTCTCCACCGCCCGGACCCGTTCGGCCGGTTCGCCCGAATCCAGGTGAAACGCGAACCCGCGGAACTCGATCCGATCCCGCCGGGACGACAGCAGCTCCAGCAGCTGGTCGCTCTCGGTCAACGGCACTCCGAATCGACTCACCGGCGTCCCCGGGAATCCGCACATTCGCACCAAAACCGGCACGGGGATATCCGCCAGTGCCGCAATGCGTTCCAGTTCCCACAGATTGTCGACATTGATGGTCACCCCGGTGCCCACCAGTGCGCGCAACAGCCCCTCGCCCTTGGGGCCGGTGACCTCGATGCGGTCGGGTTCGAACCCGGCCTTCAACGCCCCCAGCAGCTCGGCCTCCGAGGCCACGTCGATACCGATGCCCGCCGCGCGCGCGGCGGCCACGAACGCGCGCGACTGATTCACCTTGTGCGCGTAGCAGATCCGGAACCCCGCCCCGCGCGCCCTCAGAACCGCCCGCAACCGCTCCACGTTCTCCGCGAATACCTGCGGAAACACCAGATGCGCGGGGGATCCGAACTCGGTGACCGCGTCCCGGACCGCGCCCGGCGTGTCCAGGAATTCCGACACCAGCGCATGCATCTTCGCCGGCAACCCCGGCGGCGCCGCAGCCGTCATACGGCGGTTTCGCTGGTCGCCGGCGTGACCAGGGTCGGGTTGTAGCCGCTGTCGCGCAGCGCCTCGAAAGCGCGATGCCGGTTGCGCGGACTGCGGAACTCCGCGACCACCCGCTTGCTGACCAGATCGATATCGCCGACCCCGATGCCCATCGCGTCCAGCACCCCGCCGATGGTGCGCACGCAATGCTTGCACGTCATGTCCGGGACATAGAACACCTGGTCCTCGGCGGCGAGTTCACCGGTCTCCGACCCTGTTTCGGCCGCCACCTCGGCCACCGTGATCCGGTCGACGATATGGGTGAACACCTCGGTGAACCGGTCGACGACCAGCGGCAGGATGCTGTAGTGCGCGCCGTCGAGTTGATGCGGCATGGCGGCCAGGCAGGCCGGGCGGGTGCCCGGCGGCAGCAGCGCGTACTGGCGCGAGATCAGATCCAGCTCGTCGTGATACTTGGCGATCGCCTCGCTCACGCTCAATCCCTCGGCGTTGGTGGCCCGGCGCATGACCCGGTGCGCGTCCTCGATGGTCATGTCCTTCATGGCGCGCAGTGTCGCCACCGTCTCCGCCGAATACCGTACGGTCCCATCGGGTTGGGTGGTCAGGGTGACCGCGATCATGCCGCGCCGGTAGCTCGAGGCCTGCAACTCCCAGAACCAGCGCGTCGCCACCGCCGCGTAGATGCCCGAATCCCGCATGCCGACCGCGAATTCGGCCGGGGTGCGATACGGCGTCTCCCGCGCCAGCAGCGCGTGCTGGGCCAGCGCCCGCCCCGCCGCCTCGATGCCCACCCGGAAGATCTCGTGCGGCGCGTGATCGGTGGTGGTGCCGTCGAGCACCGCCTGCTCGCGCGGGCCGAGCTTGGCCATCCGCTGGGCCAGTGCGGGATCGGCGTCGAGGGCGTGCCACAGCGCCAGCACCGTCTCGCGCATGGCGATCGGCACGACCGGGCCCAGCCCGCCGGTACGGAAATGCCCGGTATTGGGGATGCCGTCGCTGTCCGTCCAGGTGATGCGGTGGGTCGCGCTGGTCACCTGGTCGGCGCGGCACGGGCGCATGAACCGTTCCAGATACAGCCGTTGCGACAGCGTCAGATGCGAGCCGGACTCCGAAGCCAGCGGCGTGCAGGTGTATTCGACGCGACGCGGAGGCGGCGGCACCGGGGCCGCGCCCAATCCGGGCCGGGCCAGTCCGGCCAGCACCCGGGAGGCGGCGCGGCGGTCGTAGCGGGGTTCGGGGCCTGACTTGGTCACGAGACCTCCTCGGCAATCGTGGCGACACACTCGGTGAACCGGTCGATCTCGTCGACGGTGGTATAGACGTGCGTGCTCACCCGCACCGAATCCTCATCGGCCGCCGCGCCGGCGGTGGGGACGCAGTGCGCACCGGTACGGACCAGGAAGCCCAGCTCGCTGAGCACGAACCCCAGGTCGGTGGCGCTGATCCCGGCGACCGTGAAAGACACGATCCCGTACCCGGTTTCGCACGGCGCGTACGCGGGGCCGGGCGTGAACTCGAGCCCGGTGATCGGGCGCAGACCCGCGATCAACCGCTGCGTGAGGGCCCGATTGTGGGCGGTGATCGCGTCGAGTCCCAGCTCGCCCAGCACATCGAGGGCCGCGCCGAGGGCGAGGATCCCGGGCAGATTGTGGGTGCCGCCCTCCAACAGTTGCGGCATCGCCCCACTCACCAGGCCCGAATCGTCCAGTGACACTCCCGAATTGCCACCCGGCAGAAACGGCAGCAGTTCACTGTGTCGGCGGCGGTGGCAATAGAGCACGCCCGTCCCCGGGGCTCCGAACATCTTGTGCGCGGCGAACACCGCGAAATCGGCGCCCAGCTCCGCCATCCGCACCGGCACATGTCCGCCGGACTGACTGCAGTCGAAGCACAGCGCGATCCGCGGATCGATGCGCCCGCGCAACTCTTCCAGGGTGGTGAGTCCGCCGAAGACATGGTGCAGATGCGCCACGGTGATCATCCGCGTGCGCGGCGTGATCCGCGCCGCCACATCCTCGACATCGGCCTCACCGAGCTCGTTCACCCGGTAGGGCACCAGCTCGATGCGCCGCCCGAACCGGGCCAGCAGGCCGCGCAGATGCTGCCACGGATACACATTGGAGGCGTGATCGCGTGGGCTGTAGAGGATCTCGTCGCCGTCGCGCAGATTCGCCAGCCCCCACGACAGCGCCACCGCGTTCAGCCCGGCCGTGGCGCCGCCGGTGAAGACAACCTCATCCGGTGCGGCCCCGATGAATTCGGCCATCGCCGCGCGCACGGCGGCCACCTCGGTGGTCAGCGCGCCGGCCCACGCATAGGTGCCGCGCCCGGCATTGGCGGTGCGTTCGCGGTGATAGCGCTGCACCGCGTCGATCACCGGTCGTGGTTTCTGGGTGGTGGAGGCGGAATCGAGGTAAACCTCGGTGGCCTGGGTCAGCGCCGGGAACAGCGCGCGCACGCCGGGGTGCGCCGGTCCCCGGGCGGCGGCGGGCGGCGTGGGCGTAGAGGTCTCGGGTGCCGAGGCGCGCACCATTGCCCTCCCTCCCAGGAGTGAGCGCTGGACGTCACCCACGATACGCACATTTGGCGATCGGCTCGAAGGTTCTGGCGGGCAACCGGTTTCGTTACCGCATCGAACAACCGATCAGCGTTCGGGACCGCCCGGATTGCACAGCGCCGAGACCGTCGCGTCGTACCCGACCGCGGGCCGCCACGGCTCGATGTTCCAGCTGGTCTTGTCCGGCGCGACCGCGCGCGCCCACTCCCAGTGGCATCGGAACTGGTCGTACATGCCGGGGGAGTCCGCGTCGGGAGCCAGCGCCAGCACCTCGCCCCAGGCGCGATCCCCGGCCGTCGGGAACAGGTCGACGCGCCCGGCGCGGGTCGGAAAGATCTTCAACCGGCGTCCGTCGATCTCGTCGGTCCACTCGGTGTGATCGATGAGCGCCTGATCGGCCATCGGGTCCACCGTCGGCGTCGCCGCGCTCGAGATCGCGGTCGCGGTCGTGGGGGCCACCGCACTCGCGGTGGGCACCGGCTGTACGGGTGCGACGGTCGCCGAGATCGGCCCCAGCGAACTGACCACCACCGGCGGCGAGTTCTCGGCCGCGCCGCAACCGGTCAGTACCAGTGCCAGCGCGAGCACGGGCGGGCCACCCGCGAGTTTCCAGCGCCGCCGCATGGGCATACGCCCCTTTCATTCGATTCGTCCGGCCGGGATCCGAAACTACCAGCGACAATCGCGCACACGCGGAACACGCAGGGCAGCCCCGGACTTCGGTGCTCCGGTTTTGCCCGCGCTGGTGTATTGGCCCAGACAGCCCCTACGATGTCACGCGCGGGGCGGTTCGTGAAAGAGGGGACCGTCCGGCACCCTTGGTACCGGATGGTTGCTGACTGGTAGGGGAACGATGAATGCCGCGAACGTGAAACTGCTTGTGTGGGAGTGCGACAACACGCTCTGGGATGGGGTGGTGTGCGACTCCACCGCCGGAGCGCTGCGCGCCGAGGCCGCGCGCTCACTGCGCATCCTCAGCGAGCGCGGCGTCATGCACGCGGTCGCCTCCCGCGGGGAATGGGCCTGGACGGTCGAGCAGCTGCGCCGCCACGGCGTCGCCGACCGCTTCGCCGCCGTCGAGGTCGGCTGGGGCCGCAAGTCCGCCGCCATCGCCCGTATCGCCGAAACCCTCGGCGTGGGCCTGGGCCAGGTCGGCTACATCGACGCCGAACCCCTCGAGCGCAGCGAGGTCGCCCACGCCCTGCCCCAGGTCCGTTGCTACGCCGCCCGCCACGTCGACGTCCTCGCCGCTCTCCAGGAATTCCGCGCTCCCCTCGGCGACGTCCCGCCCCCGACCTCCCCGATGGGCATCTCCCACATCCACGCCCACTGAGCCGGACCGCCCCGTAGCCTCGGTGCGATGTACCGACTCTCGATCCTCTACGGACATCCGCAGGATCCGGCAGCTTTCGACGAGTACTACTGGAACATCCATATCCCGATCGCTCGGGAGATGACCGGCCTGAAGAAGTGGACCATCGGCCACGGTGAGAGCGTCGATCCCAGCCAACCTTCGCCCTACTACCTGGTCGTGGGCCTCTACGCCGATTCGCGTGCCGAGCTCGAGGCGGTCCTGGCCAGTCCGCAGGGGCAGGCGGCGGTCGCCGATGTCCCCAACTTCGCCACCGGCGGTGTCACTTTCGTCTACAGCCACGAGCGGGACCTGATCTGATGTCGACACGAGTAGGGCCCCGGCCGTCGATCGGCCGGGGCCCTACTCGTGTGCGGGTGGTCAGGCCGGCGTGGATTCGGAGCTGCCGCCCCGGATTTCGACGATCGGCAGCACCAGGGCCGCGGGGGCGGAAGCGGGGACCATCGGCTTCGACGGTGCGACGGGTGCGATGCGGGCATAGCCTGCGGACTGGTCGGGGCGGGTGTCGGCCTGGCCCTTGTTGGGCCACATGGCCGCGGCGCGCTCCGCCTGGGCGGTGATGGTCAGCGACGGGTTCACACCCAGGTTGGCCGAGACCGCGGCGCCGTCGACGACCGAGAGCGTGGGGTAGCCGTAGACGCGGTGGTAGGCGTCGATGACACCGTGGTCGGCGTCCGCGCCGATGGCCGCGCCGCCCAGGAAGTGGGCGGTCAGCGGGATATTGAAGACTTCGCCCCAGGTGCCGCCCGCGACACCGCCGATGGTGTCGGCGACCTTGCGGGTGACCTCGTTGCCGGCCGGGATCCAGGTCGGATTCGGTTCGCCGTGGCCCTGTTTGGAGGTGAGCTTGCGCCCGAACAGCCCGCGCTTGGTGTAGGTGGTGATGGAGTTGTCCAGATGCTGCATGACCAGCGAGATGATGGTGCGCTCACTCCAGTTCTTCACCGACATGAACTGCAGCAGCATCAGCGGGTGCCGCAGCACGATGCCCAGGAAGCGCAGCCAGCGCGGGATGCTGCCGCCGCCGTCGACCATGAGCGTCTGCAGCAGGCCCATCGAGTTGGAGCCCTTGCCGTAGCGGACCGGCTCGATGTGCGTGTCGGGGGTCGGGTGGATGGAGGAGGTGATGGCCACGCCGCGGGTGTAGTCGACATCCGGGTTCACCTTGCGGGTGGCCGCGCCGAGGATGGATTCGGAGTTGGTGCGGGTCAGCAGGCCCAGCCGCGGCGACAGCTGCGGCAGGACGCCCTTGTCGCGCATGGCGAACAGCAGCTGCTGGGTGCCGCGGGTGCCGGCGGCCAGCACCACGTGCTTGGCCGTGTAGGTCTTGGGCTGCTTGCGGAACCACGCGCCGGTGCGTTCGGTCTCCACGTCCCAGGTGCCGTCGGGCAGCGGGCGTACGGTGGTGACCGTGGTCATCGGGAACACCTGCGCGCCACCCTTTTCCGCCAGGTACAGGTAGTTCTTGACCAGGGTGTTCTTGGCGTTGTGGCGGCAGCCGGTCATGCACTCGCCGCATTCGATGCAGCCGGTGCGCTCGGGGCCCGCGCCGCCGAAGTACGGGTCGGGCACGGTCTTGCCCGCCTCGCCGAAGAACACCCCGACCGGGGTCTGCACGAAGGTGTCGCCGACGCCCATGTCCACGGCGACCTGCTTGAACACCTCGTCCGCGGGAGTCATGTGCGGGTTGGTGACGACGCCGAGCATCTTGCGGGCCTGCTCGTAGTAGGGCATCAGCTCGTCGTGCCAGTCGGTGATCTCGCGCCACTGCGGGTCGGCGAAGAACGGGGCCGGGGGCACGTAGAGGGTGTTGGCGTAGTTGAGGGAGCCGCCGCCCACGCCCGCGCCGGCCAGGATCAGCACATCGCGCAGCGGGTGGATGCGCTGGATGCCGAAGCAGCCCAGCTTCGGGGCCCACAGGAACTTGCGCAGGTCCCAGCTGGTGTCGGGGAGTTGGTCGTCGGTGAAGCGCTGACCCGCCTCGAGCACGCCGACCGAGTAGCCCTTCTCGGTGAGGCGCAGTGCGCTGACACTGCCGCCGAAGCCGGACCCGACGATGAGCACGTCGAAATCGGTGTCGCGTTGGGTCATGAGGACTCCCTTGTCGTCGTCGACAGTGTGGCGGCGGTTACGCTAATGCGGACAGTTGTGGCTGTCAACGTCGGGCCGGGTTGCGGTATCTATGCTGTTCGCGTGGACCGATACAGCCGCTTGCAACTCGCCGAACTCAGCGGTGTCGCTGCCCGCACCATCCGCTACTACCACTCGGTCGGCGTGCTGCCCAAGCCCGGGCGCGCGGGCAAGGAAGCCGTCTACGGTCCCGACCACCTGGAGCGACTGCGGGCCATCACCGCCATGCAGGCGCGCGGGTTGCGCCTGGACGCGATCCGCGAGGTGTTCGAAGCCGAGGTCCCCGGCGACGGCGACTGGCGGGAGGTCTTCGATCCGCGCTACAGCGGCGACATCGACACCGGCACCGTCCTCGACGACGACGCCCTGACCGAGTTGCTCGGTGATCGCCGCCCCGAGATCCTCGACGACCTGCTGTCGGAGGGCTACCTCCAACCGCTCGGCACCCGCTGGCGGGTGCCCGAACCGGCCATGCTCACCGGCGCGCTGATCCTCTACGACGTGGGCACCGACATCGCGTTGTCGGGCGTGCTGCGCAAGCTGATCCGCACCCACATCGCCACCTTGGCCGACGAGATGATCCGGGTGGTGCGCGAGGCCTCGGGCCGGGAGTACACCGGCGAGGGCATCGATCTGGACCTGGATCGATTCCGGGACCGGTTCCTCGCCACGGCCCGCGAGGTCGGCGGCGCCACCCTGGCCGAGGAGATCGAACGCGCGGTCCGCCAACGCTGACGCGCGCCGCGCCCGGATCAGGGTGCGGGGACCGCGGTGGGGACGGTGACGGGGTTCTCGCAGCTGGCCGGGGGATCGACCAGCTGGCAGTCGGACGGGAACCGCACCGGCTCGTAGCCCGAGGGCACCCCGCCCGCGGTGATGATCTGCCGGTAGGTGTCGACCGCGTCGGTGGGTTTGCGGGTCAGGCTCGGATCGGTCTGCACGTCCACGGTGTAGAGGCCGAAACGCGGTGCGAACGAACCCCACTCGTAGTTGTCGGTGAGGCTCCAGTAGTTGTAGCCGATCAGGTTCATGCCGTCGGCCTTGGCGCGCTGCAGCCAGTACACGGTGTCGCGCAGATGATCGGAGCGGGTGTAGCCGTCGGCGCGCGGCTTGCCGTTCTCGGTGGGCATGCCGTTCTCGACCACCCACAGGGGCTTGCCGGGGAACATCCGCGAATAGTGTTGCAGCGCATAGTAGATGCCCTCGGGGCGGATCGGGAGATCCCACATCCCGGCGGGCGGCGCGACCGACCCGTCCGGCATATTGACCGTATTGGCCTTGGGCGGCTCGTAGCCGAAGTAGTAGTCCACGCCGATGAAGTCGAGCTTGTCGCCGATGCGTTCCATGAGCGGCCCGTTGACCTCCGCCTCGGCCCCGGCCACATAGCCGACATTGCTGGTGACCAGCGCCTTGGGCTGCACCTGGTGGATGTAGTCGTAGATCTCGTTGTGTGCCTGGGCGACCCGGTCGAGCATCTGGTCGGCGTCGGTGTCGTTCTGGCGTACCTCGTGCATGATGTAGGCGACCGGCTCGTTGACCGTCACCCAGACCGGATTGCGGGAGGTGTAGCGGTCGACCACTTTGCGGGCATTGGCCAGCCAGTCGCCCACCATGGCGTCGTCGTTCCAGCCGCCGCGTTCGGCGGCCCAGCCCGGGTACACCCAATGGTCCAGCGTGAGCATGGGTTCCATGCCGTTGGCCACGATGTCGTCGATGACGCGGTCGTAGAAGGCGAAGCCCTCCTCGTCCCACACCCCCGGTTCGGGCTGGAGGCGCGCCCATTCAATGCCGATGCGGAACACCTTCGAGCCCAGGCCCGCCGCCAGCGCGATGTCGGTCTGGTAGCGGGAGCGGAAGTCGATGGAGTTGCGGTAGCGGTCCCAGTCGGGATTGCCGTCGATGTAGTGCATCCAGTTGCTGTCGGGGGCGTGCCCCTCGGACTGGAAGCCGGACGCGGCCACGCCCCACAGGAAGTCCGGGCCCAGTCCGCCGTGGGTGCCCGGGGTCGCGGGCGGCAGTGCGGGAGTCGCGTGGGCGGTTGTGGCCACCGGCAGCAGCGTCGCGGCGGCGGCGAGCCCAGCTAGGACTAGTCGGTGCAGGCGACGGCGCATCGGGGCTCCTTCTCCGGGACGCCTGGTCGGAATGTCCCATTCGGAGCGTAGCTGTCTATTAGCTGAATTCCGGGGCAGCGAGGGGCGTGTCGCGGGGACCGGTGCGGCCTGCTCACCCGCCGATCAGCGCCGGATTTCCGGACCGGAAAACCCTTGCGCGCACCTCACCTGCTGCGATGGCGGTCCCGTTGATGATCTCGGTGTCGAGCCGTCCTCATGCCGCCTACCGTTCGTGCTGTACCGGCCTGTGGCCCAAGCGGTTCCAGGAGGGGGAGTCACAGTCCTGTGCAACCACCCGGCGTCGTTTTGGCGAGGCAGCGTCACCGGGTCGGCATCAGTGCGCGACCCGCGCTCGCACAATGCGGGGTTCGACCGAATAGTCCTGTCCGGCCGAGACTTCGAGATAGCGAGAGGCCAGCGTGTCGGCGCTCAGGTCCTCCTGCACCACCCACCCCGTGTCGCGCACCGCCCGGGCCACGCCGGTGACGCCCGCGCGAGGCACCTCGAGCACGATCTCCGCGCCGCCCGGGCAACCGGCGAGTAGCCGCAGCACCGTCGCGGTCGTCTCGGGACAGGCGGGGCCGCTCCCGGGATCGGTGTCCGCGGCGGCGTGGCCCGAATCGCGGCGGTACGGGTCGTCGAGCCGAATGGCGAACACCGGGTCCCCGGGCTCGAATCCGGGTGCGAATCGGACGAATTCCGCGATCTGCCTCGCCGCGGCCGGGTCGCCGGGCGCGGAATCCCCTGATCGCCGCACGATTCCGCCCTCACGCTCGGTGACCCGGATGACGCGCACGTCACGGTACGGATTGTGGGCGATGAAAGTGTCCAGGGCAGTGCCGAACACGAGGACCTGACGTGTACCCGCCGACACCGCGTCGGCGAGCCGGTCCTCGGCATAGCGCTGCCGGGCCGCCGCGAGCAGTCGGCGGCTCCGACCACCGGGTGGGTGCGGGACCTCGCGGCCCGCGGCGGCGGCTCTCATGCGCCCGGCTCGTCGTCGCGCGGCTCGGGTCCCGGCGCGGTGCCCGGACCGTGCGGACCGGGGCCGCGATGACCGTGCGGTCCGTGGTGCCCGGGTCCGGCGAACGGACGTCCCGGTGCTGGCGGTATGCCGGGCCCCTTCGGCCATTCGGGCATGCCTGGCATGGAAGGCATCTGGGGCATCGAGGGCAAGGGCGGAATGCCCGGCATGGGCGGAATGGCGGGAACCGGCGGAATCGGCGGCGTGGCGTGCAGTGGCGGAATCGGGATCCCGGTGCCGGCTCCGCCGAAGCGCTGGAACGCGGCTTGACGTGAGGTGCCGAAGATTTCGCCGATCTCGGCCCAGGTCCGCCCTTCGTCGCGGGCCTGCCGCACCAGCGACCGCAGCACATCGTCGACGACACCGTCGAGACTGCGTGCGGCCCGCAGCGCGGCCATCACCGAGGGCGGCGGAACGCCCTGGCCGGGGCGCAATACCTCGACCACGACATCGGCATTGGTGGACAACAGTTTTGCCAGGATCGCTCGCTCGTCGGCGGGATCCCGGTGCGGGGAATCACTCATATGTAAATGCTGCCTTGACGCGAATTCTGCTGTCAAGGAACGATTTACACACCCCGCTTACTGAGCATTAGCTGAAAGAAATGCGCTTTGTTTGCCGCCCCTATAACGTGTTCGTCAGCGATCTGGAGGTGCAGGGCGGAGGACACCTGAAACATGACCGACCCAGAGAGATGCGCGGCCGAACACGAGCTGTTCGAGCTGGTTCGCAAGGCCGGATTCGAGGGACCGGCCTGGAAGCTGTTGGCGGACAGTTTGGTTCGCCACGCATTGGCCGTCCTGGGGCCGTGGGTACGCAGCGGCTGGATTTTCGCGGTCGCCGAACGCGAGGGGATGCCCTTGCGTCCGACCGCGCAGGAGCGGCTGTTGGTGGAGACCCGCTTCGCCGAGGACTTCGTGCGCGAGACCATCACCCGCGCCCTCGAACGCTTTCGCCGCGCCGCCCGTGACGGCGACGGCTGGGACGCCGACGGCGCACAGAGTCTGGGCGGCTACTTCCTCGGCGCGTGTGTCCGCGCCTTCGTCGAGCACTTCCGCCGCAGCCGCCGCGGCGGAGATCTCTACCGGTACCAGCCCGCGTCCACGGTGGCGGTGGTGAGCCAGGACGGCCCCGAGCTGTCGGAGGTCCTGGCCGCCGCCGAGGACATCGCCGGATCCGTCGTCTCCCGCCTGGCGTTCCGCAGCCGTCTGGAGGGCCTGAGCGAGCGAGACCGTGCGCTCGCCTGGGGCAAAGCGATGGGATTGAGCGCGAGCGAGATCGCGCAGCTCTTCGCGTTCCCGTCGGTCCCGGCCGTCGAAGTGCGCTGGGCCGGACTACGCAGCGACCATGATTGGATGACCGGCCTCGACGGCCAGGAGGTGGCCGAATGAGCCCCGATCACGCCCCCGACCCGATGCTCCGCATCGCCGACCTGCTCGAACGCTCCTCACTCAATGACCCCGCCCTGGACCGCCTCTACACCCGCATCCCGCATCGCACCCCGACGCGGCACGGCACGCCCGCCCCGATCCCGTCGGCCGTGACCGGTTTCGCGGCCCGGCTCAACGAGCTCTTCGACGCCATGCCCGCGCCCGGCGGACGCCCGCACACCAACTCCGCGGTCGCCACCCAGCTCACCGCCTGGGGCCACCCCATCTCCAAGCCCTACCTGAGCCAGCTGCGCTCGGGTGCGCGCACCAACCCCTCCCGCGAGACCATCGCCGCCCTGGCCCGCTACTTCCGGGTCCGCCCCGACCATTTCGCCACCGCCGCCCACCCCGTCCCGCGCGGCCACGACCTGGACCTGCTCGCCCGCCTGCAATTCCCCGGCCTGCGCGGGCTCGCCATCGCGGCCGTCGATCTGAGCGAGGAATCCCAGCACCTGCTCATCACCATGGCCGAGCGACTGCGCCTCACCGAGGGCCTGCCGGAGGTGGGCGCGGGCGGCCTGGAATAGCCCGGCGGCGGTATATACGAAATATCTTGTGCCGAGCCCGGCTTCGGAAACCGCTGGTCTGGCACTGTGACCGGGTGCCGAACCCCGAACCGCCCGTCCTCGCCGCTGACCGCGCCATCCCCGACGCGGGCCCGCTGCCGCTCGGGCGTCGAGCGGTGGCCGAGTTCTCCGGTACCGCCGCCCTCGCCGCCGTCGTGATCGGTTCGGGCATCGCGGCCGACCAGCTCTCACCCGGCGACCTCGGCCTGCGGCTGCTCGAGAACTCGACCGCCAGCGCGCTGGGGCTGGCCGTGCTCATCCTGATCTTCGGCCCGATCTCGGGCGCGCACCTCAATCCGGTGGTGTCGCTGGCGGATTGGCTGGGCGGCCGGCGCGACCGCCGGGGACTGTCCACCCGGGCGTTCGGCGTCTATGTCGCCGCGCAATGCTCCGGCGCGATTGTCGGTGCGCTGCTGGCCAACGCCATGTTCGACCGGCCTCCGCTGCAACTGGCGACCCAGCAGCGTGTGACCGGCGGCCACCTGCTCGGCGAGATCATCGCCGCCGCCGGATTGGTCGCGATCGGCTTCGCCGCCGCCCGGCTCGGACGCGGAGTCGGCGCCGCGGCCGTGGCCGCCTACCTCGGCTCGGCCATCTGGTTCACCAGCTCGGGGTCATTCGCGAATCCCGCGCTCACCCTGGGGCGCATGCTGTCGGATTCGTTCACCGGCATCGCCCCGTCCTCGGTGCCCGCGTTCACCGCGGCCCAGATCCTCGGCGGCCTGGCCGGTTCCAGCCTGATCACTCTGCTGTATCGCCCGGCCGTCCGCGGCGTCTAGGCCACACGCGCGGTCGAGGGACCGCGAACGTTCGCATGCCGTCCATGCTGTCAGTCCGGCGTCACCGCCGCCAACCGGGATCGATGAAATCCCTTGGCGGCCGGATGGTTCGGGGGAACGGGACCTGGGTCAGGCGGTGGTGAAGCGGGTCGCGATGTCGGTCGCGGTGATCTTGGCCAGGTCGACCAGGAACGGCAGCCGCTCGGGAATCATCAGTGTGGTGGGTCCGCGCAGGCCCAGCGCGAAGCGGTACGGGGCGGTGGGGGTGAGGATCGGAACGGCCAGGGTGCGGAAGCCGGGGTCGAGTTCCTCGTCGTTGTAGGCGTAGCCGCGTTCCCGGGTGCGGGTGAGCTCGGCACGGAGTTCGGCGGGAGTCGACACCGACCGGTCGGTGCCCTCGTCGTAGGGGAGCGTCGCGAGTTCGGCGTCGGTGGCCTCGTTCCAGGCCAGCAGCGTCTTGCCGAGGGCGCTGGCGTGCAAGGGCAGCCGGACGCCTTGGAGGCGGTGGCCGTCGGTGTCACGCCAGCGGCTGGTGGCCAGCAGCACAGCGTGAATGCTGTGCCGGATGGCGAGCGAGGCGCTCGCGCCGGTGGTGGCGGCGAGCTGTTCGAGAGCGGGCTCAGCCAGGTAGATGCGGTGCTGGCGATAGGCGATCTGACCGTATTCGGCCAGCGCCCCACCCATGCGGTAGCGGCCCGAATCCGCTGTCTTGTCCAGGAATCCGGCCTGTACCAGCGCGGTGAGCAGCCGATGGGCGGTGCTGACCGCCAGCCCCTGCTGCCGGGCGACCTCCGAGACGCCGCGTTCCTGCCCGTCGCGGAAACAGTCGAGCACCGACAGGGCACGAGCGACGGTCTGCACTCCGGAACCTTCCACGGTGGGGACCGTAGCACAGGACCGGTAGGCAACCGGCGCATCGCTTTCCATTATTTGGAAAGCTGGAGGGGAACGGCCCTAACGGGTTCGGGCGATCTCTGTCAACCCTTCCGATCCTCGGAAAGCATTACCTCGCCTCGCCCCGCCGGAATCCCTACTGTCCCGAGGCATCGTTGGACAGTTCCGAACGGAAGAGGTGCCCTCCATGTACCGCACGCGCCGGCCACGCCGTTGGCGTCACGCCCTGATCCTGGCTCCCGTCGTCGCCCTGGTCGCCGCGTGCGGCTCCGGCTCCACCACGGCCGCGCCGGGCGAGATCGTGCTCAAGGTCGTCGATCCGGGCAATGCCGGACCGCTCGCGGTCGGCAAACGCGAGGGCCTGTTCGACACAGCGCTCGCCCCCTTGCACGCCCGCGTCGAATGGGTCACCACGACACCGGGTTTCAGCTCCATGCTCAAACTGTTCAACACCAAGGAACTCGACGTCTCCGACGCCGCCTTCAGCCCGGTGGTCGGGGCCCTGTCCAAGGACGTGGCCGTGCGCATCGTCTCGGTGTCGGATCCGGCGGGCAAGGACCAGAGCGGCATCCTGGCGGCGCCCGGGTCGGGCATCAGATCAGTCGCGGACCTGGTCGGCAAGCGGGTCGCGGTGAATCCGGCCGGCAAGGGCGAGTACATCCTGCTGCAGGCCCTCGCCCAGGCCGGCGTCCCCGCCGACAAGGTGACCCGGGTTCCCTTGCAGCAGAAGGACGCGGCCTCCGCCTTCGCCACCGGCAAGGTCGACGCTTGGGCCTCGTTCCTGGTGCCCTACCAGGAGGCCAAGGCCAACGGTGGCGTCGAGATCGCCACCGAACAGTCCATCGGCTCCAAGGACAACACCGTCTTCGTCTTCCGCACCGAGGTCGCCGACCAGCACCCCGAGATCGCGGCCGCTTTCCTGCGGACGGTGCAGCAGCTCGCGACTCGGCAGCGCGCCAATCCCGCCGAGTTCCAGAACGTGTTCGATCAGTCCGGTCCGCGCGCGCTGAGCGGTCCCCGGCTGGCCGACGCGATCCGTGTCGGCGGAGAGGCCACCGCGCCGCATCTGCCCACCGCCTCCGATGCCGCGGATCTGGCCGCCATCGTGAAGCTGTTCCGCGACAACGGCGTCATCAACCGCGACGTCACCGCCGCCGACATCTTCTACGACCTGAAGTCGAAACTCACCCCGGAGCAGTCGGCCGGGTTGCAGCAGGGCCGCTGACATGGACGCGACCGCCGCAGCCCGGGCAGGTTTGGCGCCGCCCCGGGACCGGACCGAACATGCCAGGCCCGCATGGGTTTCCGTGCCGCTCCGGTTCGTGCTGCCGGCGCTGATCATCGCGGCGTGGTGGATCGCGGCCGGGACCGGGGCATTGTCGCCGCAGGTACTGGCCGGACCGCCCAAGGTGTGGTCGGCATTGCTCGAACTGGCCCGCAGCGGTCAGTTGGTGGACTTCGCACTGGCGTCCTTCACCCGCGCCGCGATCGGCGTCGCGCTGGGGGTGAGCGCGGGACTGGTGCTGGGTCTGGTGGCCGGATTGTCCAGCCTCGGTGAGGAACTGGTGGACTCGACCCTGCAGATCGTGCGCGCGGTGCCGTTCCTGGCTCTGGTTCCGCTGTTCATCGCCTGGTTCGGTATCGACGAGCTGTACAAGGTGGCGCTCATCGCGGTGGCCACGGTCGCGCCGATGTACGCCTACACCTATCTGGGCGTCCGCAATGTCGATCGCAGGCTGATCGAGGCCGCGCGCGGGTTCGGGCTCAGCGGTGTGCGGCTGGTGCTCGAGGTGATCCTGCCCGCCGCGCTGCCGGGGGTGCTGATGGCGCTGCGCGTGTGCCTGTCCATCAGCATCACCGGTCTCATCGCCGCCGAACAGGTCGGCACCACCGAGGGCGTCGGCTACCTGGTCACCCTCGCCCAGGAGTACAACCGCACCGACTACATGGTGCTGTGTGTGGTGCTCTACGCCCTGCTGGGCTTGATCTTCGACGCCGCGGTGCGGCTGGTCGAGCGCGTCGCCATGCCGTGGCGCGGTCAGGCGGCGCTGCGATGACCGCCATCGACCACACTCCGGCCCGTACCGGTGTCTCCGGGCCCGAGACGGCCGCCCCGCTGGCGGTCTCGATCACCGGGTTGCGGAAGTCGTTCGGCGACAAGGTGATTCTCGACGGCGTCGACCTCACCATCCGGCGCGGCGAGTTCGTGGCGCTGCTGGGCCCCAGCGGCACCGGCAAGACCACCCTGCTGCGGCTGCTCACCGGACTCGAACAGCCCGACGCCGGACAGGTGCTGGTCCCGCCCGCCCGCACCACCGTCTACCAGGAGCCCCGGCTGGTCCCCTCCAAACGGGTGCTCGCCAATGTGACCATCGGGCAGCGGCGTTCCCGCGCCACCCGCGACGCCGGACTACGCGCCCTGGCCGAGGTGCACCTGGACGGCAAGGCCCGCCAATGGCCCGCCACCCTGTCCGGCGGTGAGGCCCAGCGCGCGGCCCTGGCCCGCGCCCTGGTCCGTGAACCCGACCTGCTGTTGCTCGACGAACCCTTCGCCGCACTCGACGCCCTCACCCGGCTGCGGATGCAGGACCTGGTGGGCGATCTGGTGGCCCGGCACCGCCCGGCCGTGCTCATGGTCACCCATGACGTCGACGAGGCCGTACGCCTGGCCGACCGCGTGCTCATCCTCGACCGCGGCCGCTTCGCCGTCGACCAGGCCATCGAGCTGCCCCACCCACGCGACCACACCGACCCGGCGGCGCTGCGCTACCGGTCCGCGTTCCTCGCCCAGCTCGGTGTCGGCAGCGCCGACCCCGAAAACCCCAGGAGCACACCATGACCGACACCCTCTGGTACACCCGCTGCCCCGTGCCCACGGCCAGCGGCCTCGCCCACAGCCTCGGCTGGCTCGGCGACACCGCCGCGCGCAACGGCCTGGCCTTCGGAGTGCTGCAGGACGCGGGCCCCGAACTCGCCGTCCGCCACTTCGACCACACCCTGCCGGGGCTGATCCGGGAGGGCGGCAACGTCCCGGCCCTGGCCGCCCGGGCCCAGGGTTCACCGACCCGCCTGATCGGACTGACCTGGATCGACGAGGCGCAAGCCATTGTGGTCGGCCCGAATTCGCCGGTCACCTCCGCCGCCGAGCTGGCCGGGGTGCGCGTCGGCATCCCGGCGTGGGCCCGCGATCAGGCGCGCAGCTTCCCGCGTGCCATGGCCCTGCACGGGTTCGCCAACGCCCTGCGCCCGGCCGGACTCACCCTCGCCGACGTCCGGATCGTCGAGCTCGGCGTGGAACCGAATCCGCAGGTGCGCACCGAGATCCAGCACCGCGAGCGCGCCCTGACCTGGGGCGTCGCCGAACTGCTCGACGGCACGGTTGACGCCGTCTACATCAAGGGCGCGCACGCGCAGGAGGTCGCGAAGGAACACGGCCTGCGGGTCGCGGTCGATCTCGACGTCTCCGCCACCCGGGCCCTGCGCGTCAACAACGGCACGCCCCGGCCCCTGACCGTGCACCAGGAGCTGCTCGACACCCGCCCGGAGGCGGTGATCGGCTTCCTCGCGCAAACCCTGCGCGCCGCCGACTGGGCGACCACCGACCACGACGCGGCCGCCGAAGTGCTGCAACGCGAAACCCTGTCCGGCCCGGCCGGTGTCATCGCCGCCTACGGCACGGACTTCACCGTCGGCCTGCATCCGAGCCTGTCGCCCGACCGTGTCGAACTGCTGGCGGTGCAGAAGCAGTTCCTCTACGCCCACGGCTTCCTGGCCGCCGACTTCGACCTCGACTCGTGGCTGGCGCCCGAACCGCTCGAGCAGGCGCGTGCGCTGGTGGCCGCCGGACAGGTGGCGGCATGACCGAGTACCTGTGGCGGCTGCCCAGCCGCGGTGACGGCCGCCGGGCCCACCCCGAACAGCGGCATCGCGGTCGCGGCAGGGCTCCGATCCCCGCCGCCGACGTGGGGGCGAATGCCTCGCGGGCGCAGGGGAATCCCGTGAGCCCGCGGGGAACCGGCGATCGACCGACCGCGGCCGGTCCCGGATACGGCGATGTCACCGATGTCCGGCCGGGGCGGTTCGGCCCCTTCGACGACCTGCATCAGATCGTGCACGCGGCGGAACTGTCCGGACTGGATGGGATTCTCGCGCCCTACGACCCGGCGGGGGAGGAATCCTGGATCGTCGCCGCCGGGGCGCTGCGCGCCACCCGGCACGCGCGGGTCGTCGTCGAGTTCCATCCCGGATTCGGGACACCGGTGTACGCCGCGAAGATCTCGGCCTCCCTGCAACGGTTCTCGGCGGGCAGGCTGGCCTGGCGGCTCGCGGTCGACACCGACCCGGTGGACGCGCGGCGGCGCGGCGACCGAGTCGAGGGCGACGCCCGGTATGCGCGAGCCGCGGAATTCCTCACCGTCGCACGCGGTGTCTGGAACGAGTCCGCGGTGGCGCCCGCGGGTTTCACCGGCACCGGATTCGACTTCGCGGGCGAGCATTACGACGTCGTCAACGGTGGATTCCGCGGCATCCTCTCCGGCCTGCCGTTCCCCGTCGTCCACCTGAGCGGTAACTCGACGGCGGCCTTGGACCTCTCGGCGCGGCACGCCGACGTGCACACCCTCACCGAGACCCCCGACGGAATCGAACCGGTCCTCACCGAACTGCGCGCGCGAGCAGCGGCAGCCGGACGCACCGTGCGCGCCGGCGTCGAGGTGCCGGTCATCGCCCGCGCCACCGAGGCCGAGGCCTGGGCCCGGGTCGAGAGGCAGTGGCGCGAACTGTATCCCGGCGCCACCGGCGCCACGGCCCGGCGCCTGGGCGAGCAGCGCTGGGCAGGCTTCGCCCACCTGGGCTATCCGCAGGACATCGGCCTGGTCGGCAGCTACGACCAGGTGGCGCGGCGGCTGCGCGACTACGCGGCCGCCGGGGTCGACACCGTGGTGCTCTCGGGTCACCCGCACCTCGAGGAGGTTCATCGCGCCGGTGAACACCTGTTGTTCCGGGCCGACCCGGCCGGGCGCACCCTGAAGGAGGCCACGGCATGACCATCGACATCTATTGGCGCATCGGCATGGAAGGCGATCACGCCTCCCTGCGCACCCCGCGCCGCTACAACCGCGGCCATGCCGGCGGCTACGGTCCCGGCAATATCGCCCCGGCCGTCCGTGGCGGCGAGCTCGACGGCTACAGCTATCTCGATCACGCCGCGGCCGTGGCGCGCGCCTCGGAGTCGGCCGGATTCCTCGGCGGGCTGCTGCCCTCGTTCCCGATCACCGAGGACCCGTGGGCGGTGGCCGCGGCACTGGCCCGCGAAACCACCACCTACCGCTTCATGGTCGCCTTCCAGCCCGGCTTCCTGCACCCCGTGCAGGCCGCGCGCATGTCGGCGAGCCTGCAGCGCGCCACCGGCGGACGGCTGGTCTACAACATCATCAGCGGCGGCGGGGGACCGGCCCAACTGTGGTGGGGCGACAAGGTTTCCCACGACGACCGCTATGCGCGCACCAGCGAGTTCCTCGATGTCCTGCGCGGGGTCTGGGACGGCGAACCGTTCGACCACGCGGGCCGCTTCTTCCACACCGAGGGCGCGGCCCTGCCGCCCGCCCTGGCCGGGCAGACCTTCCCCGAGGTGTACTTCTCCGGCTCCTCGCCCGCCGCCGTGCAGGCCGCCGGATGCCACGCCGACTACTACCTGTCCTGGCTCGAGCCCTTCGCCGACCTGCGCGCCAAATTCGACGGCGTCCGCGCCCACGCCGAACGGACCGGCCGCACACCCAAGTTCGCCGTCCGCATCGACATCGTCGCCCGCGACACCGAGGAGGCCGCCTGGGCCGAGATCGAGCAGGGCTGGGCGTTCGTCGACCGCGCCGCCGCCAACCGGGCCGCCCAGGGCGATTCGGTGGGCGCGGCCCGAATCCAGGGCTGGGTGCCCGAAACCATCACCGGCTACCGGGACCTCGAGGTGCAACCGAATGTGTGGTGCGGCTTCAGCCTGATCCGCGGCGGGCCCGCGTTCGGGCTGGTCGGCAGCTACGAGCAGGTCGCCCAGCGCCTGGACGAACTCGTCGATCTGGGCGTCGACGCCTTCATTCTGGCCGGGAACCCACATCTGGAGGAGGCCTATCGCGTCGGCGAGGAAGTGCTGCCGCTGCTGGGCCGCTCCCGTCTCACCCGCCCGGCGGCCGCACCGCCATCGAACCCGGCCGTCCCGGCCGCATCCCCGAAAACCCGAATTCACCAGGAGATCTCATGAGCATCCGCGTGGGCTACTTCCCGCACAACAACTCGCTGTTCGTGCTGCGGCACCGCGGCATCCTCGAACGCGCTCTGCCCGATGTGGAATGGGTCGACCTGCGCGAACTGCCCCGGCCCGCGCCGGTCGACGTGAAATCGGCGCTGCCGTCCCAGCATTCGGACTGGTTGTTCGACGAGCGCGGCTACGACTTCATCGGCACCGGTTTCACCCCGCCGATCACCGCCCTGGCCCACGGCCGCGACATCGTCTACGTCGGCATCTCCGGTCCGCGCGTCGAGAACGGTCGCCTGGTGACCCTGGCGGGCAGCGGCATCGAGACCGCCGCCGACCTGAGGGGCAAGCGCGTCGGGATCGCGCACGGATCCTGGCAGACCACGCTGCTGTTGTTCGCCCTGGACCGCGCCGGGCTCGGCTGGGCCGACATCGAACCCGTCGACACCGACGTGCACGACGGCGGAAACCTGCTGCGTCGCGGCGAACTCGACGCCTGGGTCGGCGCCTATCCGGGTCTGGCCGCCGTGGAGGCGGCCGTCGACCTGCATACGATCGTCGACACCGAATCGGTCTTCAGTCACCCGTCGCTGTGGTTCACCCGCCGCGACTTCGCCGAACAACACCGCCCGGAACTGGAAGCGATCGTCGCCGCCCTGCGGGAATCCGACGCGTGGATCGTCGAGCATCCGCGCGAGGCCGCGCGGTATTTCGTGGACGACATCCAGGCGCGCGGCGGGGACGCCGACCTGGACGCGTGGGAAGCCGCCCTGCGCGGCCGGCCGTTCGGCATCGGCCCGGTGAGTCCGGAGTTTCTCGCCGAACAGCAGCATGCCGCGGATCTGCTCGCCGCCAACGGCCTGCTGCCGCGCCGGATCGAGGTCGGTGACGCGGTGCTGGAGTGGATCGGCGACGCGACCGGCGCTCCGGCCCGTGCGTAGGTGATCGCGGGGTGGCTTCGAGCGGAGGTCGAAATCGGTTCCCCCTCGAAGCCACCCGCTGCGGGCGCGGGGGAGTAGCTGGGCCGCTGGACCCCTCTCGGGGCTGCGCGACCGGTGATCGAAGCCCGGTGTCGGCACGTCGGGCCACGACCTCGGAAGAAATGGTCGGACGTCCATATTGTGGCGCTCGGACCTCGGGTTCGAACCCGCTCGGCGGGGAGGTCCAACGCAGCGAGCCCTCGGCCTGCAAGAGTGCGCTGAAATGCGATGAGCTGCATGGACTCCGGTCGGCGGTTTGCTCGGAGATACCGAAAGGTTCGGGGACACAGACGATTCTGCTATGGTGGCTCCGCCGATTTCAGGATCGGCCGGACGACAAGAGAATTGATGAATCAAGACAACGCCGTGCTGCTTTCCTGGGTCCTCGCCGCCGCTCTCGTGCTCGCGGTGGTAGGGGTGGTATTCCTGTGGCGCGCCCTGCGCGCCGAACGTGGGCGTGTCGCGGCCGTGCGCGAGGAGCAAGTGGACCGCGACGCCGCGGTCGAGGCCATGATCGCGAATCTGACCGAGAATGTCGTGCCCGCCATCGGTGCGGCGGTGCGCCGCTCGGACCCCGACAACCCGACCGTGAACCTGCCGGTCGTACTCGAACAGTCGCGCATCGCGGAACTGGTGTGGCAGTGGACCGCCCGCTGCGGCGAAGAACTGCAGAAGGTCGCCACCGAGACCGCCGAGCGGGTCGCGCGCGAACGCGCCAACGAGACCCAGCTCGCCCTCGCCGAGGCCGAATCCACCCGCGAGACCGCGATCGCCCAGGTCGAGGAGATGGCGCAGCTGGCCATCGCCCAGGCCGAGGAGGCCGCCCGCGTCTCGGTCGCGCAATCGAACGAGAACGCCCGCGCCGCGGTCGCCGACGCCGCCGACAGCGCTCGTGCGCAGGTGGAAGGCGCGGCCCGCGACGCCACCTCCGCGGCCGTGCGCGCGTTCGGCGCGTCCGTGGTGAGCCTGGGCGCCGACGTCAGCCAGGTGGTGAGCGCCGCGCTGCGTCGCCACCGCAATGACGAGACGTTCGAGACGCTCACCCGCATCGACCATTCCGTGCAGCAGATGATCCGTCAGGCGCAGTCCTACGTGATCGTCTGTGGTGGTCTGCCCGGCCGCCGCTGGCCGCAGCAGTCCCTCACCGACGTGGTGGGCGGTGCCACCGGCCGCGTGCGCGACTACACCCGGGTGCGTTCGGGCGAACTGGACCGCCCGGTGGTGAGCCGGGTGGTCGAGCCGCTGGTGCACACCATCGCGACGCTGCTGGACAACGCGCTGCGCTACTCGCCGCCGACCTCGTTCGTGGACATCGGTTTCCAGGAGGGCCACCACGGCGTCACCGTCATCGTCGATGACGCCGGCGTCCGGATGAACCCCGAACAGCTCGAGGAGACCCGCCGCGTGCTGGCCGGCGACCAGGTCGTCGACATCCACGCGCTGGGTCCGACGCCGCGCGTCGGCTTCCCCGGTGTGGCCGCGCTGGCGCGCCGCTACGGGTTCTCGGTCTACATCGACGGCCCGAACATGTACGGCGGTATGCGTGCCATGGTGTTCATCCCCGAAACCCTGCTGGCCGCACCGGCCGCCGCGCAGCTGACCGCCCCGGCCGTGGTGCCGGCTCCCGCCCCGGTGCCGATGACCGTGGCGGCTCCCGCCCCGGCGCCCGCGCCCACCCGGCTGCCCTCACCCGATCCCGAACCTACCGTGGTGGCCATGGATTCGGTCGCACCCCAGGAACTGACCTCCGGCGGCCTGCCTCGACGGCGCCGCCGCTCCGCGACGGTGGCCCTGGCGGCCACCGCCGGCCCGGACACCGCGGACGCCACCGCCTCCGCGCGTCCCGATATCGCCGCTGCCTGGCACAGCGGCTCCCAGCGCGGCCGTGCGGCCGCGTACGAGCACTCCGAAGGGATGACATCGTGACCGGTACGCCCGCGACGGCAGTGAGTGATACCAACCGGCTGGCCTGGCTGCTCGAGGATCTCGAGGCCCCCGGTGTCCGGTTCGCCGTGCTGCTGTCCGAGGACGGCCTGCGCATCGCCCATACCGGCGGCGTCAGCATCGACGATGCCGAGCGGTTCGCCGCCGCGGCGTCGGGTCTGCGGGCCCTGGGCAAGGCGCTCGCCGAGTTCTGCGGCGGTTCGCCCGGGAACTCGGTGCGGCAGAACATGACCGAATACGCCGACGGGATGATCTTCATCACCGCCGCCGGAGCCGGTGCGCTGCTCGGCGTCTCGACCACCCAGGACGTGGACGTCAGCCTGGTCGCGCACCGGATGAACGAGCTGGCCGGGCGGGTCGGGCGTGAGCTCGGCAGTACGTCGCGGACCAGAGTGGATCTGCCGCGGTCATGAGCCGGCCCCGGCGCGATCCCGACCTGGTCCGGGCCTACGTGCGCACCGGTGGCCGATCGCGTCCGAGTCGGGCGCTGGATCTGGTCAGTCTGGTTGTCGCGGTATCCGATCCGCCACCCGGTGCGTCCCCGGACGCTCGCCGCATCCTGCAGATCGCTCGGCGCGGGGTGCTGACCCCCGCCGAGCTGGCGGCCTACCTGGATCTGCCGCCGTCGGTGGTGAAGATCCTGGTAGCCGATCTGCTCGACAGTGGCCATCTGGCCCACCCTGCCCCGGTGGAAGCGCTGCCGGGACAAGCCCTCTTGGAGGAGGTACTCCATGGACTCCGCGCTCTCTCCGCATGAGCGCGTCGTCGACTATGTGCCGGAGACCGTCACCCGCACCGTGAAGTTGCTGGTGGCGGGGAACTTCGGCGTCGGGAAGACCACGTTCGTAGGCAGTGTGTCCGAGATCCGGCCGCTGCGCACCGAGGAGACGATCACCGAGGCCAGCGTCGGTGTCGACGATATGGCCGGGTTGCCGGGCAAGACCACCACCACGGTGGCCATGGACTTCGGCCGCATCACCCTCAATCCCCGCCTGGCCCTGTATCTCTTCGGCACGCCCGGCCAGCGCCGGTTCGTGCCCATCTGGGAGGACCTGGCCGTCGGCGCGCTCGGCGCGCTGGTGCTGGTGGACACCCGCCGCCTGGACAAGGCCGACGAGGCGCTGTCGATCCTGGAGGAGCGCGGCGTGCCGTACGCGGTGGCCGTCAACGACTTCGACGGAGCGCCCCGCCACGCGCTCGAGGAGATCCGGGAGGCTCTCGACCTGGATCCGGACACCCCGCTGCTGCGGCTGGACGCCCGCGACCGCAACCCCTGCCTGCAGGCGCTGATCACTCTGGTCGAGTATCTGCTGGAGCCTCGCGTCTAGCCGTATTTTCTACGGGCAGAACATCATTCGTGGTGGGAGGCCTGGCGGAGCGGGCGGCGTGACGGATCTCGCAAGGACGGTCACCCGGTGTGGAATCTGCTGTACGGTGAGCGATTCCTGCAGGGTGAACTGAAGGAGTTTCGGAATGCCGTTTGCGAGCAGAGGATCGGTGAAGATCCACTACACCGATACCGGCGGGCCGGGTCCGGCGGTGGTGCTCGGGCACGGGCTGTTCATGGATCAGGCGATGTTCGCACCCCAGATCGAGGCGCTCGCGCCCGACTACCGGATCATCGCCATCGATTCGCGCGGGCACGGCGAGACCGAGGACGACGACACCCCGTTCAGCTATTGGGATCTCGCCCGCGACGCCTGGGCGGTGGTGGACGAACTGGGCCTGGACCGGGTCGTGGTGGGCGGGGTCGGGCACGGCGGGTTCACGGCGCTGCGGATGGCGCTGCTGGCGCAGCCGCGGGTCGACGGGCTGATCGTGGTCGGTTGCAGCGGCACCGCCATGACCGCGCAACGCCGCGCCGGGTACCAGGAGGTGCTCGCGCAGTGGACGAGCGGCGCCACCCCGGGGCCGACCATCAGGATGGTGGGCTCACTCATGGTCGGCGGCACGGTCGAGGAGCAGCAGCCCTGGCGCGACAAATGGGGCGCTGCCGACCGCGAACGCATCCGGCTGGCCGGGGAGTGCCTGGTCAACCGGGACACCGTGCTCGAGCTGCTCGGCGAGGTCCGGTGTCCGGCGCTGGTGCTGCGCGGGCTGGCCGATCAGGCGATCAGCGCCGAGCAGGTCGAGGAACTGGCCGCGGCTCTGGGCAATCCGGTGCCGGTGCACACCATCGCCGGGGCCGCCATGACCCCCTCACTCACCCATCCCGGGGAGGTCAACGCGCTGTTGCGTGGATTCCTCGCGGGCGTGCCCCGCTGATCACGGCTCGAGCAGTCCGATGAACAACTGGTGCGCCGGACCGGGGGCGGTCGCGCGATAGCGCTGCACCCGCACGTCGAACACGGTGGCGGTGCGGGGGTTTCGCAATGTGAAGGTGGGGTCCTGGCGGCCGATGTGCACATGCCCCTCGTTCCACAGCCGCCGGAAGTCGTGCTGCTGACCCAGTTCCCGCAGCAGACCGTCGAGTTCGCCGCTTCCCGGAACCCCGGCGGCGTAGGCGCGGAAGCGCCCGACCATCAACCGCGCCTCGCGCTCCCACTCCTCGAGCACGATGCGCGCCCGCGGATCGGTGAACATCCAGCGCAGCACGTGCCCCCGGCACGACAGTCCCGGCAGCACCTCGTCGAAGGCGCTGTTGCAGGCCACCACATTCCAGGCATCGTCGATCGCGGCGGCCAGATGCGGCAGCAGGGCGTCGAGCGTGGTGCGCACCGCGGAGGCCGCCGCGTCACCGTGACGCAACGCCCGCGCCGACGACGCCGCCGGACGCTGCTGGGCCAGGTGGTACAGGTGCACGCGTTCGGCCGTGTCCAGCTCGAGCACCACGGCGAGCGAATCCAGGATGGCCGGACCGGGATTGAGCGCCTCACCCTGCTCGATCTTGGCGATGTAGCCCAGACTGGCGTGAGTGGCCTCGGCCAGCTGTTTACGGGTCAGCCCCGCCGGATAGCGCGTACTGGCCCGCGCCCGGCGTTCGCGCACGAACTCCGCCAGCGTGGGCGCGCGCAGCACCTCGACGGTCGGCAGCCCGAATTCGTTGTCGGCCAACGGCATCCCTTCGCACACGGTCATCTGCCCCCAGCCTAGGGGGCCGCACCGGCCGGGGCCGCACGGAATGACGACCCGGGGTGGCCGCAGGCGGCGGTACCACCGGCGGTGGTGGCGGCGCAACACCGTGTTTCGCACAGTGGTACTCGCGAATTCGCCTGCACCTGACTGGGGAATCCCAGCGGTTGCCAAGTGGGGAGCGCGCATTCGATATTTGCCGTGCGAGGGTCGGCAATGGCGCCGGCAAGGGAGTCGATGGGGGATCGGCCAATAGCAAGGAGCGGCACCGGAAATGGCCAATACTTCATTGTCGCGCGACGAATCGGGTCTGCGGTCGCGCACGATAGTGATCGGCGAACAATCGTTTCCCTACTATTTCGGCCGCGACTGCGTAGCCGAGATCGGTGCGGCGATCACCGCCCTGGGACCCGACAAACTCGTGATCGTCACCGACGACGACGTCCGCGCCCGCTACCGTCACCACCTCGACACCCTGGCCGGATCCATTCCCGCGCTGATCCTCTCGCATCCCTCCGGCGAATCCATGAAAACGCTGACCTGCCTGTCGAGCCATCTCGAGACCGCCTTGCGGGCGGGCGTCACGCGGCGTTCGGTCGTGGTGTCCTTCGGCGGCGGGGTGCCCGGGAATCTGGCCGGGCTGATGGCGAACCTGCTGTTCCGGGGTGTGCGGCTGGTGCACGTGCCGACCACCACGATCGCGGCCATGGATTCGGTGCTGTCGCTCAAGCAGGCGATCAACTCCGGGGTCGGGAAGAATCATCTGGGCACCTATTACGCGCCCGAAGCGATATTCACCGACGTCGAACTGTTCACCACCCTGCCGGAGCGTGAATTGCGTTCGGGGTTGTGTGAAATGGCGAAGAATTGTCTCGCGATCCAGCCGTCGGCGCTGGACGGCTTGCGGCGGGTCATCGCGGCGGGCGAATTGAGCAGCCCGCATTCGCTGCTGTGGTTGCTGGACGCGAGCATCGCCGCGAAATCCGCGGTCACCCGGTCGGACACCTTCGAGCGCCGCGCCGGCCTGGTCCTCGAATACGGGCACACCACCGGGCACGCCATCGAGATCTGCGATCACCGGGTGCGCGGGGTCGCGGGACTTCCGCACGGCGCGGCGATTGCGCTGGGAATGCTGGTGGCCGCGCATATCTCGCACGCACGGGGGTGGCTGTCCGATGACGACGTGAGCGTCCACTACGAGATCGTCACCGGGCTGGGCGTGGAGCCGGCGCTGCCCGCGTCGGTGAGCGTCGACGATGTGCTCGCGGTGATCGCGGACGACAACAAGAAGGGGTACCTGCCGCCGCGGCCGGACACGGTGCCGTTCGTGCTGCTGCGGTCGCTGGGGCGTCCGGCGAATACGGGGGACCTTCCGCTGGTGCCGGTGGAGGTGTCGGAGATCCGGGCCGCGCTCGATGTCGTCGCGCGGGCGTCCGCCCCGGTCGTGGTCGGGTAGGCGCGCCATGCTCGCACTGCACGGGGGTGCGTCGGTCCGCGGGGGACGGGCCTGGCCGCGCTGGCCGCAATACGACAATCGGACCGCGGCGGAACTGCTGGCCGCGCTGCACTCCTCGCGCTGGTCGGTGACCTGGTACAGCCCGCGCGGCGGCAAGTCGCGCGAGCGGTTGTTCGGCGAGGCGTTCGCCCGCTACAACGACGCGGCCTACGGGGTCAGCGTGGACCACGGGTCCAGTGCGCTGGTGATCGCGTTGGAGGCGCTCGGGATCGGGCCCGGGGACGAGGTGGTGGTGCCCGCCATGACCTGGGTCGCTCCGGCGACGGCGGTGCTGCGGGTGGGCGCGGTGCCGGTACTCGCCGATGTCGATCCCGATACCGGCTGCCTGACCGGTGATGAACTGCGCGCGGTCGTCTCGCCGCGCACGCGGGCGGCCATCGTGGTGCATCTGGCTTGCACCGCGGCCGAACTCGACGACATCGTCGCGGTCACCGGTGACGAGGGGCTCGCGCTGATCGAAGACTGCTCGCAAGCGCACGGCACTCGGTGGGCCGGTCGCGCGGTCGGGACCTTCGGCGCGATCGGGGTGTTCAGCCTCGGTGCGGCCAAATCGCTGGCCGCGGGGGAGGCCGGGGCCGCGATCACCGACCGCCGCGACCTGTACGAGCGAATGCTCATGCTGCGCGCGGACTCTCGCGCGTACACACGACATGCGCCCGCTCCCGGGGAGTTCGAGCTCGTCGAACAGGCCACCGTCATGGGCGCGAACTACTGCATGTCCGAACTCACCGCGGGGCTCCTGCTCGACCAGTTGCCGCGCCTCGACGACCAGCACGCGCTGCGTGAGGCCAGGGCGAAGGATCTGGAAGCCGGACTGCCCGACATTCCCGGTTTGGAACGCATCCCCGTCCCCGCGGCGGTGGACCGGCGCGCGGTCTACGAATACGGAATCCGGCTGCAACCCGGTGCTTTCGGTCTCGCAACCGTCGATCAGGTGGCGGCGGCGCTCACGGCCGAACTCGGAACCAAGGTCTACCCGCCCCGCGATCCACTGCACCGCAGCGCCCTGCTGCGCCCGCAGACCAAGCCTCGCTTCGCGCGGCGCTGGGCCGAGGCCGTCGGACGCGCCACCGGGCGCGACTTCACCGGCGCCGACCACTACCGCGATCACACCCTGCTCATGCATCACAGCGTGCTGCTGGGCGAGCGCGCCGACATCGACGACATCCTCACCGCGCTGGACAAGGTGCGCGCCCACGCCGCCGCCCTCGACCCGAAAGGCCTCGCATGACCTCGGAACTCATGGCCGACTGGCAGAGCCGCACCATCGACGGGATCCGCACCCGCCGCGCCGTCGAATCCGATTGGGAGGCGTTGCGCGGGCGCTACGATCGCGCGTTCGGGGGTGTGAAGACCCACGATTTCGAGGCGTGGAAACGGCAGTTCCGGCTCGAGGACATCGCGGTCGTGGAGGACGTCACCGAGGCCGGGGAACCGCGCATCGTGGGGACCGCGGCCATCATTCGCACCACGGTGACCGCGCCGGGCGGGGCCCAGCTGACCGTCGCGGCCTGCGCGCAGGGGATGGTCGCCACCACCCATCAGAAGCGCGGAATCTACGCCAAGGTGCAGGCCGAGCTGATGGCCATCGCCATGGAGACCGAAGCCGACGTGTTCGCCGCCATGCCCGGGCCCGGCGGCAGTTACGCCTATGTCGGTGTCACCACCCACACCCGGCATCTGCGGATCGACCGCGCGCGGGCGAAACTCCGAGCGGCCGAACCGGATTCGGGTCGAGTGCGGGAGTCTTCGTACGCCGAGTCGATGGGGGAGCTGCGTCGGCTCTACGCCCGCTGGCAGCAGGGCACGCCCGGGGCGCTGGATCGCGCGGAGTCCTGGTGGCCCAGTGCGTTGCATCCGCGGGCGTTCGTCTTGACGCACGCCGACGGCTACGTCGTCTACGAACTCGCCGGAGACGCCGTGCATGTGCGCGACTTCTGCGCGCTCACCGTGCCCGCCCACCGCGAGCTGCTGCGCTGTCTGCTCGGCCAGGGCGAATACGCCCGGATCCTCCTCGACACCGCCATCGACGACCCCACCCCGCTGCTGCTCGAGGATGCCCGCGCCGCTGCGGTGACCGGCGTCGATGCCGGGCTGTCGACGTGGATCCTCAACCTGCCCAAGGCCATCGGAGCCCGAGAGTTCCGGGCCGACTTCCACGGCGTCATCGAGGTGGCCGATCCGTGGGGGTTGAGCGCCGGAACCTACCGGCTCGACATCACCGGCGGCCACGGCGTCTGGACGCCCGCCGAAGGGGCGGCCGCCGACGTCCGCATCGGGCCGCTCGAACTCACGACCGCCTACTTCGGCACGCACTCGATCAGCGAGTTCGAGAGCGCGGGCCGCGTGGGCTCACTCACCGCCGGTGCCGCCGACGCGCTCGACCGCGCCTTCGCCACGACGCGGAAACCCTTCAACACCACACCTTTCTGAACGCACCCGAGGACACCACCGATGACAACCACCCCCGCCGAACCCCTGCCCGCCGACGGCACCGCGCGCGACACGACCCCGTCGGTCTGCCCGGTCACCGGCGTCGTCGGCTCCGGCATCACCCGCACCACCACCCCCACCGGCGACTCCGCCTGGCTGGCCACCGGCTACGACCTGGTCCGTGACCTGTTCACCGACCCTCGCCTGGGCCGCTCGCACCGCACCCCGGAAACCGCGCCCCGCCTGGGGGAGTCGGCCTTCTCCGGCGGCCCGATCGGCAACTTCGACACCGAACTCGACGACCATGCCCGCATGCGCACCCTGCTGCAACCGCACTTCTCACCCAAACGCATGCGTGAACTGCGCCCGCGCGTGGAACAACTCACCACCGAACTGCTCGACGCCATGGAGGATCAGGGTCCGCCCGCCGATCTGCAAGCCGCCCTGGCGCTCCCGCTGCCACTGCTGGTGATCTGCGAACTGCTCGGCGTCCCTTACGAGGACCGCAACCGCTTCCGCGACTGGGTCGACGCCGTCGGCAATGTCGCCGACCGCGCCAAGGTCGAACAGGGCGTCGCCGAACTGTTCGCCTACTGCCTGCACCTGGTCGGCCGCAAACGCCGCGACCCCGGCGACGACGTGGTCTCGCGCCTGTGCGCCGTCGACGGCGTCACCGACGACGAAATCGCCACGCACGCCATGGTTCTCCTGTTCGCGGGCCACGAAACCTCCGCCGTCCAGATCGGCGTCGGCATCCGCATGCTGCTCGAGAACCCCGCCCAGTTCCAGCTCCTGCACGAGCGTCCCGACCTGGTCGCCTCCGCCGCCGAGGAACTCCTGCGGGCCTGCAACGCCAGCAGCCTGCCGCGCTACGCCCGCCACGCCCTGACCGTCGGCGACACCGACATCGCCCCGGGCGACCTGGTCCTGCTCGGCGTGGCCTCCGCCAACCACGACCGCACCACCTTCACCCACCCGGACCGGGTCGACATCACCCGCCAGGAATCGGCGCACTTCATGTTCGGCTACGGCCCCCGCTACTGCCTCGGCGCTCCGCTGGCCCGGCTCGAGCTCCAAATAGCGTTCTCGCAGTTGGTGACTCGCTTCCCGACCCTGGCCTTCGCGGTGGACCCGGCGACTCTCACCGAACGTGACGACATCTTCACCGGCGGACTCACGGCGTTGCCGGTGCGCTGGTAGCCGAGCGCTTGAAGGCGGTTCTGTACTCGCCGGGCGCGCACCCGGTGTGCCGTCGGAAGAGTTTGGCGAAGGTCGCGGCGTCGCGATATCCGACGAGGTGACTGATCCTCGCCACCGAATGGTCGGTTTCCTCCAAGAGCAGGCTCGCCCGCCGCACCCTGGCCCGCTGGAGGTATTCCAGAGGCGTCTGCTGCGTTTCGCCGGTGAAGCGGCGCAGCAACGTCCTCGGGCTGACCCCGATGACCGCGGCCAGGGCATCCAGGTCGTAGCGCTGGTCGAGGTTTCGATCCAGATACCGCCTCACCTCTCGCGACAGCTGACCACCGCGGCGGGCCGGAACGAGTGCCGGGTCGACATACGGAGTTTGCCGAGTCCGAGTGTCATCGAGCAGCGTCAGTCTCGCGGTCGTCCGCGCCACCCGATCTCCATGGTGTTCACGTACCAGCGTCAGCGCCAGGTCGTGCATCGCACTGAACGCGGCGGTGGTGATCACCTCCGCCTCGGCGACCACCACCGTGCGCTCGGCCACGACACTGACATCCGGGTACGTCTGCGCCAGATCATGCGCGTACAGCCACGAGGTAGTCGCCTCGCGACCACCGAGCAACCCGGCCTCGGCCAGCAGAAACGCCCCGACACAGATCGAAACCACCTTCGTGCCCTGCGCACGAAACCTCTGAATCGCGGCGATCTCCGGCCCCAACCGAGACCGCACACCCACAAACGCCGCGCCGGAACCCGTCTCGAACCCCGGCACGATCAACACATCCACCTCGCGCAGAGCCGACACCGCGACCCGCAGCCCACCCGCCGCCACCACCTGCCGTCGCGGCGACATCACCACGATCTCCGGCGCCTGCCCCGCCGGCGCGACCTGCGCCGCGATCGTCAGCAGATCCGGCACCGCGTACACCTGCGACGCGAAGCACCCGTCATACGCCAGCACCCCCACCCGCAATCGCGTCACACCACACCTCCCGAGCCGATGGCCAGATCACCCTCGTACATGGCGATCCAGCCTATGTGACAGCCCGCGTCCACGCCCTACCTTCCTCGTCATGGACCACGACGACCCCCTCGACGACTTCACCCCACGAGCTGTCACCGTCGACGACATCACCAAGATCGTCTACGTCTCCGGATCCGGCCCCGCTGTCATCCTCATGCCGGAAATGCCCGGCATCAGCCCCGATGTCGCCCGCTTCGCCCGCTGGATCCGAGACGCCGGCTTCACCGTTCACATGCCCTCCCTCTTCGGCGTGGACGGCGCCTACCCCACTGTCGAACTGGGCAAGCGCGTCTACAACCACATCTGCGTGAGCGCCGAATTCCGAGTCCTCGCCGGAACCGGCACCAGCCCCGTCGTCAGCTGGCTCCGCGGCCTGGCCCGCCGAGCCCACCAGGACTGCGGCGGCCCCGGCGTAGGCGCCATCGGCCTCTGCCTGACCGGAAACTTCGCCCTGACAATGACTCTCGACCCCGCCGTCATCGCCCCCGTGATCAACCACCCCTCCCTGCCCTTCGACGACCCGGGCGCCCTCGAACTCTCCCCAGCGGACGCCTCCGCGATCGCCGCCCGCTTCGAACGCGAAGACCTCCGAGCCCTCGGCTACCGCTTCGAGGGTGACAAATGGTGCACCGCAGCCCGATTCACCGCCTACCGGTCCCTCCTGGGCGACCGCTTCGACGCCCGAGTCCTCCCCGCCGCCCAAGCAAACCCGACCCCGCCCCCCTTCTTCGCCCAGACAGTCCAAACCCCTCACAGCGTCGTCACCGCCCACCTCGTGGACAAACCGGGCCACCCCACCCTCGAAGCCCGAGACGAAATCCTCGCCTTCCTGACCGCCCGCCTGACCGCCCCTCCGCAGTAGCCCGCGATAGCTTTCGTTCGGCATCAGAGCAGCCCGCCGTCATTCTGGCGTGCGGGCCGATGCCCTGTACGCTCACCGTGATCGGCGAAAGCCATGGGGGAAACGATTGTTCGGGGGAAATCCATGGTCTCGACTCTGTCCGGCAAGATCGTCGAACTGACCGAGCTGACGCTGGATGACGTGGCCGCTCTGTCGGCCGCGGCCGCCGAGAACCGCGACTCCTACACGCACGCTCACGTCCCGGCCGACGTCGAGGCCATGCGCCGTTGGGTCGATCAAGCTCTGGCGGCGCGCGCCGCCTCCCGTCAGCTGCCTTGGGTCATCCGTCGCGCTCACACCGGGGAATCATCGGCACCACCAGTTTCCACCTCGAACACTGGCCCTGGCCCGGCCGCACCACCACCCCACCCACCCCCGACGCGGTAGAAATCGGCTCCACCTGGCTGGCCCATTCCGCCCAGCGCACCGGAGTCAACCGCGAAGCCAAACTCCTCCTCCTGGACTACGCCTTCACCGACTGGCAAGTCCACCGAGTCCGCTTCCGCACCGACGTCCGCAACACCCGCTCCCGCCGGGCAATCGAATCCCTCGGCGCAACCCTCGACGGCATTCTCCGAGCCGACTTCTCCGACCCCGACGCCACCGTCCGAGACTCCGCCTACTACTCCATCCTCGCCACCGAATGGCCCGCCCTCCGCGCTTCGCTGGTCACCGCATGATGGCCGCCGCCTGAATTCACCATTCCGAAGTGAGCGCTTGCCTCAGTTCCGATGAGATGTGACCGGTTCCTGGCCGCGATGGGCCGCCGTTCGACCGGTCACGCTCTGGGGCGGCAGGATCCGCAGCGGCGGAAGGTGAACGTCCTCAGGGCAGTGTGGCTTCGGGGGCGAAGGCGGGCAGCTTCTCGAGGCTGCTGCGCACGGCTTCGGTGCCGTACTCGAACATCTGTCGCTCGTAGTCGTCGACCGCGCTGAGCAGATCCCGACGGCCTTCGTTGGCCTCGATCAGGCAGCGGCGCAATAGGTCCGCGTCGCGTAGCGCGGTGTTCGCACCGTTGCCGCCGGTCGGGGAGGTGGCGTGGATCGCGTCGCCGAGCAGCGTGACCGGGCCGGAGGCCCAGCGCCCACCGGGCTCGACCACCCGGATGGACAGCAGCGTGCTGTTGTCGGGGTCGGCCTGCTCGATCAGCGCGCGCAGCTGCGGGTGCCAGCCTTCCATCCTGGACAGCACGGCTTCCTGGGCGGTCAGGTCCTCCAGCGAGCCGTTCGGCGGCAGGATCATGGCCCAACGCACGTAGTCGCCGATATCGGGCAGTGTGACTTCGGGAGCCAGTTGCTCGGCGGCCTGCTTCGGCGGGGTACGGAAGCGCATTGCGCCGAGCAGCAGGCTGACGCCGCCGCCCGTGATCTTCGAGCCGTATGCCTTGGACAGACCGGCGAATTCGTCGGTCAGCGGGGTGCGGCCGATGACGAACCGGACACCCGTGTCGGTCGGGGTGGTCTGCGGCGACAACAACCCGCGGACCGCGGACGTGACGCCGTCCGCGCCGACGAGCAGGTCGGCGGTCGCCGGGTCGCGGCGGGCGAACTGGGCTCGGACCCCGCCATCGGCCAGCACGTCGTAGCCGGTCAGCACGGCATCGGTGTGCACGGAGAGCCCGGTCAGCAACAGGTGTCGCAGCACCTGCCGATCGACGACGATGCCGGTCCGGCCCGCGCCGAGCCTGCCGATCTCGTTCAGCCGCGGGTCCAGGATCAGCTGTTCGGCGGAGGCGTCCATGCCGATCTCGTCGAGCAGGGGGTGCCAGCGCGTCGGCAGGCAGCCGCGCACCGCGTGGAAACCGGTGGGATTCAACACGAGCCGGTAGCCCTGGAACCGCGCGACGATGCCCGGGTCGCGCTCGAACACGTCGACCTCGATCCCGGCATCACGCAGACCCTGCGCGAGAGCCAGACCTCCCAGACCGGCTCCGACGACGGAAACTCGCATCACGCACCTCCTGAACAGCGAACGAACTTAGTTCGCTATGACGATCTAAGTTCTACGCAACGAACTTAGTTCGTGTCAAGCTATAGTTGCTGGTATGCCCGCTGATCCCCGCCAACGCCGCGCAGCCCGCCACGCCCAGCCCGCAGCCGAGGCGGCCGTGTCGGCGCCACGCAAGAAGCCCATCACCGTCGAACGGATCACCGACGCCGCCCTGGAGGTCGTCGCCACCGAGGGGTATGACGCGCTGACCATCCGCCGGGTCGCCGCCGCGCTCGGCACCGGTCCGTCGTCGCTCTACGCGCACATCGTCAACAAGGACGACATCGATGATCTGCTGATCGGCAGGCTCTACGCCGAAGTCATTCTTCCCGAACCGAATTCGGACGCCTGGCGTGAACAGTTGCTCGGGGTGTACACGCAGATCCGCGACCTGTACCTGAAATACCCCGGAGTCTCGCGGGCCGCCCTGGCCATGGTGCCGACCAACCTGGAAACGCTGCGGGTCGGCGAGGGAATCCTGGCGATCCTGCTCGCGGGCGGCATCGAACCGAGGGCCGCCGGATGGGCCCGGGACGCGATGTCGCTCTACGTCAGCGCCTACGCACTGGAAAAGTCACTGGTCCAGCAACGGCGCAAGCACCAGGATCAGGACTGGGTGCTCGGCCACGAGGAGTTGCTGGACCGCTTCACCGCACTGCCCGCCGAGAAATTCCCGCTGACTCGCCGCCATGCCTCCGAGTTGATCTCCGGCGGCGGACACGAGCGCTTCGAGTTCACCCTCCGCCTGCTCATGAACGATCTGCAACCCGCAGCCGGGTGATCCTCGGCGCACAACGGCCACATGCTGCCGAGACAATCACCGATCCACAGAATGAGGAGGGCGTCCCCTGAAGCCGGGGCGGGCAGGACGAGACGCCCTCCCAAGCCGACTTGGCGTGGGCGCGACCACCGTGCCGAACACAATTCGTGATCAGGTGATCGCCGCGTGGTGCGGGTTCGTCGGTGCGTGAGTGCTGGCTTCTACTCGGTCTTGCGGCGCGCGAGGATGATCCCGCCGAGCGGACTCTCGGCCGAGGTCAGAGTCTTCTCGGTCTCGACGACGAAGCCCGCGTCCTCGAGCCACGTGCGGATTCGGCCGTGTCGGCGGCGATGGACATGGAGATGCATGGGGTGTCCGCCGTAGCCGTGGGTCTTCACATTCGACTCGTCTCCGACGTGGAAGCCGAGTAGCAGTGGCCCGTCCGGGCGAAGCACTCGCCGGAATTGGCCGGCGACGCAACCGAGCTCGTCATCGGGGATGTGGATCAGCGAATACCATGCGACCAGGCCGGCTATCGAGGCGTCCGGGAGGGCGAGGTTGGTCATGGAGCCGACGTCGAACCGGAGATCGGGGTGATCACGGCGGGCCACTTCGATCATCCCGGGCGAGAGGTCGATTCCGAATGCGTCGACACCCAGTTGACGCAGGTGGGCGGTGATCCGCCCCGCCCCGCAGCCCACATCCGCGACCAGGCCGCCGCCATGGACGCGCACTCGTTCGGCGAACGACGCCAAAGCTGAACGTTCTTCGGGTGTTTCGTCCAAGAGGTGACGGGTGAGGTCCGCATATGTAGTCGCGACGGTGTCGTACGACCTCTGCGTCGCTTCGAGCCAGCCGTCAGCGTTCAGTCCCGTTCCCACAGTCGAACAGTATCCCGAGCACCCGATCAGGACCGGCCGTCAGCTCGTTCGACCCGCACGAGGAGCTGCTCGTCTCCGGGCGCAGGGCGGACGACCTCGTCGACCCGCAACACCTCGATGCCGCCGGACTCGTCGCACTGACTGCCCATGTCATGGCCTCGCTTCTCCTCCGGCGCGCGAGGCGTCGCTGATCACTCGAGCGGGATGTGGTGGGGCGCCGGTGTTCCCGTCACCAGGGCACGGCTCCGGCGTCGTCGATGAATTCGCCGCTCGGGCCGTCGTCGGGCAGGGTGGCGAGGTGAATCGCGATGGCCGCGCCCTGCTGTGGTGTGCGGTCGCCGCTGAAGCCGTTGAGGTCGGTGGCGGTGAAACCGGGGCAGCCGCAGTTGATCAGGATGCCGGTGCCGCTCAGTTCCTTGGCGTATTGGATGGTGACGGCGTTGAGGAAGGACTTCGACGCCAAGTACGCGGTGGGAACCGGGCCCATATCGATGCTCGGTGTGGTTTGCAGACTCAGCGAACCGACGCTGCTGGACATGTTCACAATTCGCGGCGAGGCCGAGGCCCGCAGCATCGGCAGCATCGCGTTGGTCACCCGGACGACCCCGATCACGTTGGTTTCCACGACGATTCGCACGGTCGCGGGATCGACCGTGGTCGGTGTCTGCGGCATACCGCCGGTGATCGCGGCGTTGTTGACCAGGACGTCGAGGCCTCCGGCTTCCTCGGCGATCAACTCGGCCGCGGCGGCCACACTCGCGTCGTCGGTCACATCGAGCGGTACGGCGAACGCATCGGTCCCGGCCGCGCGCAGCTTCTCCACCGCGGTCTCGCGGCGTTGCCGGTCTCGCGCGCCCACACCGATTCGCCAGCCGAGGGCGCCCAGGCCCGCGGCGATCTCGTATCCGATTCCTTTGTTCGCGCCGGTCACCAGCGCAATCGTTCGTTCACTCACACCGCCGATCCTGCTGCCGACTCGGGTGAGGCGTCCAAGACCGATTGGGTGGGCGACGATACCGCACGGGTATTCGTCCTGGTGAGCGCCGGATACGATGACGTGGTGGAGACGCGGGAGTTGCGATATTTCGTCGCCGTCGCCGAGGAGTTGCACTTCGGTCGGGCGGCGCAACGGCTCGCGATGGCGCAACCACCGCTGTCGCGGGCGATCCAGCAGCTCGAACGGCGGCTCGGAGTCGTTCTGCTGCATCGCGCTTCGCGCGTGATCACGTTGACCGAGGCCGGGGCTGTCCTGCTGCGGGAGGCCCGGCTCGCCCTCGAAGCGGTCGAAGCCGCCGAGCGCCGCACCCGGCGCGCCGTTGCCGACCGGCCCGGTCTGGTGCTGGCCACCAAGGCGGGAGCGTCCAGAGAACTGCTGTCGAAGCTGCTGGACGCCTACGCCGTCGAACCCGGCGCTGTCGCCGTCGAGGTGATGCTGTGCGGGCCCGGTGAACCGGAAAGACTGCTACGCAACGGGAGTGCCGACGTTGCCCTGCTCCACCGGCCCTACGACACGACAGCCGGACTCGACACCGAAGACCTGCACACCGAACAGCAGGTCGTGGTCCTGCCCGCGGGGCATCCCCTCGCCAACCGCCCCCACCTGTCGATGGCCGAGGTCGAGACCCTGACGGACCTGCCCCTACCGCGGTGGCCTCGACCGGATGGGAGTTATCCGGACGGCCCCGGCCCGCAGGTTCGCGACCAGACCCAGTTGACCCAACTGATCACGCTCGGACGGGCCTGCGCGCTCATGCCCGAGTCGCTGCGAGCCCAACTCCGCGACGATCACGCCATCGTGCCGGTGCCGGACGCACCGGCCGTCACGACCGTCATCGCCTGGCCACCACACAGCAGATCCCGAGCCGTCGCCGACCTGGTCCGCACGGCGATACGCCTCTAGCCGATGCCATCGGCGAATGCCGCGTGCTCACGCGGCATTCGCTCAGCGCCAGCGGTTCTCGAGCAGTTGCCAGGTATCGCTGACCGATTCCATGGCTTCGTAGCTGCGGGTGTAGCCGGTCTTGCTGATCCGCCAGACTCCGTCGTCGCAGCGGCGATATTCGTCGGAGTAGAAGGCGGCGCCGGAGAGGATCTGGCGCTGTTCGGTGAAGATGACCTGGTCGGTGAGATACCAAGTGCCCGTGGCGGTATCGCCGTCGATGTCGATTTCGGGGTGGTGGCAGTTGTGGACGGTGATGATCGCGGGGGTCAGGCTGTTGCGCATGTGACCGACCAGAGCGTCGCGGTCCGAGAATGAGAGGCGGTGACCGTATTCGGCGGTGACATCGGGGGTGAGGGTGTCGGCGAATTCGTCCCAGTTCTTCAGGTCCAATGCCCGGAGATAGCGGTACTTCAGCCGGCGAATCGACTCGATCGTATCCATGATCTTCTCCTCGGGATTTCAGAGCGCCGCGATGACCGCGGCGGCGTACTTTTCGATCTGCTCGATCCGCTGATCGAGGGTGCGTTCGTCGGGGCCGCTCTCGTGAACCCCGCGGAAGCCCACCACCACATCGGTGACCCCCGAATCCGCCAGACGTCGCACCCCGTCGACGGTGAATGCCTCCCGAGACGCCGCAAAGGTCCGGAACTCCTTCTCCGGAGCCAATTCTCGCCGCAGTTCACCCAGTCGCCCGAGTATCCTGTCGAGCTCCTCGCTGCTCCCACCCGCGCTCATCCAGCCGTCGCCCCGCACCACCGACCGCCGCAACGCCGCCTCGCTGTGCCCACCGATCAGAATCGGCAACGGCCGCGCGGGAACCGGATTCATCTCGATCTCGGGAATGTCATAGAACTCCCCGCGGAACTGGAACGCCCCGCCCGCGCACAGGCCGCGAACGATATCGATGCACTCGTCGAGCCGCTTGCCCCGCTTCTCGAAGTCCACGCCCATCATCGTGAAGTCCTGCGGCCAGGGACTGATCCCGACGCCCAGTGACAACCGGCCTCCACTCAGCGCCGCGACCGATGCCGCCTGCTTGGCGACCAGCACAGGCGGCCGCACCGGCAACTTCAACACGAATGGAGTCACCTCCAGCCTGCTGGTAGCCGCGGTCACCGCGGCGGCCAACACCAGCGGCTCGATAAACGGCTTCCCCCGCAGAAACTCCCGCGTCCCATCCTCGGTATACGGATACCGCGCGTCGGATTCCGCCGGATAGGCAAGGCTGTCCGCCAAACAGATGCCGGTGAACCCGGCCTCCTCGAGCGATCGCGCCAGCGGGAGCCAATGGGCAGGGTCGCCCGCAGCCTCAGCGAAGTGGAATCGCACGACGGCCATACCTCCTGGATGACATGTGACAGGTGCCACCACCATCGCGTGCCGCCCGAGCTTCCTCACCGCGCAGTCTCGATCTCCGGGAAGGCGACCCTGCCGATGGCGCCCCTCGACGTGAGCGGGGTAACAGGTTAGTCTGACCGACTTATGAGTCAGTCGGCCTGTCTCGCCAATGCGGACGGGCCTGTTCGAGGAAGGACACCCATGTCTGAACCAGACCCTTTCACCGGCCGTACCGCCGTCGTCACCGGCGCGGCAGGAGGGATCGGCGCGGCCCTCGCGGCCGAGCTCGGCGCGCGGGGGATGTCGCTCGTGCTGGCGGATATCGATGAGATCGGGGTGCGCCGGACCGCCGCGGAGCTGTGCGCGCGGGGAGTTCGCGCGCTCGGTTACGGCGTCGACGTATCGGACCCGGGATCGGTGGCGGAGCTGGCGGCGGTCAGCTACGAGGAGTTCGGATCGGTCGAATTGCTGTGCAACAACGCGGGAGTGCTGTTGTTCGGGGAGGTGGCCGACTCGACGATCGGGGACTGGCGGTGGCTGTCGTCGGTGAACGTCGAAGGCATGCTGAACTGCCTGCACGCCTTCCTGCCCCGGATGCGGCAGACCAGCGGATGGCGGCACGTGATGAACACGGCCTCCACGCACGCCTTCCTGCCCGACACCGCCACCAGCGCGCTCTACAGCGCCACCAAGCACGCGGTCGTCGGCATCACCCTCGGCTTGCGTTCCGAGCTGGCCGACGACGGGATCGGCGTCACCCTGCTGTGCCCGGGGCAGGCGGCGACCCGCATTCTCGACGCACAGCGCAACCGGCCGGACGGATTCGGCCGGCGGGCGCGGGAACCGTTCGGCACCGGCGTGATTCCGCTGGCCATCGAACCGAGCGACGTGGCGCGCCTCGCCGTCGAGGGGATCCTGCGCAGTGATCCGCTGGTCTTCGCACTCCCCGAATTCAGCCGCGAGACCTTCCGCGGGCAGGTCGAGGAGATGTGGCGGCTGGCCGACGACGCGCTCGCCGATCGGGCCGAAACGCCCTGCCCTGTGGGCGATTAGGACGAGCACCTGATGGATGACCAGCTCACCCCAGCCGCCACGATGACCACCCCCGATCACACCGCCACACCCGACCGCGCGGTGAAACGACTGCTGGCCTCCGTACCGTTCGCCAGCGCCACCTCGGGATTGGGGTTCGCGGTATCGGGATACTTTCTCGCACTTCAGGTCCAGGCCGTGGACGCCGATGCCAAGGTGGCCAATCTCGCCCTGGTGCAGGCGGCCGGGGCGGTGGCCGCCATGGTCGCCCAGCCGCTGATCGGCGTGCTGTCCGACCGCACCCGCACCCGGGCGGGCGCCCGCCCACCATGGATTCTGCTCGGCGCGCTGATCGGTTCGGTCGGGCTGATCACCGCGGGACAGGCGACCACCATCGCGCTGCTCATGGTGGCGGCCATGACGATTCAATTCGGATTCAACGCCCTGGCCGGTCCATTGTCGGCGATCCTGCCCGACCGGATTCCGATTCCGCTGCGCGGCCGATATTCGACGCTGTCGGGCTTGGGTTCGATCGCGTCGGCCATCCTCGGACCCGTGGTCGCCTCCTTGTTCGCCGACCGAATTCCGCTGGGATATCTCAGCGCGACCGGTGTGATCATGGTGATCGTCGTGGCATTTCTCGTCGTGAATCCCGAACCCGATAATCGTGGCCTCCCGCGACCGGGATTCTCGGTGCGGGACTTCTTCACCGCCCTGTGGGTGGATCCGCGCGAGCATCCCGATTTCGGCTGGGCCTTCCTCGGGCGGCTGTTCATCTTCGGCGGCTACTTCATGGTCCTGACCTATCAGCTCTATCTGGCGCAGGGCTATATCGGGCTCAGTACCTCCGAGGCCGCCAAGGTGGTCCCGCTGATCGGCGTGGTGGGCCTGCCCGGATTCCTGGTGGCCATCACGGTGGCCGGGCCCTACTCCGATCGCATCGGCCGCCGCAAACCCCTGGTGCTCGCCGGCGGACTGATCGTCGCGGCGTCGACGCTGATCCCGTTGGCAGCCCCGAGTGTGGCGGGGTTGTTCGCCTCCGGCGCGGTCACCACCATCGGCTTCGGCATCTTCACCGCGGTCGATATCGCGCTGGTCTCCGAAGTCCTGCCCGCCAAGGACGATTTCGCCAAGGACCTGGGCATTCTCAATATCGCCACCACGCTGCCCAGTGTGCTGGCCCCGGCGATCGCCGCGGGCATCGTGCACTTCAGCGGCAGCTACGGCGCGGTGTATCCGACCGCCGCCGTGGTCTCCGCCCTCGGCGCGCTCGCCGTGCTCCCGATCAAGAGCGTCCGCTGAGACGCCGGGCAGCGATCGACCCTCTCCACCGCAACTCCCGAACGGATCCGCCATGGCTTCCCACGCCTCCTTCGACGCCACAAAACCCGCCGCCGACGCCACCGAACCCGCCGCGCAGGTCGAACCGCCGGGCCCGCCGCGACCGGGCTGGACCTGGAGGTCGGCTTGCTCGCTGGCCGCCCTGGTCGCCGTTGTCGAGACGCTCGCGCTCAGCTATCCGCTGGCTCCGATGACCGAGCCCGCCATCGCGTCGCACTTCCGCACCACCGCCTCCGGGTGGGTCATGATGGCGTTCCTGATCGTCGGTGCGGCCACCGCGCCACTGGCCGGCAAGCTGGCCGATCTGTACGGCAAGCGGCGAATTCTGTTGAGCTGCCTCGCCTTATCCGCGGCGGGCGCGCTCCTCTCGGCGCTCGCGCCGAATATCGGCACGCTGCTGGCCGGGCGCTGCCTGTCGGGATTGCTGGTGCCATGCCTGTTCCTGAGCTACTCGCTGGCCCGGGATGTCTTCCCTGGCCGGACCGTCGCACTCGCGGTGTCGATGGTCGCCTCGGCGGTGGGGCTGGCCGCCATACCCGCGCCGTACCTGACCGAACGGCTGCTCGAGGACCACGGCTACCGCACCGTCTTCGGGTTCCTCTGCCTCGCCACGGCCGGTTCGGCGGTGGCGGTGGCGCTCACCACCCGGGAATCGCCTGTGCGGCTACCGGTTCGGGTGGGCGTGCGAGGCGCTGTCCTGGTGGGTGGCGGCCTGGCGGCCGTGCTCATCGGGGTATCGCAGGGGCCGGCGTGGGGTTGGGCCGCGCCGGCCACCCTCGCCTGGCTGGGCAGCGGCGTCGGCCTGCTCGTGATCTGGCGCGTGACCGCGGCCAGGACCGGGGACGCGTTGCTGGATCTCCGGCTGTGGCGCGGCCGTGCCGTGCTGTGCACCGCCGTCGCGGCCGGATGCGTCTATGCCGCGACGGGTTTGTACAGCATCGTGCTCCCGATGCTGATCCGGACACCCGACATGCTGAAACTGGGCTACGGATTCGGAGTCAGCCCGACGGGCGTCGCGCGGTACCTCGCGCCGATCGGGCTGGCGAGTGTGGTCGGCGGCATCGCGGTCGGTGTGCTCGTGGGCCGGGGGCTGCTGCGCCCAGGGTGGCTGCTGGCGCTCGGAATGCTGTCGACCGCGCTGGGTTCGGCGCTCACCGCGTACGCCCACGGCAGCGAGCAACTCGTCCTGCTGTTCGCCGGTCTGGTCGGACTCGGCGCCGGGCTCGCCTACGCCGCCACGCCGAACCTGCTCATGGCGGCCGTTCCGCCGGGGGTGCAGGCGTCCACGGCCGCACTGGTGAGCGTGTCGCAGACCGTGATTCCGGCGATCGCGCCGATCATCGCCTTCTCGATCATGAACGGCTCCCACATCGCCGAGTTGCCTCCCTTCATCACCCGGATGCTCAACGGTGCGATCGTCTACACCGAGCGGGGCTTGGAGATCGGGTTCCTCATCGCCGCCGCCATCGCCGTCGCGGGGCTGGTGTTCGCGCTGCTGCTGCCGCGAACCATCGTGCCGGTGCGCATCGAGGCGGTGCCGCCCGATCGCGCGGCCACGCCGCCAACCGAGTGAGCATGCACCCATGAAGGCGCTGGCCGGAACGGAATTCCGTTCCGGCCAGCGCCATTCGCGGGTATCGCCTCAGTGGTCGATGGACAGCGCGGCGACGTGCGGCCGCAGCACCTCGACCCAGGCGGCATATCCAGCGCCCGACAGATGCAATCCGTCGCGGGTGAATTCGGGCCGCAGCGCACCGTTGGAGTCGGCGAGAGCGGGCCACAGATCGATGTACCAGGCATCGGCTTCGGCGGCGATCTGCCAAGCGGCGGAATTCAATTCGCGAATCCGCTCCGCGAACTTCGCCCGCCGCGGCATGACACTCTGCACGTGCAGCGGCGTGTGCGGAGCCCGCTCACGAATCTCTTCGACGAGCCGGCGAAGGTTCTCGCCGACCTGCCCGGGCGTCTGCCCCAGCCCGAGGTCGTTGGTACCGATGAGCAGGAAGATCGCCTCGGGCGCGTCGATCGCGGTGTCCAGCCGGGCCCGCAGGTCATCGACGGTATTGCCACCGATCCCGCGGTTGACCGGCCGCACCTGCGGGAACCACTCGTCCCAGAGGCCGCCCTCGGTGATGCTGTCGCCGAAGAACACCACCCGCCCGGTCGGTGCGGGCAACTGCTCGAACTGGGAGGCCCGCATGGCGATGGAGGTCCGCAGCATGTACCGGCGGCCCGCTCGATAGATCATCAGCACGGCTGCGCCTCCCGGTGTTCGGCGGTCGGCAGGGCATTGGCGCGGGCGATCGAGCCCAGCCACGCCAGGCTGGGTTTGGGGGAGCGGGCGAAGGTCGCGCGGTCCACCCCGATCAGCCCGAAAGTGGGCCGCCAATGGCCCCATTCATAGTTGTCCAGAGCCGACCAGTGCAGGTAACCCCGCACATCGATACCCTCGGCCACCGCCCGACCGAGGTGCTCGAGCGCCTCGCCGGTGTAGGCGATCCGGCGGGTGTCGTCGCCGGTGGCAATGCCGTTCTCGGTCACCAGGATCGGCGTGCCACCGGTGACCTGCCAGGCGTGGCGGATGGCGAGGCCGAGCGCATCGGGACGATAGGCCCAGCCGGTGAGGGTGTTGCCGGGATCCTCGGCGTGGGCGATAGGGCCATCCGGTCCGACCAACCGGCTGGTGTAGGCCTGCGTGCCGACGAAGTCGTCGTCGCGCGCGGCCTCCAGGTACGGGTCCTCCCACAGTCGATTCGCCTCGGCCAGTTGGTCATCGCAGCCGGGGGCCGCCACGAAGGCCTGCTGGGCGACGCTCCACCCGACCGCGGCGTCGGTCCCGGATTTCACGATCTCGGTGGCGATGTGATGCGCCTCGATCAGGATGCGCGCGGCCTCCGGATCCGGGTCCGGCAGCGCGCCGGAGGTGAAGGCGCGCACGGCCTCCGCGTCCGGGACCGCCCGTTGCGCTCCCGCCATGGTGGCGACCATGTTCGGTTCGTTGATGGTGCACACCCAGCGCACGTCGCCCAGGATCGGAACCACGCTGGTCACGAACCGCGCGAAGTATCCCACCGCGTGCGGGTTGGTCCAGCCGCCCAGTTCGGCGAACCAGCGCGGACCGGTGAAATGGTGCAGCGTGAGCACCGGCGTCAGACCGGATTCCAGCGCGGTGTCGATCATGCGCCGGTAGTGCGCGAGGGCCGCCCGCGAGACCCGGCCGGGTTCGGGCTCGATGCGCGCCCACTCGACACCGAAGCGGTAGGCGTTCAAACCCGCGTCCGCGAGCAGCGCCATGTCCTCGGGATAGCGGTGGTAGCTGTCGACCCCGTCGCCGCTGCGCTCGGGAACGACCGGATGTTCGCCGTTCTCCAGCGCCCACCAATCGCTGGCGATGTTGTTTCCCTCGATTTGATGCGGAGATGTGGCCGCGCCCCACAGGAATTCGGCGGGCAGCGTCGGGTTCATTCGGCCGCCACCTCATAGCGTCGATGCATTGGGTGATTCCTTTCCGCACGAAGTGCGCCGGTGTTTTTGTTCCCCGAATCTATAGCAGACTGACTATTCAGTCGGTAGGCTCTGCCGCGGTAACGCACCACCGACAACCGAGGTATCGATGAAGAATCGTCGCGCGAATCTGATCGCGGCGTGCGCCGTCGCCGGCCTGGCCGCCACCGCTGCCACCGCGAACGCCGCTCCCGAACAAACCGCTTCACCCGTTGGCTATCACGCCACGCTCGAGCAGGGAACCGTCGTGGTCAGCCTCGACCACGGCACCTTCGCGCCGGCCGCCGGGGACGCGGTCGGCATCCGCGATGAGGCGGGCGCCGTACTGGACTCGCTCCCGCTGATCTACACCATTGACGGCCAACGCCTCTCGATCCGGGAACAGCTGTCCGGCGACGGCCGCACGCTGCGCCTGACACCCGATGTGGCGGCCCTGGACCACGCGGCGCTGCGCCCCATCGCCGCGCCGCTGACCTCCGTCGCCTCGCCGCTGGAGAACCAGCTGGCCATGAACGACATGATCAACTCCGTCAGCATCGGCACCTCGGTGGGCAGCCTGATCGGCACCGCCGTCGGCGCGGTGATCGGCATCGGCGTCGGGTTCACGCTGGCGGGCGCGTCCTGCCTGGTGCTGAGCCTGGGCTGTGTCATCGCGGTGATGCCCATCGTGACCATGGTGGGCGGGGTCGGCGGTCTGGCCGGTCTGGTCATCGGCGGCGGTCCCGCGGCCGCCTATGCGGTCTATCAGTACGTGACCGCGCTCAACGCGGCTCCGGGGCAGAGCATCTACGCCAAGGACCTGCAGGGCCGCCCCGGCGTTCCGGCCGTGCCCGCCGAGGCCAACTGAGCCGGAAAGGTCCGAGGAACACCGAGATGAACCTTCGCACAACGCTTTCCGTCGCCACCCTGACGGCCTGCACCGTTGCCGGGTCCGGCGCCGCGATCGCCGAACCCCCGGCGCTGGAGCCGACCGTCGCGGCCCGCGTGGTCGGCGACTCCGTGCTGGCCGTGCTCGAGCACGCACTGTTCGCCGCCACCGCGGATGGGCAGGGCGTGGAGATCCGCACCCTCGACGGGCAGCCGGTCCTGAGCCTGCCGACCGGGTTTCTGCTCGACGGCGTCGCGCATCCCATGCGCTACCGGATCCAGGATTCCGGACGCGCCCTCACGCTGACCCCCGACACCGGCCTGAAACCGGTCGCCTCGCCGATGGAAGAACAGCTGGCGGTCAACGATTTCGCCGCGAACATGAGCAAGATCCCGCTCGGTTCCATTGCCGGAGCGTTCCTGGGCGCGGCGGTCGGGGCGGTGATCGGCCTGGGCTCGTGCCTGGTTGTCGGGCCCGCGTGCCTGGCGACCGCGCCCGCCGCCATCGGCACGTTCGCGGGGTTGGGTGGACTGCTGGGGACGCTCACCGCCGGAGGCGCGGCCGTCGTCGACGGCGTGTGGCGCTACCTGTCCACGGTGAACGCCGCGCCCGGCGAGAGCATGTACGCCCATCAGGGCGGCGTCCTCGATCCGAACGGCACCGGAGTGCCGGACGCCGTGCTGCGCATGCCTCCCTCGCTCGGGTCGGGCAGCAGCAGCGGATCCGGTAACTGACCGACCAGCGACGGCCGGCCGGGGGCGAGCCGCCGATTCGACAATCAACCGAGAGAACCTATTTCATGATTTCGCGTCTAGCGGTGGCTTCCGCGCTGGCCGTCGCCGCGGCGGCCACCGCCGGCCCGGTGTCCGCCCAACAACCCCCGGTCGTCGCCGTTTCGGTGGTGCCCGATCAGGATCCGTTCTACGCCGCGCCCTCCGATATCGGCTCGCTGGGCAACGGGCAGGTGGTGGCGGGACGGGAAATCCGCACCACGCTGCCGGTTCCGGTGCGAGCCTGGCAGGTGTCCTACCGCACCAACGATTCGCACGGGAACGCGGAACTGGGCATCACCACGCTGCTGGTGCCGACCGCGCCGTGGACCGGTCCCGGTTCCCGGCCGGCGGTCTCCGAGCAGATTCCCGAGGACGCCACCGGTACCCGGTGCGCGCCGTCCTATGGAATCGCCACGGGCACACTGCAATCCGGGGATCAGATCGCGGCGATGCTCGCCGAGGGCTGGGCGGTGGCGGTACCCGACTTCGAAGGGCCGAAGTCGGCCTTCCTCACCGGCCCGCAATCCGGCCACGCCATTCTGGACGGGGTGCGGGCCGCCGGTGGATTCACTCCCGCGGGACTCGGTCCCGGCACCCGCTGGGCGTTGGACGGATATTCCGGGGGAGCGGCGGCGACCGGCTGGGCCGCGGAGCTGCAACCCAGCTACGCACCCGAGCTGGCTTTCGCCGGGGCTGCCATCGGCGGAGTGCCGGCGAGCCTGCCCGCGGTCATGAACAACGTCGAGGGCGGAGTGTTCTCCGGATTCCTGGTCGGCGTGCTGGTGTCCTATCAGCGCGAGTTCCCCGAAGCCCGCATCGACGAGCTGCTCAACGAGCGGGGCAGGGCAGACACCTCGGCGGCCGCCGATCTGTGCGTGATCGAACTGCTGATCCGCTACCCGTTCTGGCGGCTCGCCGCGGCCACCGCCGACGGGTACCGCGACGACAGTCGGCTGACCGAAGCGCTGCAACGGAATTCGCTCGGCGGCAGCGCGCCGGTCATGCCGATCCTCAACTATCAGTCCGACTCGGACGAGGTGGTGCCCGTAGCGCAGGCGGACGACTTGGTCGCGGCCTGGCGGCGCGGGGGAGCGACGGTCGTCACCATCCGAGACCCTCAGAGCGAACACGGTCTGGAGGCGTCGCTGCGGCAGTCCACGGCCCAGCAGTTCCTCCGGGACCGGCTCACCGGCGGTGACCCGGTCGCCGATGCCGATCTGAATCGCCCCGTGGGACGGTAGAAAGCAGCTCCCGGCCTACTTCGCCAGATCCCGGCGCAGTAGGCCGGTGAGCATTCGGACCGCGGCCACCATGTCCAACGACTCGTCGCGCAGCCAGAGCTCGGTCAGGCCGGTGAGCGCGCCCACCAGCAGCAGCGCGGCGGCCTCGGCATCCACGTCGGAGCGGATCTCGCCCGCGGCGGCGCTCTGCTCGATCACGCCGGCCAGGTTGTCGCGGTAGGTTCGGATGCGCTCGTTCGACCACTCGTGCGCCACATCCGGCGCGTCGGCCGAGCCGAAGAGCGCCAGATGACTCATCCGGGTCAATTCCCGATCCGCGCGATTGCGCTCGGCCAGATCCTCCACGATGTCGAGGGCTCGCATCACGGCCGGGCCCTCGTACTCCCGATCGACCTCGACAGCGTCGAATGCCTGCTGATCACGTTCGGCCAGCACCGCCGACAACAGCGCTTCCTTGCTGGAGAAGTGGTGCAGCACCCCGGACCGGGTGATGCCGGCCGCGGCCGCTACAGCCGCCAGCGACGTGCCCCGATAGCCGTTCTCGGCGAACAAGGTCATTGCCGCGGCGAGGATCTGGCCACGACGTGCCGCGCCCGACTGTTCGGCGTCGCGTGTTCGCGCCATTCATCCGACCTTTCACTCGCTGAACGGGTTTCGCTGGATCGCTCCGTCGTAGCCAGCCTACTGTCCAGTCATACTGCTCGACCGCCGGGGTTCGGCGCGACTCGCCCATGGATATCGTTGGCGCGGACGGGCAATTGCCGCGCCGGGTAGCGCAGGGCCGGGTCAGCGGATGGGACGCAGGCAACTTTCCAGGGCATCGACCAGCGAGCAGAGGGTTTGCGGATACACCGGCCGGTAGCCGGTGGGGACACCGTCGTTCGCGATGATCGACCGGTAGGTGTCGACGGCCTTGGTAGGCACCCGTTCGAGGCCGGGATCGGTGCGCACGTCGACGGTATAGAGTCCGAAACGTGGCTCGTAGCTGCCCCATTCATAGTTGTCGGTGAGGCTCCAGTAGTTGTAGCCGATGACATTCATCCCGTCCTGCACGGCGCGCTGGACCCAGTAGACGATGTCGGACAGGTGATCGGAGCGCTCGTAATCCGGCCGGAGCGCACCGTTGTCGGTCGGCATTCCGTTCTCGACGACATACAGCGGCCGGGCCGGGTAGCGCTCGGCGTAATGCCGCAACGCGTAATAGATGCCATCGGGAGCCGGGTTGGCCTTCCAGGGCTCGGCGAAGGCATTGAAGAAGCTGAAATCCGTCGGGGACATCGAGTTGTAATAGTCGAGCCCGATGAAGTCGAGTGTGTCGGCGACCCGGTCGAGGAAGGTGGTGTCGACGGCGGTCTCGCCAATGGGGAAGTAGGCGACATTGGACGAGACCTGCGCGCCCGGCTGTACCGAGTGGATGTAGTCGTAGATGGTGCGGTGGGCCCGGACCCAGCGATCGAGCGCGCCGGGTAGATCGGCCGGGGCGAGCCCGCCGACCTGCAATTCCTGGAACGCGTACGCCGAAGGTTCGTTGAACGTGATCCAGATCGGATCGAACCGGGCGTAGCGGTCCACGACCTGCCGGGCGTTGGTCAGCCAATCGGTCAGCATGTCCTCGTGCCGCCAGCCACCGCGGTCGAACTCCCAACCGGGATAGACCCAGTGGTCCAGGGTGATCATCGGCCGCAGTCCGGCGGCTCGGATCGTGGCCACGACATCGTCGTAGAACGCCCATGCCGCCGGATCGTATTGTCCGGGAGCGGGTTCCAGGCGCGCCCACTCCACCCCGAAGCGGAACACCCCGACACCCAGGTCGCGAGCGCGCGCGATGTCCTCGCGGTAGCGGTGCAGGAAGTCGACCGAGGTTCCGACGGGATCGTGGGTCTTGCCCGACGCGGCATAGCGCGACCAGTTGCTGTCCGGTGAATATCCCTCGGACTGGAACCCGGAACCCGCTACACCCCACAGGAATCCCGCCGGCAGTCTCCCTTCGTGCTGGTCGCCGCCGGGCTCGGCGGTCGCGGAGGTGATCGACAGCATCGTGAGCCCCATGGCGACCGCGGCGATTCCGATCTTCCGGCGCATGTAGTCCTCCTTCGTCGGCGGCCGCTCACGGTGAGCGGCGGCAGCGAGAATTCCGACGAATATAAAACACACTGACTGTTCAGTCGGTACGCTCCGGCGTGGCGTTCGCCGACCAGAACGCCAGCACGAACCTGAAGGAGAACACGTTGATGATTCCCGCCACCGCTCGCATCGCGATCGCCGTCGTCACGGTGATGACCGCACTAGGGGTGTCCGCCTGCGGCGGTAAGGACGAAGCCGCTCCGGCTCCGGCGACCCCCTCGAAGGTTGCTGTCGCCCAGGGAAATTACCCGCCGGTCCCCACGACGACGGAGCTGAATTCCGAGCTGCACAAGCTCATGGATCCCACCGTCCCCAACGGACAGAAGCTGGATCTGGTCCAGGGCATCCAGGCTGACCCGATCCTGCCGCAACGCCTGGCCGACGCCTTCAAGCAGAGCAATGTCACCATCACCGTCACCAAGGTGGCCGACTCGGGCAACGGCTCTGCCCTGGCCGAGGCCCAGGTGTCGATCGACGGTGGAGCGCCCAACCCGGTCGTGGTGCCGGTCGTCGCGGAGGACGGCAAGTGGAAGGTCCAGAAGGAATGGACCTGCACCACGCTGTCGCTGGTGAATCAAACATCCCCGGCTTGCGGCTGATCGCGCCTCAACGCTGCGCGAGCCGGTACGCGGCCCCGCGCAGCGCGGGGGTGGCCGCCACGATGATCTCGGTGGCCACGTCCTCCAGATAGCCGGGCAGGGCGCTGGATTCGACGAAGCGTCGCCGGAAGTCACTGGCCGCCAGCAGGTCCGCGATGCCGGGCAGGATGCCGCCGCCCAGCAATACGCCGCCGCGAGCGCCGAAGGTCAGCGCCACGCCGCCGGCGAAAGTGCCGAGCAAGCCGAAGAACACCTCCATTGTCCGACTGGCGAGCGGATCGCGATCCTCCCGGGCGGCGACGCAGATCTGTTCGGGCCGTCCGTAAGTCGGCGCGACACCGTCCACCGCGCCTACCGCCTGGTACAGCCGGACCAGTCCGGGGCCGGACAACGCGGTCTCCGCGCGGACCGCCCCGTGGTCGGCCCGCAGCAACCGGGCGACCTCGGCCTCGTGGTCGGTGCGGACCGGTAGGTCCACATGGCCGCCCTCGCCCGCGATCGGAATCCAGCCATGCCGAGACCTCATCAGACCCGCGACGCCGAGGCCGGTCCCCGGGCCGATCACGGCCATCGGCTCGTTGTACCGGCGAATGCCCGTGCCGATACGCACAAAACCTTCGTTCGGAAGCTGCGGCACCGCCAGGGCGAGCGCGCTGAAGTCGTTGATCACTTCCAGCCGGGCCAGACCGAGGCGGCGGCGACTGTCGACCACGGAGAAGTCCCACGCCGCGTTGGTGAGCCGAATACGGTCGCCGAGCACCGGTCCGGCGACAGCCACGCAGGCGGCCTCCGGACGTGGAAATCCAGGAATCCGGCCCAGGAAGTCCTCGATCGCAGCGACCAGATCGGGATAGTCGGCGCAGCGCAGGTTCCGGACCTCCCGCGGTTCATCGCGGCTGTCGGACACCAGGCCGAAGCGGGCATTGGTGCCGCCGATATCGGCTACCAGAGACAGGCTTTCGGTCTTCGACAGGGCGAGGTCTCCGGTGCCGAGATAGTCGGCGATGTCACGGGCGGGATGGGGCATGCGGGCCGGCACGGCGGGCTCCTCGAGTCGTGCGTGATGAGCGAACCTGCGCCACGCTAGAGATACTTATGTTCGTTTGCAAGGCAACTTAAGTACTAGAAGTACATTACTGGGCGGTTCGAGCGTCCGGCAGACGCCGATAGTGTGTGCGAGCGCGCCCGTCGGGATCTCGTCGACAAGGAGGAATGGTGACCGGTCGACCCATGACGACACCCGGCGTCTCGGTGGGGGACGTGCTTGCGCTGATCCGTGCGAACGCCGTCGCGACGCGTTCGGATATCGCCCGGGTGACCGGCCTGTCACGAACCGCGGTCACCCTCCGCGTCGACCAGCTTCTCGCGCAGGGGTTGGTGACCGAGCGCTCCGAAGGCCCGTCGACCGGCGGCCGCCCACCGAGCCGCCTGCGCTTCGCCCCGGACGCGGGGGTGGTGCTGGCCGCGTCGATCGGCGCGAGCCGGGCCCAGGTCGCGGTGTGCGACCTCGCCGGAGAAGTGCTGGCGCAGAACGAATTCACGGTTCCGGCCGCCCACGAAGCGCGGGCCGTGCTCAGCGCCGCCACCGATCACCTCGACCGGCTCCTGACAGAACGATCCGCGGCGCCGGTGTACGGCGTGGGGGTCGGCGTGGGGGTCGGCGTGCCCACCGTGGTCGACGCCGCGTCCGGGCACGCGCTGAGCCCGGCCGACCTCGACGAGATCGCCGTCTCCGACCTGTTCCGGACCCGGTTCTCCGCTCCCGTGCGCGTCGACACCGATGTGAACGTACTGGCCCTGGCCGAGCACGCGCGTCGCCCGGGCGTGAATGATCTACTGCTGCTGAAAGCGTCGACCGGTATCGGCGTGGGAATCATTGCCGGGGGGAGTCAGCAGCGCGGAGCGTGGGGCGCGGCAGGCGAAATCGGGCACATCAAGGTGAGCGGCGGCATCGGTCGTCCATGCCGCTGCGGCGACACCGAGTGCCTGGAGACTGTCGCCGGCGGGTGGGCCCTGCTCGAGCAGTTCACCGCCCTCGGCCGCACGGCATCGGATCTGCCCGCGCTGGCCGACCTGGCCGCAGCCGGCGACCCCGACGCCTTGCGCCTGGTGCGGCAGGCGGGCCGCAGTATCGGCGAGGTGATGGCCGCCGCGGTCAACCTGCTCAACCCCGCGGTCATCGTCGTTCGCGGCGACCTGTCGCGCGCCTTCGACCCACTGGCCGCCGGACTGCGCGAACAGATCTACCGCCGCTCCTCGGCCCTCAACACCCGGGCCCTGCGTATCGAGCCCGCCGCCCCGGACGCCCCGACCGGCGTCCAGGCGTGCGCCGCGATGATTCTGGACGACACGCTCGCGCCCGCCGCCATCAACGCACGGCTCGCATGCTGACCGGCTCCATGATTCGACACTCGTCCCACCCGATGGTCAGGCAGTGGCCGGTCAGACGAGTTCTACTTCGTCGAAGCGGACGGTGAAGGTGTGGCGGCGTTCGCGAAGCACACCGCCCTCGCGGTGGACGATGCCTTCGGCGAAGTCGATGCGGAGTTCTTCGCGGTGGGGGTCGACGGTGCGGACTACGCCGCAGATTCCGGAGAAGGGTCCGGATGGGAAGTAGACGACGTCACCCGGTCCGTAATCGGTTGAGCCCACGGGGTGAGCGTAGTCGCGGATGACCACCGGTGCCGGTAGGAACATTCGGGCCCGGCGGATTCGATCCGCCGGGCCCGAATTCGGAGCAGCCGGAAATGGTCAGCGCACGACGTCGAAGACGTTCTTCTGGATGCCGTTGGCGTAGGTCTCCGACTCGACCAGCTTCAGCTTCTGGACATCCTTGTCGGTGTCGGAGAACAGTCGCTTGCCCGCGCCCAGCAGCAGCGGGAAGACGAGCAGGTGGTAGCGGTCGATGAGGCCCGCGTCGGAGAGGCCGCGGTTGAGGGTGGCGCTGCCGTGGACGATGATCGGGCCGCCCTCGGTGTCCTTGAGCTTGGCGACCTCGTCGAGCGAACGCAGGATGGTGGTCTCGCCCCAGTTGGACACCAGGTCGTCCTCTTTCAAGGTGGTGGAGACGACATACTTCGGCATCACCTTGTAGCCGGCGAAGTCCTCCATGTCCGGCCACACGGGGCTGAACGCCTCATAGCTGGTGCGGCCCAACAGGATCGCCGCCGACTCCTCCTGCTCGCGGCCCTTGATCTCGTAGGCCTCGGGAACGAAGTCGATGTCCTTGAAGGTCCATCCGGAGTTCCGGTAGCCGGGTTCGCCGCCGGGGCCTTCCACGACACCGTCGAGGGACACGAAGGCGGTGCTGATCAGGGTGCGCATGCTGTTCTCCTTGATATCTGGGGTGCGGGTGATGATCGAGTCGGGTTCAGCTCACCAGGGCGGTGAGCCAGTGCTGCCAAGCGGTTTCGGCGCCGTCGGTGTCGGGTCCGAACAGGTGGTGGAACATCAGGGCCAGACCGGTGGGTGCCTGATGGAAGGTGTAGAGGCCGTCGGCGGTGCGGATCTCGAAGCGTTCGTCGTCGGCCCACACCACCTCGCCGTCGATCGGCGGCAGGCCGGCGGGGGAGGCGTGCACCTGGGCGCCCGCGACGAGCGGCGTCGGCAGGGTCAAAGCCTCGATGAGCGCGTCCCGCACCGCGCGGCCGGAAGAGCCTGTCGCGACACCGAATACGGGCGCCGCGATCCGCCCGGGGAAGTAGCTGAGGTATTCGCGCAACGTATTGAGGTGGAACGGCCAGCCCCGCCGCAGCGCGTCGTATTCGTCCTGCCAGTCGTCGCCCAGCACGCCGCTGTGCACGACCCGCAGCACGGTGCTGCCGCCCTCGCGCCCCTCGATCAGATACTCGAAGGCCATGAACCGCCCGTCCTCGGCGGTCCCGGTGCGGGTCGCGAGCCGCTTACCCGGCTCGTAGGCGGTGATCACGGCTTCTTCTCGCTGCCCGCCGGTCTCCATGGCCGAGATCCCGCCCTCGCGCGCTTCGATCTCATTGCGCCCCATGAACCAGGAGTCGACCCCCGGCCCGGTCGCGATCGCGTCCCACACCTGCTCCGGGGTGGCGGGCAGGTGCTCCTCCAGTTCGATCTCGAACGGATGTCCCATGGTCAGTTCCCCTGTCCTGCTGCTGTTTCGGTGGCGGCGTCGGGAATCTGATGCATCCCGACCACCACCCGGTGATTGCGGCCCGCCGGTGCGGACTCGTCGTGATAGCGGCTCACCAGCGAGGTGACCGCATCGGCCAGCTCCTCGGCGAACGCGGCGCGGTCGGCGGCGGAGGCGAACCGCACCTGCGCGTCGATCCCGAACGTCGCGACCCGCCGCTGCGCCCGCGCGGCCCCGCTCAGCAGCGTCCCGACCTCCTGCACGAGCCGCGACCCCAGCGCCAGCAGCCACCGCGCCGACAGCTGATCGGGCGATCGCGCCGGATCGGGACTGACCGCCCCCATCGCACTGGGCGAAATCACGTAAGACGCTGCGGTAGCGCGATACACACGCTCGGTGACGTTTCCCTTGCGACGTTCCTCTATCAACTCCACCAGCCCGTGCCGGGCCAGCTCCTTGAGGTGGTAGTTGATCTTCTGCCGCGGCAGCCCCAGCCGTCCGGCCAGCATGGCCGCCGACCCTGGTTCGGCGAGTGCGGCGAGGATCCGAGACCGGATCGGGTCCAGGGACGCCTCTGCCGCCGCGGGTTCTTCGATCACTGCGACGTCGAGCATGGCTCAACTCTCGCACCGACAAATTATTTTGTCAAGACAACCCATGTTGTCGGTGCGTGGGTTGAGCGGTCGTGGTCGAGTCTCGGCCCGCCGAGCCGGTGGCCGGCGCCGTTCAGGCCGCCTTCCTGGTGCCCGGCAGGGGCTGGACGTAGCCTGCCCCGGCATCGGACTGGTCGGGGCGGCCGAGCCGAATGAGCGCGTGCGGATAAGCGCACTCGTGCAGCAGTGCGCCGCGCACGCCCTCCCGCACCGCCGGAACCTTCATGGTCTGGGTCAGCAGTGAGCTGGCCAGACCGTTGCGGGCGGCGGTCAACAGGATGGAGCTGGCGGCCACGCCGGCGTTGAGATGGCCGAGCCGGTCGTCGGTGGGTGTGCAGAGGATGAGCAGTTCGGCCGAGTCCGGGTCGTTGTCGTCGAAGGGGCTGCCGGTGGCGGGGATCGGCTCGATCGCGGACCCGTTGGAACTCCAGCTCGGCGGTGCGGCCCTGGCCGAGAGGTCACGCTGGTCGATTCGTCCCGCGACACCGGTCAGGAATTCGCCGTAGTCGCCGTCACGGTCGGCGGCCGCGCGATACGCGTTCGACAGATTGCGCCGCAGCTGATCCGGCACATGCCGGGCCGCCGCCCGGGTCCCGGCGGTGCTGCCGCTGATCGAGCGGATCATGTTGGCCGGCATTTCCCAGGGCCGGAAACGGTTGTGCTGGAATTGCCGCTGAAAGATCGCACCCGCCAAACCGATCTGATCGCGGGTGGCCGTGCTCGGCGCGAGATGAAGCACCGCAAGATGATTCGGATCGCGCGGGTCGGGTAGCGGCACGGTCACCACGGCCCAGCCGAAGGCGGTCAGCGCGGTCCGCAGGTGATGCAGGGCGGCGCCGTTGCCGATCATGCGGGCCCGCTCCACCGCCGGATCGAAGATCAGCGGCACGTGCGGCTCGTCCATCCTGATATGCAGTGCGGCACCGTCGAGCCACCACATCCATGGCAGCGTGCCGTTGGCGAGTGGGGCTTCCCGCGCCATTTCCAGCGCGGCACGAATTGTTTCCTCCGACGGTGCGGACATCAGACGCATGACTATGGATTCCTGTTGCTTTTTTGGCCGTTGGCGGAGTGTTCACGCCACGGCGGCGGAAGGCAGCGGCCCCGGACCGCGATCCAGAACCCAGACAATCTGAAATGAATCTTCGTCATACAGGAAAGCAGTCGATCGGGTGGACAGTCCACCCGCGGTGACTCCGCTCACCGTTTTCACGGCTGTTTCCTCGGGTGTAGTGACGCACTTCACAGCACCCGTAAAGAGTTCGATTCAGCGGTTATAACCAATTTTCCCGGCTTCGAGTGCGGCAATCTGCGCGCGCAGGGATTCCATCAATGTCGCAGGGATGCGCCGCAGATCGCCCTCGGTCGCGAGCACCGCCGCCAGCGCCTGGGGAAGAAGGGTTCGTCCCACATCGCCATCGTTCTGGAATGTTTCGTCGAGCGTCCGCAATATCAACTCGACCGCGTCCAGCCGCCCCCACAGGTAATCGTTCTCCCGGTCGGGTGCGTGGGCGAACGCGCCGAAGTGGTGCAGGGCAACGCCTTTGAGCTTGCGCTGCCCGAGTGGTGTCAGCGCGGTCGCGCGCAAGGGACTGAATTGCACCACCGGAATGGGGCTGAATTGCGGGAGCTCCGACAACGAGATCGTGGGGAACAACAGTCCGTCCCAGAGGCCGAATCCCAAATAGCGACTGGCCAGGAGAATCCGGTCGCGCTTGTTCCACGGCGATGTCGTTCGCGCGAACGCCTCCCAGAGCGTCTGCCCGTCGTTTCCGATGAGCCCCCGGATCACTGCGCGATACTCCGTGAACAGCCGGTCGAAATTCTTCGTCGCGCGGGCGGCGAAATCCTCCGGCGTCCCGAAGCGCACCCCCTGGAAGTCCCCGGCCTGCAGGCGAACCGGGTCCAGGAAGTCGAGTACCTGCTGTTCGGACAGCGCCTGGATCGCCGTGCGCGGCGCCTGGGATATCGTCTCCAGTTGTGCCCAGGCCTGGCGTTTGAGGTCGTTGACGTCCTCGCGTGGCGGCCCGCCCTCGACGGTGTAGAGCCGGTTGAGTCCGGCCACGATGAACAGCATCCGGCGCTGCCGGTAGGGGGCGTCCATGTCTTTCAGCAGCGGCGACAGTTCGCTGGAATCCGCTGCGGTCCAGCAGGGTTGGCTGCGCAGCCAGGAAGCGATGGCGCACCGGATGAAGACCGCGGTCCCCGATTCGCCGGGCAAGGCGAAATGCGCCACGATCGCATCGGCCAGGCACCGGGCGGCCGCGTCGGCCTTGAGCCGCTGGTAGGTGTTCCAGGTCGACCCGAGCGCCGTCACCGCATCCGCGTACAGGCGGTCCGACAGTTTCTGGAAGTCCGCCTGATCCATGAGGAAGTCCAGCGGCGGCATGGACTCGATCGCCGCGCGCAAGCCCTGCGAGCCGGGCTGCGGCGCGGATCGCTCGATGCCGGGGAGCGTGGCGAGAGCACTCGCGACGTGGTCGAGGACTTCGGCCTCCTGCTGCATGGAGATGGCGCCCACTTCGGCGATCTTCTCGTTCAGGTCGCGCAACCGGAGCAGGTCCGGGATCAGTGACCGACTGCCCCGGATGCCGATGAGCACCTTGCGGACATCGGCCGCCCACCGGCGTTTCGAGGATTTGCCCGCGTTGGTGTCGGCGGCCGCGGCCGAGAGGCCGCACGCGGGGTCCGGTTCGATATAGACGAGGCGGCGATACACCTGGGTCGCCGCCCGTCTGCGTCCGATCGCCTCGATGACCAGGTCGAAGGGCGCGTTGTCCAGCACGCCGCCATCGACGAACCAGGCGGTGCCCGCGTCCCGCCCGATCTCCTGGTAGCTGTACCGGAATCGATCGGTATCGACCCGAGTACCGCGCGGGAACCCCGCCTCGGCCGGGAAGGTCGTGGGATTGACCGGTTCGAACGCACCGGGGAACGCGGAGGTCGCCCGCGCGGCGAAGGACAGTGTCGGGGTGTCGTGCGGACCGAAGGCCGCCGGATCGTCGTCGTCGCGCAGGAACTGGAGTACCTGCGCGTGCTGCCGGTCGCGCTGCCCGACCCCGCCGCCGCTCGACGCGACCGCCACATCGAATCCGTTCAGGTCCGTCGTGGTCACGAACAGCGACAGCTCGCCCTCCGGCGGAATCAGCGTCGCGGGCACGGGACCCGGCGTGGTGGCGGACCAGGGGACGGTTCCTCGGTCGTCCATGCTCGACAGGGCGCCGTACAGCAGGCGCGACATCAGATCACCCCTGAGGACGGAGCGCCCGGTCCAGAACGTGCCGAGTTTGACCGCGAAGGCCAGCGCGAAGCGCAGCGGCAGCGTGCCGATCCGCCAGCCCCGCAGCAGCCGGTGGAGATCGGCCTGGTCGATCCACAATTGCTTCAGCTGTCCCTGATCGGCGTTCTGGGCGATCGCCTTGGCCAGCACGACACCGTTGATGCCCCCGGCGGAGGTGCCCGCGATGATGTCGATGCCGACCGACAGCGGCCGTCCTCGCGCATTCATCCGCGCAAGAGCGTCGAAATAGACGCCTTCCGTATCGACCGGCTTGCCATCGGCGCCGACGAAGGGATTCACGTTCTCTGCCCCGGTGCCGAACCGCTCATCGAAAGCTCGGGAGGCGCGGACGAGTTTGTGTAATTCCTTAGTTATGCCATGCATATAAATGGCGAGAGATACGCCCCCGTAGCAGACGAGCGCGATTCGCAGTTCGGCGTTCTGAGACATCGGGCCCCCTTGGAGAGACACCACACGGCGATTCCATCAGCCTAAGCCCCCGCTACCACCGCGACCTGCGTATTGAGCTACTCGATAGCTGGCAGAACACCCCTTGACCCGGTCACCCGCCCTCCGGGAACATGCAGTCATCCTGTTTGTATCTCAGAAGGATTCTTCTCATGTCCGATACCAAGGATCTCTTCGAGCGCTATCACGCCTGCTGGGCCGCGCACGACCCCGACCGCATCGCCGAATTGCACACGCCCGACGCCATTTTCCACTTGCACTCCGGTCGCGAACCCGCACGCGGGCGCGACGCGATCCGCGCCGCCGCCGCCGAGAACTTCGCCCTCGTCCCGGATCTGACCTTCACGATGGTGAATCTGCGTGTGGGCGAAGACTTCTGGGTCGTCCAATGGGTCCTGACCGGCACCTCCATCACCGGAGCCGCCGTACATGTCGACATCGCGGACCTGGTGCTGGTCGAAGGCGGTCTGGTGCGCGAGAAGCACACCTACGTCGACGGCGTGGCGATGCAGGCCGCACTGTCGGCGCCCGCCGAGATCGCCTGACCGGAGGAATCGCGCCTCAGAGTCCCAGCTTGGTTACGGCATTGTCCTCCAAGGGGTTCGCGGTCCGAATGTAGCCGTGCACCGTACGCGGATTGGACCAGCGGCCCTGGCGCATGATTTCGCGGTCGCTGGCGCCGCCCAGGGCGGCCTGGGTGGCGAAGCCGGCGCGCAGCGAGTGGCCGGAGAAGAGCGCGGGATCGAGACCGGCGCGGGCCGCGTAGCGCTTGACCAGTTCTGCGACCGCCCGGCCGGACATGGCGGTTGCCGCGAGGCCGCCGTGGCGTGAGATCGATGGAAACAGTGGCAGATCCGGGTCGATGAGCGTGGTGCCGGTGAAGCCGTGGCAGCGGTGCAGGCGCGGGTCGGGGGCGGGGCGGGCGTCGATCCAGGTGCGGAGGTCACCATCGGCGTGCGCTTCGCGCAGCCGGGTCCAGTCGGCGTAGGCGCATACCGGGCAGGTGTGCGGGCGTTGACCGCGGGGGAGGGCCACCCGCTGTTCGTTCACGCCGGTGGCGTCGGTCTTGGTGGCGGGCAATTGAATCAGCAGCAGCGGCTCGCCGGTGGTGTGGTCGGTGGCCACGCTGACGTCGGTGATCCGCAGGGCGGCGATCTCGCTGCGTCGCAGCGCTCCCGCGAAGCCGACCAGTAGCAGCAGGGTGTCGCGGCGGCGCGCCGGTTCGGTGGGCCACGCCGCGGGCGGAAGTTCGCCCAGCAGTTGGTCGAGGGTGTGCAGCAGGACCGGCCGTTTGCGTTTCGGCCGGCTGCGGCGGGTGCGGCGCATACCGCGCAGGGTCAGCCGCACCACGTCCGAGCGGGTCGGCGAGGGCAGCCCGTTGGCGGCATGGACCGCGGCGATCGCGGCGGCCTTGCGTTCCAAAGTGGCCGCGCTGAACGCCCATTCGCCGTTCTCCCGACGCGCGTCGGCTGCGGCGGCCAGATAGACCGCGACGTCCAGGGCGTCCGCGGGCAGCGCCTGCCGGGATTCGGCCGAGCACCACGCCGCCCACGCGATCCAATCGGTCCGGTAGGCGCGCAGCGTGTTCGCCGACTGCGACGCTTCGAGATAGCGGCGCAACGATTCCGCCTGGACCTCGTCGAACCGGTCCCGCACCAGCCGCAAGGCCGCCGCGTCGACCAGCACGCTGCGCACCCCGCGCCGCAGTTCGCCGCGCACCTCGTCGGGCACCGCGATCACCGCGGACTGATCCCCGGGCGGGCGTTCGCTGATCTCGGTTGGTTCCGGCATGTCTCGACCCTAGATCGAGCCGGCGTTCCCGTTGCGGCAGACCCCGTTTCGCGTGTCCGGCGCCGGGTCAGGGCTGTAGCCGCCAGGCCGCGTCGGGTTTGGGGAGTGGCCAGCTCCAGCCGTGCTGGGCGCGCAGTTCGAGCAGTTGCTGCCGTCGTCCACAGGATTGCTCGGTGCCGCCGTCGCCTTCGACACAGTTGCGGTGTGTCCAGAGCATGGCTTCGACCGTGCCGGACAAGCGCATGGCGCTATGCTCTGGCATCCGATGATGCTCGAGCACAGACGGCTTGTCCGACATGGCCCAATCATCCCCCAAAGGTGGCGGACTGTCGTGCGGTCTGCGCGTCTTCGCAGCGCCGGAAGGACATCCGCTGTCCATGGGGATGGTGATCGCCGCTCGTACCGCGCCCCTGTTCGGGCCCCTGACCGGCGGCGCCGTGGGTCATGGCGCATCCTTCGAGGCTCGTGCCAATTCGACTGTCGCCGCACGCAATTCGGCGATGGCGTCGATGGGTTGGAGGTAGCCGATCCGCGTCACGGCGATGCCGCGGGGCGTGGTGACCCGCAGATCCAGTCCGAACCGGTCGGCACGTTCGCAGACCGCGGCCGTCGCATCCGGGTACCCGCCGCGCGCGTGCGCCATGTCGAGCAAGGCATCAGCGTGATCATCGTTGAGATGTGCGATCGCCCGCGCCGCGGCGGGAATGATCGGATCGGCCTGAGCCGCCGCGTATTCCTCGGCCGTCGCCGAATCCATCCGGCCGTAGCCGCCGACCCACCGGGCCCGCCGCACGCGCAGCACCCACACCGTGAAATCGCTGAAGTCGATATAGGTCTTGGCGGCCGGGACCTCCGCCAGGTGCGCCTCACGAGCGGCGACCGCCTCCGCGCCCTCGGGCCGCTCGGCGACACCGGCCAGCGTCAATCGCGTTCCGGCCAGCGGATCCTCGGGCAGATCCGGGGTGACGATCGAGACGCTGGCCCGTGGATCGCCCGCCAGATTGCGGCAGTGCTCGGCCATGCGGGACACACACAGCACCGGCTGACCCTCGAGCAACCCGTACGTGACGAAACTGGCCCAGGGTCCGCCGTCGGCGGACAGCGTCGCCAAGGTCGCCGTATTCGTCGCCGCGGCAACCGTTCTGGCCTCATCGGCCGCCGACGGCCGCGTGGTGTTCACGATCGGGGTCAGCGGCGGTGGGGTCGAGGGAGCGTCGCCGGGGTCACCGTGGTCGAGAGCCATGCGTCACAGGCTACCCGCGCCACCGAACACGACTGATCAGTCCGGGAGGAGAGGCACCGACAGCCCTTCACCCTTGCGCAGCAGCGCCGCGCGGGTGACCGTGCCCGCACCGAACCGATCCCGCAGCGCGTCCAGCGTCGAATCCAGGGCCGATTCCGCGCGCGCCTCGAACGGCAGCGACAACTGCATACTGTCGGCCCGATCGAGATTGGTCAGGGTCAGGCCGATGAGCGTGAGCCCACCGCGCTCCTCGATCAGGGGCAACGCCGTCGCCAGCAGCGTGCGCGCCGCACGCAGGATCGCCGTGCCGCTGTCGGTGGCCTCCGGCAGGGTGTGCGAGCGGGTGGCGCGGGTGAAGTCGTCGAAGCGCATGCGCAACACCACCGTTCGGCACACCCGCCCCGCTCTGCGCAGCCGGTGCCCGAGCCGATCGGCCAGTCCGTGCAGATACGCTTCGAGCTCCTCGTCGCTGCGGTACCGCCGCCCCATGGCCCGTTGCGCGCCGATCGACCGCCGCCTCCGACCGGTATCCACGCGCCGGGGATCACGCGCCCACGACAGCGCGTGCAGGTGCCGGCCGACACCCGGGCCCAGCACCACGGCCAGCGGTCCCTCACCCATATCGGCGAGCTGGCCGACCTTGGTGATCCCGCGCTCGTGCAGCTCGCGGGCCGTCACGGCGCCCACGCCCCACAGTCGTTCCACCGGCAGCGGATGCAGGAACTCCAGCTCCTTGTCCGGCGGAACCTCCAGCAGCCCATCCGGTTTGGATACCGCGCTGGCCACCTTGGCGAGGAACTTGGTCCGAGCCACCCCCACCGAGATCGGCAGCCCGACCTCGGCCCGCACCCGCTCCCGCAGTCCGCGCGCGATCTCCACCGGGCTTCCCGCGATCCGCCACAGGCCCGCCACGTCGAGGAACGCCTCATCGATGGAGATGCCCTCGACCTCCGGCGTGGTGTCCCGGAAGATCTCGAACACCGCCTTGCTGGCCTGCGAATAGGCCGACATCCGCGGCGGCACCACGATCGCGTGCGGGCAAAGGCTCACCGCCTGACGCAGATTCATCGGCGTCCGCACCCCGAACGCCTTCGCCTCGTAGCTGGCGGCCAGCACCACCCCGCCACCCACCAGGACCGGTCGGCCGCGCAGTCGCGGATTGTCCCGCTGCTCGACCGATGCGTAGAACGAGTCCAGGTCGGCGTGCAGAATCGCCGCCCGCTGGGGGCGTTCCTGCCTGCTCGACATCGATCCGGACACGAACATATGTTCGCATACCCATCGGTCTGATGTATGCCGGGCGGCCGAATCAGTGCGGTGGCGCGGTCAGGTCGTAGACGGCCATGTCGCCGAAGTGGTGGGTGGCGGTGTAGTGCGCGGTCACCCAGGCGAGGATTTCCGTGTTGCCCGCTGGGCGCCAGATGCCGTGGGGTGCATTCGGTTGCGCGGGACTGGAGGGGTCCGCCGGCTTGGGGTCGACGCGCCAGGAGTCGGGGAGCTCGACCTCGGGGATCAGGTAGTAGGTGATGGCGTGGTCACGGACCATCTGCTGGAACTTCGGGAGGGTAGGAACCGGATCCTCCGAGGTGAAGCCGCCGATCGCGAGGACGGGTGTGCGGCTGGCCAATTCGAGGCCCGCCGCCGGGGAGGAACGGTCGATGGCGGCCGACCACTGGGTATCGGTCTGCTGCAGCAAGGCCACCAGCTGGGGATCCGCTTGCCCGCCCATCAGGGTCGAGAGCCGGCGGCGGAACTGGTCGGCCGGACCGGACTGCTTCGGACGGGCCGGGCCCACGGTGGGGCTGCCACCGGTGTGGGCCTGCGGCAGCGTGGCGGCGGCGTAGGCGGTGGAACCGGCCAGGGACGCGAGGACTCCGGCGATGAGTAGGGCGGTCGTCGCGCGAGTACGTCGCCGGTCCCAGCGGGCCGCGGGCGGAAGTGACAGGACCAGCAGGGCCAGGGCGACGATCACCGAGGCGGCGAGGATGGTCCAGCGCAGCCACGGCTGCCAGTCGGAATCGCGTTGCAGCAGGACGAAACCCCAGATGCCCGCGGACAGGATCAACGCCGCGGCCCCGACCCGCCCGAACGCTTCGGTGCGGCGACGCCACACCTCGTACGCGCCGATCGCGACGCAGCCCGCGATCGCGGGTGCGACGGCCAGCGTGTAGTAGGCGTGCATCCCCGCCTTCATGCCGGAGAACAGCGCGCTGTCGATCACCAGCCACAGGCCGAACACCAGCGCGGAACCACGGATCAGGTCGGTGCGCGGACGCCGGCCTCGCGACAGCAGCACCAGGGTGAACGCGACCAGTGCCGCGGGCAGCAGCCAGGAGATCTCGAAGCAGATCTCACCGGTGAACATGCGGTCCGGGCCGGAACCGAATCCGCCGCCGAAGCCACCCTGCTTCAGCGCCTCCGGAATCTGATAGCCCTCGGGCAGTTCGAAGGGGTTCTTGTTGTTGCCGCCCATGTGGTTCTTGCCCAGGTAGCGGGCGAAGCCGTTGTAGCCCAGCACCAGATCCATGAACGTGTTGTCCTTGGACCCGGCCAGATACGGCCGGGAATCCGCCGGCCACAGGATGGTGAGCAGCACGAACCACCCCGACGACACGATCAGCGCGCCCACGGCGGCCAGCGAGTGCAGCAAGCGGGCGCGGATGCTCGCCGGGGCGACGATCACGTACGCCGGCCCCAGTGCGGGCAGCACCATCAGCCCTTCGAGCATCTTGGCCAGGAACGCGAATCCCAATGCGACACCGGCCAGCACGATCCAGCGCAGACTCGCCCGCGGCAGCCCGCGGACCGTGCAATAGGCGGCGGCGGTCATGAGCAGGACCATGACCGCGTCGGGGTTGTTGAACCGGAACATCAATGCCACCACGGGCGTCACCGCGAACACGATGCCCGCCAGCAGGCCCGCGCCACGGTTGCCGGTCGCGCGAACCACGGCCGCGTACATCAGCGCCACCGCGCCGACCGCCATGATTGCCTGCGGTGCAAGCATGCTCGCACTGCTGAATCCGAACAGCTGCCCGGACAGGCCCATCACCCACTGCGAGACCGGCGGCTTGTCGACGGTGATGAAGTTGCCCGGATCCAGCGATCCGAACAGCAGCGCCTTCCAGTCCCGTGATCCGGACCAGACGGCTGCCGCGTAGAAGCTGTTGCCCATCGCGTTGACGCCGATGTTCCACAGGTAGGCGGCCGCGGTGCCGAGGAGCAGCACCGCCAGCGCGATCCGTTCCCAGCGTCGGGCGGGGGCGAGGCCGTCCGGTTGCGCGGTCGGCGGGGTGGTCGGTTCGGACGGGGCCAGCTCGGCGGTGGTCACGCTCACCGCGGGAGTGTGTCCGGCCAGCCGGTGAACACCCTGGCTCCGAGCTGGGAGCTTCCTGGGAACCAAGATCTCCCTATGCTGGTCGCATGACCCCTCCGATGACGGCGCTGGTGCGGATCGACCCCGACCTCGACGCCGTGACCACGATCGGTCCCGAATCCGACCCCGCCGACGCCGGCCTCCCGGGCGGCGACATCGAGGCGATCTGGCGGTCCGTGCAGGACTGGTATCGGATGGGCACCACGCCCGCGATCCAGGTGTGCCTGCGCCACCGCGGGCACATCGTTCTGAACCGGGCCATCGGCTACGGCTGGGGCAACGCCCCGAAGGACGCACCGGATGCCGACAAGCGGCTGGTGACGCCCGACTCGCCGTTCTGTGGTTTCTCCACGGCCAAAGGCGTAGCCGCGGCGGTGATGTTCATGCTCATCGAACAGGGCGCGTTCGCCTTGGACGACCGGGTGTGCGACCACGTGCCCGAGTTCAGCAGCCACGGCAAGGATCGCATCACCATCGGCGACGTCATGTCGCACTCCGCGGGCGTCCCGTTCATCACCCCGCCCTACCGCGGCTCCGAACTCGTCCTCGACGAAGAACTCGCGGTGCGCGGCCTCGCCGATCTCGTTCCGAGCTGGCGCCCCAACCGTTTTCGCGTCTACCACGCCATGACCGGCGGCCTGATCCAGCGACTCCTGGTGCAGCGCGCCACCGGGCGGGCCATGCGCGACCACCTGCGCGAGCAGGTCCTCGAACCGCTCGGCTTCCGCTGGAACAACTTCGGCGTCCGGCCCGAGGACGTGGACAGCGTGGTCCCCAGCGTGCGGGTCGGCCCCGGCCCGTCCAAGGTGTGGCGCCACCTCGCCGGTCGCGCCCTCGGCGGCGGCCTGTCCGGCCCCACCGACGAATCCGCCGCCCGCGCCTTCCTGACCGCGGAACTCCCCTCCGGCAACCTCGTCACCACCGCCACCGAGCTGTCGCGCTTCTACGAAATCCTGGCCCGCGGCGGCGAACTCGACGGTGTCCGGATCATGCGGCCCGACACCGTGGCCGCGGCGACCCGTCCGGCCCGCCGGCTGCCGGGCGTCGCGGGCCGGGTATCGGTGGCGGGCTACGAATTGGGCGCGCGCCGTTCCAAATTCGGCCCCGACACCGGCTCCCATTTCGGCCGCAGCGGACTCACCACCCAGTACGGCTGGGCCGACCCCGCGCGCAGCCTCGCCGGCGCGATCCTGACCAGCGGCAAGGCCCAGGCCGACGCCGACCGGCCGTGGCGGCTGGTCGCCCAGATCTCCACGGCGGTCCGGCCGGTCTAGCCGGCGGAGGCCAGCGCCGCGCGAGCCGCGGCGAACCATTCCTGGGTGCCGACCAGGCCGGCGGCGATGTCCTTGCGGGCGCCGTTGAAGCCGTAGAGGTTGCCGGCGTAGCGGGTGAGTACGGAGCCCTCGTGCTCGTCGAGTTCCTCGAGGACGGCGGCGTCCCCGAGCAGGTAGGCGACGTCGGCCAGTTCGGTGGGGGACCACTCCTCTCGGTAGTCGTCCCAACCGTGCTGCTTGACGGCGAGGGCACGCTCGACCAGGGTCGCCTTCAAAGCCGCGCGGTCCGCGTCGGTGGGCTGCCGTGATGTGAGGTGGTCCCAGTTGATCCGTTCTGCGTCGGCCATTCGCTCATTGTCGCATCGTGGGGTTTAGGCTCCGCGCCACGGCGATGGTCGCCGGTCGAGCCCGGCCGCGTCACGGTGCGCCGGTGAGGTGACGCCGGAACTCGGTGGCGGCGGTGAGCGCCAGGTCGACGGTTTCCGCCGGCGTGGTGGCGACGGCCGCGCCCGCGATGGGTGCACCGGCGGCGTCGAGGACCTGCCAGCCACCGATCGTCACGACGGGCACACCGCCGCCGTTCGCCAGCGCGTATTCGGACAGCGTGCCCCAGGAGCCGCCGACCACGACGACCGCGTCCGCGGACCCGACCAGGACAGCGTTTCGGGCTGCGCCCATGTTGGTGTACAGCACCGCGGACACGCCGGCGCAGACGGCGGCCGGGTCGGTGTCGGGGCGCACAGCGATGACCAAACCGCCCGCAGCCGAGGCGCCTTCGGCGACCGCGGCCATCACGCCGGTGCCGCCGCCGCACAGCACGGTGGCACCGGCCTCGGCCAGCAGTCGGCCGATCTCACGGGCATGGGTGGTGTCGGCGTCGGTGGCGTGGCGCGGTCCGCAGACCGCTACCTGGATAGGTGGCACGGCCATGGGTCGCTCCTGCTCGTCTCGGCGGCGCATCTCGTCATCAGACTAGGCCGGTCCCGGTATTCACAGGTGGCGGGTTGACCTTGCCCCTAGGGGCAGCATTTAGATTCGGCGTCATGCGGATTGGTGAAGTCGCTCGGCTGGCGGAAGTCAGTCCGAAAGCGATCCGGCGGTACGAGGCGCTGGGATTGGTGGCTCCGGCCCGGCAGGCGAACGGGTATCGCGAGTACGACGACGACACGATTCGGCTGGTGCGCGAGATCCGTGTGCTCAACCGGCTCGGGATTCCGGTGGAGGAGACCCGCCCGTTTCTGGAATGCCTGGTGGCGGGCAGCGAGCACGGTGACGACTGCCCGGAGTCGCTGGCCGAGTATCACCGAGCCATCGACGATCTGACCGCACAGATCGACGTGCTGACCGCCCGCAGGGACGGTCTGATCCAGCGACTGCGGGAGGCCGCGTATCGGCGCAGCGACGCCGTTCCCGTTCCGGGCCCGGACGATCTGATGAAGCTACCGGCTGATCTGGTGGCGCCGATCGACGACGGTGCGGCCGCACACTTGGCCGGAGTGCGCGTGCCCGCGGTGTCGATCGACGATTCCAGCGGCGAGCGAATCGATCTCGCCGCGCTCGGCCCCGGACGCACCGTCATCTACCTCTACCCGCTGACCGGCCGACCCGACGCCGACATTCCCGCCGGATGGAATGACATCCCGGGGGCCCGCGGCTGCACGCCCCAGTCCTGCGGCTTCCGAGACCACTACACCGAGCTGCGCGCCGCGGGCGTCGACCGGCTCTTCGGCCTGTCCAGCCAGACCACGAGCTACCAGCACGAGGTCGTCACTCGATTGCGGCTGCCGTTCACGATGCTGTCCGACCCGGACTTCAGGGTGGCCGACGCACTGTCGCTGCCGACCTTCGATTTCGACGGCACCCGGCTCTACAAGCGGCTGACCCTGGTCATCCGCGACGGCGTGATCGAGCACGTCTTCTACCCCGTTTTCCCGCCCGACCGACACGCCGCCGAACTCCTGCGCTGGCTCCACGAGAAGGAATCCTGACCATGACCGAGATAACCCGCGTCACCGACGAGAGCTTCGAGCGACAGGTACTGGCCCGCAAGGGAACCGTCCTGGTGGATTTCACGGCCGAGTGGTGCCCGCCCTGCCACATGATCAAGCCGGTGCTCGCGCAGATCGCCGACGAGCGGTCCGACACCTTGACCATCTACACGCTCGATACCGACGAAAACCCCACCGCTGTGCGGGATTACCGAATCATGTCGCAGCCGACCCTGCTGCTCTTCCGCGACGGTCACCTGCTCCGCACCCTCGTCGGCGCGCGATCCAAGACCAAGCTCCTCGCCGAACTCGATGCCGCGCTGCAAGGCTAGGCCCGAGACCGCAGGGCGCGCAGCTCGGCGGCGCCGTCGAGCAAGGCCAGCGAACGGGATTCGATGCTGGCATCCCGGACCGCCAGCCGCTCCAGCACCTCGTTCCAGCGGCGCGCGCTCCGGAATTCGGCCATGAGGATGCCCAGGGCCGGGATGCCGTACCCGGCTCGGCGGAGCTGGTGCACGATGCGCGCGTCACGGACGTCGGCGGGTGCGTAGACGCGGGCGTCCCGAGGAGCGGCGCGACCCGGGGTCACCAATCCTGTTGTGTCCCAATGCCGCAAGGTCGAGGGGCGGATGCCGAGAGCTGTGGCGAGCTCGGAGACGCTCATCGAGTCCGAACCGCGGACCTCGGTGATGGGTTCCTCGCTGATGTGGCGGACGGCTGCCCGGGTCGCCTCGAGATCACGGCGTTCGGTGTCGAGGCCGGCGTGCGCGGCATCGAGCAGGGCCAGCATGCGCGCGGGGGAGGCGTGCTGGGCGGCGCGGACGATGTCCTTGGCCACCACGGGCCCGGTTCCGGCCGCGAGCGCGCGGTAAGCCCGAGCCGCCACGACGTGACGGTGGTCGTAGACCCGGTACCCGGTCGGCGTCCGTGTCGCGGGCGGCAGGACGCCATCACGTTCGAGATTGCGGATCTGCTGAACCGAATACCCCGCGCGGCGCGCCACATCGGCGGTCCGCAGAACAGCGGAGTTGCGACTTTCGACCACCTCACCTCGGCTTTCCGCACCCAAGTCTCCACAAGCACTTCGGGTCCACGATAGAACTCATGGATATCGAGCAGATCACCGAGTACATCGAGTCCTTGGACGGCGTCCTGACTCTCGCGCCGGGCCCGGACAGCGCCTTCCCCGAGATCGCCTGGGGCGACAGGTTCTTCTACTACGCCCCCGACGGCCAGGTCCCCGCCCGAACCCAGCCGTTCGCCACGATCATCACCAAGGACTACCCCGACGACGCGACCTCGCAGTTGAACCGCCCGGGCCTCTTCCGCCTCAATATCAGCGTCGGGCGGGACGCCTTCATCGCCCGGTTGGGGCATACGCCGCGTGAGAGCGCCGACCACCCGCACGACCCCGCCGAGGTCGACTCCCTGTTCCCTCATCCGGTCTATGCCGGTGCCGCCTGGCTGTCGATCATCAACCCGGACACCACGGCCCCGGTGGCCAGGGATTTGCTTACCCTCGCCCACGACCGCGCGCGGACGTGACGGCCGGTCGACTATTCGTTGACATCCGCGGCCGTGGGTGTTCTCATCAGAGGTAACTGGGGGTTGCCGATGAGCACATCTGACGTGAATCCAGGGCATGGCGAGACCTGCGATGTATGCATCGTCGGGGCGGGGATCGTCGGGCTCAACGCCCTCTACGTCGCGAGTCGCTACCTGAGCCCCGATCAGAAAGTCATTCTCGTGGACCGGCATCCACGAGCCGGCGGGATGTGGGTCGACGCCTATCCCTACGTTCGGTTGCATCAGCCCCATCCACTGTTCACCGCGGGCGACATCAAGTGGACGATCGGCAAGGAACGCTCCTACCTCGCGACGAAGAGCGAGGTACTGGAGCATTTCCAGCACTGCATGCGGGTGATCGGACAACGCGTTCGGGTCGAGGAGTACTTCGGCTTCGACTATCGGTCGCACGAGGAGACCGGCGGCGGCGTGCGGATCACCTGTGCCGGTCCCGACGGCACGCCACTCGTGATCACCGCGACCAAACTGATCAAAGCGTTCGGCACCAATGTGACGCCGCTGGAACCGCTCCAGGTGTCGAGTACCCGAATGCGGTCGGTATCGCCCAACTATTGCGACGTGCGCGCCGATGACATGGCCGCCAGCGATGCGCCGGTGTGGATCATCGGCGGCGGCAAGACCGCCATGGACACCGCGGCGGCACTGATCACCGCTTCCCCCGGACGGGAGGTCAACCTGGTTGCCGGGCCGGGAACCGTCTTCATCAATCGCGACCGGATCCTGCCGCGCGGGGCACGCCGCTGGTGGGGCGGCGGCATGCCGAACCGGTTGTTCATCGACATCGCACGCCATTTCGACGGAACCAACGAGCCCGAGGTCCAGGATTGGCTGCTGCGTACCGCCGGGCTGGCGGTGACCCCGCACCCGAACAACTTCTTCGCGGGCCTGTTGTCGGAGTCGGAGCAGCGGACCATTCGCGAGGGACTGAACACGGTGGTCATGGATCACCTCGAGGACGCGGTCGACCGCAACGGTTCCGTTGAATTGCAATTCCGCAGCGGCAATTCCACCGAGACCACCGCCGGCAGCTGGCTCGTGAACTGCACCGGCTATCTGCTGCACACGAGCACCCCCTACGAGCCGTACGTCTCGCCCAGCGGATCGGTGCTGTCGATCCAGACCCGTTCGGCGACATTCGGATTCCTGTCGTTCGCCGGCTACTTCCTCACCCACCTGATGTTCCGCGACAAGCTCCGTGAGCTGCCGCTGTACGCCGTCGACGGCGACGACCTGCGAACGAAGACGGCCACCGCCGCCGCCCTCACCTACGGCGCCCTGACCCTGCACCTCTACAACCTGAGCCTCATCTACGACGCGCTCGGACCGTCGGTGTTCCTCCGCTGCGGACTCGACTTCGACCGCTGGTATCCCATGCACCGCCGCCTCGGCGACACCGCTCACTTCGTCCGCACCCACCACCACGACCAGGAGCACAACCGCCGAACCCTCGACACCCTCCGCGACCGATTCGACGCCCGCTGCGGCCCGATCGTCTGAACCGACCCAGCCGATCCTGTTGTGCGGGCGGTCAACGCCTGTCGATCAAGGGGATCGAGTCCTCCACCGCGCGGTGTGCGCATCCACCGGGGCCGAGCCCGACCACCACGCTCTACGACCACGCCACCGTTCTTGCCCGCCAATATTCGGGAGTCCCACTGCCCAATGAGGGCATGTCATTCCCGAACTCCGACGAATACGCCGTCAGTGACGAATCATCCACCGGGGCAGAAGCTCTCACGTCCGAGCTAGGAACGAGCGTGATCGGGACCGTGACTCGTCGGAGTGCGCGCTGCGGAACCTGCCCTGGTCTCCGCGTCGTCGAGCGCGGGCACGAGTGGGGCGAGCGCGGCGCGCAGCAGATCGGACAGCGAGCCGGACACCACGACGAAGCCTGCGATGGCGGTGTCGGAGGCGGGCTGTAGCCATTGTTCGAGCGCGACCCGGATGGCGGCGGCCACCCCGGCGGCGAGTACCGGGGCGGTGAATTCGTCGATGGCGCCCAGGCGTTCGGTGATCGCGGCGGCGAGAGGTTTCGAGATCGCGCCCGTGGTTCCTAGGAACACTTCGCGGAGCGCCGGATGCGTGGTGATCAATAGCAATGCGTCGCGGCGGGTTTCGCCCGGGTCGGTGTACTCCGTCAGAACCGCGTCGATGATCGCGTCCGCGAGACCCACCTCGGGGGCTCGGGCGGTGACGGCCGCGGCGACCCGGGCGTCCCGCTCGCCGGTGACGGCCGCGACGATCGCCTGGTCGCGGCTGGAGAAGTAGTTGTTGTAGGTGCGCGGCGAGACGCCGGCCGCCTCGGCGATGTCTTCGACGCGCACATTGTCCGGCCCTTGTTCGAGGGCCAGTCTGAGCGCGGCTTCCCGGAGGGCCTCGCGGGTGGCCTGCTTCTTACGCTCGCGCAATCCTGCGGGTCGCGGTGTCACGACCCGATCCTGCCACACAAAGGTGCGCGTACGAAATATTGCGTGCACGCATGTTTTGCGGTTAGCCTGGCGTCGACCGAACCTCCCGATCGACAGAAGGGATCGCACATGCGAGCCAAGGGAATGACCTATGACACCGGGTTCATCGCGAACGGCCACACGTCACGACAGGACTTCGACCCCGACGTTGTCCGCCGGGAGTTGGCGATCATCCGAGATGACCTGCACTGCACTGCCGTTCAGATTGTCGGAGGCGATGCCGACCGGCTCGACGTGGCGGCGCGGCATGCCGCGGACCTGGGTCTCGAGGTGTGGTTCTCGCCCTACCCGCTGGAACGGACCGCCGCGGAGATCCTGGCCTTGTTCGCGGATTGTGCGCGACGGGCCGAGCGGCTGCGGGCGGCCGGAGCCGAGGTCGTATTCGTCACCGGAGTCGAGCTGAGCCTGATGAATCGGGAGTTCCTGCCCGGCGACACCGTCTGGGAGAGGCTCGAATTCCTGCTCGGCAATCCCGAGACCCGCGGTGAGCGGCTGGCCGAGGTGATCGGTCGTCTCGACAGGTTCCTGGGGGAGGCCGTGGCGGTGGTGCGTGAGCACTTCGCAGGCAAGCTCACCTACTGCGCCATCCCGTTCGAACGGATCGACTGGACCCCCTTCGACATCATGTCGATCGAGCTCATTCGCTCCGCCGAGGTGGCCGACCGATTCCGGGCCGGGGTGCGCGACCTGGTCGCCCAGGGAAAGCCGCTGGCGATCACCGGTTTCGGAACCGCCACCTGGCAAGGCGCGGCCGATATCGCGCCGCGCAGCAACGAAATCGTCGAATACGACGCCACCGGCGCCCCGATCCGATTGACGGGCAGCTTCATCCGGGACGAGACCGAACAAGCCGCCTACCTCTCCGAACTGCTCGAGATCTTCGACACCGAAGCCGTCGACAGCACCTTCGTATTCCTCTTCGCGCTGCACAGCCACCCGCACCGCCCCGACGGCGATCCCCGCGACGACCTGGACCTGGCCAGCCTCGGCATCGTCAAAGTCCTGGAGCACACCCACGGCGACACCTACCCGGACATGCCATGGGAACCGAAGCAGGCCTTCGCCGCCGTCGCTCGGTCCTACAGCGCCTGACTACAGCGCACTGATTTCGCCACCCTCGCCGCGTGGATCAGTGCCTCTGGTACAGATGACCGAACCTGATCCGATCGTTGGGGCGGACCGTGTTTCGCCCGCCCCAACGTCGGGGTGATGGTCAGGCGCCGCAGATTCCCTCGACGGCAAGCTTCTGGAATGCGGTTGGGTAGGTGATGATTCCGTCGGGGTACTTGGCTGCGCCTTGATGGAACTGTGGGTTGGAGAGGGCTGCCAGGAGGGCTGCGGAGGATTCCCAGACCGCGATATTGGCGAAGAGTTGGCTGCCCCCGAATCCGCGGTGCATTTGGGTGGAGACGAAGCCGGGTTGTGACTTCATGAAGGAAGCGTCTTCGGTCCAGATCTTCAGGAAGTCATCGGCCAGGTCGGCGGGGACGACGAAGATGTTGATGACGTTGATCGGGCCGGTGTTCTCCTGGAGCTGGACAGGGAGCGGAACCGTGGGGTCCAGTGCCTGGAATTGAATCATTGGTTCATCCTTTCGTGCTGACTTCATTCGTAAATCTGGTGTGCCCGTGCGTCATACGTGGGCGGGTACTTCCTGACGGGCCGTCGCCGGGCGATACAGGCAGACGAAGAACAGGGTGAATCCGATGGTCAGGAGGATGTGGCCGCCGCCGGACATGTGGGCAAGGAACCCGCTCTCGGGTTGGCCCTTGACGGTTCGCATGCCGATCAGCGTCATACACGTCACCGACCAGAGGACACCTGTGTTGTACGTCCAGAAGAACCAGCCGTACAGCCGCTGGGAGGAAAGCGCGAACTGCTTGTCCAAAGCCAGGACAATGAGAAAGAACAGCGTGCCGAGCGACAACAGATGCGTATGGGTGATCGCGAGTTCGGTCTTCCCGGTGAAATTGTGGGACTTCGTGAAATCGCGATAGAACAACCCGGACAGCAGTCCGAGGACGGTGTAGAGGGTCGCCGCGAAGTAGAGCTGTTTCATCGAGTTCCTTGTCGGAGTGTGGGGTGCCGGCCTCCCCTGGGCGCCCTGCCCGATCCTTGCGGCCGGTCGGCCATCATGACGACCACCACTCTAGAACAGATGATCAGTAAATGGAACAACGTTCTAGTGTGTGGATCGCTGATCGCCTAGACTCGGCGTAGTACGAGCACGTCGAAGCTGATGGGCTCGATACGCTGACTGACCACAGGTGTGGTTGTTGGACAGGAGGAGTAGATGTCGGCGGAGCAATCCGGCGTGGTCCGCTTGCGTGATCGACGTGAGCAACTGACGCTGCGGATCATCCTGACCACCGCCCGCCGGCTCTTCGCCGAGAGCGGTTACACGGGCACGTCGATTCGGCACATCGCCCGCGAGGCCGGGGTCGCGCCGCAAACGATCTACTCGCACTTCGGTTCCAAGGCCGGAGTGCTGCGAGGGCTGATCGACCTGCTCGAGGAAGAAGCGGGCTTGATCGATCTGCGAGCCGAGGCCCAGCACCTCGACGATTCCCTGGAGTTGATTCAGGTGCTGGCCAAGGGAAGCCGGCAGGTCCGCGAGCGATGTGGTGACATCCTCACGCTGCTGCACTCCGGCGCCAGCATCGACGCCGACATCGCCAATGCCAGGGCAGAAGCCATGCGACGCAACCGCATCGAAATCGACGCGGTCATCGCGCAGATTCGCGAGGCCGGTAGAAACCTCGACGCCAACGCCACCGATGTCGCCATCGCGCTGATGACGGACGACGTCTACCACAGCCTGGTCACCGACGCCGGCTGGACGCCCGCGGCGTACGAGCGATGGCTCACGAACTCGCTCGCGGTCCTGCTGTCGCACTCGCAGCCGTAAGCCAGCTCAGCACGCGGATTCCGCGGGACCGTTCCATTCGCCGAGAAGCAGGGTGCGCGAATGGTTACGGTGAACCGGAACCGTCTACCTGGATCGAGAGCCGACCTGATGACCGAGTCTCCACTGATGCTGACCAAGGGGCAGAACGCCGAAGTAGCGACGGCCGCGGTGGTGATCGCTGTGAGCGTCGCGGCCCCGGTGGACATTTCGGCACTGCTGGTCACCGCTGCGGGGAAGGTCCGCTCGGATGCCGACTTCGTGTTCTACAACCAGCCTGACGCATCCGGTGTCCACCTGTCGGCGGGAACCCTGCGGGTGGATCTGAGTCAAGTACCGGCCGAGATCGCGCAGATCCGGGCGGTGGTCACCCTCGATGATCAGCACGCGTCCTTCGGCGCCTATCCGCCACCCACGGCAACTCTCGCGGATGCCGCCGGAAAGCCGTTGTACGACTACCGGATCGACGGCCTCGGCAGGGAATCCGTGATCGTGGCGATTGAACTGTACCGTCGTGGTTCGGGCTGGAAGGTGCGCGCTGTCGGGCAGGGTTATGCGGGCGGCTTCGCGGATCTGATCACCGATCACGGTGTCGTCGTCGATCAACCGGCGATCGGCTCCGCCGCCGCGACGCCTGCGCCCGAGCCGATCGAGTCGGTGCGGTCTATGCCGGGTGAGGCGAAGTTGTCGCTCGAGAAGCGGCAGGTTCTGGATCTGCGCAAACGCGAAGTGGCCAAGGTATTGCTGACCAAGGGCGCACAAGGCGTGCGGGCAAGGGTGATCCTGGTGATCGACAAGACCGGGAGTATGGCCGGGCTCTATAAACGCAAGGTCGTACACCAGGTGGTGGAGCGGATGATCCCGGTCGCCATTCAACTCGACGACAACGGTGCGCTCGAGCCGTTCCTCTACGGCCAGAAGTACGCGAAGCTGCCCGATATCACCGTCGAGGACGCCGAGCGGTGGTGCGCGACGTTCCTGCACCTGAACGGCGTGCACGCGGGCATCGACTACCGGCACATCGGCGCAGTGAATGACGAGATCCCGATCATGCAGGCGATTCTCGGGTCGCTGCAGAACACCGGCCAGCCGACGCTGGTGCTGTTCTTCACCGACGGCGGATTCAGCAAACGCCGCGAGATCACCCAACTCATGCGTGCCGCGTCGCGGGCGCCCGCCTTCTGGCAGTTCATCGGGCTGGGGCCCAACAACTTCGGGATCCTGACCAAACTCGACGATCTCGACGGCCGGGTGGTCGACAACGCGGGCTTCTTCGCCGTGCGCGACATCGATCAGCTCTCCGACGCCGAGCTGTACCGCTTGCTGCTCAGCGAGTTCCCCTCCTGGTTGCGGGCCGCACGCCAGGCCGGCGTGCTGCGCTGATCGACACCGTCTTCGGCTGCTATCCGGCAGGGCACGAGCCGAGCCACCAGACGTCGTGTGCAGTCCAGGGTTGACTGTGCCCAGACACACGCAAGCGGACGTTGTCGTGGAACCTCACCATCAGGCTCCCGTCGTCCTCGACGGTGACGTCGTGAACGGTCCGGTTGAGCACTTCGGCCAGGCGTAGCAGCCTGAGTTTCTCATCGTCCTCTTCCGCTGGGACCGGGACAGCGGGGCCCGGCATCACGGTGAAACTGCTGTCGATGTAGAGGCGGACTTCCTGCGGAGATGCCTCGTCACGATGATCGGCGAATGTCACGTACGGCCAGGCTTGCCGTATGCCGATTTCGACGACGAAGCGTTCGCGCAGGAGGGCGGGGGCATCGTCGTGGTTCAGGTTGAGCATCCAGGTCCTATCCGTCGATGCGATGTGGTCGGTACGACAAGAATCTACGGTCCGTCGGTCGCGGCTACGCAGCAGCGTGGACGGCTGCGACACCAGCAGATCGGGAATTGGTACGGGCGTGCATGCGAGCACAGTTTTTCGGGGGATACGTTGGGATTTCGTAACGTTGGCTGCGACCCAACGTAAACGTATTGTTTGCGACGTCGATTGGGGAAGTGGGGAATCCTGACCCCCGATAAGGTTCACTTATCGGAGGTCAGACTCGGATCGATTGGTTTGGGGCAGTTCAGGTTTCGTTTCGTGTTGTTCCGTTAAAAGTAACGAAACCAACGCTACGATTTGCGGCGTGACGAGTACTTGCAACTACCCGGGGTGTACGAAACCGATCACGCGCGGCGGAGGGCCGGGGCGGCCGTCGGAATACTGTGAGCACCCCGAGCACACACGGTGGAGGGCTTGGCGGGAGCGGCAGCGGCAGCAGGCGGGGGAGGGGGAAGGGTCGGTCGCCAATGTCACTGTGACGCAACAGGGGCCGGTGACCGTGGCTCGGCTACGGGCGGATGAGCTGCTCGGACAGTTTCGGGCGATCGCCGAACAGCTGGGTACGACGTTGAATACGGCGGTGGCGGAGCTGTCCACCCTGGCCGACCCGGCGGTGGCGGAGGCGCAGGTCCAAGCCGTGCAGGCCGATGCGGCGCGGCGGATTGCCGAGGCGGAGATGGCGACCGTGGCGGCCGAACAGGCGCGGCGGGAGAGCGACGAGGCCAGGGCCGCCGCGGATTCGGCGGCCGAGGACGCGGCGCTCGCCGCGGAGGAAGCCGAGGGGCGGATCGCGGAGGCGCTGGCGGCGCGCGATGACGCGCTGCGGGAAGTCGCGCGGGTGACCAAGCAGGCCGCCGATGATGTGTTCGCGGCGCGGGCCGAGGCGGAGGCCGAGATCCGCACCGTCCGCAGGGAATCCAGCGAGGATGTCGAGCGGGCCCGGCAGCAGGCGAGCGAGGACATCGAGTTGGCGCGCACCAAGGCGGCGGCCGAGATCGAGCAGGTGCGGCGGGATTCGGCGCAGCGGATTACCGCGGCGGGCGCGGAGCGGGATCTGGCGGTGCAGCGCGCCGCCGATGCCGAGCGCACCATCGAACGCGCAGAAGCCGCGGTGGCGGAACGCAGTCAGGTGGTCGCCGAAACGCGGTCGGTGCTGGAACAGACGCGCACCGATCTCGAACGCGCCAGGACCGAACTCGCCGATGTCCGCCGCCAAGCCGCCGCCGATATCGGCACCGTCCGTGCGGAAGCCAAAGCCGCACTGGACCAGGCGCATCAGGAGTCCGCGGCCCGCATCGCGGCGCTCGACGACGCGCGGGCCCAGACCCTGGCGCGGGCCGCCCGCGCCGAGCAACAACTCGACGCCCTCCTCGCAACCCGAAGCGAACAGCCCGAGCCCTCCAAGTAGCCCCTTACACCATGCAGCCCCGTTGCGGGGGACAGAGAAATTGAGGGCACCGCTCCGATGGTGAACCGGAGATTCGCCTCCTAAGGTCGGAGCGGGGGCCTCCGCCCCCGAGTTGTCTTGTCGCGCAGCGGATGTGTCGGGGCTGGGGCTGCGGTGAATTCGGGAGGAAGAATGTCCGCGATTGCGGATCGGTGTGGCCGGGTGCGTGCGGGGAAGGGTGCCGGCGCGGCGGCGGTATTGATGTTGACGGCCGTGTTGACACTGGCGGCAGGGTGTTCCTCGGACGATTCGAAGACCTCATCGGCGACGACGACCAAACCGTCCATCAGTGTGACGGCCACCAGTGTGGTACCGACGAGTTCCGGTGCGCCGGTGGCGAGTCCGGGTGGCGGGAACCCGGGCGGTGGCAATCCCGGCGGTGGTAACCCGGTAGCGAACTCGCCGCAGCAGCCGCAGGACGTGGCACCCGGTGACGCGCCGCCGCCCGCGCCCGCTCCGGCTCCCGGCGGCGTCGACCACTACGTGAAGTGCACCGACAAGATCAACTACGCCGGCGACCCGCGCAGCAACGCCGAAATCAATCTGCTCGGTGAGCAACACGGTGGCGACTGCCCGGTTCCGATTACCGCCACCGCAACCGCGACGACAACGCCACCGGCGACGACCTCCACCGATCCGGCGCCCACCGTCACGTCCACCACGGTTGCTCCGACCACCACGGCAGCGGAGACGACGTCTCCGCAAACCGGCACGGCCGCAGCGACTCCCACCGCCGACCCGGCCACCACGCCGGCCGCCGCGACCGTCCAGAAATAGCTCGGACCCACCCCTTGTGACACCTGGTGCCGTTTGCGAATATGACGCAAGATTTCCTGGTGGATAGCGGTATCGTCGGTGGGGAAAGAGGGGTGTGACACTTGAACATCAACGCCATGCGAGCACGGCAGTCCCGGCCGAGCGTGGCACGCGTATACAGCTACGTCCTCGGCGGGCGCGACAATTACGGTGTCGACAAGGATCTCGGTGACTACTTCATCGAGGATCTACCCGGGTCGGAAAAGTTGGCCATCACCAATCGCGACGCAGTGCTGCGCGCCGCGAAGGCCATGGCGGACGCGGGAATCCGGCAGATCATCGATATGGGCTGCGGACTTCCGGCGGCCGTGAACGTGCACGAGGTGGTGCGGCAGGTCTACCCGGAGGCCCACGTCGTATACGTCGACGACGATCCGTTCGTGGTGGCCCACGGCCGGGCGCTGCTCGCCGTCGACGCCGGAATCACGGTGCTGGAAGCCGATATTCGAGATCCGGCGGGTATCGAGAACAACGCCGAGGTGCAGCGGCTCATCAACTTCGACGAGCCGGTCGGCCTGCTCTTCGCCATGACGCTGAGTTTCGTCAATGACGAAGAGAATCCGACCTCGGTGGTCCAGTACTGGGCGGATCGGATCGCTTCCGGCAGCCGGATCTACCTCTCGCACTTCCGAACCGGAACCTCGCGTGAGGCGATGGCGACCGCGAGCAAGATCCTGGAAGCCTTCGGCCGCGGACGCTTCCGCACCGACGACGAGATCCGCGCCTGTTTCGGAACGCTCGCGCTCGACGAGGACGATCTGCGCCCGTGCGTCCAGTGGCGTGGGGAGGACCCCGAAAGGGACCAGCCCGAGCTGACCGTCTGGGAACAGCTGGTGGTCGGCGGCATGGCCCGCAAGCCCTGATCGCCGCACACGAGGATGCACCGGTAGCGACCAGCTGCCGGTGCATCGTCATTTCTGATCGAAGGCCACCGATCAGTCGGGACGTCCGTAGCGGCCTGGCTGGTATCCGATCTGGTCGAGGTCGAGGGATCCCGCGGAATCCCGCCGGAAGTGGTCGACCCATGATCGATCGAGCCGGTGCGGACGCGCGGCCTGGAACTTCATGTACGAGTTGATGATCGGCGGCGCCATGCGCCGCGCCGCGGCAGGCGGGTCCGGAAGCCGGTGCGTCGCGCGGAGCTGGTCATCGAGGATCAGGAGCAGCGCGTTGTCGGCCAGCGGGCGCAGCGGACCCGGGAACCAGCGTTGCCGCCAGTCGTCGAAGAGCTGATCGACGAGCGCGCGACCACCCTCGGTATGGGCGTAGTGGGCGTTCTCGTATTCGAATGTCCAAGCCACCAGGTCGGCGCGTGTGGCGGGCACCTCGAGACCCATGTGCTCGCCGACACCGCGCCAGAAGTGGAACCGTGCCAGCCGATCGGCGTCGGTGAAGACCGACAGCCCGAGACGGTCGAGGATGCGGTCCGCTTCGAGGGCGAGCGAGGCGAGCGTATAGAGCTTGTCCTCATCGCTGATCCCGAAACGGCTGTGGATCGCCTCCATCCGATCGATGGCCGCCCGGCCGCTCGCCCCGCTGTGGCCGTGCCTCAGCATTTCGCCGAAGAACACCAGGGTGTCGTCGTTGCGGCGGCGCACGTCGTGCATCATGTCGCCGGTTCCGCGCCGGTACACGACCCGGGCGATGGTCGGGATCGCAACCTGACGGGCGAAGGCGACCGTGTAGGCGGCGTGCACGAAAATGGCGTCGCCGTACCGAACCTCGATGCTGAGCCGGGTGGCTTCCTCGTTGTCGCGCACTGGATCGAGGTCCGTCAATCGGCGGGTGAGCGTGCGGCCGGAGATCAGCTCTCCTTTACCGCGGGGCGATGTGGACTTCATGACGACCTCCGAGTTCGATTTCGATGAGGGCCTCGCCGGTGAGCGACGCGGTGAACTCCGCCTGCCGTGCTCCGGCCACGCGGTAGACGCGCCCGGGTTCCAGGCGTGCGATCCGTACGGTGGTGCGGCACAGGCCGTTTCCCGGACGCAGAACCAGGTCGAGAGCGTGGCCGTCCGTGACCGCTCGCGCCACCTGTACCTCCGGATAGGCCGCCTCCGTCAGCGCCGGCCCGGTCCGCCAGTGCTGCGGCGCTCCGAAGGCGATCTGATCGCGGAGTCCGGCGGCCCGATTGAATCGGAACTGCAGCGCGTACATGTTGCCCAGTTCGGATAGTCCCGCGTAATAGCGAACGCCGTTGGCGTGCACCGGATCACCGAGCTCCTCGATTCCGGCCAGCGCCGTCCGCGCGACCTCCTCGTCGCCCATCTCCCGGGCGGCCGAAGCGATCATCACCTGCCCGTAGGCGCCGCCGAGTCGATAGTTGCCCGGATCGACTCGCGAGCTCGCCCGCAGCGGGAACCCGACCCGGTCACCGTCGACCCGAATTTCCTGGTCGCGAACCAGCCACCAGGCCCGCTGTGCGTATTCCGGCAGCCCGGCGTGTAGCCACAGCGCGGTGGTGAGCTGGATCGCCGGACCCGTCCAGAAGTTCCAGGATCCACCCAGCCGGGCGCTGCGGACGCCGATGATCCGACCGTCGGGGCGTAGGAACTCCGACTCGTAGCCGCGGTGCAGGCGGTCGATGACATCGGCGGTCAACGCGGTGCCGTGCAGGCGGTCATGGGTGAGCAGGGTATTGAGCCCGAAGGTGTTGCACACCGTGTAGATCCAGTTCGGTTCGCACGGATACAGCGTGTAATCGCCGGCGACCATATTGCGGTGCACCGATTCCGCGATGGTTCCGAAGCTGTTCGAGTAGACGCGGCGATCGTTCCAGCGGAAAGTGAGTGCGCCGGGGGCGGAGAACCGATCGTCGTTGAGGGTCTCGTACATGCCCACCATCTGGCCCAGGTAGCCGGTGAGCATGATGTTCTCCCGGTCGACCGGGTCCGGATTCCAGCGCAGGTTGCCCCAGAGATTCTCCAGTGCCCAGTAGCCCCAGACCCGCCGGTCCAGCATCTTCTCGATGGCATTGCGCTGTGCCTCGGCGAGATAGCCGGTGAAGGCGGGAGTTCGCGTGTACTGGGCCGTCGCCAGCGCGTAGCTCAGCTCGTTGAGCTGGTAGCGCAGGGCCGCTTCACGGAACTGATCGATCCTGGTGAAGCCGTCGAAACGATCGAGCGGTTGCAGCGCGAGGTCGAGGGCGTAGCGCAACGCGGCGAGGTCTTCCTCGGAATGCTCGGCCACCGCGGGCGCGGCGGGTGCGCCCGTGATGGTGAACGTATGGGATGCCAAGCGCACATTCACTTCCCGGCCACGTCCACGCTGGGACGAACGCCGCACGAGGAATATCCCGAACGCGGTCGGTACCACCACGAAGGGTGTCGCGAGGACCGGCGTTACCGCCCACGGCCATGCCGTGTGGCCGCTCAGGGCGGCGCCGAGCAGAGCGGTCGAGAACCAGAGCAGCGGCGGCAACACCACCGGCCCGAAGGCCCACCACGCGAACAGCGCCGCCAGGAAGCCCAGCCAGGCGAACACCATGAGCAGCGGATGGCCGCTGAAGAGCAGGCCGCCACCCGGCACAACCAGCCCGAGGGCGAATGCCGTGACCGCATGCGAGAGATCGGCGACCGCCGCCGTGGCGGCGGCCAGCCAGACCACGCCCCAGCAGGTCATGGCCCGCACCATCTTTCGCCGGGTCGTCATGCCGATGCGGCCGAGCCCGTCGGGCAGGGGCGCCCGGACCTGCCGGGTCCGGCTGCTCGGCGGGAACAGCGCGCCGGTCGTCATGCGGGACTCCCTGGTGTGCGGGCCGGTGCGGTCCGCCGGGCGGGCGGCGGCGCCGAGGTCGACGGTGTCCCGCCGGCGCGGGTCAGCAACCGCCATCCGAATCCGGCGAGTGCGATCAGATAAGCCACGGCAATACAGCAACCCATACCTGACACACTGTCAGCGTGTCTGACAGTGTGTCAATAGTGGGTAGACTGTGCGAGGAAACCGAGGATTCGGAGGTGCAGATGACACAGGCAGCCGCGCGCGCTGTGGCCGGGGACCGTCGCCCGCCCAGCCGGGGCGATCAGCAGCGCGCCCTGATCATCGACGCGGTCACCGACCTGCTGCGCACGGTCTCCATCACGGATATGTCGGTGCTGCGGATCGCCAAGCACGCCGGCGTCTCCCGCCCGGCGTTCTACTTCTACTTCGAGTCCAAGTACTCGGCGGTCGCCGCCGCCCTCGAAGAGGTCTGGACCGAAATAGACCAGGAGACCAGCGAATTGGGCTCCTACGACAATCAGGAACCGCCCGCGGACTTCTCCATCCGCATGATCGACAATGCGGTCGCGGTCTGGCGCCGCCACGCCCACCTGCTCAATGCCTGCGCCCAATCCCGCGACACCGACGCCCAATTGCGCACAATGTGGGACGCGTTCGTCGGAAACCTGGAGAACAAGCTCGCGGCATTCATCCAGTCCCAGGTCGACGCGCACCGGATGCGCCCGGCCACCGACGATGTTCCCGCTCTGGTCAGTGTGCTCGTCGCCATGACCATCGCGGTCGTCCGCGAGGAGACCGTGGGCGGCGACACCGCGGCCACCGACCGCAGAATGGCCGCCGTTCGTCAGGTGTGGCTGATGTCCGCGTGGGGCGCCGAGATTCGATGAACGACCGGCGTCGTCAGCGGGGCGTACGCCACATCGGCCACAACGGCGGGCCGCCTCGGGTGGCGTCCAGGGTGCCGGTGACCTCGAAGCCGAATCGCTCGTAGTACGGCACGTTGTCGGGTTTGCTGGATTCCAGGTAGGCGGGCAGCCCGTCCGCGTCGCACCGATCCAGACGCGAATTGAGCAGGGCCCGCCCGAATCCCTGTCCGCGAACGCCGGGCAGGGTTCCGAGGACGGCCAGATACCAGTGCGGTTCACGGGGGTGCGCCCGCGCCATCGTCTCCGAGAGCCGGCCGGCGGTCAGCAGCCGGTGCCGGAAGGCGAACAGCAGCCCGGGCAGCTGACGCCGGGTCGCGCTCTCCGGGGCGTGCCAGTGCCCGGGCGGTGCCCAGAGTGCCGCGCCCACGATGGAATTGGCGTCGTTGCAGGCCACCTCCACCCCACCCAGGGGGATGAAGTGGTGGCGGGCCATCGCGGTGAACAATGCGGCGGCGCGGCGAGCGCGGGTGGCGTCGTCGCGGATGAGCCATGCGGTGATCGGATCGTCGGAAAAGGCGATGCCGAGCACTCGCGCCAATTCCGGAATGTCGGATAGCTGGGCCGGACGTACGGTGATCCCCATGGGTTCACGGTAGCGGCTCGGCGACCTCCGCATCGGGCGCTGCCAGCAGCAGGGCGGCGTCGTGATCGTGGGTGGGGATCACCGGAACGAGGCGTTGCGCCAGGTGGAGGCGGTGCAGGGTTTTGAAGGTGGCGTCGCGGTCGTGGTCCATGAAGACGCCCGGATAGGTGGCCTTCTGCCGGATTCGGTCGATTTGCAGGGTGTGCCAGGCGGCGTCGCCGGCGAGGAGTTTCCAGCCGTGCGTCGTGTGGGCGAGAACGCCGATGCTGCCGGGTGTGTGTCCGCCGAGGTCGACCAGGACGACGCTGCCGTCTCCGAAGAGGTCGTGGCTGCGGGTGAAGGTGAGGATCGCGGGACCGTCGAGGTCGTACTCCTGGTGGGGACGGTCGACGAGGGAGTCGCGGACGCCGCCCACGGGCGCGACGGGACCGGTCATGACCCAGTCGCGCTCGACGCTGTGCAGGTGGACGGGCAGGCCCGGCAGGTCGAGCAGACCGCACACGTGATCCCAGTGGGCATGGGTGGGCAGCGCGAACTCCAGTGCGGGCAGGCCCGGTTGGGCTTGCAGGGCCGTGGCGGTCGCAACGGTCTCGGCCGGCGGACGCGCGACCGGGCGGATCACGGCGGGCAGTTGCGCGATGGCGCGGTGCTCGGCGTCGACGCAGAAGCCCGGGTCCACGATGAAGGTGGCCTCCGGGTGCTGGATGACGAAGGAGCTCAGCGCGCTGGTGATGCGGCGCGGAGTGGAGACGCCTTCCACGACGACCTGGGTCGGAACCGGACGGGGGACGTTGGTCAGAGCCGTCACGGTGACGGTGCGCTCGGTGCGGGGGAGTCCCGCATCGGTGATCGAGCGCAGGAACCGTTGGTCGGCGGGCCGTGGCCGGACCGCGCCGTGGAGGGAACCGATTGCGGCGGCGCAGCATTGCATGAGCGTGGGCTTGCGTACTGGATCGGACATGGAGGAACGCTAATACTTAAGGTCGACATGAAGTAAAGAGGAGAATCGTGACCACAGCGCAGGATATGAGAATCGGTGACGCCGCCGCGGCACTCGGTGTGGAGACGCACGTGCTGCGGCATTGGGAATCGGTGGGCCTGCTCGCCCCGCCACGCAGTCCGTCGGGCCACCGCAGCTACAACGAGGACATTCTCGATTACGCCCGCGCGATCCTGACGCTGCAGCGAACCGGCCTGTCGCTGAGCCAGATCCGGCAGCTCGGACTCAGCGAGCACACCGATCGCCGGGCCATCATCAACGACCGCCGCGCCGAGGTGCGCGAGCGCATCGCGTTACTCGAGGCCACGGACCACTTCCTCGAGCATCTGCTCGCCTGCCGTCACGCCATCATCAGCGAATGCGACGAGTGCTCGGCGTACGTGGCGCAGGCCCACGTGCGACGCGCACCCGACTTCCCGGACCGCGGTTAAGGGAGCGGGGAGACCACGACCGGAGCACCGTGGGCCGGAACGTGCGTGATGTTCCGGATCCGCACGGGCTCGCCGGTCTTGCCCTGCGGCAGCGAAAGCCGGTAGCGGGTGAGGATCTCCCGCAGCACCGCCGTTCCCTCCATCAGTGAGAACCCGGCTCCGATGCACCGCCGCACGCCGCCGCCGAACGGCAACCAGGTGTTGGGCGCGACCGACCCGTCGAGGAATCGCTCGGGCCGGAACGCGAAGGCGTCCGGGAAGGCTTCGGCGCGTTCGTGCGCCAGGATGATCGAGGTGGCGATGACCGTGCCCCGCGGCAGGTCGTATCCGCCGATGGTCAGGTCGCGGGTGAGCTTGCGGCCGGTGCCGGCGATGACCGTGTGCAGCCGCATCGACTCCTTCAGCACCGCTTCGAGGTATTTCTCGTCCCCGTCGTGAGCCGCGCGGCGGGCCTGGGTCTGGATCTCGGGATTGGCGGCCAGCTCGTGGCAGGTCCAGGACAGCGCGGACGCGGTCGTCTCGTGCCCGGCCAGTAGCAGGGTGATCAGCTGGTCGCGCAGTTCGGCGTCGGTCAGCGGTGCGTCGTCGGGGTTCTCGCCGGATCCGGCGGCCAGCAGCCGCGACAGCACATCGTCGCGCGCGTCCAGGTTCGGCTGTGCTCGGCGCTCCGCGATCTCGCGGTAGAGCAGCTCGTCGATGGCGGATTGGGTGGCGCGGAACCGCTTCCACATGCCGCGCCGCGCCAGGAACGGGTACTTCCAGCCGAACATGATGATCGGACTGACGTTCACGACCTCGCGCAATCGCGGCACCAGGGCGGCCCGGCGGGCTTCGTCGGCCATACCGAACACCACCTGCATGATGACATCGAGCGTCAGGTCGTTCATGCGGTCCAGGGTGTGCACGGTCGTGCCCGGAACCCACCGGTCGACATGGGTTTTCGCGATGTCGTCGACCAGCGCCCGGTAGCCGCGCAGCGAGGATCCCACGAAGGCGGGCATGAGCAGTCGCCGCGCGCGGGCGTGCTCGTCCTCGTCGGTGATCAGCAGCGAGTGCTCGCCCAGGATCTCGGCCAGCAGCCGATTGCCCTCTCCGGCATGCAGGTCCGCGGGGTCGCCGGCGAAGATCTCGCGGATGTGCTCGGGCCGGGTGAACACGACCAGGTTCTCGGCGTACGGCGCGGCCAGATGCAGGGTGAAGGTGTCCCCGTGCCGGCGGGCGGCCGACCGGACCAGCGGTCCGCGCCATTTGGTGTAGATGGCGGTCTGCACGATGGGCGGCAGGGCCGGTCCGGGTGGAAAGGTGGTGGTCACGTAGCCGGTTCCCTCCAGTCGCGCCGCCTCGCCGCGGCTGAAACGCTTGCGTACCAGCCTAGAACGCGGGCCGCCGCAGCGGAATCGGCGAACGGATCAGGACCGCCCCTGACCTAGTTGGTTCCTACCGTGGAGACATGACGGTTTTCGAGCCCTTCCGAATCGATGTTCCGGACTCCGATATCGACGATCTGCGGACTCGCCTGACCCGCACCCGCTGGCCCGCCGACCTGCCCGAGGTGGGCTGGTCCTACGGCATTCCGACGGCGTACGTGCGCGAGCTGTGCGAGTACTGGAGCAGCGGCTACGACTGGCGCGTCCACGAGGCCGAACGCAACCGCCATCCCCAGTTCGTCACCGAAATCGATGATCAGCGACTGCATTTCACGCACGTCCGCTCGCCCGAGCCGAATGCCCTGGCGCTGGCGCTGGTGCACGGCTGGCCGTTCGAGGACTTCACCGCCATGATCGGCCCGCTCACCGATCCGCGCGCGTACGGCGGCGATCCGGCCGACGCCTTCGACGTGGTCATTCCGACGCTGCCGGGGTTCGGTTTCTCCGGACCGACGCGGCACACGGGGGAGGCCGCGACCGAGCGGTCCGCCGAGTTGATCGTGAAACTCATGGCAGGCCTGGGCTACACCCGCTACGGCGCGCACGGCGGGGACGCCGGATCGTTCATCGCGCCCGGCATCGGCCGGCTCGTGCCCGATCGGGTGGCGGGTGTGCACCTCAACGATCCCATCACGATCCCGTCCTGGAACGACGACGGTTCCGGCTACAGCGAGGCCGATCAGCAGAAGCTGGCGCGGCTGAAGGATTGGAGCAGCAGCGAGACCTCCGGGTACGCGGGCATGCATTCGACCCGTCCGCAGACCCTCGCCCCGGCCGTCGCCGACTCCCCGGCGGGCCTGCTCGCGTGGGTGCTCGACGTGGTGAACACCTTCACCGATCCGGCTCGCGAGACCCCGGACGCGGCGATCGACCGCGACCTGTTGCTGACCAACCTCTCGGTGCTGTGGTTCACCGACACTGCGGGTTCGTCCATGCGTCTGTACAAGGAATCCCAGCACTGGGGCGCCGAGCCGCCCAACTCCGGAGTGCCGACCGGGGTGGCGGTCTTCCCCGGTAACGGCACGATTCGCGGCCTGGCCGAACGGCAGCACACCGTCGTGCACTGGTCGGAGTTCGACCGCGGCGGCCACTTCGCGTCGATGGAGACCCCCGATCTGCTGACCCGGGATCTGCGTGACTTCTTCCGAAAGCTGCGCTGACATCGGCGAATATTGGCCCGCCGCAAGGGGTTCGGCCGCGATCCGGCCGGACTCTGGCAGGATGGCTCTATGGCCGAGATCCATGAGACGACCATGCAGCCCGCCAAGCTGGAATTGCTGACGGCGTGGCTACCCACCCGGCACTGGCATGTCGGCGCCGGGACGCCCGCCCTGGTCAAGTCGGGCGGATTCCGGCTCGACGATCCCGACGGTGAGGTCGGCATCGAACTCATGGTCGTCACCGACCTCGCGGGTCCGGTGCCGGTCGCGTATCTGGTTCCGATGACCTACCGTGGGGCCCGCGTCGAGGGTCTGGACCATGCGCTGATCGGCACCTCCGAACACGGTGTGCTGGGCATGCGCTGGCTCTACGACGCCGCCCACGACCCGGTGTTCATCGAACAGGCCGCCCTGCTGCTGACCGGCAAGGCCACCCCGCAGGACCAGAACACGAGTGACACCCCGGACCTGACGGTGCACGTGGTACCGGGCGATATCCTCACGCCCGCACCGGGATTCCGGCCCACGGTGATCGACACCGACGCCCACACCGACATCGCCTTCGACTCCGACCGTTCCACCAATGCGGGTGCGGAGCTGATCCGCGTGCACCGGCGCCTCGCCACGGGCCGGTCGCTGGGCCGTGACCGCAGTCATCTGGACGCGCCGTGGTCGGCCCCCGACGGCACCACGCCGCGCGGGGTTTTCCTCAGCGCTCCCTGACTTCGGACGGGTCCGACGCGCCGAGCGCACACCAAACGTCCAGTTACCTGCACGAATCGGTCATATCATGATGAGGTGCCCGCCAACCGGATAGAGGGGCGAAGCGAGGTCTTCGCCGATTGGGCTTGGCAGTCGCTGGTCGTCACCGGCGGCTGCTCGGTGGTGCTGGGGGTGGTCCTGGCGGTCTGGCCGGACAAATCCTGGCAGGTGGCGGGATTCCTCTTCGGGCTGGTGCTGCTGGCGACGGCGGCCTTCCAAGTGGTGATGGCGTTCGGCGCCCGGATACACCCGGCTCTCAAATGGCTCGAGGTGTTCAGCGCGGTCGTCTCCCTCGTGCTGGCGCTGTGGACCCTCGACGGTGGCGAGTGGGTTGCCTTGCTGTCCTTGTGGATCGGCATCGGCTGGGTGCTGCGGGGAATCGTGCAGGCGATCGTCGGAGTGTGGTCGGAGGAGTACGCGGGCGCGGGCGGACTGGAGCTGATCGGGCTGGCGACCGTCGCCGCGGGGGTGGGCGTCGCGGTCGCGCCGTTCACGACGCTGCCGCCGCTCTCGATCACCGTGGGGCTGCTCACGGTCGCGCTCGGCGTCTCGGAGATCGCGATCGGCCTGCGGGTGCAGCCGGTGACCGTCGGAACTTTCTGACAAATCCTCCGCGCGACGTTCGTGCTTCCCTCGGATAACTAGCCCTCCCGAAGTTACTCGATTGCCCGAGATCTGCCACGACGGAGGCAGGGCGTCGACACTGGATCTGGTCGGCACGGATCTCACCGTCCTGACCGCCGACGAGGATTGGGCTGATGCCGCGCACGCCGCCGCGGAGGCACTGTCGATTCCATAGACCGTGCATCGAATTCCAGTGACGGACAGCGATGGGACCGGCGACATCGGCGTGCGCCCGGACGGCGTGGTTCTGGTGCGCCCCGACCACATGATCGCCTGGCGCATGATCGAGCGGCCCCTCGACCCGCGGACCGCCCTGATCGATGCACTGAGTGAAATCCTGTCGCTCAACGGCCGAGCGATGCGGCCGGTCACCGGGCCTCGGTAGGGTTCGGCTCGTGGCGAGGATCGCGTTTCTGGGGTTGGGCCGGATGGGTGCGGGGATGGCGGGGCGCATGGTCGCCGCCGGGCACGAGGTGGTGGTCTACAACAGGACCGCCGCCAAGGCCGACGAACTCGTCGCACAGGGCGCTGTGTTCGCGGCCACGCCCCGCGAAGCCTCCCGGAACGCGGAGGCGATCTTCGCCATGGTGGCCGATGACACGGCGTCGCGGGCGGCCTGGTTGGGGGCGGATGGTGCGCTGGCGGGGGAGTATGCGCCGGGCGCATTCGCGGTGGAGTTCTCGACCATCTCCCGGCCCTGGGTGCTGGAGCTGGCGAAACATGCCGCCGCGCACGGTCTTCGGTACCTCGACTCCCCGGTCACAGGGCTCCCCGAGGCCGCGGCCGCCGGACGACTGACCCTGTTCGTCGGCGGGGCCGCCGCCCACCTCGACGCGGCGCGCCCACTGCTGCGCCCACTGTGCACCGACATCGTGCGCTTCGGTGAGGTCGGTTCGGGCACGAGCTACAAACTGATCCAGAACCTGCTCGGTTCGGTTCAGATCGCCGCCACCGCCGAGGCGCTGCGCACCGCGGAACTCGCGGGTTTGGACCTGACGGTCGTCGCCGACACCCTCTCGCGTGGCGGTGCGGCCAGCCCTACGGTGATCCGCATGTGCGCGGAGATGATCGGCGGCGTGCACGACCGCGACATCGCCTTCACCGCGGCTCTGCGCCTGAAGGACACCCGGATCGGGGTCGAACTGGCCGATGCGGTCGGCACTCCCGCGGCCCTGGGTCATACCGCCGAGCGGATCTTCGAGCGTGTGGTCGCGGCGGGACACGGCGATCTGTCCGAAGCCAAGCTCATCGACCTGCTCAGAGGTCCTGCCATGGGATGACTTCCGGGCCTGTCAATACCTCGGAGGTCGGATCGGGAATCCGGGGCCGCGGTGGATGTGGCGGAGGCGCTGCCGGAAATAGCGTGACGGTATGTCCGAACAGCTCGAAACCCAGGTAGCCGGTGTGACGCAGAGGCAGCGCATCGGGGTGGTCGACAGCCTGCGCGGATTCGCGCTGTTCGGGATTCTGGTCACCAATACCGTGGTGGCGACGATGCTATGGTCGTCGCCGGGCGCGGGCGCCGATCCGCAGCCGATGTTCGACGGCACGCTGGACCGGTTCGTCTACGGGCTGATCGACGGGTTCTTCCTCGGCAAGTTCTATCTGCTGTTCGCGTTCCTGTTCGGGTACTCGTTCACCTTGCAGATCGCGGCCGCCGGACGGGCGGGCGTCGCGGCCACGCCGCGGCTGTTGCGACGCTGCCTCGCACTGTTCCTGATCGGTCTGGCGCATCTGCTGCTGTTGTGGATCGGCGACATCCTCACCCTGTACGCCGCTTTGTGTCTGATCCTGGTGGCGCTGCGCTGGATTCGGCCGCGCCCGGCCCTGATCACCGGCCTGGTGCTGTATTTCGCGTTCGCGTCGCTGGCGTTCCTCCCGGGCAACGGGGGACTGGCCGGGCTGGGCGAGGTGTTCGATTTGCAGCGGATGCATGATGGCTACACCGGCAATTTCGGTGACACGCTGGGCGCTCAGCTGGAGTTCGGCCCGAAGTTCATGATCTTCACCTGGATCGGTCAGGGCCTTCCGGCGCTGGGGATGTTCCTCGTCGGCGTGGCGGCGGGCAAGCGCCGCGTGTTCGAGGACGCGGACTGGACGACCCGGTGGCTGCCACGGGCACTCGCGGTGGGATTCGGTGTGGGACTGCCCGTTTCCGCTGTCACAGTGACGTTGATGACGCTCCACGGGGAACTGCCGTCGTTCTGGTACGGGGTGCAGGAACTCGCGAATCCGTTGCTGACACTCGGATACGCGGCGAGCATCGTGTGGCTGGCCCGCTACCGGTGGGCCGGCGCGGTGGGCTGGCTCGCACCCGCCGGGCGGATGGCGGCGACCAACTACATCGGGCAGTCGGTGGTCCTGATGCTCATCTACACCGGATACGGCCTGGCACTGGCCGATCGTGTGCCCCCGGTCGGGGTCGTCGTGATCGCGGTTGCCACGTATCTGGCGCAGATCCGGCTGAGCGCCTGGTGGTTGCGCACTCATCCGTATGGCCCGGTCGAGTGGCTGCTGCGCACGGCGACCTACCTGTCGATCCCCGCGTGGCGGAAACCGACAGCGTAGGTGCGCTGTTCAGGGCAGGTCGTAGGCCGTGGCGTGTCGCGGCTGGTACAGGCCGATCTGGCCCGCGCCCGGCACCTTCAGCATGGTGAGCAGGCCCCACCCGGCATCGGTGACGTCCGAGGTGAATTCGACGCCTTTGGACCGCAGGTCGGCCACGGTGGCGGTCAGGTCGTCGCACATGAGGTACAGCTCGGCCTTGCCGCTGTCGGGGACCTGCGCGGGATGCACGGCGAGTTCGGCGGGCGGCGACTTGAAGATGAGCCACCCGTTGTTCGCGTCGACATGGGCCAGGCCGAGGATGTCACGGAAGAAGGCCCGTGCCGCGTCGGCGTCCTCGGCGTAGAGGATGGTGTGCGCACCGGTGATCATGTGCCGACGCTAACAGCGACCGGCCGCTCCGGCGCGCAGGTGCGCGGTGAGGATGTCGCCGAGTTGCGCGGCGAATTCGGGGGCTTCGGTACGCATCCCATTGTGGGCGCCGGGGAACTCGGTGACCTCGATCCCCAGCCGGTGAGCGATCTCGACGGCGGGGCGGTACGGCAGGCAGCCCTGCGTCTCACGCCCGGCGGCCATGATCAGCCGATCGGCCACCGGGGCGAGCGCCGCGAAATCGGGGCGATACGAGGTGAATTCCCGCAGCTCGTGCTCGAGCATCAGCGGGCCGTTGGCCGCCAGTCGCGCCCACATCTCGGCGGCGCGCGGCGGCAGTTCGTCGGGCATCGGGGACGGCTTCATCGCATTGCCGATGCCCGCCAGGAAGCGCACCGACGCCGGGCCGGGGCCTTCGGTGCGGAACAGCGCGTAGACCTCCTCGACCATGGCGCGCTGTTCGGCGGCGTCGGGAAGCACGGCGAAACACGGTGGCTCGTGCGCGATCAGCAGCGACACCTGCTCCGGATGCCGGGCCAGCAGATCGAGCCCGACGATCGCGCCGTTGCTGCCGCCGACGACGAGGGCGGGCTCGTCGGTGAGGTGGCCCAGTAGCCGGTGGGCGTCATCGCTCTGCACCTCGACCCGCTGCGTCTGCTGCGGACCGTCCAGGACGCTGCGTGAATAGCCGCGCTGGTCCAGCGACACAACCGTGAACCGGTCCTGGAGAACTTCGGCGATCGGGACGACCGAGGCCGCGTCGCCCCCGCCGCCCGGCAGGAACAGCACGAGCGGACCGCTGCCGCGCACCTCGTAGTAAATGGTCGCGCCTGGTACCGGAAGCGTCTCGGATCTCATTGCGGGGTCTCCTGTTTCGATGTCGGCCACTGGGTCAGCAGCAGATGCAGGGCGTCGAGGATGCGCGCCCAGGACCCGTCGGTCTCGCGGGAGTGGTTGAAGCCGCCGACGGTCTCGAGCGTCGCGAAACCGTGGAAGGTGCTGCGCAGCAAGCGGCCCGCGTCGATCAGCTCGGCGCCGTCGAGGTCATAGCCGCGCAGCAGCGCTTCGGTGAGCTGCACGCTGCGGACCGCTCCGGGGGCGTCGGCGATGGCCTCGATATCGAGCTTGCGCTGGGTCGCGTCGTAGCGGCCGGGGTGTTCGCGGGCGTAGTCGCGGTAGGCGTTCGCGAAGGCGATCAACGCATCACGACCCGCCCGCCCCTGGACCGCGACGCCGATCCGGTCGGTCATCTCGACCGCGGCCCGCAAAGCGATGCGAGTACGCAGATCCTGCAGATTCCGGACATGCGAGTAGAGGCTCGGATCCTTGACCCCGAAGTGCTTGGCGACCGCGGCCAGCGTCACGTTGTCGAACCCGATGGCATCGGCCATCTCGGCGGCCGCCTGCGTAATGCGTTCGGCGTTCAGCCCCACCCGCGGCGACATCAGCCCACTCCTTCCTAAGACCATTAGGTTTAATCCTAATATACCTAGGTTTGGCGGCGAGCCAAAACCTGGCGAACGCCCCGGAAGTCGCGAACGTCGTTACCTCAGTTGCCCCTTACGTCGGATTTCCGTTACCGCCCGCGCAGTCCCTCGAATACCAGGGATACCGCGCGACGGCGGGCGGTCTCGTCTCAGCCGTGGTGTTCGGCCGCTGCGCTGAGCCCGTACGGGGATCGCGGAATTCGCTGGTGGTGGACCGTCGCAGCACGGTCTCGGTGTCGGTGGTCGGGCTGATCGCGGTCGCCGGGTGCCTCTCAGCGCACACGTGACCACTGCCGGCGTGGGTTATATTTTGCCGCAACCGCTTTCATGAAATCTTGGAGCATATGTGGATCCGCAGTACGCGCATCAGGGCGCGTCCCTCAGCATGAGGTCGCCCGATCACGCGCGAGTCTCGATCTACGGTCCCGAGTTCGCCGCTGATCCTCATGGGCATTACCGGTGGATGCGCGCCACCTACGGGCCGCTGGTGCCGGTCGAGATCTGGCCTGGAGTGCCTGCGACCCTGGTGATCAACTACGCGACTGCGGTGCGGATCCTCAACGATCCTGTCCGCTTTCCGTCCGATCCGAGCATCTGGCAGCAGACTGTGCCCGCCGATATCCCGATCATGCCCATGGTCGAAGCCCGGCCCAACGCCATCCGCACCGACGGGAATACGCATGCCCGCTACCGTCAGACGATCAACGACGCGCTCGCCGGCATCGACCTCCACGCTGTGCGGGCCATGGTGGAGCGCGCCGCTGTCCCCCTGGTCAACGGTTTCTGCGCGGACGGGACGGCTGACCTACTCGGTCAGTACGCCTTCCCGCTTGTCTTCTCGGCCTTCTGCCAGGCAGTGGGCTGCCCACCGGAAATCGGTGAGCGTATCGCGGCGGTCAACGCTGCCATGTTCGATGGCGTGGACACCGCGGAAGTGAACCGGCTCATGGGCGAAGCACTGCTCGACCTCACCGCGCTCAAACGAGCCCAGCCCGCTGACGACGTCACCACACGACTGGTTCAACATCCGGCCAGGCTCAGCGACGAGGAGATGGTGCATCAGCTGGTCCTGCTGTTCGCCGCGGGCGTCGAGCCCGCAGCGAACCTCATCGCCAACACGCTGTTGCTGATGATGACCGACCCCCGCTTCACCAGCAGCATCGTTCAAGGGATCCCCCTGCCCACGCGCGTCGCGATCGACGAGCGGTTGACGTCCGACCCGCCGATGGCGAACTACTGCGTGACCTACCCGCAGCAGCCGGTCATGCTGGACAAGGTGTGGCTGCCGGCGCACCAACCGGTCATCATCAGTATGGCTGCCTGCAACACCGACCCAGAGTTGGAGCCGGGCAGTCCCCTTGATAACGGCTGGAACTTGGCGTTCTCGTCGGGTCCGCACGCCTGCCCCGCACACGCCCGGCCGTTCGGGGTCCTGCTCGCGCAGGAGGCCATCGATCAACTCCTGGACTACCTACCCGAAACAAGGCTGGCGGTGCCTGTCCCCGATTTGGTGTGGCGGCCGGGTCCGTTTCACCGCGCACTGACAGCGCTGCCCGTCACATTTCCGCCGTCGAAGCCATTTCCAGTCCTATAGAAGGTAATCGCCCGTTGCGACGATCGCGCCGGACGGCTCACAGGTTCGGAGCAATCCGGACGACCGCCTCGAATCGCGCCTGTCATCCGTGGATTGGTCGATCCGTTTCTCGGTCGCCGCGGGGCCTTCGGTGAAGGCCCCGCGGCGGTTCAGCGATCAGTCGCTTGCCACAGCGATGCGGCCGATACGGTATCGAGTTCCTTCTCGAATGCCGCGGCTATCGCAGGATAACCGGCAGACGGTCGTGCCCGTTGGCGATGAAACCGGGCACTGTGCCGAGCTCGTCGGGCGAGACAGCGAGTTTCATGTTGGGGAACGCCTGGAACAGCGTGGTAAGACCGACGAGGGCCTCTAGCCGTGCCAGCGGTGCGCCCGGACAGCGATGGGGGCCATGTCCGAACGCCATGTGGGCCTTGCTCGTCCGAGTGGGGTCGAACGTATCCGCGCTGTCGCCGTAGACCTTCGGGTCCCGGTTGGCGCCGGCGGGGCACGAGAGTATCGGATCGCCTGCGGTGATCGCGACGTCGCCGAGAACGAAATCGTCCACCGCGTAGCGCAGTGGGGCGTGAGCGATCGACGGTTCGAACCGCAGCGTTTCCTCGATCACATCCGCCCAGGGCAGGCTGCCGTCGAGCGCGGCAGCCAGGTGGTCCGGGTGGGTGAGCAACAGGAAGATGGCTTGGTCGAGCAGGTCCACTGTCGTCTCGTGCCCGGCGTTGATCGCGAGATAGAGGGTTCCGATGAGCTCCGCATCGCTGAAAACCGTTGCGGGATCGTCCGCGTGGGCGATGAGGGCACTGGTCATGTCCTCGGCGGGATTGTCGCGACGATACTCGACGAGAGTCTCCAGGAGCGCGAGCATTGCCTGGTAGTTGGCCAGGGCCTCCTCTTGACTCGCGGCAACGTCGAAGATTCCGTCGACGCACTTCCGCAGCGGCTCGATCAGGTTTGCGGGAACTCCGATCAGCTCGTTGATCACACGCAGCGGCAGCGGGTAGGCGAAATGCTCGCGGAGGTCGACAGGGTCACCTCCCGTCCTGGCATCCAGCCCTTTCACCAGATCATCGGCGATCGCCTGGATCCGAGGCTCCAGCGCCGCGGTCCGCCTGTCGGTGAACACCGGCACCAGAGGGGCGCGGAGGCGACGGTGGTCTGGCCCATAGGCGGTGAACATGCTCGGGGTGTTCACCCAGTTGAACAGCGGGAAGTCCGTCCCGATCGTGCCGTCCCGGAACGCCGGCCAGTGCTGCTTGGCGTCCTTGGAAACCAATGAGCTGAGGAGAACCTTCTTGAGCAGTTCCGTATCGGTCACTGACCACGCGGGTACTCCGCCGGGGAGCTCGACCTCGGTGACCGGTCCTCGCGCGCGGATGCTGGCGATCTCACCCTGAATGTCTTTACCTGAGGCGTCGATGACGATGGGGCCGTCGGTGTGGCTCTTCATGTGAACTCCAATCTGACCGTTAACCCTGCCTGCAGGGGGCTGGTGCTGCGCCCCCTCAGCTTCTGGTCCTTCACCAAAGTAGCCGATGTTGTTGATCCTCAACGTTTTACGGGACAGACTCGGGAAACCGGACGCGGGCGCTCGCCTCGGGCTCGGCGCGGTCCGGGGCCGTATCTTGCCTGCCGCGCAGCGTCAGCCCCTGGAATCGAGGGCTGCAACGCGGCCGATTCCGGTCTGTAGCGTCCGAACCGGAGGAGGCATCCGCCGGGGTACACAGAAGAGAAGGACTTGATGAAGCGTTCTATTGCCGGAGTCGTCGTCGCCGCGGGTTTGCTCATTCCCGGCCAACTGGTCTCCGCAGCCACGGCCTCCGCGGCGAATTCGCCCACCACGGTAGCGGATACCGGATCCGGCGGATGCACCTCGAGCATGCCTCAGACGTGCAGTTCGCCGCTGGCTGCCGCGATCCTCGGCCTGCTCGGCGGACTGTCCACCGGTTCGGCTAACGGCGGGCAGCCCAAGTAGTCGAATTCGCCGTCATGCCAACCGGCGCTCTTCCCCGCTCGGGGACGGGGTAGGCGCCGGTTGATCCGCCGCCGCTTTCCTTCAGCTCTCGATATGCCGGCCTGTACCTGGCGACCGATACCGCGGGCGCGTCACGGCGTGGAGTGAGTCCGCCGGACCGAGTCACCCGACGGGTGTCGATGCCGGCCGCCGCGGGTGCAGCCACAGGTTTCACCGAGGCTGAGATGGATATCGAAGGGTGACGGGGGAGCGCTGGGGGAGTTCGTGTTTCCGGCTGCGTCGAGGACGCGGGACAGGGCCGTGCGGGCGATGTCGTCGATCGGCTGTTGGACGGTGGTGAGGATCAGCGGGGCGTATGTGTTCGCGGTGTCGGCGTCGTAGCCGACGACGGCGACGTCCTCGGGGATGCGCAGTCCGGCATCGGCGACCGCCCGCAGGGTCGCGGCGGCCTGGGCGTAGGTTCCGACCACGAGCCCGTCCGGCGCTGGATGGTCGGCGAGGTAGCGCCGCACGGCGTCGTACGCGCCCGCGGGGGTGAGGTCGGTGGGAATCCGTTGCGCGGCAGCGGCTCCGACGACGGAGGCATAACCCTCGTAGCGCTGGGCGACGGTTTCGCGGTCGCCGTGCGCGACCTCGTCGGGGGTGAATCCGCCGACGAAGACGATGGATCGACGCTGATGGTCCTGGCCCAGATGGTTCGCGGCCAGCCGTCCCGCCTGCACATGGTCCGCGCCGACCATGCCCGCGTCGACGTGGTCGCGGTTGTTGTGCACCCAGACGATGGGAATGCGGGCCTGCCTGCACAATTCGGCCGTCGCGGGACCGTTGGCGCCGCCGACCACGATCAGCCCCTCGATGCCGGAGTCGACGAAGGCGGCGGCGAATTCGATCTCGCGTTCGGGGTCGTAGGCGGTATTGCCGATCAGTGTCAGATGGTCGCGGTGGCGGGCCTCGATCTCGATGTGGCCGACCAGGGTGCCGAAGAGGGGGAGGCGGACGTCGGGGACGAGCAGGCCGAGGTGCCGCCAGCGTCGCGGGCGCCGCAGGGCGCGCGCGGCGCGATCGGGGCGGTAGTTGAGTTCGTCGAGGGCGGCGGTCACCTTGGCGCGCAAGGCGTCCGAGACCGGGCGCGGACCGTCATTGAGGACGTAACTGACGACGGCGGTGGAGGTGCCGGCTCGCCGGGCCACATCGGCGAGGGTGGCGCGTTTGGCAGTCACGTTGGTACCAACTCTCGTCGCTCGCGGGCCGGTTGCCCAGGCTTGAAATCGTTCTGATTCTTACAGTCTCCGCACCGGTTCCGTCCCGCGCAAATCGATTAGATTCGTTACATCCGCGACCCGACCGCTTAACAGCCGACTGATGGAGTGAATGCATGGCCTTCGTACGACTCACCGGTGTCACCTATTACGAACCGGAATCAGCCCATGACAGCTACATCGTGTTCACCGGCGCGGACTCCGTCACCCGGCTCATCGACATGCACGGCGCGGTGCGCCACGAATGGTCCTATGCCGGTGTGCCGCCGCGCATCCTGGATCCGGCACTGACCGGGCGGCTCGGGGACGTCGGGGTGCAGCTCTCGCTCAGCGGCGATCCGCGCGGCGGGATCTACGCCAATGGCACTGTGGGACAACTGACCTGGGACGGCGACCGGGTGTGGGAGTGGGGCACGCAGGCTCCGGGCGGCGCGGCCCGGCAGAACCACGACTGGGAACTGCTGGCCAATGGCAACCGCCTGCTGCTGGTCACCATTCCCCGAGTGGTTCCGCGGCTGGGTTCGGCCGTAGTGGGCGACCAGGGGCTGTACGAGGTCGCTCCGGACGGGTCGATCGTGTGGGAGTGGCGGGTCGGTGACCATCTCGACGAACTCGGATTCTCCGAGGCCGGGTGGGATGCCTTGCGCGAGACCGTCGCTCGCGACCCCGACGATGCCTGGGGTTATCTGGAGATCAACAGTGCGAAGACGCTGGGACCCAACCGCTGGCATCGCGCCGACCCCGACAGTGTGTTCCAGCCCGACAACATCCTGATCAGCAGCCGCAAGGCCAATGTGGTGGCACTGATCGACAAGGCGTCGGGTTCGATCGTCTGGAAGCTGGGCCCGTACTTCGACGCCGAGGCCGGGGCGCAGCACCAGCGGATCAATGCGCACAAGGTGCCTCGGCCGCTCGATCAGATCTCCGGACAACACAATCCGCATCTCATCGCCGACGGCCTGCCGGGCGCGGGCCATATCCTCGTCTTCGACAATCAGGGCGGCGCGGGGTATCCGCCCGCGGCCCTGGGCATTTACGCCGGGTCCCGGGTGCTCGAGATCGATCCGACGACCCGGCAGATCGTGTGGCAGTACACCGCGGAGGATTCCGGGCTGCCGTCGTGGACGTTCTTCAGTTCGTTCGTCAGCAATGCCCAGCGACTGCCGAACGGCAACACCCTCATCACCGAGGGTATGACCGGCCGCCTGTTCCAGGTCACCCCGCGGGGCGATGTGGTGTGGGAGTACGTGTCGCCCTACGAGGGTCGCGGTGTCGCCGGCGAACCCGAGGTGCACGAGCCGCGCGTGCCGGGCGTGGACCGGCTCAGCGACACCCCGCTGGTGTACCGCTCGCAGGCCGTCCCCGCCGAATGGGTGCCGCTCGAGCCGCATCCCGATCTGGCCGCCGTCGATCTGCGGACGACGGTCCGTCCCACCACCTAGCTCCGCCGAATTCAGGTGAATCCCATGACATCGAGCGTGCAAACCACCTCGGGCCGCACCACGTCGCAACCGTCCGCCGTGGTGGCGGACGAGCCGCGCCGGACGCGGCGGCCGTATCCGCGCTGGTCACCGCGATGGCGAACGATCGGCGGCACGGCGGCCGGGATCGGATTGGCCGTGCTGGCCTGGTCCCTGGTCGCCGCGGCCGAACCCTTTCCCCGCCAGCTGTTTCCGACCGTCCCCCAGATCCTGACCGCCGGGCACACGCTGTGGGCCGAGGGTCTGCTGATCCCCGATCTCACGGCGAGCCTTCGCCGCGCGGTGTTCGGTCTGCTCATCGGTGTGGCCGCCGGCGTGTTCGCGGCCGTCCTCACCGCGAGCACCGGGGCCGGGCGGGCCTTGTTGCAGCCGGTGCTGCGCTTGCTGTCGCCGGTGCCGACGATCGGCTTGGTGCCCTTGGCGATTCTCTGGTTCGGGATCGGCGAGAACAGCAAGATTCTGGTGATCGCCCTGGGTGTGTTCGTTCCGGTCTGGATCAACAGCCATTCCGGATTCTCCGGGACCCCGGCCGACTACCTGCAAGCCGCACGCTGCCTCGGCGCGGGGCGCTGGCAGACGCTGACCCGCGTCGTCATCGCCGAAGGGCTGCCCGATGTGGTGGCCGGTGTGCGGGTCGGTGCGGCCATGGCGTTCGTGCTCATAGTGGTCGCCGAGATGACCGGCACCACGGCGGGTCTCGGGTATCGGATCTATCAGGCGCAGCTGTTCTCCCAGGCCGACCGGCTGATCTTCTGCCTGCTGGTGCTCGGGGTCCTGGGTGCGATCGGTGACGCCGTGATCGCGGCGATCAGCGCCCCGGTCCAGCGCTGGGCGCGGGAGGTGAGCTAGTCATGGCGATCGCCACCCGCGACCTGACGGTCCGTTTCCCGAACACCCCGCAGCCCACCCTGCAAGGCATCGATCTGATCGTTCCGGACGGGTCGTTCACGGTGCTGGTGGGCGCGTCGGGCAGCGGCAAATCGACCCTGCTGCACTGCCTGGCCGGGCTCATCACGCCCACTTCGGGCGCCGTCACCGACAATGGCGTGCCGGTGCTCGCCCCCGATCCGCGGCGCGGCGTCGCGTTCCAGCGGGACGTGTTGTTCCCGTGGCTGAGCGTGGCGGGCAATATCGACTTCGCGCTGCGCGCCCATCGGGTGCCGGTTCGCTTGCGCGGCAATCGGATCGACGAGCTGCTCGACCTGGTCGGGCTCCCCGCCGAGGTGCGGCGCAAACGGCCCGCCCAGTTGTCGGGCGGCATGCGTCAACGCGCCGGGATCGCACGCATGCTCGCCGGTGAACCCGAGATCATGCTCATGGACGAGCCGTTCGCGGCGCTGGACGCGCTGACCCGGCTGAATATGCAGGACCTGCTCATCGATCTGTGGACCCGCCTGCAACGCACGGTCGTCTTCGTCACCCACGACGTCGACGAGGCGATCCGGTTGTCCGACACCATCAGCGTGCTCGCGGGCGGACGGATCACCAATCAGATCCCCAACCCGCTGTCCCGGCCCCGGCCCGCCGACGCCCTGGCCGACCAGCCCGGCTACAGCGAACTGCGCCGGCTGCTCCACCACGAACTCGGTATCCAGCACGCGATGTGAAGAGAAGAAGAGAACAGCCGTGAAGAAACTCCTCCGCCCCCTGACCGCCGCCCTGGCCGTACTCGCCCTGGCACTGCCGCTGACCGCGTGCGGATCCTCCGATGATTCCGACCCGAAGACCCTCACCGTCGGATTCGTGGTCGACCCGTCGTGGGCGCAGATTCCCGTCGCCCAGCAGACCGGATTGTTCACCAAGCACGATGTGAAAGTGAAGGTCGTCAATTTCTCGACCGGGGTGGAGGCGTTGCAGGCGCTCGCCGCCCACCAGGTCGATATCGCCACCGCCGCCGACGTGCCCACCTCGGCCACCCTGACCCGGTCGCCCGCGCTGCGGGTGGTCGGGGACGGATCGCGGTGGCAGGGTTCGCGAATCATCGCCCGGCGCAGCGCCGGAATCACCTCGGTCGCGAACCTGGCCGGGCATTCGATCGGCACGCCGTTGGGCACCAGCGCCGCCTACTTCGCGTCGAATGTGCTCTCGCACAACGGTATTTCGGCGAATCTCGTGCAGGTCGCGCCGTCCGCGACGCTGACCGCGGCGACCCAGCACAATGTCGACGCCGTCTCGATCTTCCAGCCCTACCAGGCCCAGGTGGCCGAATCGCTGGGCGGCGACGCCGTCGAGCTCACCGGCGGCACCTACAACCAGCACAGCCTGTACCTGGCGACCGATACCGCCATCGCGTCGAAATCGGCTGCGCTGACGGCGTTCTTCGCCGCGCTGGGGGAGGCCGGGACCCAGCTCGCCGCGCGCTCCGGCGACGCGGTGTCCGCGGTCGCCACCGCCACCCAGCTGAGCCGGGCGTTGCTCGAGAAGATCCTGCCCGAGTTCGACTACACCCTGCAGTTGCGCCCGGAGCTCGCCGATACCCTCGCCGAGCTCGGCGCCTGGGCCAAAGACCAAGGGAAGGTCGACCGTTCGACGCCGCTGCCGGACTACAAGACCCTGCTCGACGCCGAATTCGTTCCCCGCGGCAACTGACCGGTCAGAGGGCGTGCGGCGGTGGCGAGCGAAAGTGTTGTCATGGCAATCAGATTCGCCGCGATGGCCGGTGGCAGCCAGGTGGTGTCGTGGCCGGGGATGACACCACCTGGAAGTCGTGGCTAGGCGAGTCGGACGTCCGCGGTGGCGAGACCGAAGATCTTGCGCCCCGCCGCCTTCGCGACGATGACGACCACGGCCGTCCGGGTCTCGGGATCGAGCGACTTGACGCGCCCGGTGAATTCGACGACGCCCGCCGTGGCGGCTTCGATCACCGTGTAGTTCGACAGCCGGACTCCGTAGCGGAGCATGGCGCCCGGGTCGCCGAGCCAGCCGGTCACGAAGCCCGCGCCCAAGCCCATGGTGAGCATGCCGTGCGCGATCACGTCGGGAAGGCCCGCGAGCGTGGCGATCTCGGCATGCCAGTGGATCGGATTGACGTCACCGGAGACCCCGGCGTAGTTGACCAGGTCGCCGCGGGTCAGGGTCACGGTCCGAGGGGGAAGCTCGTCACCGACGGCCAGATCCTCGAATCGCACCGATGTGAGCGGGGTCCGCAGCCGCGACACCGGAGAGAACCGTGTGGCGTCGCCCGGCTCGGGCACCCGACCCGCGTCGGCGGCAGCGGCGGGCGTCGATTCGAGCCCGGTCATCATGACCCGGTCGATCGTGGCGCTGATATCGGCGTTGACGTCGTCGCCGGTCAGCCCCACGACGGTGGTGTGCATGACCTGCATGATGTCACCGGCCATGTCGCTGAACGTGTTCGTGATGGTGAGCAGATCCTTGCCGCCGATCCGGCGCACCGAGGACAACTCGACATCACTGACCAGCCGCTCGCCGGTCTCCACTGGCTTGTACATCTCGAAGACCTGATCGGTCTGCACGATCACGTCGTAGCCTTCGAGCACGGTCTGCAGCAGCTTGCGATTGGCCAGCATCGCCGCGGTGGAGATGAACGTGGTCGGTGCGATCAGCCCGGCGTATCCGAGCCCCTGGGCGGCGTCCTCACTCCAGTGCGCGGGGTGGAAGTCCTGGACCGCTCGCGCGTACTCCCGGATCTTCTCCCTGCCCACCTCGTAGTAGTCGTCCAGGCGGTAGTGATGCCCCACCAGCCCCGCTACGTCGAACGTCGCCTCCACCAAGCCCTCCTCCATCCGGATTCCTTCCACACGGTAACCGGTGGTGGCCCACCGACATCATGAGTGAAACGACACCTTCTCACACGACTCGGCGCCCGCGGCGGAAAACATCAGAAGGGATACTCCGCACACAGCCGCCCTGAAAAACTACGGACGGCATGCTCCCGCATCCGCCGCCCGTACACCACATCCGAGCCCAGATCCGTATAGGTCTCGAACTCGCACTGGACGAATCCTGCCACCTCCGCCACATATACATCGAAGCCCGGGTACATCAGCCCCGCGTACGGCATGTCGTCGACATCCACAGCGACCACGGGGTACTCACCCAGCGAATCGGCCGCCCCCACCGCCAGCACCCGTCGTGAGTCCGACCCGCCCGGCAGCAGGAAGCACTCCGGGAACCGCTCGGCCAGCCCCTCGAAGGTCTCACCCCAGGGCTGCCCCAGCTCATCGCCGACCAGCTCGTCCAATGGCCGCGGCGCGAATCCGCCGTCCTCCGCGAACCATCCGCAACGCTCGAACAAGGTGGTATCGAACGCGAGCCACTCCCGAAGGCTCGGCGAGAGCGGCCGCCCCGACGGAAACACCGCCCCGGCCAACGCTTCCCTGTCCATGGGCCGTGGCTCACCCGCCACCCACGGTGTGTGACCGACCCACGCGACAGGCTCGAACATCGCCCGCCCGGGCTCACTCCGCACCGACTCGATCACCCGCCGCGTCAAGCCGACCCCGTGCCACACCTCTTCAGTCATGGCGCGCAAGCTAACAGGACAGTCCGACGAAATCACCTGCCGGGAACGGCAATCCGCCGTTCCCGGGGACCGCATCCCCAGGAACAGGGTGGGTGGGGGCCGAGGCGGTAGATGCAGATCACTGAAATCGGACACGCATTGCTACTACAAGCCGTCGCAGGTTCGGCCTAGGCTGATACGCAGGGAAGATCCCGCGAAACGCCATGGGGAGGCATCATGCGCGCAATTGCCCGAATCATGCATTACGTCAAGGCCTTCGGTCGGGCTCGCAAGAATCAGACCGATCTGTTCGGCTGGCTCATCCGGCGGCCGCAGCTGCTGATCAGCACCCTGCTCCACGAGACGATGCTGCTGTTCTCCAACAAACTCGACCCGACCCTCAAGGAGCTGGCCGAGCTCAAGACCGCGGCATTGGTCAACTGCCAGTTCTGTCTCGACATCGGCTCCACGCTGGCCCACTTCGGCGGGGTCACGGCAGCGCAGGTCACCGACCTGCCGACGTATCAGGACAGCGATGCCTACAGCGATACCGAGAAGCTGGTGATCGCCTTCGCCGAGGCCATGACGGTCACGCCGACCGCACTGGACCTCGACGATCTGCGCACCCAGTTGCTGAGCCGGATGAACAAGTCCCAGTTGACCGAACTGACCGCCGCCATCGCGTGGGAGAACCAGCGAGCGCGGCTGAACCAAGCGCTCGGGGTGCGCCCGCTCGGCGCCGCCGAGGGTGTCGCCTGCGCGCTGCCGGAATCCCGCCGTCAGGTCGGCTGAGGCTCTTCCGTTCTCGCGGCGATGAATTCGACGCGGTCGTACCGTCAATTCAGGTGTCCCTCTTCCGAGACACCTGGAGCTACCCATGACCTCGACCGCACCTGTCACGTCCGGAACCGTCGCGGTGCCCGACGGCACCATCTACTACGAAGTCCGCGGCAGCGGCCCGCTGATCGCACTGGTCGGCGCCCCGATGGATTCCGGCCCCTTCGGCACGCTGGCCGAACTGCTCGCCTCCGACCACACCGTCCTGTGCCCCGACCCGCGCGGCCACGGGCGCAGCACCGTGACCGACGCCGACAAGGACTCGACGCCGGAACTGCGCGCCGACGATCTGGCCCGCGTGATCACCCACATCGGTCAGGGCCCGGCCGTGGTGCTCGGCTCCAGCGGCGGCGCGATCACCGGCCTGGCGCTCGCCATCGACCGGCCCGAGTTGGTGTCCACACTCATCGCGCACGAGCCGCCGCTGCGCGAACTGCTCGACGACCGGGACGATCTGCGGGCGCGGACCGACGAGATCGTGGACGTCTACAACACCGGTGACGTGATCGGCGCGGTCCGCAAGTTCGGTGAGATGTCGGGTCTGTTCATGCCGGAGGAGATGCTGGAGCAGATGTTCGGCGGCGAGCGGGACCCCCGGGCGATCGCCTCCGACGACTTCTTCTACCGCCACGAACTGCACACCACCTCCGGCTGGCAGCCTTCCCTGGACGCGCTGTGCGCCACCCCGACGACGATCGTCATCGGCATCGGCGACGAGTCCGCGGGCCTGTTCTGCGACCGGACCTCGCGTGCCCTGGGCGGTGAGCTGGGCATCGAACCGACCCTCTTCCCGGGTGGCCACGCCGGGTTCATGGAACAGCCCGATACGTTCGCCGGGCGGGTCCGCGAAGTCATCGAGGCCGACTAGCGGGTTCGTCGACGGCCATGTGTCGAGCCTGGGCGCCGACGCATGGCCGTCGACGATTGACAGCGAACTGCCCCCGTCGTAATTTACCGATTAGTCAATTCGTGTGGGTCAAGATCCAGCTACCCGCATCCGCCGACCTCGCCACCGACGACGGGTACCGATATGAAGAACTATCTGGCCACCGCGCTGCTGCAACCGACGCCCTCGATCCGATCGATCGTCGGCGCGACCGGCGCACCGGATCTGCACAGCCGCACCGTGATTCTGACCGGCGCGTCCTCGGGCATCGGCGAAGCGACCGCCCACCTGCTCGCCGACCGCGGAGCGCGGATCCTCGCGGTGGCCCGGGACCGGGAACGGCTCGAGCAGACCTGCGGGGCCATCACCGCCGACGGCGGCGTCGCCCACCCGATGCCCTGCGATCTCACCGATCCCGAACAGGTCGGCGAGCTGGCGGCCACCGTGCTCGAGCATTTCGGCACCCCCGACATCGTGGTCAACAATGCGGGACGGTCCATCCGTCGCAACGCCTTCGACGCCACCGACCGGGCCCACGACTACGAGCGCACCATGGCCGTGAACTACTTCGGGCCTGTTCGCCTGACCCTGGCCCTGTTGCCCGCGCTGCGGGCGGCGAACAGCGGCCACATCATCAATATCGGCACCTGGGGCACCACCGCCGGCGTCATGCCCAAGTTCAGTGCCTATCACGCCTCGAAGGCCGCTCTGGCCGCGTTCGGGCGCAGCCTCGGCGCGGAGTGCCATGACACCGGAATCGCGGTCACCACAATCGGATTCCCGCTCGTGCGTACGCCGATGATCAGCCCGACCAGTGACTACGACACCCAGGCCGCGCTGACGCCCGAGCAGGCCGCGGGCTGGGTGCTCACCGCGGTGCGCGACCGTCCGGTCGAGCTGTATCCCACGTATGCGGCGGCCTTGCGGCTGCTGTCGACGGTGTCGCCGCGGCTGGCGGACAGCCTGGTGCGCGCGGCGGGCATCTGACCCCGTGCGGCCTATTCAGGAATAGGCTGGGGGCACACTTATCCGTGCGATTCGGGAGGTGTGGGTGATGAGAACTCCAATAGCCCGAGGTGTGGGCATCGCGGCGATGTGTCTCGCGGTATTCGCGGGAACAGTGGTGAGCTCTTCGAGCGCTCAGGATGTAGACGGTCAGCGGTACGTGTGCGATCAGGTGGAGATCACCACGGATGGTCACGGTATCGGGACCGGGAACTGCGTATCCGCGGGTGGCGGCGCTCCCGCGATGGGCTTGATATCCGGTGCGTTCGATATCGTGCGGCGCGGGGACGACTTCACCGTGCACTGCCAGGACAATGGCGGGATGGCGACCGGGGAATCGTGGTTGCCGGGTGAGGTGAACGGGGCCACCACGCATTGTTCGGCGTAGCGTGGCCGGGTCATTCCACCGGTGGAATCGCCCAGCGCGCGTAGGTGTTTTCGGGACTCACCGTGATGATGTCGGCCACCTGCACGATGTCATCGGGGATGCGACCGCCGAAGTGGGCCAGGCTGGGGATGATCACCGCGTCGGCCTCCATCCGGGAGACCAGGGTGCGGACCCGGACCAGCGGCCGGTCGGTCTCGGGACCGAAGACCACCGTCTTGCACAGGTCATAGCCGAGCCGGCGAGCCAGATGCTGGATCTGAGCCTCGTCCCACTGCTGCTGCGCCCCCGACACATCGTGCCGGAGGTATCCGATCGCTGATGGTTGTGGCCGCATCCTGCCGCTCTCTTACCCGATCCGCTTGGCGCCGAAGACAACGCTACGGCCAACCCGCGCCGCGCATGACCCGAATCCACCGAGAATCTGCTTGTCGCAAACGTGTCGCGATCGCCGTGTCGCGGATTACCCGGGGTGTGTACCGCATCGAAACCTCTTGATATGCAATGCATTACCTAATTTCGGTGAGGCTTTCTTTGCTGGCGGCAAACGTTGTGAACTACTACCGTTCCCCTGGTGAGGGACGAAATGACCGGTTCGGTGGCGCTCGCGCATCCCGCCGAACCCCATGCGACAGGATTGGCGACTCGCCTGAATTGGCTGCGTGCGGGTGTTTTGGGCGCGAACGACGGGATCGTCTCCGTGGCTGGGATTGTCGTCGGTGTCGCGGCCGCGACGAGCAACAGCACCGCGATCCTGACCGCGGGCGTGGCCGGACTCACCGCGGGCGCGGTGTCGATGGCGCTCGGCGAGTACGTCTCCGTCAGCACCCAACGCGACAGCGAACGCGCCCTGCTGGAAACCGAACGCCGTGAATTGGCAGAACAACCCGAAGCCGAGCTCGCCGAACTGGCCGCCATCTACCGCGCCAAGGGCCTTTCCCCAGCCACCGCCCAGGCCGTGGCCGAAGAACTCACCGCCGCGGACGCATTCACCGCCCACGCCGAGGCCGAACTCGGGATCGACCCCGACGATCTCACCAACCCCCTCCACGCGGCCCTCTCCTCGGCCCTGTCCTTCACCCTCGGCGCACTGCTCCCACTCCTGGCAATCCTGACGCCCCCGGCGATCCGGGTTCCCCTCACCATGGGCGCGGTCCTGGCCGCCTTGGCCCTAACCGGCGCGTTGGGCGCGCGTCTCGGGCAAGCTCCCGTCGCCCGCGCGACCATCCGCGTCCTCGCCGGCGGCGCGCTGGCGATGATCACCACCTACGCCATCGGCCACCTCGTCGGAATCACCACCTGACCCACCCGATCACCAGGCCAGCGGCCCCTTCGCGTCGAAGAACCCGCCCGTCGGCCCGTCCGCCCCGATCTGCGCCATCCGCACGATGATCTCCGCCGCCTCCTGCACCGTCTGATGCCCGAGGTTGTGGTTCAGATCGGTACCGGTGTAACCCGGTTCCACCGAATTGATCCGAACACCCGGAAAAGCCTTGGCGTACTGAATCGTCAGCACATTCACCGCGGTCTTCGACGCCGGATATGCCACCCCCGGATACCGACCGGCGATGTCCCCGTCCGTAGCGAGCCTGTTCAACGATGCCAGCCCACTACTCACGTTCACCACAACCGGTGCCTCCGCCTTCTCCAGCAACGGCAAGAAGGCCTCCAGCACCCGCACAGTCCCGAAAACGTTGGTCTCGAACGTCTCCCGCATGATCTCGGCAGTCATCTCCCCGGCCCCCAGCACACCCCCGTCCGCACTCATCTCCGCCTGAATCCCCGCATTGTTGATCAGCACATCCAGCCCACCCTCGGCTTCGATCGCCGCGACCGCAGCGCGCACGGACTCATCATCGGTGATATCAATCCGAACAGCCCGCGCCCCCACCGCTTCCGCCGCCGCCAGCCCCCGCTCGGCATCCCGACTCCCGAGATACACCGTGTGCCCGTCCACCACGAGCCGCCGCGCAGCCTCGAACCCGATTCCCTTATTGGCGCCCGTAATCAGAATTCTGCTCATACCCCGAACCTAGAACCTGGAGCACACTCCAAGTCAACACCAATCGGGCTCGCCGCGAATTTCGCGGCGAGCCCGATTCTTTGGATCCGGTGGGTTCAGTGGATGAGGGTGGCGGCGTTCTTGGCGAGGTCGAGGAGGGGTTGGGGGAAGATGCCGAGGACCAGGGTGGCTGCGGCGGTGAGGGCGATGATGGTGCTCGTGAGGGTGGGGTGGACGACGGTGGGCGGGGTTGCCGGGGCGTCGGTGAAGAACATGAGGACGATGACTCGGATGTAGAAGAAGGCGGCGATGGCGCTGGAGATGACACCGACGATGACGAGGGTCGCGGCCTCGCCGCCGGTGGCGGCGGCGAAGACGCCGAACTTGGCGATGAAGCCACTCGTCAGCGGGATGCCCGCGAAGGAGAGGAGGAACAGGGAGTAGGTGGTGGCCAGCCAGGGGGAGCGGCGGCCCATGCCCGCCCAGGCTGGGAGATCGGTTGCCTCGTCGCCGTTGTCGTCGCGGACCAGGCTGACCACGGCGAAGGCGCCGACGGTGCCGAGGCCGTAGACGGCGAGGTAGAAGAGGATGGAGGAGACGCCGGCGGTGGTGGCGGAGACCAGGGCCGTCAGGATGAAACCGGCGTGGGCGACAGAGGAATACGCGAGCATGCGCTTCATGTCGGTTTGGGTGACGGCGAGGATCGCGCCGACGACCATGGTGGCGATGGCGACCGCGGCGAAGACCGGACGCCAGTCGTTGCGGAGGTTGGGGACCGCGACGTACAGCACGCGCAGCAGGGCACCCACCGCGGCGATCTTGGTGGCGGCGGCCATGAATGCGGTGACCGGAGTCGGCGCGCCCTGGTAGACGTCGGGGACCCAGGACTGGAACGGGACCGCGCCGATCTTGAAGAGCAGTCCGACGGCCAGCATGGCGACGCCGATGACGGCCAGGGTGTGCGACTTGCTGTCGTCGCGGGCCACCGCCTCGGCGATGCCCGCCAGCCGGATCGTTCCCGCGTAGCCGTAGAGCAGTGCCATTCCGTAGAGGAAGAAGGCCGACGAAAACGCGCCCAGCAGGAAGTATTTCAACGCGGCCTCCTGGGAGAGGAGGCGGCGACGCCGCGCCAGTCCGCACAGCAGGTACAGCGGCAGCGACAGCACTTCCAGTGCCACGAACATGGTGAGCAGGTCGTTCGAGGCGGGGAAGAGCATCAGCCCGGCGAGCGCGAACATGGTGAGTGGGAAGACCTCGGTGGTCGCGATTCCCGCTGTGGTGGCGGCGATCTCGTCGAGGCTGCCGGGTGTGGAGGCGGCCTGCGGGGTGAAGGCGTCGACCCCGCCACGGGAAGCCGTGAGACTCCAGGTGCCGGGTCCTTCGCGGCGCACCGGCATCCGGTCGGCCCGACGCTCGGCGATGAAGAGCAGTCCGAGAATGCCGACCACCAGGATGGTGCCCTGCAGGAACAGGGAAACCCCGTCGATGGCAACGGCTCCCACCACGGCGGTCGCCCGGACATCGCGCAGTCCGATGACCGCGCCCAGCGCGACCGCCATACCGCCGAGCCCGAGCACCAGGTGGATCACATAGCGCGACGCGCGCGGCGCGAACGCCTCCACCAGCACCCCGGCGACCGCGACACCGAACACGATCAACATCGGTGACAGGTACCGGTATTCGATGCTCGGTGCCGGGACCGTCGCGGCGGCGAGCAGCAGACCTCCACTCATTTGTGGGCACCTCCGGTGTTCGTCTGGGCGGCTTCCGGCTGCACCGCCGGGGCCGGATTGTGCTGTCCGATGGTGGTGAGGGTGCGGGCGACGGCCGGATCGATCCGGTCCAGCACCGGCTTGGGGTACGCGCCCAGGAACAGCAGCGCGATGATCAGCGGGACCACGACCACCATTTCGCGGGGCAGCAGGTCGTAGAGCCGCTCGTTGCCCTCCTTCACCGGGCCGGTCATCATCCGCTGGTACATCCACAGCACGTACACCGCGGCCAGCACCAGCGCGGAGGCCGCGATCACGGCCGCCACCGGGTAGCGGGTGAATGTGCCGATCAGCACCAGGAATTCGCTGATGAACGGGGCGAGCCCGGGCAGCGACAGCGTGGCCAGGCCGGAGATGAGGAAGGTGCCCGCCAGGATCGGCGCGACCTTCTGGACGCCGCCGAAGTCGGCGATGAACCGAGATCCGCGCCGCGACACCAGGAATCCGGCGATGAGGAACAGCGCGGCGGTGGAGATGCCGTGATTGATCATGTACAGCGTCGCCCCGGTGCCGCCCTGGGTGGTGAGCGCGAAAATGCCCAGGATGATGAACCCGAAGTGCGAGATCGAGGTGTAGGCGATCAGCCGCATCACATCGGTCTGCCCGATGGCCAGCAGCGCCCCGTACAGGATTCCGATCACCGCGAGCACGCTGATCAGCGGCGCGTATGTCGATGTGGCCGAGGGGAACAGCAGCAGGCCGTAGCGCAGCATGCCGAAGGTCCCGACCTTGTCGACCACCGCCATCATGAGCACCGCGCTGGCCGGGGTGGCCGCCACCGCGGCGTCCGGCAGCCAGGTGTGCAGCGGCCACAGTGGCGCTTTCACCGCGAACGCGAACATGAATCCGAGGAACAGCGCGTTGAGCACCGCGGGCGTCGCCCCGAGCTGCCCGGAGTTGGCGGCCTCCATGACGGTCCGGAAGTCGAAGGTGCCGCCGCCGTGGCTGCCCAGCTTCTCCCGCGCGGTGATCACGTAGAGCCCGATCACCGCGGCCAGCATGATGAGTCCGCCGAACAGGTTGTACAGCAGGAACTTCACCGCGGCCCGCGCCCGCTGCTGACGCAACGCCATGTCCCCGGTGCGGGGGCCGAAGCCGCCGATGAGGAAGTACATCGGGATCAGCATGACCTCGAAGAACACGTAGAACAGCAGAATGTCCAAGGCGGTGAACGAGACCAGCACCATGGATTCCACGACCAGGGTGAGCGCCACGTAGTAGTGCGCGACCCGCGGCCCGGTGCCGACCTCCCGATCGTCCTGCCAGCCCGCGATCAGCAGCAGCGGTACCAGTCCCGCGGTGAGCAGGACCAGAACCAGGGCGATCCCGTCGAGGCCGACCGTGTAGCCCGCCCCGAAGGCCGGGATCCACTGCCGGTCCTCCACGAACTGGTATTGCGCCCCACCGGTTTCGAACCGGGTGGCCAGCCAGATACCGATCCCGAGCGTGCCCAGCGAGACGATCAACGCGAAGGCCCGCACCGCGGTCCGCTGTCCCGCCGGGAACAGCAGCGCGAGCGCCGCCCCGCCGAGCGGCACCGCCCACAGCAGGGTGAGCCAGGGAAATTCGCTCACGGAGTTCATCGGTGCGTTCGCAAGCTCATTCACAGGAACCTCACCGCCAGCAGGGCGGCGACCACGAGGGCCGCGCCGGTGAACATGGACAGGGCGTAGGAGCGCACGAAACCGGTTTGCACGCGCCGGATCCGGGCCGACAATCCGCCGATCACCGCGGCCGTGGAGTTGACCAGGCCGTCGATGCCGCGGTTGTCGACGAACACCAGCGACCGGGTCAGGTGCCGGCCGGGACGCATGAACGCGGCCTCGTTGGCGGCGTCGCCGTACAGGTCGCGGCGTGCGGCCTCGACGAGCGGGTTGCCGGCGGGCGCGGTCTCGGCGATCGGGGACTTCGCGTACTGGTCGTAGGCCACCCAGCCGCCGGCCGCGACCACCGCGAGCGCGAAGAACGTGATGGCCCAGGCTGGAATCACCGGTTCGCCGTGATGTTCGCCGACCACCGGGGCCAGCCAGTTGGTGAGCGAGGACCCGTAGGCGAAGAGCATGCCGGAGAAGACGGATCCGAAGGCCAGCAGGATCATCGGCCCGGTCATCGAGGCGGGCGCCTCGTGCGGATGCGTGCCTTCCTTCCAGCGGCGCTCGCCGAAGAAGGTGAAGATCATGACGCGGGTCATGTAGAACGCCGTGATGCCCGCGCCGCACAGCGCGGCCAGGCCGGTGACGACACCGCCGACCCCGCCGTACGCGAACGCCGCCTCGATGATCCGGTCCTTGGACCAGAATCCCGCGAACGGCGGAACACCCAGGATCGCAAGGTATCCGAGCCCGAAGGTGACGTAGGTGATCGGCAGCAGCTTGCGCAGTCCGCCGTAGCGCCGCATATCGGTCTCGTCGTTCATCGCGTGCATGACCGAGCCGGCGCCGAGGAACAGTCCGGCCTTGAAGAAGCCGTGGGTCAGCAGGTGCATGATCGCGGCCGCGTACCCGACCGGGCCGAGCCCGGCGGCCAGCACCATGTAGCCGATCTGGCTCATGGTCGAGGCGGCGAGGGCCTTCTTGATGTCGTCCTTGGCGCAACCGATGATCGCGCCGAACACCAGAGTGACCGCGCCGACGGCCATCACGGCCGCCTGCGCGCCCGGCGCGAGATCGAAGATCGGGTTCGAGCGGGCGATCAGATAGACGCCCGCGGTGACCATGGTGGCGGCGTGGATGAGCGCCGACACCGGCGTCGGACCCTCCATGGCGTCCCCCAGCCAGGACTGCAGCGGCACCTGCGCGGACTTGCCGCAGGCCCCGAGCAGCAGCAGAAGCCCGATGGCCGTGAGGGTTCCGGTGCCCGCGTGGCTCGCCGACCCGAAGACGGTCTGGAAGTCGATGCTCCCGAAGGTCGCGAACATGACCATGAGCGCGATCGCCAGCCCCATGTCGCCGACCCGGTTGACCACGAACGCCTTCTTGGCCGCCGTCGCGGCGGAGGGCTTGTGGTACCAGAATCCGATCAGCAGGTAGGACGCCAGGCCGACGCCTTCCCAGCCGAGGTACAGCACCAGGTAGTTGCCCGCGAGGACCAGTACCAGCATGGCGGCCAGGAACAGGTTGAGGTAGGCGAAGAATCGCCGCCGTCCCTCGTCGCCGTTCATGTATCCGATCGAGTAGATGTGGATCAGCGATCCGACGCCGGTGATCAGCAGCGCGAAGCACATCGACAGTTGGTCGAGTTGCAGCGCGAAGTCGACCTTCAGCCCGGCGACCGGCACCCACTCGAACAGCGTGTAGTGCACGGCCCGTTCGGAATTCGGCCGGTCCAGCATGTCGGAGAACGCCCACGCCGCGACCCCGAACGAGGCGAGCGCCAGCGCGGTGCCCGGAATATGGCCCCACGTGTCGCCGATCCGGCCGATCAGCAGCAGGAATACGGCCCCCGCGAGCGGGAGCGCGGGCATCAGCCACAGCATCTGTGCGGTATCCATGTCAATACCGCAGCAGGTTCGCGTCGTCGACCGAGGTCGAGCGGCGGGCACGGAAGATGCTCATGATGATGGCCAGGCCGACCACGACCTCGGCGGCGGCCACCACCATGGTGAAGAACGCGAAGACCTGGCCGTCCAGATTGCCGTGTGTGCGCGCGAAGGTGACGAAGGCCAGGTTCACGGCGTTGAGCATGAGCTCGATGCACATGAACACCACGATGGCGTTGCGCCGCACCAGGACTCCGGCGGCGCCGATGGTGAACAGCAGGGCCGAGAGGTACAGATAGTTGTCCGGATTCACCGCTGGCCTTCCTCGTGAGTGTCGTCGCCGGGAACGTCGCTGCCGTCGCCGACGGTCAGCACGACCGCTTCGGTGTGGGCGCGATTGCGGCGGTGCCGCAGGATGGTGCTGACCGACAGCTCCTCGAAGGAGCCGTCCGGCAGCCGCGCGGGCGCGTCGACGGCATTGTGGCGGGCGTACACGCCGGGCGTGGGCAGCGGCGTCACCCGGGTGCCCGCGCGGAAGCGTTCCTTGGACAGGGTGCGCTGATCGGTGGGCGGCCCGAACCGTTCGCGGTGCGCGAGCACCATGGCGCCGATGGTCGCGGTGATGAGCAGTGCGCCGGTGAGCTCGAACGCCCACACGTAGCGCACGAAAATGAGTTCGGCCAGCGCCCCGACGCTGTAGTTGCCGCCCAGGCCGGGACCGGTCTCGGCGACGCTCCGGTCGGCCATGCCGCGGGCGATGCCGCCGATGAGCAGCATGCCGAAGCCGATGCCCACCACCACGACCGCGAGCCGCTGCCCGCGCAGCGTCTCCCGCAGCGACTCCGCGGAATCCACGCCGACGAGCATGAGCACGAACAGGAACAGCATCATGACCGCGCCGGTGTAGACGACGATCTGCACGATGCCCAGGAACAGCGCGCTCTGCGCGATGTAGAACGCCGACAGCGTGATCATGGTGGCGGCCAGGCACAGTGCCGAGTGCACGGCCTTGCGCGCGCAGACCATGCCGAGCGCGCCGAGCACGGCCACCACGGCGAGGATCCAGAACTGGACGGCCTCGCCGGTGGAGGTGTGGGTGACGATCTGCTGGGCGGGCTGGGCGATCCGGTCGGTGATCATGATTGCTTGGTCCCTTCCGCTCCGGCGAGTTCGCTTGCCGCGCCGGGGACTTCGCCGCGGTAGTAGGAGCCCTCGTCCGCGCCGGGGTACATGGCGTGCGGCGGGGCGACCATGCCCGGCTGCATCGGGGCGAGCAGATCCTGCTTCTCGTAGATCAGCCCGGCGCGGTTGTCGTCGGCCATCTCGTACTCGTTGGTCATGGTGAGCGCCCGGGTCGGGCAGGCCTCGATGCACAGACCGCACCCGATGCAGCGCAGGTAGTTGATCTGGTAGACGCGGCCGTAACGCTCACCGGGAGAGAAGCGTTCGTCCTCGGTGTTGTCGGCGCCCTCCACGTAGATGGCGTCGGCGGGACAGGCCCAGGCGCACAGCTCGCAGCCGATGCACTTCTCCAGCCCGTCCGGATGTCGGTTGAGCTGGTGCCGGCCGTGGTAGCGCGGCGCGGTCGGGGTCTTGACCTCGGGGTAGAGCTCGGTGTTCGGCTTCTTGAACATCGTCGAGGCGGTGACCACGAATCCGCCCAGTGGGGCCAGCAGATCCGGCTTGGGGGTGGACGCCATCGGCGTCGCGGGCATCGGCGGCACCGGGAAGTCCGAGTACGCCCGCGTCGAGTCCGGGTCCGGGGAGGCGTTGGCGCGGTCGTAGCCCGCGTGCCCGGCCCGGATCACCAGCGCGAGCAGCACGGCCGCGACCACCAGCCCGCCGATCACCATGCCCGCGGTCTGGATGTGGGTGCCGTTGTTCTGCAACACCTTCAGGGTCGCGACGAACATGACCCAGGCCAGCGACACCGGGATCAGCAGCTTCCAGCCCAGGTTCATGAACTGGTCGTAGCGCAGGCGGGGGAGCGTGCCGCGCAGCCAGATGAACACGAACAGGAACGTCCACACCTTGGCGGTGAACCACAGCATGGGCCACCAGCCGCTGTTCGCGCCCGCCCACAGGCTGATCGGGAACGGCGCGTGCCAGCCGCCGAAGAACAGCGTGGTGGCCAGCGCGGACACGGTCGCCATATTGATGTACTCGGCCATCATGAACATGGCGAACTTGAGCGAGGAGTATTCGGTGTGGAAACCGCCGACCAGCTCGCCCTCGGCCTCGGGCAGGTCGAAGGGCGCGCGGTTGGTCTCGCCGACCATGGACACCGCGTAGATCAGGAACGACGGCAGCAGCAGGAAGACGTACCAGGTTCCCTCCTGCGCCTTGACGATTCCCGAGGTGGCCATGGTGCCCGAGAGCAGGAACACCGCGGCGAAGCACAGCGCCATGGCGATCTCGTAGGAGATAACCTGCGCGGTAGAGCGCAGCCCGCCCAGCAGCGGATAGGTGGACCCGGACGCCCAGCCCGCCAGCACGATGCCGTACACGCCGACCGAAGCCATGGCCAGGATGTAGAGCACGCCCACCGGCATATCGGTCAGCTGCAGCATTGTCTGGTGCCCGAATATGCTGACCTGCGGCCCGAACGGGATCACCGCGAACGCCATCACGGCCGGGATCAGCGAGATCACCGGCGCGAGAATGAAGATCGGCTTGTCCACGATGGCCGGGATGATGTCCTCCTTGAGGAGCATCTTCACGCCGTCGGCGATGGACTGCAGCGAGCCGCGCGGCCCGACCCGGTTGGGTCCGACACGCATCTGCATGAACGCCACGATCTTTCGCTCCGCGTACACCGCCAGCATCGGGATGAGCAGCAGGAACACGAAGATCCCGATGGATTTCACCAGCACCAGCCACCACGGATCGTGGCCGAACATACCCAGGGTGTTCGCGTCAGGCCCGGAGGAGGCAGCGTGTGTAACCACAGAGGGCCCCGCGAACACCCTCATCAGATCGAGCTCACTCACGGTGGTCCTCCCGTCGGATACGCACGAGGTGGCCGGGTGTGGTGCCGAGCTGCACCAGCACGTCGGAGCCGGGGGAATTCATGGGCAGCCACACCACGCCGTCGGGCATCTCGGTGATGACCAGGGGCAGGGTGATGTGGCCGTGGTCGGTCGCGGCGGTCACCGGATCGCCGGTGGTGGCGCCGATCCCGGCGGCGGTCTCGGCCGACAGCCGCACCACGGGGGTGCGGGCGGTACCCGCCAGGTTGGGTTCGCCGTCCTGGAGCCGGCCGCGGTCGATGAGCATCCGCCAGGACGCGAGAACCGCTGTACCCGAATGGGGTTGGGCCGGCGGATGGGGGCGGTGCACCGGCGTCGGGGCGGGGGCGCCGTCCCAGACTCCGAGGTCGGCCAGTTCCGCGCGGGCGCCGGCGGCGTCGCGCAGGCCCAGCCGCACCCCCATCTCGTTGGCGATGGCGTCCAGGAGCCGGTACTCGGGCAGCGGCGCCGCCTCGCGGCGGACGGTGGAATCGCGCAGGGCGGCCTCGAATTGGCGGTGGCGGCCCTCCCAGGTGAGGAAGGTGCCGGCCTTCTCCATGGCCGAGGCGACCGGGAACACGACGTCGGCGCGCTGGCTGATGTCGCTGCGGCGCAACTCCATCGACACCACGAAGCCCGCCGCGTCGATGGCCTGCAGGGCGGCGTGCGGGTCGGGCATGTCCCCGACCTCGACGCCGCCGATGAGCAGTGCGCCCAAGCTGGGCGCGGCGGCCAGGATGGCGGCGGTGTCGCGGCCGGGAGTGCCCGGCAGTTCGTTCACGTTCCAGGCTTCGCGAACCTGTTTGCGCGCTGTGGGATCGGCGACGGGCCGCCCGCCGGGCAGCAGCACCGGCAGTGCCCCGGCCTCGAGCGCGCCGCGCTCACCGGCGCGGCGGGGGATCCAGGCCAGCGTCGATCCGGTGTCGTCGGCCAGCCGCGCCACCGCGGACAGGCCGCCCGGAATGCCACCGAGGCGTTCACCGGCGAGGATCAGCGCGCCGGGCTCGCGCAACAGGTCCGCGACCTCGCGCAGCCGGGCGTATCCGGCGGTCAGCTCATCGGTCTCGCCGGTCCGGATCGCTTCCAGCACATGCGGTTCCGCACCCGGTGCGGCCGGCAGCAGGGTGCCGGACAGCTTTTGCAGGCCGCGGGTCACATAGGGCGCGAGCGAGTAGATCGGCGTGCCGTTGCGGCGTGCGGCCTTGCGCAGCCGCAAATACACGATCGGCGATTCCTCTTCCGCCTCGAACCCCACCAGCAGCACGAAGGGCGCACGTTCGAGGGCGGCGTAGTCGACGGTGATGCCCTGCCCGGCCACCCGGGCGGCCAGGAAGTCGGCCTCCTCGGCGGAGTGCTCGCGGGCGCGGAAGTCGATGTCATTGGTGTTCAACGCGACTCGCGCGAACTTGGAGTACGCGTAGGCGTCCTCCAGGGTCACCCGGCCGCCGACCAGGACGCCCGCCTTACCGCGCGCCGCGGCCAGTCCGCGGGCGGCCGCGCCGATGGCCTCCGACCACGACGCGGGCTGGAGGCTGCCGTCCCAGCTGCGCACCAGCGGCGTGGTGAGCCGATCGGACTCGGTGAGGTAGGTGAACGCGAATCGGCCCTTGTCGCAGTTCCATTCCTCGTTGACCTGCGGATCGTCACCGGCCAGGCGGCGCATCACCTTGCCGCGCCGGTGATCGGTGCGCTGAGCGCAGCCGCTCGCGCAGTGCTCGCACACCGCCGGGCTCGACACCAGGTCGAAGGGCCGGGCGCGGAAGCGGTAGGTGCTGCCGGTGAGCGCGCCGACCGGGCAGATCTGCACGGTGTTGCCGGAGAAGTAGGAGTCCAGCGGCTCCCCGGCGGCCGTGCCGACCTGTTGCAGCGCACCGCGTTCCATCAGTTCGATGAACGGGTCACCGGCCACCTGCTGCGAGAACCGGGTGCAGCGCGCGCACAGCACGCAGCGCTCCCGGTCCAGCAGGATCGCCGAGGACAGCGGAATCGGCTTGGGATAGGTGCGCTTCTTACCGTCGAAACGGGATTCGGAGCGCCCCGCCGACATGGCCTGGTTCTGCAGCGGGCATTCGCCGCCCTTGTCGCACACCGGGCAGTCGAGGGGGTGATTGATGAGCAGCAGCTCCATCACGCCCTCCTGCGCCTTGGCGGCCACGGGGGAGGAGACCTGGGTGCTGATCACCATCCCCTCGGCCACGGTCTGGGTGCAGGAGGCGACGGGCTTGCGCTGCCCCTCGACCTCCACCAGGCACTGCCGGCACGCGCCGACCGGGTCGAGCAGCGGATGATCGCAGAAGCGGGGGATCTGGACGCCGATGAGTTCGGCTGCCCGGATCACCAGGGTTCCGGCGGGCACCGAAACCGGGGTGCCGTCGATGGTCACGGTCACCATGTCGGTGGGGGTCACCCCGCCACCGGTTGTGGAGCTCACTGTCGAGGTCATCGTGCTCCTTGGGTGGCCCAGGCCGTGGTGCGGGCCGGGTCGAACGGGCAGGCGCCGAGGCGGATGTGCTCCGCGTACTCGTCGCGGAAGTACTTCAGGGAGGAGAAGATCGGGCTGGCCGCGCCGTCACCGAGGGCGCAGAAGGATTTGCCGTTGATGTTGTCGGCGATGTCGGCCAGCTTGTCCAGGTCGGTCTGGTGGCCCTGTCCGCTCTCCAAACGCTGCAACAGCTGGACCAGCCAGTAGGTGCCCTCGCGGCAGGGGGTGCACTTGCCGCAGGATTCGTGGGCGTAGAACTCGGTCCAGCGCAGCACCGCCCGCACCACACAGGTGGTGTCGTCGAAGATCTGCAGCGCCTTGGTGCCGAGCATGGAGCCCGCGGCCGACACGCCCTCGTAGTCGAGGGGGACGTCGATGTGCTCGGCGGTGAACAGCGGGGTCGACGAACCGCCCGGGGTCCAGAACTTCAGGGTGTGGCCCTCGCGGATGCCTCCGGCGTAGGTCAGCAACTCGCGCAACGTGATTCCGAGGGCCGCTTCGTACTGGCCCGGTCGTGTCACGTGACCGGAGAGCGAGTAGAGGGTGAACCCCGGCGACTTCTCCGTGCCGAACGACCGGAACCACTCCACGCCATTCGCGAGGATGAGCGGCACGGACGCAATGGATTCCACATTGTTGACCACGGTCGGGCAGGCGTAGAGGCCGGCCACAGCCGGGAACGGGGGACGCAGTCGCGGCTGACCGCGGCGGCCCTCGAGCGAATCCAGCAGCGCGGTCTCCTCACCGCAGATGTAGGCGCCCGCCCCGGCGTGCACCACGATCTCCAGATCGAAACCCGAGCCCTGGATATTGCGGCCGAGATAGCCCGCCTCGTACGCCTGCCGCACGGCGGCCTGCAATCGCCGCAGCACCGACACCACTTCGCCGCGCACGTAGATGAACGCGTGCGAGGCACGAATGGCGTAGGCCGCGATGATGACGCCCTCGATGAGGGTGTGCGGGGTGGCCAGCATGAGCGGAATGTCCTTGCAGGTGCCGGGTTCCGACTCGTCGGCGTTGACCACCAGGTAGTGCGGCTTGGTGACGCCGTCGGGGCCGGGGCCCTGCGGGATGAAGCCCCACTTCATGCCGGTCGGGAAGCCCGCGCCGCCGCGGCCGCGCAGACCGGAATCCTTGATGGTGGCGATCACCTCGTCCGGCTGCATGCGCAGTGCCTGGGGCAGCGCCCGATAGCCGCCCTGACGGCGGTAGGACGCCAGGGTCCAGCTGTCCGGGTCCGCCCAGTGCTTGGTGAAGACGGGAGTCAGAGCAGTCGTCACCGAACGCCTCCGTCGGTCGAGTTCTCTTCCGCGGCACGCAGACCGGCCAGCGACGCGGGCCCGGCCACACCGTCGGTGGCGCCGGGTCGCTGGTCCGGGTAGCCCGCGAGGATCCGAGCGGTCTCGCGGAAACTGCACGGCGGGATGCCGCTGCGGGAGGCGGTCGGCGGCTGGTCGCGGCGCAGCGAATCCACCAGTTCCTTGGCCGATTCCGGGGTCTGGTTGTCGAAGAACTCCCAGTTGACCATGATGACCGGCGCGTAGTCGCAGGCGGCATTGCACTCGATGTGCTCGAGGGTGACCATGCCGTCCGCGGTCGTCTCGCCGTTCCCGAGTCCCAAGTGTCGCTTCAGGTCCGCGAGGATCTCGTCGCCGCCCATGACCGCGCACAGCGTGTTCGTGCAGACGCCGACGTGGTAGTCGCCGGTCGGGGTGCGCCGGTACATGGAGTAGAAGGTGGCCACCGCGGTGACCTCGGCATCGGTCAATCCCAGCTGCTCAGCACAGAATTCGATGCCGGTACCGGACACATAGCCCTCCACCGATTGCATCAAGTGCAACAGGGGAAGCAGTGCCGAACGCGGATGCGGGTACCGGGCGATGATCTCCCGGGCCTCCACCTGCAGCCGGTCGTGCGCCTCCGGCGGGAACGGGATCGGCCGCGTGGTCAGGTTCAGCAGGATCTCGGTCATCGGTCCACGCCTCCCATCACCGGGTCGATGGAGGCGACGGAGGCGATCACGTCGGCGACCAGACCGCCCTCGCACATCGCCGCCACCGCTTGCAGATTCGTGAACGAGGGGTCGCGGTAGTGGACCCGGTAGGGGCGGGTGCCGCCGTCGCTCACCATGTGCACGCCCAGTTCGCCGCGCGGCGACTCGACCGCCACGTACACCTGGCCGGGCGGGACCCGCAGACCTTCGGTCACCAGCTTGAAGTGGTGGATCAGCGATTCCATGGAGGTGCCCATGATCTGGCCGATGTACTTCGGCGAGTTGCCGAGACCGTCCGGCCCGAGCTGCAAGTCGGCAGGCCAGGCGATCTTCTTGTCCTCCACCATGACCGGACCCGGCCGCAGCTTGTCGAGGCACTGCTCGACGATCTTGACCGATTCCTTCATCTCATTGACGCGGATCAGGTAGCGGCCGTAGCAGTCGCAGCCGGTGTCGGTCTGCACCTCGAACTCGTAGTTCTCGTAGCCGCAGTACGGCTGGGACTTGCGCAGGTCGTGCGGCAGACCCGTGGCACGCAGCACCGGGCCGGTGATGCCGAGCGCCATGCAACCGGTCAGGTCCAGGTAGCCGACATTGCGGGTGCGTGCCTTCCAGATGGGGTTCTCGTTGAGCAGCATCTCCATGTCCCGCAGGCGGCTCGGCAGCAGGTCGAGCAGTTCGCGGACCTTCTGCACGCCGTCGTCCGGGAGGTCCTGGGCCAGGCCGCCCGGGCGGATGTAGGCGTGGTTCATGCGCAGACCGGTGATGGTCTCGAACACGTCGAGGATGAGTTCGCGTTCGCGGAAACCGAACAGCATCGGGGTCAGCGCGCCCAGTTCCATGCCGCCGGTGGCCAGCGCCACCAGGTGCGAGGAGATGCGGTTCAGCTCCATGAGCATCACGCGGATGACATTGACGCGCTCGGGGATCTGATCGGTGATGTCGAGCAGCTTCTCCACCGCCAGGCAGTACGCCGTCTCGTTGAAGAACGGCGACAGGTAGTCCATGCGGGTGACGAAGGTGGTGCCCTGCACCCAGCTGCGGTACTCGAGATTCTTCTCGATGCCGGTGTGCAGGTAGCCGATGCCGCAGCGCGCCTCGGTCACGGTCTCACCCTCGATTTCGAGAATGAGCCGCAGCACCCCGTGCGTGGAAGGGTGCTGCGGGCCCATGTTCACGACGATGCGTTCCTCGGCGATGCCGTCCAAGGTCGCGGAGATCTCGTCCCAATCGTTTCCCACCACGGTGACCGAGCGTTCGGGCCGGTCCTGGGTGTCACGACGGGACTTGGTGCCGGTGTTGTTCATTACGAGTACGTCCTCCGCTCGTCGGGCGGCGGGATGCGCGCGCCCTTGTATTCGACCGGGATTCCGCCGAGCGGATAGTCCTTGCGCTGCGGGTGGCCACGCCAGTCGTCGGGCATGGCGATGCGGGTCAGCGACGGGTGACCGTCGAAGCGGATGCCGAAGAAGTCGTAGGTCTCCCGCTCGTGCCAGTCCACCGTCGGGTACACCGAGTACAGGGAGGGCAGGTGCGGATCGCTGTCCGGCACCGACACTTCCAGCCGCAGGCGGCGGTTGTGGGTGATCGAGTTCAGGTGATAGAGCGCGTGCAGCTCGCGCCCGGTGTCCTCCGGGTAATGCGCGCCGCTGGCGCCCAGGCACAGCTCGAACCGCAGGGCTTCGTTGTCGCGCAACGTCTTCGCGACCAGCACCAGATGATCGCGGCGGATGTGCAGGGTGAGCTCGCCGCGGAACACGACGATCTTCTCCACCGCCTCGTCGAAGGTCTTGGCCAGCGCCAGGCGCAGATGCGCGATGACCTCGTCGAAGACCGGGCCGTAGGGGGCGGGGGTACCGCCGGGCATGGAGACGGTCCGGACCAGGCGGCCGTAGCCGGAGGTGTCGCCGGTGCCGGAGACGCCGAACATGCCCTGGCGCACGCCGATCACATCGTCGGCGGGCGGTGCGGGCTCGGCGGCCGGAGACTCGGCGGCGGCGGATTCCGTTGTGTCCGGGGTCTTCTCAGTGGGTTCCACGGCCGCCTCCGGGGGGCTCTCCGTGCCGACAGGTGCATCGAAGCTCATCGCAGCAGCCCCTTCAGCTGAATGGTCGGGGTGCTGGCGAGCGCGGCGGCTTCGGCCGCGCGCACGGCCTCTTCGCGATTGACGCCGAGCGGCATCTCCTGAATCTTCTCGTGCAGCTTCAGGATCGCGTTCAACAACATCTCGGGCCGCGGCGGGCAGCCGGGCAGGTAGATGTCGACCGGGACGATGTGGTCGACGCCCTGCACGATGGCGTAGTTGTTGAACATGCCGCCCGAGGATGCGCAGACACCCATGGCCAGCACCCATTTCGGTTCGGTCATCTGGTCGTAGACCTGGCGCAGCACCGGCGCCATCTTCTGGCTCACCCGGCCCGCCACGATCATCAGATCGGCCTGGCGCGGCGAGGCGCGGAACGCCTCCATGCCGAAGCGGGCGATATCGAATCGCCCGCCGCCGGTGGCCATCATCTCGATCGCGCAGCACGCCAAGCCGAACGTCGCCGGCCACAGCGAACTCTTGCGCAGATAGCCGGCCAAATCTTCCACCGTGCTCAGCAGGAACCCGCTGGGCAGTTTCTCCTCGAGACCCATATCGAACTACTTCTCCCGGATCGGGACATCCCGCCTCGCACGGGATGTGTGAATGGAAATCCCCTGTGCGCCGATCAATCCCAGCTGAGACCGCCGCGCCGCCACTCGTAGGCGTAGGCGACCGAGACGTTGAAGATGAACAACGCCATGGCAGCCAGCCCGAACACTCCGAGTGCGTCGAAGTGCACGGCCCACGGGTAGAGGAAGACGATCTCGATGTCGAAGATGATGAACAGCATGGCGGTGAGGTAGTACTTCACCGGAAAGCGTTGGCCCGCAGCGTTTCCCGGACCACCCGCGACCGCGTGCGGGGTCGGCTCGATACCGCATTCGTAGGCCTCGAGCTTGGCCCGGTTGTAGCGTTTGGGGCCGATCAGGGCCGCCAGGAAAATGGAGAACACCCCGAACGCGGCGGCGACCGCGCCGAGAACCAGGGTCGGTACCTCGATATTCACTTCAGCACTACCCCTCCTGCGAGCTGGACGACGCACTACGGACGGCAGCGGGCGCGGAGGGATGATGTCAGTGGTGCATGGCAGTCATGCATCTCCCCGCGCTCCTGTGAGCTACGGCACAGATTACAACTCGGACGAGAAGATACATGACGATTCGCGATCGCGTTTGATCGAATTCGGAACGGTCTTTTATGACCGATTGGACGCAATCCCGTTTGTCACGTGACACGGGTTTGCCCTGATCACGAGGGCAGAGGAAGATCAGGCCGCGAAGCTATTGCCGAGCACACCCAGGACAGCGTCGGTCAACCGGATGGGGTCGATGGGGTGCGGCACCGCCGCTTCCGCGCGCGACCAATTCGCCAGCCAGGCATCATCGGGCCGACCGGTCAGCACGACAATCGGTGGGCAGTCGGCGATTTCGTCCTTGAGCTGCTTGGCCAGGCCGAGACCGCCCTCCGGGGCCGACTCGCCGTCGAGGATCAGCAGATCCAGTCCACCGGCGTCCATGCGCTCGAGGACCACCGGGCCCGTGGCCACCTCGACGTAGTCGATGGGCGGCAGATCGGGGTGCGGCCGTCTGCCCAGCGCCAGCATGATCTGGCTCCGGGTATCGGCATCACTGCTGTAAACGAGGACCCGCACAGCGGCGGGACGTTTGGCATCGGCCACGTTCCGCATGCTACGTCGCAGATGGGGCGGTGCGGGGCAGCTTCGCGAGAAGTCCGCGGACGCGTCGCGGAATCGCCTGTCGCACAATGTGTCGATGCCCGGTTGTTCGTAATCCGAGACCGGTACGATCCCGCGAATGAGGGGAGACGTCACGCAACGCCTCATCGAAACCGACGTATGGACCGACGAGTTGGTGGGGCGAGCCGGGATTCCGGTCTTCGATGTGCCGCTGGTGAGCGTCGGCAGCGGGCTGGGATCGTTCACCCTGTTCGACACCTTGCGGATCTACGGGGTGCCCGGGGCGGCGATGGCGGTGCTCGGGCCACAGGACGTGCCGTGGGGGTCGTACGAATACCTGACCCGGGTGTCGCAGATTCCGCGCGGGGAACGGCTGCGCAGCGATTCGGGCGGAACGCCGGACAATATCTGGGGATTTCCGTCCTATGCCCTGCGCGAGGCAATAGCTGAAAAGTCGCTGTCAGCCGTGTGGAATGTGCTGGTGGAGCCCGTTCTCGCCGAGTATCACACGCCTCGGGCAGGGCAGGTCCTCGTGGCGCTGGAACGCGAATTCCAGCGGGTCGAATACGCGCGATCCTTGCACAAAGGGCAGGTTCGCATGGTGCGCAAACGGAACGGCGGCGGGTATTTCACGATTCTCACGCCGCCCGAAGGAGCGGCGGCGACCAAGCGAATCGCGTTTCGCAGCAGTCATGTTCACATCGCCGTCGGGTACCCCGGGCTGCGGCTGCTGCCGGATCTGCAGGAGTACCGCGAGCGGTATCGCGATCCGACGCGGGTGGTGAACGCCTACGAGCCGCACGAGCACGTGTACGAAGCGTTGCAGCGGCGACCCGGGACGGTCATGGTGCGCGGCAGCGGGATAGTAGCCAGTCGTGTGCTGCAACGGCTGATCGACGACCGGGATCGGCTGCGGCTCAACACCCAGATCCTGCATCTGTTCCGGACCTATGTGGCGGGACCACAAGGGGAGAGCGTGTTCGCGCGGCGGGCGGGAGCGAACGGGTGGGCGTATCAAGCCTTCAACTTTCCCAAGGCGAGCTTCGGCGGCCAGATCAAGCAGCGGCTGGGGAAGCTCGAAGGGCGGGAACGGGCGGAGGCGCTGAAGACGCTGGGCGGGACCACGACGCCGCTGCGCAAGCGGTGGGAGGAACAGCTGGCGCGGGGGCGGGCGCAGGGCTGGTATCAGATCCTGGTGGGGTCGGCGCGGAATCTGCGGCCCGGTCGCACCCGGCCCGGGGTGGTGACGACGGTGGCGCCCGAGCCGGGCGGGCCGAGCAGCTTCGCGTCGACCGACCGGCCGGTTGACGTGCACGCCGATTACATCATCGACTGCACCGGGCTCGAAGCCGATATCCGGGAGCATCGGCTGCTCGCCGACCTGCTCGATCACACCGGGGCGCGGCGCAATCCGCTCGGGCGGCTGGATGTGGATCGGACCTTCGAGCTGTTCGGGACCCGCAGCGGGGCCGGGCGGGTCTACGCCTCGGGCAGCGCGACGCTGGGCGGGTATTTCGCTCCCGTGGACTCGTTCGCCGGATTGCAGTACGCGGCCCTGGAGATCGCCGATGACCTGGCGGCGAACGGGTTCTGCCGGCGACTGGATGCGCTGCGGTCGCTGACGCAGTGGTGGCTGTGGGTCACCGACCGGAAGATTCCGGCATGACGCCGACGCTGTGGGGGCGGATTCAGACTCGCGTGATCGTGCTCGGGGGGATCGGGGCGGTGATCACGCTACTGATCACCCCGCTGCTGCCGATGGGGAGGCTGTCGCTGGAGCAGGGTTACCGGGTCACGCTGACCATATTGGCGGCGGTCATCCTGCTCGGAGTCGGGTGGGAGCTGGCGTATCACGGTCTGCAGCAGTTCCGGTGGGACAAGGACTGGCCGACCGTGTTCGGGCTGGTGACCATTGCGAACGAGGGACTGCTGCTGTGGTTGCTGGTGCGATACACCTCAGCGGTCGTGCCCCGGGATCTGCGGCCGTCCGCGCCGGCGTTCGGCATCGATTTCACGCTGACCTGGTTTGCGTACTGGGGATTCGTCAACGGTCCGATCCGGGTGGTGCTGCCGCGCTGGCGATATACCGGGGGCCGGGTGCTATGACCGCGCGGGTCGAGGTGGTGCCGGGCCGCCACCTGGTGGCCTGCGTCGACGGGGTGGTCGTGGTAGTCGCGCACCGGGATTCGAGTGTGATCACCGCGGCGTCCGAGGCTATTGGCGTGCTGGACAAGGTATTGGCGATGGTGGCGGAGGCGTCGTCGCGGGAGACTCGGCGCACCGGGCGCACCTTCGCGCGGCTGGCGAGCACGTGGCTCATGGGCCGTACGGACGAGGAGCAGGTCGAATTCGGGGTGCTCACACCGGGAAAGCGGGGGCTGGCGGTCTTTCTGCACGGGCGGGTCACCGCGATGCTCGAGGGGATGGATGACCGGGAGGTGTTGCACGGCCGTGATGCCGGATTCAGTGTCGATCGGGTGGTGAGTCCCGCGCCGGGGCGAGCGGCCGCGGTCTTCGTCGACGACGGCGAACCGCGGACGACCCTGCCCCGGGAGAGCGTGTGGTCGCTGCGCGACGGGCGGGTGCCAGGTTCGGGAGCGGTGATGTGGTTGGGAGAGAAGGCGAATACACCCGAGGCCGAGATCGCAACCGGAGGCCGGCGCCCGGTTCCGCGCGATTCCGGCAGCGCGCGCACCATCGCACCCACTGCCATTCCCGCGGGAATCGAGACCGCTCGCACCGGTGTCGTCGTGCACGGATTCACCTGCGCTCGCAGACATCTCAACGACCCTCGCGTGTCCTTCTGCGTCGTGTGCGGCATTCGCATGGAACAGCTGACCTGTGTCCTCGCCCCCGGGATCCGCCCGCCGCTGGGCGTTCTGCTGCTCGACGACGGCACCTCCTATGTCCTCGACAGCGATCTCGTGATCGGCCGCGAGCCCGCCCGCTCACCGCAGGTGCGGCGTGGCGCCCAGGCCATCCGCATCCCCGACGCCACCGGCGGCATGTCCCGGGTCCACGCCGAGATCCGCCTCGTGGACTGGGATGTCCTGGTCATGGATCGCGGGTCCGCCAATGGCACGCACATCCGCCCGCCCGGCCGCCCCGACTGGATCCGCGCCGCACCCGGCCACCCCACCGTCCTGGCGCCCGGCAGCCAGTTGCTGCTCGGTGGACGGGTGTTCACCTTCGACTCGCCGCACGGACGCTGACGGCGGAGGTTGGATCGATCCGGTCGGATGTGGGGATAGCGTCACAGGGAGCTGACGAGCGAAGGAGCACGCGTGACTGCCGAATCCGTTGATGTCGTGGTGATCGGGATGGGGCCCGGAGGCGAAGACGTGGCCACGCGGGTGGCGCGGGGCGGACTCGCCGTGGTCGGGGTAGAGGGGCGATTGGTGGGCGGCGAGTGCCCGTATTACGCGTGTGTGCCGACCAAGATGATGGTTCGGGCGGCGGGGGTGCTGGCCGAGGCTCGGCGGGTGCGGGGGCTCGCGGGGTCGGCGACGGTACAGGCGGATTGGCGGCCGGTCGCCGCGCGGATCCGGGACGAGGCCACCGACGATTGGGACGACCGGGCGGCGGTGGAGCGGTTCGAGAAGGCCGGTGGGCGGTTCGTGCGCGGGTGGGGGCGGATCAGTGCGCCGGGGGAGGTGACCGTGGCAACCGATAGTGGAGAACGGATGTTTCGAGCACGGCGGGGGATTGTGCTGAATCCGGGGACGGAACCGGCTGTTCCTCCGCTCGACGGGCTGGCGGGAACGCCGTTCTGGACGAACCGGGAGGCGGTGCCGGCTACCGAGGTGCCCGAATCGCTCATCGTGCTGGGCGGGGGCCCGGTGGGGGCGGAGTTCGCGCAGATCTTCGCGCGATTCGGGGCGCGGGTGACCGTGGTCGTGCCGCGGCGGCTGGTGCCGCAGGACGAGCCGGAGGCGGGGCAGCTGCTGGCGACGGTGTTCGCGGAGGAGGGGATCGAGGTCCGGAGCGGGGTTCGGGGAACGGCGGTGCGGCACGACGGGCGCGAGTTCGCGCTGACTCTCGACAATGGCGAGGTGCTGCGCGCCGAGCGGCTGCTGGTCGCGGCGGGGCGGCGAACCGAACTGGCGGGCTTGGGAATCGGGGCGGTCGGCTTGGACGAGTCGGCCAGGTCAATACCGGTGGACAACCGGCTGCGGGCGGCCGAAGGGGTGTGGGCGATCGGTGACGTCACCGGGCAGGGGGCTTTCACTCACGTGTCCATGTATCAGGCGCGGATCGTGGCACAGGACATTCTCGGTAGCGGGGACGAGGTCGCGCGGTATCACGCCGTACCGCGGGTGACCTTCACCGATCCCGAGGTCGGGGCGGTCGGTATGACCGAGGAACAGGCCCGGGCGGCGGGGCTGACCGTGCGGGTCGGAATCACCGAAGTACCTGCGTCCACGCGGGGTTGGATCCACAAAGCGGGCAACGCCGGGTTCATCAAACTGGTCGAGGACGCCGACCGCGGGGTGCTCGTCGGCGCGTGCTCCGCCGGGCCGCAGGGCGGCGAAGTCCTCAGCGCCCTGTCGGTAGCCGTCCACGCCCAGGTCCCGACCGCGACCCTGCGGGAGATGATCCTCGCCTACCCGACCTTCCACCGCGCCATCGAATCCGCGCTCGATGCCCTCGCGTCCGTTTAGGCATCGAATCGCAATCGTTGCTGTTCACACCCGAGCAACAGCGGCATCCTGGTAACCATCGATAGTCCTAGCTGGTTGGGCGGTGGGCACATGCGAATCTCGGAAATCCTGCGCCGGAAGGGCGGCGAAGTCGTCACGATTGCACCCGATGCAACCGTGCGTGAACTGCTCAGAATCCTGGCGGCACACAATGTCGGCGCGGTCATCGTCTCCCCGGACGGCACCGCCATGGCCGGCATCGTCTCCGAACGAGACATCGTCCGCCGCCTCTACCGCGACGGCGCACCCCTCCTGGACTCCCCGGTCTCCACCATCATGACCGCGGCCCTCCACACCTGCTCCCCGGACGACAACGTCGAAACCCTCAACGCCATCATGACCGAACACCGAATCCGCCACCTCCCCGTCCTCGAGGACGGCCGGATGATCGGCATAGTCAGCATCGGCGACGTGGTCAAAAGCCAAATCTCCGAACTCGAAACCGAACGCGAAGCCCTGGTCCGCTACCTCCACAGCTGACCGACACCCGGCGTTCCGCACTCCGCTGGTTTGCGGATATTGCCCTACCCGCGTGGCGCCCATCCCGGCGGGCTATCTACGGGGTCAAGGGCTTCTGGCGGGGGATCACGCGGCGGTGAGCGATGCGCCAGCCGTGGGGAGTGCGGCGGAGGGTGTCCTCGTAGGTGACGCTGGTGGTCGTGGCGTCGGTGTTGACCGCCAGGCCCTTGGAGATCGCATGGGCCGTGTCGCCGTCCAGGGCTGTGACCACCACATTGGTGACGTGGTGGGCGAGGGGGTTGGCGTCGCCCAGTTCGCGTGCCATGTCGCGGAGGGCTTCCACTCCGGGCACGGTGCCTGCGCCGAAAGCGGTCAGGTCGTAGGCGACGTCCTCGGTGAATACCTCGGTCCAGCGGTCGAACTCGCCCGAATCGCTCAGATGTCCGTGCAGGGCGACCACTTCGTGGATCGCCAGTCTGTCCGCAACCGAATCCGTCATCCCCACACCAGATCACGAACCAGCGCGGTCGGCCACGGATTTTTCGCCGCGTTCGGCGGACGGGTCGAGCCCGGGCCGATTGCTCGGGCTGTCGCCGGTGGGGTCAGTCGGTCCAGATGGAGAGGTACCAGAGGCCGTCGTCGCCGAGGGTGCAGTCGTAGATGTCGTCGCCGGGGACGAGCTGGGTGCCGTCGGGGCGGGTGAAGGTGCCGGTTTCGCCGTCGGCGTCGCAGGCGGCCTCGGTGGGGTAGTTGCCGTCCACCTGCCACTCGGTGTCCTTGCCGGCGTGGGCGGTACCCATCGCGGCGATCAGGCCGAGGGCAACCAGGGAGGTCGTTGCGAGCTTCTTCATATGTTGTTCCTTTTCACGAAAGAGCCCGGTCGAAGGTCTAGGTAAGACCGACTGGCCGGGCCGCCACACGATACTTCAGCACGCGGGTCCGACAAATCCGGCAGCGGTCGGACCGCTTGGGGCTCAGGACGTTCCGATACCAGCTGCGCCTGCCGCGTGGCCGACCTAGTCTGGAGCGATGAGCGGCGACCTTGGTCAGCGGCTGCAATCGGTTCGGAAGCGGCGGGGGCTCACGCAGCGGGAGCTGGCCGCGAATTCGGCTGTCTCGGTGTCACTGATCCGGAAGATCGAGCAGGGGGAGCGGGACGACACTCGGATCGAGACGCTGCGGCGGTTGGCGGTGGCCCTGGGGTGCCCGCTGACCGCGCTCATCGGTGCCGCGCCCCGCGCTCCGGAGAGCAGGGACGGCGAGCTGTGGGCCGCCACCAGGCGAGCGATCGATGCGCCTCGGCCGGATGTCGCGGTGGAGCCGCACGCGGAAGAGGCTGTGGCCGAATCCCTTGCGGCGGCCGTGCGGCTCTACCACGACAACCGGTATGAGCTGCTGGCGCGAGTTCTGCCCGATCTGGTGGACGCGAGTGAGAGTGTCTCACCCGTGCTGCGGGCGCGGATTCTCCAGCTGACCGGATCGGTCATGGTGCAGACGCGACAATTGGGAACGGCGCGCAGAGTTCTCGATCACGCGCTGGCGGCGGCACAGGCGAGCGATGATCTACTCGATGCCGCGTCCGTTGTCGTCACGCTGTGCTGGCTACTCCTGGTGGAGCGGCGATTTCAGCAGGTCGATGACCTGGCGATCGACTGGGCCGACCGAATCGAGCCACGGATCTCGACCGCAACCGATCGCGAGCTCTCCACGTGGGGCTGGCTGCTGTTGCGTGGGTCGGCGGCGGCGATCCGCGACAACCGCCCCGACGACGCCGATGACATGATGCGGTTCGCACAGGCCGCCGCGGTGGCCGTCAAACGCGAACCCCGCGGCTACCAGGACTATTGGACGGTCTTCGGACCCGCCACCGTGGCCATGAAGCGCGTCGAGAACGCGGTCATCGATGACCGGCCCGACCTGGCACTGCGGTTGGCCCATGACGTACCGACCGGCCTGCGGCCCACCTCCGACAACCGCAATCGGCACCTCCTCGACGTCGCTCGAGCCCACCTCGACCTCGCCCGGCCAGATCCGGCCCTGGACATCCTGATTCGGCTCTCCGGCGAGGCCCGCCCCTGGTTGATCGAGCAGCGGTTGGCCAAGGATCTCCTGGCCAGGCTGATCGGCAGACGCCGAACCCTCACCCCGGAGATGCGCACCCTCGCCGACCTCATGCACCTCGAATACTGATCGCTTCGTGGCACTTCCGCGTTCGGACCCCGGAAAGTGCCATTGCCGCAGAATCTCCGCGGCCCGATCCTGATTCGGAATCCGCTGGAAGCACACTCGACGATCGAGAGGGCGAGCAATGAACCCCGGGGCTCTGGGATATCTCCGCGAAGACGTGTCCGGCTCACGACGGCAGTGGGATGAGCGGCGGATTCGGGCGTTGGCGGAACGGTTGGGGTATGACCTTCGGCGGACGGCGGTGTTCGGGCCGCATACCGATCGGCCGGTGCACCGGTTGGGGGTGCTGGTCGGGAATGTGGGGGTGGATGCGGTGATCGTGCCGAGTCTGGAGCATTTCGAGGGTGGGGAGGTGCCGGGGGAGTTGGTGCGGCGGGCGGATGTGATCATCGTCAGTCCGGAGGAGACGTTCGCGCGGTGGATCGTGCCGCCGGATGCGGTGGCCGACATGTGGTCCCGGTAGGCGGCATGCGGTGGACACGCCAGCACCCGTTTCGACGAATGAACGGTGGGTGAACCATGATCAATTGGTGCCGTGTCGTTCGATGGAAAACAGGTGGTCGCGAAATTTGATGTCGAAAGCGAATAAGTCGGCGGCACAGCGGATCTCCGGCAGACCGAGGGGGCTGGTGTGAGACCCCAATTCTCGCGCAGCGTGTTTCTGCGCGGAGCTCTCGGAATCGCGGTCGCCGGTGTGGGTTTCGCGGGGGCCACACGGCTGCCCACCTCGGATGCGACACCCGATACCGGGTCCTCCGGAGCGAACGCCGGAGACCTGGGCAGCGCTTCCGGATCGAGCAGCGGGAGCGCCGACCCGAAATGGCGTGAGCTCAAAGGGAAACTGCGCGGCCGGGTCGTCCTGCCGGGGGACTACGGGTATCCGGGCGTGAAGGAGGTCTTCAATACTCGCTTCGACAACGAGATGCCCGAGGCGATCGTGCAGATCGCGGACGCCCAGGACGCCGCCGCCACCTTCGAGTTCGCGGCCGAGAACGACCTCCAGGTGGCGGCCCGCGCCGGCGGCCACTCGTATGCGGGAATGTCCACGGCGACAGGCACACTCGTCATCGACGTGCGGCGCATGCAGGGCATCCGCGCCGAGGGCGGCACCGCGGTCATCGCGCCCGGCCACACCCTCTACGACATCTATCGCGAACTGGATCGCGGCGGGCTGAGCCTGCCCTCCGGCATGTGCCCCGGCGTCGGCATCGCCGGTCTCACCCTGGGCGGCGGACTCGGCAACGAGTCCCGCGCCCACGGCCTCACCGGTGACCGGCTCACCGCCGCCACCCTGGTCCTGCCCGACGGCACCATCACCGAGGTCTCCGCCACCACCCGCCCGGATCTGTTCTGGGCCTTGCGCGGCGGCGGCCCGCACTTCGGCGTCGTCACCTCGTTCACCTTCGAGACCATCCCGGCGACGCCGAAAGACGTAGTGCGCCTGACCTTCCAGGGCGAGGAAGCCGCGATCGTCATCGCGGGCTGGCAGCAGTGGCTGCGCTCGGCCCCGCGCGAGCAGTGGGCCGATGTCAGCGTCGATGCCGACGGCCAGGGCGGTATGCACTGCTGGATGCAGCTGGTCTGTCCCGCGGGTACCGGCGAAACCGCGACCGCCGAACTGGTCGACGCCATCGGCGTCGCCCCCAGCATCGTCGAACCCCGCACCCTGTCCCACCTGGAAGCGGTCCTCTACCTGGCGGGCGGCACCGCCGATCAGCCGCGCGCCGCCTTCACCAACGGCTCCGATATCGTCGCCGACCTCACCCCCGACACCATCGGACGTATCCTCGAGGTCGTCACCCGCTACTCCAGCGTCGGCGGTACCGGCTGGGTCCAGATCAACGCCCTCGACGGCGCGATCAGCGACCTGGCCCCCGACGCCACCGCGTTCCCCTGGCGCAACCACGCCGCTCTGGTCGAATGGGGTGCGTACGAACCCATCCCGCACGAATCAGCCCTGGCCTGGATCGCCGACGCGCACGCCATCATGGCTCCCGACTCCGTCGGCGCCTACATCAACTATCTCGAGCCGGGCGACCCACTGTCTCGTTACTACGGCACCAACTACCCCCGCCTGGCGAACCTCCGCGGTCTGGTGGACCCCGACAACCGCATCCGCTCGGTCCTGACCGCCTGACCCCGCCCCTCGGGGCGGGGGAGCCCTCACTACTGGTCGAGGGCCTGGATGAGGGTGTCGAGGCCGGAACTGACCGATTCGCGCTGGGCGGGCGTGAGGGACTCCAGGGCGAGAGCGAAACGCTGGATGCGGGCCGAGGTGAGGCCGGTGACCAGGTTGTGGGCCGCCTCGGTGGCGGTCAGCAGCTGGGCCCGGCCATCCTCGGGATCGGCGTCGCGGGTGAGGAAGCCGCCCTTTTCCAGGCCCGTCACGATGCGGGACATCGTGGGGGCGCTGACCCGCTCGATCGAGGCCAGGTCGCCCAGGCGGAGCGGGCCCGAGCGGGCGACCGTCGCGAGGGCGGACGCCGCGCCGGGGCTCAGCGCCCCGAGGTCGCCGGAGGTACGCAACAAGCGCAGCAGGCGGCCGATCGAGTGGTACAGCTCGGCGGCCTCGGTGAGCTGGTCGGGGTCGGCGACACCCATAGGCTCGGACAGCGTGATCTCCTCCGTCAGATTCCCTCGCGGGCGGCTTCACGCAATTCGGCCGCCTCGTCCGTGACAGTCGGGCTACCGGCGAACCAGGAGGCCGCCGCGCCGATCAGCATCATAATCGCGGCTCCCAGGAAGACCACGACCAGACCCGAGTGGAACGGGCCGGAGATCAAGTGCGGGAAGAACTCCTGACCGGTGAGCACATCGCCGTGCACGCCCGGGTGGTCGAGAGTGCCGGTGGGGCCGAGCAATTCCTTGATCGGGTTGTAGCCGAGGAAGGCCGCGAACAGGCTGCCCACCGGCGGCATGTCCGAGATCGCCTCGGCGGCGGGCGCGGGCACGCCCTGCTCCTGCAGGCCCGAATTCATGGCGTCGGGCAGCGTATTCGACAGGCCGATGATCATCAGCGAGAAGAACAGACCGATCGACAACGCCATACCGCCGTTGAACAGCGTGCCGCGCATACCGGAGGCCACACCGCGCTGCGCTGCGGGCACCGAGGACATCACCTCGGCGGTGTTCGGCGACGCGAACATGCCCGACCCGAGGCCGTTGAGGGCGATGACGAGCGCGAACACCCAGTAGTCGAAGTCGACCGGCAGCACGACGAGCAGCACGAAGGTCAGCGCGGTGATCAGCATGCCGACGGTGGCGAACAACCGCGCACCGTACCGGTCCGACAGCTTGCCCGAAACCGGGCCCGCGATGAGGAATCCGACGGTCAGCGGCAGCAGGTAGATGCCCGCCCACAGCGGCGTCTGCTCGAAGGAGAACCCGTGCAGCGGCAGCCAGATGCCCTGCAGCCAGATGATCAGCATGAACTGCAGACCGCCGCGGCCCAGCGAGGACATCAGCCCGGCGATATTGCCCAGCGCGAACGCCCGGTTCTTGAACAGCGACATATTGAACATCGGCTGCGCGACCTTGGATTCGATCACGCAGAACACGGCCAGCAGGACGATGCCGCCGATCACCGCGCCCAGCACCCACGGGTTGGTCCAGCCGGTCTTCGAATCCCCGTGCGGCTGAATGCCGTAGGTGATGCCGGTCAGCAGCGCGGTCAAGCCCAGCGCGAACGTGATGGTGCCCGGCAGGTCCAGTGATCCCGGATTGCGCTGGCCATTGTCGTGCAGCGAGCGGTACGACCAGATGGTGCCGATGATGCCGAACGGCACGCTCACCCAGAAGATGGCCTTCCAATCCCACTGCGCCAGTACGCCACCCATGAGCAGGCCGAGGAAGGAACCGGCCACCGCCGCGACCTGATTGATCCCGAGCGCGAACCCGCGCTCGTCGGCCGGGAAGGCGTCGGTGAGGATCGCGCTGGCATTGGCCATCAGCATGGCGCCGCCGACGCCCTGGATCACGCGCCAGGCGATCAGCCATACCGCGCCGCTGCCGTGCGTGAACGGATCGAACGACAACGCGACGGCCGCGAGGCTGAACACCACGAACCCGTAGTTGTAGATCTTCACCCGCCCGACCATGTCGCCGAGCCGCCCGAACATGACCACCAGCACGGCCGAGGAGAGCAGGAAGCCCATCATCAGCCACAGCAGGTAGCTGACATTGGCCGGTTCCAGGGGGTTGAGCCCGATGCCGCGGAAGATATCGGGCAGCGAGATCGTCACGATCGAGGAGTTGATGGTGACCATGAGCATGCCCAGCGTCGTATTCGACAGGGCCACCCACTTGTACCTGGGGTGATCGTGCTCGATCCGGAGTCGTCTCCGAATGGTCTGGACGTCACCGGCATCCAATCCGGTGGTAGGGGCCGCAGCCATCAGAGCCTCCCGCGAGTCTACGAACGAACTTCCCCAATATAGTTGCATGTTGCTAACTAATGAAATCGGGTTTGCCTCACTCAGTGGAATGCCTCGCGGCTGAAAACAGAGCATTGCATGGTTTTCGCGAAGGGCCGCGGCGGCGAGCGCGGGTTCAGGGAGGGGAATTACCGTGCCTCGCAAACACTTTCGACCACGGCATCCTTCCGCGGTCGCCCACCGTCGACCATCTGGTCGAAAGCGCCCTCGACCCGGCCGACTCCGGCGACGCCTGCCCACCGGGCAACTGGCCGGCCTTCTCGCCGCGCGGACGCGTACCCGAATCCGTCGAGCCTCGGACTCCGCGGGGAGCAACCGGAATGCACATCAAGCCGGCTTCTCCTGTGCGGCAAGGATTCCCGGCCTGATCGCAGATCCGACACCATCGATTCGGGCCGGTCGACACGCGTGTCGCAGCGCACCGGTTCGGCACGATTTGCAGTTACGCTGCTATTCGGGACCTGCGCCAACGGTATCGAGCTCGTACACCTTTTCGAGAACGAGAACAGGATCCGGTTATGCGACATGCGCTCATGGCCGCCGCGGCAGGAACAGCCGTGGCCGGTGTGACCCTGGCGAGCCTCTGGGCCTGGGGTGCCGATACGGTCCGGGCTCAGCCGCCCGGCGGGGACATGTCATCCGCGGGCGTGCATGTCGTGGCGTCGGTCGACACCGTCGAGGTGAATCCGCCCGGCAACCGGACGCCGAACTTCCTGATGACGTTCTCGCATGCCGCGCAGATGTCGGGCAGCTACTCGGTCACCGTGGACGGTGGCCCGATCACGTCCGGTCAGGCCGTCGCGGGGTTCATCCTCGGCTGCGGGATCAGTGTGGCCGGCGGCGTCACCGTCGGTATCGAACCCAACCAAGGCTTGGCCGCCGCCATCGCCCCGTCGGTGACCCCCGGGAGCGTCTCCGTCAGCCCGCCGAGTGGGACGGTCGCGCCCAGCGCCTCGGTCACCCCGCCCGACATCAGTCTCGGACCCAGCGTGGGCGGGGCGCTGGGCGTGACGGAAGTCTTGACGGCCACCATGGGGCCCGGCCAGGTCACCACCGCGACCACGGCGACCGCGGCCCTGGACAGCGCCACCGAGTGGCCGTACCAGATCGCGTTCAACAACGCCGCGTTGAACGTCGCCCAATGTGCTTCGCCGGTGTCGGCGGTCCCCTTCGTCACCACCACGGTCGCCACCTCGAAGGGTGTGGTGCAGACCACCGCCTACGGCGACCAGTTCACCTTCTGAACCCGGCCGGTCGCCTGGGCCGCCCTACGGCGAAGGCAGTTCCGGCCGGGGCTTTCCCGGGGCGACGGTGCGGGCGAGGATGCCGAGGGTGGCGCGGAGAGCGCTTTCGGGGATGACCGGGAAGATATCGGCGTCCTTGAATTCCTGGGGAACCGCGGACCAGTCGTAGTAGGACGTCACGAGGGTGCCCGCTTCGATGGGCTCGAGGAGATAGCCGTAGACGTGGCCCGGTTCGACTCGGCCGCGAACGGTCCAGGCGATCTGCTTGTCCTGTTCGAATGCGACGATTTCGACGGTCACGTCGTACAGCCCCAGCGGGTAGTCGTTGAGGGCCTCGCGGTCCATGTGGACGACGAAAGTGTCACCGGTGGCGCTGACGGGGTCTCCGCTGGCCCCCATCAGCATGCCGGAGCTGTCGATGGAGACGTGACCTTGCGGATCGCTCAGGATGCTGAAGATGTCGGCCGCCGACGCGGCAACGGCCCGCTGCACTCGAAATTGTTCTGACACAACAGGATTCTACGCACGCGTACCGAGACCGCGCGACCCGGTGCACGCCCGATCCTGAAACCGCGGCGACGCGGGCTACCGCGCCCTGCCGCTGTCCGCGGCCTTACCCCGGCAGGAGCGCCTGAACTGGCGGATCGCCCTCGCCGCAGGCACACTCACCGCCACGCAGCACCGCGAATTGGCGGACCTGCTGACCGAGCCGACCGCCGACCCGAACCTCTCCGTGTGGCCGCGTCAGCTCTCGGGCCTCACGCTCGTGTCCGACGGCTATCTGCCCTTCCGTGACAATGTCGACGTCGCCGCCGCCCACGGCGTCACCGCGATCGTCGAACCCGCCGGAGCCCTGCGCGCCGACGCCATCATCGCCGCCTGCCGCGAACACCGGATCACCCTCGCGCGCACCGAGATTCGCATGTTCCACCACTGACACCTGCCCAGGCCACCGGCACCTGACCGCGTCGCAACCGATGCCGCGGTCAGCGTGGCCGGGTCGGCAGGACCGGGGGGACGAACGACGGTAGGGGAGAGTAGGAGAACGTGGGCTGGACGAAACTGGGCCGGACGAGCGTGAAATTGGGCTGTCGCGCCGGCGGATCCGTGTGGGGCGCACGTAACGCCATGGCGAGCACGAACACGAATACGCCTGCGATGGCCACCGCCGCCACCATGATCAGGGTGGATTCCCGCTTTCCCGGCTCGGCGGAGGGCGCTTGCCGTTGGGGGACGTTCCTCGTTCGAGGGGCGGATGGTGCGCGCGGCACCGCCGGGCGGCGAACCGGTTGGGCCTGATAGGATGCCACGCCCGCCTCGCGCAGCACCGTCGGCAGCGTGTGCTCGATCCTGTCGAGCATCGAACCCAGCACATCCGACTGCACGCGGTCCAGCAACTCGCGGCGCTGCAGACCGGCGTGCAGTGCCCGGGCGGCCGCCGCGGACTCATCGGCGATCAGCCCGAGAACGACCAGCCCGACCGGGATCGGCCAGAGGCGGTACCGGGTCGCCAACCGCCCGGACACCTCAAGGGCGATCGCACACTGATCGGTGAGCCGCACGTTCTCCCACCGCCCTGCGCCCCGGCTCGGCCGATCGATCATGCCCTTGCGCTCGATCGCGTCGGCATCTCCGGTGTCCAAGCAGATCCGTGACCAGTCACCCGATCCGTCCGCCCGCAGCAACGCCACCAGCAGGTCACCCGTGTCGATGGGAGCCGGTGCCCTGGCGACCGCCGCGAGTCGCAGCGCGACGACCACCGTCGTATGGAAGCGGGCACCATCAAGTACGCCAGCCATGACTCATCTCCCCCGGCTGGGCCGAAAAACGGAGTACGTAAGCTCCGTTTGCGAGGAGAGTACAGCCTCCACAGTGTCCTGTCAGGGGATCGCCGACGACCTCAGACACCACGAAATGCTTTGTCGCCGACTCGATCCGGGTCCGTGATATGGGAGAGGAACAGGCGCGCGGCGGGGGTGGGGGTGCGGGTGGTGACCGCGTGCCACGGGCGGGTGAGGGGGGTTCCCTCGACGGGGAGGATCTCCAGGCGGCCGGTGGCGAGGTCGGCGGCGACGGCGTCGGAGTGGATGAGGGTGATGCCGAGACCCTCGCGCGCGGCGGCCAGGGCGGCGCCGTGGGTGCCGAGAGTCAGTGTGGGCGGGTGGATCTGGAGGCGGTCGAAGAGGGCGAGGGTGGTGTCTCGGGTGCCCGAACCTTTGCCGCGCAGGAGCCAGGTGGCGTCACAGGGGTCGGGCCAGCGGGAGGGCGCGCCGACGACGACGAGTTGGCAGGGGCGGCGGGCACGGGTGATGAGGCCGGTGTCGCGAGGCGGGCGACCGGCGACCACGAGGTCGGTTTCGTGGTGGGTGAGTTCGAGGAAGAGGACGTCGCGGGGGTGGATCGACAGACCCAATTCGATATCGGGATACCGGGTTCGGAACGACGCCAGCAGGTGGAGCAGGACGTATTCGCCCGCGGTGGCGACGACACCGATGCGTAGCCGGCCGGTCTCGGCTTCCCGGACGGCGGCGTGCGCCTCCTTCATCAGACCGAGGATGCTGCGGCAGTAATCCGCATACACCCGTCCGGCTTCGGTGAGCGCGATGCCGCGCCCGGATTTGGTCACGAGTTTCGCGCCGAGTTGTTTCTCGATGTGTGCTACGGCCGCGGAGGCGGCGGCCTCGGTGATGTGCAACTGGGCGGCGGCGCGGCGAATGCTGGAGTGCTTGGCAACGGCGAGAAAGGTTTCCATACGCACCGCGCTCACCGTACCCATACTCAACGGTAGCAAACCCGACGAAAAGGTTGAGCGAGAACAGAAACAATCGAATTGTTTGTCGTTAACGGGCCCGTCATCCTGGGAATCGCAAGTGACCCAACCCGGTTCGCAGGAGGAAAGATGGCCGGATCTGACGATGATCAGCGCAGCCGGTGGGATCCGGGCGTGCAGTCGTACGCGTCGATGGGATACTACAACCCGGACTACGAGCCGAAGGACACCGACGTCCTCGCGGTCTTCCGGGTGACGCCCCAGGACGGCGTCGACCCGATCGAGGCGTCGGCGGCCGTCGCCGGTGAATCCTCCACCGCCACTTGGACAGTCGTCTGGACCGACCGTCTCACCGCGCACAACCGGTACCAGGCCAAGTGCTACCGCGTCGAGGAGGTGCCGGGTCGCCCGGGCGAGTACTTCGCCTACGTCGCCTACGATCTGGACCTCTTCGAGGAGGGTTCCATCACGAACCTCACGTCCTCGGTGATCGGCAATGTATTCGGTTTCAAACCGCTGAAGGCATTGCGGCTGGAGGATATGCGTATTCCCGTGGCGTATGTCAAGACCTTCCAGGGACCGCCGCACGGAATCGTGATGGAGCGCGAGTATCTCAACAAATACGGCCGCCCCCTGCTGGGCGCGACGGTGAAACCGAAACTCGGGCTCTCCGCGCGCAACTACGGCCGTGTGGTGTACGAGGCCTGCAAGGGCGGACTCGATTTCACCAAGGACGACGAGAACATCAACTCGCAGCCGTTCATGCGCTGGCGTGACCGCTACCTGTTCGCCATGGAGGGCGTCAACCGCGCCATCGCCGAAACCGGTGAATTGAAGGGCCATTACCTCAATGTCACCGCCGCCACCATGGAGGACATGTACGAGCGCGCGGAGTTCGCGAAATCGCTCGGCAGCTGCATCATCATGATCGACCTGACGGTCGGCTACACCGCCATGCAGTCCATCTCGAAGTGGGCGCGCACCAACGGCATGCTGCTGCATCTGCACCGGGCCGGGCACTCCACCTTCACCCGCCAGAAGACGCACGGCGTCAGCTTCCGGGTCCTGGCCAAGTGGTGCCGGCTGATCGGCGTCGACCACCTGCACGCGGGCACGGTCATCGGCAAGCTCGAGGGCGACCCGCACACCGTGCGCGGCTTCTACGACACCCTGCGCGACAACCACATCCCCACGAACCCGGTCAACGGCATCTTCTTCGACCAGGACTGGGCCAGCCTGCCCGGCGTCATGCCGGTCGCCTCCGGAGGCATCCACGCCGGCCAGATGCACCAGCTGCTGGACCTGTTCGGCGACGACGCCATCCTGCAGTTCGGCGGCGGCACCATCGGCCACCCGATGGGCATCGCCGCGGGCGCGGAGGCCAACCGGGTCGCGCTCGAAGCGGTGGTCAAGGCACGCAACGAGGGTCGCGATCTGCTCAAGGAGGGCCCGGACGTGCTGCGCCGCTCCGCCGAGAGCTGCCGCCCGCTCGAGGTCGCCCTGCAGACCTGGGGTGACGTCACCTTCGAATACACCTCCACCGACGCCCCCGACGCCGTCCCCACGGCCTCCCGCTGAAAGTCGAGCCACCATGCATCTGCGCCAAGGCACCTTCTCGCACCTGCCGGACTTCGACGACACCGAGATCGCCGCCCAGGTCCGCTACGCCCTGCTCAACAACTGGCCGGTGTCGATCGAGTACACCGACGATCCGCACCCGCGCAACAACTACTGGGAGATGTGGGGCCTGCCCCTGTTCGATCTGGACGAGCCCGACGGCGTGCTCGCCGAGATCAACGCCTGCCGGGCCACGTTCCCGCGGCACTACATCCGCGTCAATGCCTACGACGCCTCCTACGGCCGCCAGACCACGGCGCTGAGCTTCATCGTGCAGCGCCCGGCCGACGAACCCGGTTTCCGCCTCGACCGCACCGAGGGCGCGGACCGCAGCCAGCGCTACGGCTTCCACGCCTACTCGTCGGATCAGCGATCCGGCCAAAGATACGGCGGCTGAACACCTTTCGGATCAGGAGGTTATCGTGAGCTCGGAACACCCCGCGGCATCGGACGGTCGGCAGCCTGCAGCCGGCCGCCCGGCGGGCGGGTTCCAGATGCATCGGCCCGGGGCCACGAGCCCCGGCCCGCTGCGCGGTCCGGCCGCCGACGCGTCTCCCCGACCAGAGGACACCGTGGCGGCCGGCCACCTACTGGAACCGCTGGCCGACGACGCCGTCCTGGATCTGTCGACCGACGTCGCGGGCAAGGACGTCGAGGACACCCTCACCCGCCTGGACGCCGAACTGGTGGGCCTGGCCAATGTCAAACGCCGGGTGCGCGAGATCGCGGCCCTGCTGCTCATCGATCGGGCCCGCCAGCGCTTCGGCCTGCAGGCCACCCGCCCGACCATGCACATGAGCTTCACCGGCGGCCCCGGCACCGGCAAGACCACCGTGGCGCTGCGCATGGCCGAGATGCTGCACGCCCTCGGGTACATCCGGAAACCCAAGGTGCACACCGTCACCCGCGACGACCTGGTCGGCCAGTTCATCGGCCACACCGCGCCCAAGACCAAGGAGGCGCTGGCCAAGGCCGCCGGGGGAGTGCTGTTCATCGACGAGGCCTACTACCTGTTCCGCCCCGAGAACGAGCGCGACTACGGACAGGAGGTCATCGAGATCCTGTTGCAGGAGATGGAGAACGAGCGCACCAGCCTGGTGGTCATCTTCGCCGGCTATCCGGACCGGATGGACACCTTCTTCTCCGCCAACCCCGGCCTGTCCTCGCGGGTGGCCCACCACATCGAGTTCCCCGACTACACCCACGACGAGCTGATGGCCATCGGCGAGCTCATGGTGCGCCAGGAGAACTTCCGCTTCGATCCCGAAGCCGCGCAATCCTTCTCGCGCTACCTAGAGCTGCGCATGGCCCGCCCCCGCTTCGCCAATGCCCGCAGCGTGCGCAATGCCCTCGACCGCTGCCGGCTGCGGCAGGCCAAACGCCTGGTCGAACTGCATCGGCCGGTCGGCCGCACCGATCTGATCACCCTGACGGACAGCGACGTCCTCGGCAGCAGTGTGTTCACGGACGCCCTCGCCGACGAGGGGGCATCTCCATGAGGGAATGAGAGGGACTGTGCCCGAAGGATTGAAGACCCTGACCCGGTACACCATCGAGCAGGAGCACAAGCATCCCGGCTCCTCCGGGGAGTTCTCGGCGCTGCTGAACGTGCTCGCCACCGCCACCAAGATCATCGCGAATCAGGTGACCCGGGGCGCCATCGTAGGCTCCCTGGGCGCCTCCGATGCCGGCCACCTGCCGGTCACGGTGCATCGCAAGATGGATGCCATCGCCAACGACATCATGGTGTCGGAAAGCCAGTGGACCGGACCGCTGGCCGCCCTGGTGTCGGAGCAGATGCGCGAATGCCATCAGGTGCCCACCGAGATCCGGCGCGGCAAGTACCTGCTCGCCTTCGACCCGCTCGACGGGTCGAGCAATATCGACGTGAACCTGCCGGTCGGCACGATCTTCAGCGTGCTGCGCGCACCCGAGGACGGGCGCGTCCCGGCCGGGCACGACTTCCTGCAACCGGGCGTGCAGCAGGTCTGCGCGGGCTTCACCCTGTACGGGCCCGCGACCATGCTGGTGCTGACCACCGGCAACGGCGTGGACGGGTTCACCCTCGACCGCGAGGTCGGCGCGTTCGTGCTCACCCATCCGCGCATGCGCATCCCGGACGACACCTCCGGATTCGCGATCAACGCCGCCAACGAACGGTTCTGGGAGCGCCCGGTGCGCCGCTACGTCCACGAATGCCTCGAAGGCGTGGACGGGCCGCGCGGGCGCGACTTCAATATGCGCTGGGTCGCCTCGCTGGTGGCCGACACCTTCCACATCCTCACCCGCGGCGGGCTCTACATGTATCCGCGCGACACCCGCAATCCCGAACGGCCGGGCCGGGTCTCGCTGCTGTACGGGGCCAATCCGATCGCCTTCGTGGTCGAGCAGGCCGGGGGAGCGGCCTCCACAGGGCACGAACGCGTGCTGGACGTACGTCCCGAGGAACTGCATCAGCGGGTGCCGTTCATCTTCGGCTCCCGCAACGAGGTCGAGCGGATCGAGCGCTATCACCGCGAACCGGAGGAGGGGCCCAGCTTCGACGCCTCGCTCTTCGGTTCCCGCTCACTGTTCCGCGCGGCCCGTCATTGAACGGCCGGGCGCGCGAAACCTGCTGTCCGGCAATCGAGGAGGTGCCATGTCGGTCAAACATCCCGTGGTCGCGATCACCGGGTCGTCCGGTGCGGGGACGACCAGCGTCACGCGAACCTTCCAGGAGATATTCCGCCGCGAGGGAATCAACGCGGCCATCGTGGAAGGGGATTCGTTCCATCGCTACGACCGCAACGAGATGAAACTGGCCATGGCCGAGGCCGAACAGCAGCGCAATCTCACGTTCTCGCATTTCGGGCCGGAGGCGAATCTGCTGCCCGAACTCGAGACGCTGTTCCGCGATTACGGGGAAACCGGAGTCGGGGCGGTACGCCGCTATCTGCACGACGACGAGGAGGCCAAACCCTACGGGCAGCCCGCGGGCACCTTCACGCCGTGGGTGGAGCTGCCACCGGGCAGCGACCTGTTGTTCTACGAGGGCCTGCACGGGGCCGCGGTCGGCGAGGACGTCGATGTCGGGCGGTACACCGACCTGCTGGTGGGCGTGGTGCCGATCATCAATCTGGAGTGGATTCAGAAGGTGCACCGCGACAAGACCGAACGCGGCTATTCCAGCGAGGCCATCATCGACACCATTCTGCGGCGCATGCCCGACTACGTGAAACACATCTGCCCGCAGTTCTCGCGGACCTATGTGAACTTCCAGCGGGTGCCGACGGTCGACACCTCGAATCCCTTCACCGCCCGGACGATTCCGACCGCGGACGAGAGTTTCGTGGTGATCCGCTTCGCCGACCCGAAGGTGATCGACTTCCCGTATCTGCTGTCCATGCTGCACGACTCGTTCATGTCGCGGCCCAACAGCATCGTGGTGCCGGGCGGGAAGATGGATCTGGCCATGCAGCTCATCTTCACGCCGCTGATCCTGCGGCTCATGGACAAGCGGCCGAAGCGGCTGCGCTGAGAATATCCGCGCCTCAACGAGAATGGCGGCCACCCCGATTGTGGGGCGACCGCCATGTCGGTTGTCGGAAGACTATAGGTTCGCGGCGACGTGCTTGGCCGTGCGCTTGACCTGGAACGCCGAGATGACCTCGAAGATGCCGATCACGATCAGCCAGCAGCCGACCACGACGACCAGAGTGGTGATGGAGCGGAACGGCTCCACGATCAGCAGGCCGCCACCGACGATCAGCAGGATGCCGAACAGGATCTGCCAGCCCCGGCCCGGAACCGCGGAGTCCGACATCGCGGCCACCAGCACCGCGGTGCCGCGGAAGATCCAGGTGATACCGATCCACAACGCCAGCAGGCCGATCGCCTGGAACTCGTTGCGGAAGCAGAAGAAGCCCAGGATGAACGACAGGATGGCGGTGATGAACGACAGCACCCGCATCCAGGCGCTGACATGCAGACCGAACGCCGCGATCAGCTGGAAGACGCCGGAGACGAGCAGGTAGATACCGAACAGGACACCCGCGACCACCAGGGTCGGTCCGGGCCACACCAGGATCAGGATGCCCAGCACCACCGAGAGAATGCCGGTGACCAGGATCGACTGCCACGCGCTGCGGGCCAGTGTTTGAACCGGCCCCTCGAAAACTCCCTCTTTGCTGGTTGTCATGTTGTGCAGAATATGACCAGTTCGCCGCATTTGCGGTCAATTAGCCATGTGTTGCCTGGCTGTGACCTGCCCGTGTCGCGCGGTTCAGCTCTCGTCTATCGCCCGTCGGACCGTGCGCCGCACCCAGCGGATGTCGGCTCGCCAGGTGTAGGAGGCCACCAGCAGCGACCCAGCGACGGCGGCGTTGAGCATGTAGGCGCCGTCGACCACCACCGCGACCAGGCCGCCGATGAGCGCGCCCGTACCGAACGAAAAGTATTGCGTCGCATAGCCCAACCAGTCGCGGGCGCTGCCGCCGCCGAAGGCATGCCGCTCGATGCCCTGTGCGAGTTTCACCATCGTGCCGGTGACGTAACTGACCGGGATCGACACCTCGCCGTTCTTCACGAACGAGGTGTTCAGCGCGCCCATGCCGAAGGCGACGAAAAGAATGGGGACCAGGCCGATGCCGCGCTCGTCGAGGATGTTGTCGACGATGGCCGCGCACGCCAACGCGACGGTGGTGAGCATGGTCGCGCCGTGCGGGTGATTGGTCCACCAGTACCGCCGGCAGATCGAGGCGACGAAGACGCCGGCCAGGAAGCAGGCGATGATCGAGGCCGCGCCCAGGGCCAGGGTGTAGTCGCCGGCGAAGTTGCCGAGAATCGCGCGTTCGGTATTGCCGGTCATGAAGGTGACGAAGTAGCCCTCGGAGTGGGCGTAGGCGGCCGCGCCGATGAATCCGGCGAGCACCGACAGTACAGCGGACAGCCGCATCTCGAGGTCCCAGAAGGGGGCGTGGGTTCGATTGCTGGTGGCGGTCACAGCAACAGGTTAGCAATCGGAATCAGGGCGACAGGGAGACTGGAAATCCGGGTGCTGACGGCGCCACCGGTCGTGGGGTACAGTTCCTATGTTAACCGAAATTCGCATCCGGATCGTCCGCTGGGAACAGGGAGAAGTCATGACTTCCGCCGTCATCGTCGACGCCATTCGCACCCCGTCCGGAAAGGGGAAAGCCGGTGGCGGCCTGTCCGAAGTCCATCCGGCCACCCTGCTCGCGGGAGTACTGGGCAGCCTGATCGAACGCACCGGAATCGACCCCGCGCTCGTCGACGATGTGATCGGCGGTTGCGTCACCCAGAGTGGTGAGCAGGCGTTCAATATCTCCCGCACCGCGGTGCTCGCGGCAGGCTTCCCGGAAGCGGTGCCCGCCACGACAGTGGACCGACAGTGCGGATCCTCACAGCAAGCCGCCCATTTCGCCGCCCAGGGCGTCATCGCCGGGGCCTATGACATCGCCATCGCGTGCGGCGTCGAGTCCATGTCGCGAGTGCCCATGTTCTCCAATGCCCAGGGCCAGGACGCCAACCGCGGCCCGATCGCGCACCGCTACCCGGACGGCCTGGTGCAGCAGGGCATCGCGGCCGAGGTGCTGGCCGCGCGCTGGAAGCTGGACCGGACCGCCCTGGACGAGTTCGCCGCCCGCTCGCACCGATCGGCCGCCGCCACCGCCGCGGTCGGGGGCTTCGACAACGAACTGGTGCCGGCGGGCACGATCAGCGCCGACGAGACCATTCGGGCCACCACCACCGTCGAGGGCCTGGCCGGACTGAAGCCCGCCTTCACCGACGCCGAATTCAAGGCCCGCTTCCCGGAGATCGAATGGTCGATCACCCCGGGCAACTCCTCGCCGCTGACCGACGGCGCCTCCGCCGCGCTCATCATGAGCGAGGAGAAGGCCGCCCAGCTCGGCCTGAAGCCGCGCGCCCGCTTCCACTCCTTCGCCGTCACCGGCGACGACCCGCTGCTCATGCTCACCGCCGTCATCCCCGCCACCCGCAAGGTGCTGGCTCGCGCCGGGCTGTCCATCGACGATATCGACGTCTACGAGGTGAACGAGGCCTTCGCGCCGGTGCCGCTGGTGTGGGCGCGGGAGCTCGGCGCCGACCCTGCCAAGCTCAACCCGCGCGGCGGCGCGATCGCCCTGGGCCACCCGCTCGGCGCGTCCGGCGGCCGCATCCTGTCCACCATGCTCAACCACCTCGAGCAGACCGGCGGTCGCTACGGCCTGATGACCATGTGCGAGGCCGGTGGCCTGGCCAACGCCACCATCATCGAACGCCTCTGACAATGCGCGCCTGACACGGGAACCCGCGCCGGACGCGATGGACGGCACGTCGGCGCACCCACTGGATCACGGCCCGCGTCGGTCCTCGGTCGTATGCTCTGGCCGTTGCGGTCGAGCGGGTTCTGGAGGCGTGGTGCGGGTTTCGTGGGATCAGATGTTCGCCTGGCGAGTGCGGCGGCAGTTCGTGGATCAGCGGACCCACTCGAACGCGGCGGCCGTGGCCGAACGGCTGTGCGGGGTGCAGGCACAGGTCACCTCGGCCGCGGAAACGGCTGTGGCGCTGCGGCGTTCAACGGGGAAGCCCGGCGCGGTCGTCGACGCGCTGGGGGAGGGGACACTGCTCAAGACCTGGGCCATGCGCGGGACGCTGCACGCCATGACGCCGGAGCAGGGCGCGGCCGCGCTCTCGCTCATGGCCTCGGCGCGGACCTGGGAGAAACCGGCGTGGACCAAGGCCTCCGGGGCGACACCCGAGGATGTCGCCGCGCTGGTGAAAGCGGTCGGCGGGATTCTCGACGGGCAGGTGCTCACGCGGGACGAGCTGGTGTCGGCCCTGATCGCCGAACCGCGCTTCCAGCCGCTGGAGCAGCACCTGCGCTCGGGGTGGGGGTCGATGCTCAAGCCGCTGGCCTGGCAAGGGGCGCTCTGCTACGGCCCGGCGCGCGGCACCTCGGTCACCTTCACCAATCCCGCGCACGTCGTGCCCGGGTGGGCCGGCATTCCGGAACCCGATGACGCCGCGCCCACGATCGTCCGCGCCTACCTCGGCGCGCACGGCCCGGGGTCGCCGGAGATCTTCAATACCTGGCTGACTCGCGGATTCCTCAGCAAAACGACTGTGCGCCGCTGGTTCTCGGCACTGGGAAACGAACTGACGGAGATCGACGTCGAGGGCCGCCGCGGCTACTTCCTGACCGAGCACCTCGACGAGCTGGCGCAGACGAAGCCGACCTCCGCGGTTCATCTACTCGGTCAGTTCGACCAGTACGTGCTGGGCCCGGGCACCGGCGACACCGTGCTGCTGCCGGGCGACCATCGCGCTAAGGTCAGCCGCACCGCGGGCTGGATCTCGCCGCTGGTGCTGGTCGGCGGCCGGATCGCCGGTACGTGGGAGGCCGAGGACGGCACACTGGTCGTGTCCATGTTCGACGGCGCGCCCGTGCCGACCGCCGAGATCACCGCTCAGCTGCCGACGGTCGCCAAGGCCACCGGACACCAGCTCACGGGCGTCCGGGCCGCCTGACTCCGATAGTGGTGCGGTTCAGTTCGATTCGACGACCGGATCGACCCACACCCACCACCCGGTGTCGGCGATGGTGACGGCGATCGCGCGTCCGTCCACCTCGACCTCGGCGGTGCCGGGGCGGTCGGCGCGACCATAGGCCCATCGCACGCCGCTCACGTTCGAGCCGTAGCCGAGCACGTAGACCGAGCCGCGACTGCCCACCGCGATGAACTCGCCCGCGCCGACACTCATCCCGGCCCGCCATTCGCCGTCGTCGAGGATCAGCTCGTCGAGGTCGATCTCGGAACCGTCGCCGTTGGTGTCGACGAGCGCGAACGCGTACGCGCCGTTGCTCGCCAGCGCCAGCACGCGCGAATGCCGCGGATGCCAGCCGCCGACCGCCAGGACGGTCTCCGGGCTCGGCCGGGTGGACTCACTCGGTTCAGCGGGACGCACCGCCACCACCTTTCTTCCGCATGCCGCGGAAACCAGCTGAGAAACCAGGGCACCGCGGAGCAGGCGAGGACCGCCTGCGCGAGATACCTGGTCGAATTGTCCGGGAGGCCCAGATCACGATCAAGCTGCCCCTCCGGAGAGCACCAGGCCCGCGGAGATGACCAGCGCGACGATATGCTTCCGGTCCCACCGGGTCCGGCGACTGTCAGGCCTGTCGAGATCCCCCCGAATCCGTTGTGCGCGACCCGCTTCGACAGCGCGCCACTCCACGGATTCTAGGGCACCGATCGGTTCGCGGCCCGTGGGTGCTCCCGCGCGTGGCACGGGCTGGACGCGATCATCAGCGGCCGGGCAGCAACGCCGGGGTGCGGGCGGCACCCCGGGGTCGGAGGGTTCATGGCTCAGCCGCGAGCGGGCAGCAGGTCCGGGTCATGGGCGCCCGGGCCCAATTGCAGGCGCAGGTCTTTCGAGGCGACGGGCTCACCGCATTCGGAGCAGGCGGGCTGGACGGTCATGGTGTGGCCGCAGCCGGTGTGCACGGCTTCGATCGGCGGACCGTCGGGGGCCGCCCATTCGTCGCCCCATTGCCGCATGGCGGCGAGGATCGTCCACAGGGAGCGGCCCTTGTCGGTGAGGCGGTAGTCGTAGCGGACCGGGTTGTCCTGATAGGGGGTCTTCTCCAGGACTCCTTGCTCGACCAGGTGTTCCAGGCGCTGGGTGAGCACATTGCGGGCGATGCCGAGGCGGGTGCGGAAGTCGTCGAAGCGGGTCACCCCGAACAGGGCGTCCCGCACGATCAGCAACGTCCACCACTCGCCGACCACCTCCAGGCATTGGGCGATGGAGCAGTTCATGTCCTCGAAGCTGGTTCGCCGCATATCCCACAGCATAGTCGGTTGCTTGAAGAGACTCACTACCTTATGGTCAGTCGCATGATGCAACTCACTGGGCTCGATGCCCCGAGACATGGGGGAGAGCGATGAATGCCGTTGTCACACAGGAGGAGCGGCGGGCAGTCGATTCGCGGGTGGTGCTCGGCATCGTCGCGGTGGCGGTGCTGCTGTCCAGCCTGGACCTGTTCATCGTCAATGTGGCGCTGCCGCGGATAGCCGAGGATTTCTCGGGTGCGCGGATCTCCGGGCTCTCGTGGGTGCTCAACGCGTATGCGATCGTCTACGCGGCCCTGCTGGTGCCCGCGGGACGGCTCGGTGACCGCAATGGGCACAAGACGACCTTCCTGACCGGGCTCGGCGTCTTCGTGCTCGGGTCGGCGTTGTGCGCGGTGGCCCCGAACACGGGAGCACTGGTCGCGTTCCGGGTGGTCCAGGCCGCCGGCGCGGCACTGCTCACCCCGTCCTCGCTCGGCCTGCTGCTGGCCGCGACACCGGCCGAGCGGCGGGCGACGGCGGTGCGACTGTGGGTAGCCTTCGGCGGTCTGGGCGCTGCGCTGGGCCCCGTGCTCGGCGGACTGCTCGTCGAACTGCATTGGCGCTGGGTGTTTCTGGTGAACGTGCCGCTGGGAATCATCGCCCTGCTGGTCGGCGTCCGGTTGCTGCCGCGACCCGCGGGCACGGGCGGCCCCCTGCCCGATGGGGTCGGCGCGCTCTCGCTGATCGCCTCGGTGGGTTCGCTCATCCTGGCCGTGGTGAAGGGACAGGACTGGGGCTGGGGATCCGCGGGAGTGCTCGGTGCGGTCGCGGCGACCATCGTCTTCGCGGCAGTCTTCGTGTTCTCTTCACGCCGCCACCACAGCCCCGTCGTCGATCCGGGCCTGCTGCGCGTCCCGAACTTCACTGTCGTGCTCGGCAATTCCCTGCTGTTCAACTTCGCCTTCGCGGGCATGCTGCTCTCGGCGGTGCTCTGGATGCAGAACGTCTGGGGCTGGTCCGCATTGAAGACCGGCCTCGGCATCGCACCCGGCCCCCTGGTCGTGCCGGTCGTCGCGATCGCGGCGGGCCCCTTCATCGCCCGGGTCGGCGTCGGCCGAGTCCTCGCCCTCGGCGGAATCGCCTTCGCGGCCGGAATCATCTGGTGGGCCCAGGCCGTCGCCCTGCACGCCAACTACGCGGCCGGGCTCCTCGCTGGGATGCTGCTGACCGGCCTCGGCGTCGGCCTGACCCTGCCGACCGGCACCGCCGCCGGCACATCGGGCCTGCCGCCCCAGCAATTCGCGACCGGCTCGGCCGTCCTCACCATGGCCCGCCAGCTCGGAATGGCCGTAGGCGTAGCGGTTCTCGTGGCGGTACTGGGCTCACCGCACGGCGGACCGGCAACCCTGGACGCCTTCCGCCACGGCTGGTACGTGATCGCCGCCGCGTCCGTCGCCGCGGGAGCATTGGGCCTGGCGGTACGAATGCCCAAGCCTGCCGCCACCTCCGGCTAGGCCCGCGACCGCGCGGTTTCGGAGAGGCCCGGGCCGGTGGCGCCGCCCGGGCGCTCCTCGCGGGGGAGGAGCAGTGGGCTGGCCAGGATCAGCAGGCCCGCGACCGCGATGGCCGCGCGGGGGCTGGTGACGCTCGCGAGGAGTCCGCCGAGGGCACTGAGTCCGGCGATGGCGAGACCGCTGCTGATCGACCACGCCGAGAGGGTGCGGGCGACAAGGTCTTTCGGCGTGTGTTCGAGGCGGTAGGTGGCCAGCACCGGGGTGTAGAGGCTCATATTGATGATGATCGCGAGCTCTACCACGATCACAGTCACGAGGCCGAGGACGCCGGGCTGGACGAAGACGAGGCCGATCAGCCAGATGGCGCGCAGGGTGCCGACCGTGCGGAGCACGCGGAACTGGCCATGGCGAGCCACCACCCGGGCCGCCAGGCGGGAGCCGATGAGGCCGCCGAGGCAGGGGGCGGCGAAGGCCAGGCCGTATTGCCAAGGGCTGAAGTGGAGTTCGCGGAGCAGGAGGACGGCGAGCAGGGGCTCGGTCGTCATGATCAGGCCGTTGACGAGAAGCTGGTTGAGATAGAGGGACCGGAGGCCGGGGTGGCTCAGCAGGTGCCGCCAGCCTTCCAGGAGGTCAGCGGTTCGGGGGGTGCTCACGGTTTTCTGGTGGGGGCGTTGCTCATTGCCGCCGATCGCGGTGACTGCGAAGGCCGACAGCAGGTAGCTGACCGCGTCGGCGATCACGGTGACGACCGGACCGAATACGCCGATCGCCGCGCCGCCCAGCGGGGGTCCGAGGGCGATGGAACTCCAGTTGGTCGATTCGAATCGTGCGTTGGCGACCAGCAGGTCGTCCGGGCGGACGAGTGACTTCAGGTATGCGCCACTCGCGGCGCCGAAGACGATCTTGGCCGCGGCGACGACGGCCGAAACGAGCAGCAACTGGGCGAAGCCGAGATGCCCGAGGGCGTAGGCGATCGGGATGCTCAGCATGATCGCGAATCGCAGCAGGTCCATCGCGATCATCACCGGGCGCTTGGGCTGGAACTCCACCCAGGGGCCGAGCGGCAGGGCGATCAGCGCGCCGACCGCGGGCCCGACGGCCGCCAGCGTGGAGACCTGAATGGGGCTGGCGTGCAATACGGTGACGGCGATCAGCGGGAGGGCGCCGAAGCCCAGGCCGGAGCCGTAGGCGCTGACCGCGTAGGACGCCCACAGCCATCCGAACTCGCGGCCCAGTGCTCGTCTGGCCATCACGCTGCCTACCTCCCGAACAACTCACTGTTGACGGAGGTGATCCAATCAATCGAGGAAAGGCGAGATCAAACAACCGTTCCATCGGCGAGCCACAACTGTGCGTTGTGGGAGTACGGTGTTCGCGTGGATCTCACCGGTGTGCGCACCTTCGTCGCGGTCGCGGACGCGGGCCAGTTCCAGGAAGCCGCCCACGCGTTATCGATCACCCAGCAGGCAGTTTCCAAACGCATTGCGGCGCTGGAGAAGTACTTGGATGTGCGTTTGTTCGCCCGCACCGCGCGTGGGGCCGAGCTGACCATCGACGGGCGGTCGTTCCTGCCGCACGCACGGGAACTGCTGCGGGTGGCCGACCGCGCCGACGCCTCGGTGCGGCCCGGCCGGCGCGCGTTGCGTGTGGATGTGGTGAACAGGCGCGTAGTCATGGCATCGCTGCTCCAGGACTTCCATCGCGCTCACCCCGATATCGCGCTCGACATCGTCACCCTGGAAGGCGATGCCGAGGCCGCGATCGCGGCCGTCGAGGCGGGGACGATCGACGCCACCTTCCATGCCATCCGAGTACGGCAGCAGCTGCCCCGCGGGATCAGCACGGCCCGGGTCATCGACGAGCCGCACGAGCTGCTGGTCGGCCCGGGCCATCCTTTCGCCAACGCCCGGGCCGTGACGCCCGGGCAACTGGCCGGGCACCGCATCTGGATGCCCGGTCTGCCCACGCACGGCGAGATCGCCGACTACTTCGCCGAACTCACCGAGACCTTCGGGTTCACCATCGACCGCCTCGGCCTGGTCTTCTCGAAAGAGGCCCTGCTCGAGGAGATCGCCGACTCGGCGGACCTGGCGACCCTGGTCGGCCGAGGCACCCGGTACCTGTGGCCGGACAGCTTCGACCTGCGGCGCATCCCCGTGCGCGGCCCCTCGCTGGTCTACCCGCTGTCCCTGATCTGGCGTACCGACAACGCGCATCCAGCGCTCCCCGAACTCCGGGGCCATCTCGACGCGCGGCGGACAGCCGAGCCCGAGGACGAGATCTGGCTGCCGACATGGGCGCAACGCATCCCACGGACCACGCGCTGACGCCCGCTAGGCTGCGCGAATGCGGACGGAGCGGGAGCAGCGGCTGATCGACACGGTGGCGTGGGTGCGGATCGAAGGCGGGAGGATTCTGTGCGCGCGGCCGAGCGGCAAGGACGTCTTCTATATCCCGGGCGGGAAACGTGAGGGGGACGAGACCGATCTGCAGACGCTCGTGCGCGAGATCCGCGAGGAGCTGACCGTGGAGATCGCCCCGGAGACGGTCGCTCACGTGGGCACCTACGAGGCTTTGATTCCCGACGCGGTCGTGCGCATGGCCTGCTATACGGCCGAATACTCCGGCAACATCGCGGTCAGCAGCGAGATCGAGGAGATCGCCTGGTTCAGCTACATGGACCGGCCGCACGTGCCGCCCGTGGACCAGCTCCTTTTCGATGATCTGCATGCCGACGGGCTGCTCGCGCACGGCTGACCATTCCCGGCAACTAGAACATGTTGTTGACAGTGACCTACGGGTAGGCATCGAGAGACTGGTCCGAATGTAGAACATGTTCTAGTGTGGTGGGCACAACATTTCCAGTGTCGGAAAGTTCAGAGGAGCCCACCACACCATGCGTACCGAGATCTGCGATCGCCTCGGCATCGATGTGCCCATCTTCGCCTTCACCCACTGCCGGGACGTGGCCGCCGCGGTCAGCAATGCGGGCGGTCTCGGCGTGCTCGGTGCGGTCGGGTTCACCGCCGAGCAGCTCGAGGTCGAGCTGCAGTGGCTGGACGAGCACGTGCAGGGCGTCTACGGCGTCGACCTGGTCATCCCGTCCAAGTACGAGGGCAAGGGCGTCGAGGGCCTGAGCCCCGAGGAGCTGGAAGCCCAGCTGGCCAAGCTGGTTCCGCAGGGCCACCGCGACTTCGCGGAGAAGATTCTCAACGACCACGGCGTGCCGCACCTGCCGCCGGAGGAGAAGCACAACCAGCTGCTGGGCTGGACCGCCACGACGGTCGCCCCGCAGATCGAGGTCATCCTCAACCACCCCAAGGCCAAGCTGGTCGCCAACGCGCTGGGCACCCCGCCCGACGACGTGATCAAGCAGATCCAGGACTCCGGTCGCCTCATCGGCGCGCTGTGCGGTTCGGTCAAGCACGCCATGAACCACAAGAACGCCGGACTGGACTTCGTGGTCATGCAGGGCACCGAGGGTGGCGGCCACTGCGGCGAGATCTCCTCGGTGGTGCTGTGGCCGCAGGTCATCGACGCGATCGGCGACATGCCGGCGCTCGCGGCCGGCGGTATCGGCGACGGCCGTCAGGTCGCGGCGGCCCTGGCCATGGGTGCGGCGGGCGCGTGGACCGGCTCGCTGTGGCTGACCGTCGAGGAGGCCAATGTGCCGCCCGCGCAGATGCAGACCTACATCGACGCCACCAGCTCCGACACCGTGCGTTCGCGCTCGTGGACCGGCAAGCCGTGCCGCATGCTCAAGAACGACTGGACCGAAGCCTGGGAGGCCGAGGACACCCCGAACCCGCTCGGCATGCCGCTGCAGATGATGGTCGCCCTCGACGGCGTCAAGCGCGGCCACCGCTACCCCGAGCAGGCCAAGGACGTGAACTTCAACCCGGTCGGCCAGGTCGTCGGCATGATGAACAAGATGGAGCGTTCCGCGGACGTGGTGCAGCGCCTCATCAGCGAGTACCTCGAGGCGTGCGAGCGCCTGAACAAGCTGAACAACGCCTGATCGACACCGCCTGATTCTCAGGACAATTCGGCGCGCCGGGTAGCTACTACCCGGCGCGCCGTCGCATATCCGCAGGTGGTGGCGCGGGACGGGCTGCGCCGCCATTGTTTTCGATCTTCGCGGGACCCACCATGGAGTCACGGTGGGTGTGACGCAGGTCTCCGAACCTCGGGTGCGACTTGCCGATTCGGGTCGCCGATTGCGAAGGTTTGCGGGATATGTTGCGCACAAATCCATTACGCCTGTCGGATCGCCTGTCCCCGGCCCAGCGCCGCCTGCTGCAAGCGGTCGTCTCGCTATTGATCGTGGTCGCACTGGCCGTCGCTTTCACCATCCTCGAAAAACGCGGCGGCACAGACAAACCGGAGTCGAGTGGGCCGCCGATTCCCGATCGCGGCGCGCAACCGGCCGGATCCGCCAAGGAGATCAACGCGCTGCTGGGCAAACTCAAGGTGGCCGACGAACTGCCGATGACCGGTTACGCGCGCGAGCGCTTCCCGCACTGGGACACCGAGAAGCCCGAGCACGGATTCGGTGACAGCTTCGCGCAATACAGCCGCTGCACCACCCGCGAGGTGGTGCTGATACGCGACGCGACCGGACCGGTGAAACTGGATCCGAGCAGCTGCAAATTCAGCGGCCTCGGCGCCACTGCGGGCTGGCGCGACCAGTACGGGGTCATGGACAAGAAGACCAATGCCCTCAAGCCCTACAAGTGGACCACCGATTCGTCGGGCCTGGACATCGACCACATCGTGGCGCTGGCCGAGGCGTGGCGGTCGGGCGCGGCGAAGCTCGACGACGACACCCGCCGCCATATCGCCAATGACGCGTTGAACCTGGTGATTTCCGATCCCACCGCCAACCGTTCCAAGGGCGACCAGGATCCGTCCAGTTACCTGCCACCCGGAAACTTCCGGTGCGCCTATATCGGGCACTACATCCAGGTGAAACTAAAGTACGGATTGAACGTCGACACCAAGGAACAGTCCGCATTGCAGACAGCAGTGAAGGACTGCATCAGCAAGGGAGAGTTCACATAGTCGCCATCGTCGAAATCCAGAGCGAGGCAGCCGTCATGACCCGGGAAGAGGGAACGGTCTCCGGGGATCTCGATGTGACGCTGGACTACTCGGGCCACGGGCTCGTGCGCTATCGCGGTACCGCCACCTGGTACACCATCGGAAATCTGGAGGACGAGGAGCCGCGCAGCTGGACCAGCGTGCAGGACCTGGCCACCGCCATCGAACACGAGAGCGGTGGCCGCGACGCCGCGGGCAATGTGACGCCGTTCGAGGCGTGAACGCTAGTCGCGCACGGCTTTCAGGGCCTCGGCGCGGGTCTTGACGGCTTCGGTCATGCCGGTGAAGCCTTTGCGCAGCGCGCCGCCGAGCAGGCCGCCCACGACCACCGACAGCGGGCCGTTGAGCTGGAAGTGCGAGTCGTAGCGGGTGCGGCCGTCGCCGAGATCGGTGATCAGGTGCGAACGTTCGCTGCTGAGCACGCCGAGCGGCGCGGGCTTCATGTTGTAGCTGAACTCGCGCCCCGGGGTGCAGGAGCGGACGAACTCGCGCTGCTGCTTGGGCTGGCCGACCAGCTGCACGCGCATGTCGATGGGGGAGCCGGGTTCCAGGGTGGTCTTGCACTCCAGGACGAAGGGATTCCATTCCCCGTACGCGTCCACATCGGTGAGCACCTGCCAGACCAGCTCGGCGGGTGCGTCGATCTCCACGCTTTTGTCGATGACGAAGGCCATGGGGGAACAATACTGAAACCAGTTCTAGAGGGTGGGGTGGGTCTCACTCCGTGGAGCCACCCGGATCTCGCTCCGACGGGGGATCCCGGTGACCGGGAGGCGCCCCTACGGTCCGGGCATGAAGGTTGAGGCTCCGCGCAATCACCTACGGCCCCGGCCACTTACGCCCCAGCCCCCGTACCGTCGACTCATGACTCTCGCCGAGCGCTACCCACTCCTGCACGCCCCCGCCCGCTGGGAGTGGGGCGGGCTCGACGTCCAGTTCTCGACCGAGCTGCCACCCGATGACCTCGTCACCAACATCCATGTCGTCTGTTTCGTCGGCGACCGCATCGTCCTGTGTCGTGACGACCGCGATGTCTGGATCCTGCCCGGCGGCACCCGCGAGGCCGGAGAATCGATCGAGTCCTGCGTCATCCGGGAACTCGCGGAGGAGGCCGGCGCCGAACTGGCCGGGCCCATCCGGCAATTCGGTGCGCACTACGCGACGACTGACCGTCCCGAGCCGTATCGCCCCTGGCAGCCCCATCCGTACAAGGCCTGGCTGTGGTGCACCGCCGAGGTGCGGCTGACGGGCGCACCGACCAATCCCGAGGACGCCGAACAGATCCAGGAGGTCGGACTGTTCACTCTCCCGGAAGCCGTGGGCCGAGCACGCCCGGACGGCCATCACCTCCCCGAACTCCTGAAGCTGGCAGTGGAACTCACGCGCCCGAACGCCTGAGCGGCACCACAGCCGAATACCCTGGCTGGGAAAAAGTTCGGCGCCGGTGTCGATTTAGCCCGTGGCTTTTCGTGTAGGAGGTGAACGGTCGCGGAAGAGCGGTCCGCCTGAGCGAAGGAGCATCTCATGCGCAAGGTCAACGCCACTTTGTCCATCACTCTCGACGGAGTCGTCCAGGGCCTCGGCCGTCCGGACGAGGACACCCGCGGTGGCTTCACCCACGGGGGCTGGGGCGGCAAGTACAACGACGACGTCATGGCCGCGGAGATGAGCAAGAGCATGTCGAACCCCACGGACATGCTGTTCGGCCGCCGGACCTGGACGGACTTCATCACCGTCTGGGCCACCCGCATCGACGACAACCCGTTCACCACGCGCATGAACACGGCCACCAAGTACGTCTGTTCCAGGACTCTGGAGAACGCGGACGCCTGGCAGAACTCGATCCTGTTGTCGGGCGATGCCGCCGAAACGGTGGCCAAGCTCGTGACCGAGGATGGCAGGGACCTGACGATCATCGGTAGCGTCTCGCTGGTTCGCGACCTGCACGCCGCCGGCCTGGTCGACAGCTACACGCTGCTGATCCATCCGCTCACCCTCGGCACCGGCAGGCGACTGTTCGAGGGCAGCGCCCCGCTGACCGAATTCGAGCTCACCGGCAGCGTCACCACCACCAAGGGCGTGATCATCGCCCACTACACCCGCCTGTGAGGTAGGAATCCATGCAGAAGTACCTGCTGTCGATCTACCAGCCCGAGGGCGAGGCGGATCCCGCGGCCATGGTCCGAATCGTGGCCGATCTGCACCGGTTCAACGAGGAACTGCGCGAGAGCGGCTCGTGGGTGTTCACCGGCGGCCTGCACGCGCCCGGCACGGCTACCGTCGTGCGCGCCGACGGCATGCTCACCGACGGTCCCTACGTCGAGGGCAAAGAACACGTCGGCGGGATCTGGGTGATCACCGCACCCGACCTGGACGTCGCACTGGAGTGGGGCCGCAAGGCGGCCGCCGCGACCACGCTGCCGATCGAAGTCCGCCCGTTCCAGGACGTCGAACCGTATTGAGTCCGACACCGGAGGGGATCGCGGCCGTGTTCCGCGCCGAGTACGGCAGAGCCGTCGCTGTACTCGTGCGCGGACTCGGCGATATCAGCGCGGCCGAGGACGCCGTCGCCCACGCGTTCACCACGGCGCTGCAACGCTGGCCGGTCGATGGCATGCCGCCCAGCCCGGCCGGCTGGATCATCACCACCGCCCGCAACCGGGCCGTCGACGAGCTGCGTCGCGAATCGGTTCGCGCGCACAAGCACGCCGAGGCTCAGCGCCTCCACGGCCCGGACGAAGCCGACGAGGAGGGCCCGGTGCGCGACGACCGTCTGCGGCTGATCTTCACCTGCTGCCACCCGGCCCTGGCTCTCCCCGCGCAGGTGGCGCTCACACTGCGGCTCCTCGGCGGGCTCACCACGACCGAGATCGCCCACGCCTTCCTCGTGCCCGAACCGACGATGGCGCAGCGCCTCGTCCGAGCCAAGGCCAAGATCCGTGACGCCAAGATCCCCTACCGGGTGCCCCGCGACGCCGATCTGCCCGCCCGGCTCGGCGCGGTCCTCGCGGTGCTCTACCTGATCTTCAACGAAGGCTACGTCGCCACCTCCGGCGCCGAACTCGCTCGCGCCGAACTCTGTGCCGAGGCGATCCGCCTGGCCCGGCTGCTGGTCGAGCTCATGCCCGACGAACCGGAGGCCGCGGGTTTGCTCGCGCTGATGCTGCTGATCGAGGCCCGGCGCGACGCCCGCACCGACCTCGACGGCTGCCTGGTCCGACTCGCCGACCAGGACCGCTCCCGCTGGAACGCCGACCTGGTGACCGAGGGTCGCGCGGTCACCCGCGCCTGCCTGCGCCGTAATCAGCCGGGCCGGTACCAGATTCTGGCCGCGATCAATGCCGTGCACACCGACCCCGTCACCGACTGGACGCAGATCCTCGCGCTCTACGACCAACTCGTGCACTTCGACACCGGCCCGGTGGTCGCACTCCACCGTGCTGTCGCGGTCGCCGAGGTCCAGGGCCCGGCAGCGGCGTTACGTGTGGTGGATGATCTGAATCTCGCGCACTACTACCTGTTTCACGCGATCCGAGGTGACCTGCTCGCCCGCCTCGGGCGAACAGTGGAAGCCGGTCAGGCCTTCGACGCCGCGGCGCAGCTCACCGGGAACCATTCGGAACGCACCTTCCTACTCACCCGCCGCGATCAACTGGGCCGAACCGACCGCCCCCGCGAAGACTGACCGACAAATTCTCAGCTTCCGGCTTCAGTCGGCTGCGTCACTACCCCGGCTACGAGAAGGGCGACAGAGCGTTCGACACGGTCGGTGTCGCCGGTGATCCACCAGTCCATGATCAGGCCGCGGATGCCGGAGACGAGCAGCGTCGCCGAGGCTTCGGGGTCGGGCAGCCTCGGGTCGATGCGGTGCAAGGACTCGGCCATCGGGGTGACCACCGCCGTGATCGCGTCGGTCGCGTAGGGCCGGAAGGGGCTGCCGGGAACGGTTGCGGCGCCGAGGACTTGGAGCAGAGCGCGCAGGCTCACCGCGCTGTCTCCGGCGGTATTGCGGTCGAACGAGCTGGTCAGGCGGGCGGCGAGGGTGGCCGTGTCGTCGATGCCGGAGAACATGGCGCCGATGTCGGGGCGGTGGGATTCCAAGGCGGCGACCAGCATTGCCTCCTTGGTGCCGAAGTAGTGGATGAGCATGCGGGAGCTGGTGCCCAGGTATTCGGCCAGGGGGCGCAGGGAGAGTTCGGTGAGGCCGTGGTCGGCGATGTAGGCGATGACGCCTTCGAGGAGCTGGGCGCGGCGGGCGTGGTCGAGTGGGCGGGGCACCGGTTGACTGTAGCGGGTGCTACAGGTATTCATGTCTCCATGAGTGTAGCGATTGGTACAGAAACTCGACGGGACGTGGTGGTGACGGCGATGGCGGCGACCACCTGCCTGGGGGCCGACCTCGACGCCACCTGGTCGCGGCTACTGGCGGGGGACAGTGGGATCGGCACGCTCACCGACGATTTCGTCACCGCGAATCAGCTGCCGGTGCGGATCGGCGGACGGCTGGTGACACAGCCGGGGGAGCGGCTGACCCGGATCGAGCAGCGGCGGATGTCGTTCGTGCAGCAGTTCGCGCTGGTGCTGGCACGGCAGGTGTGGCAGGACGCGGGAACGCCGCGGGTCGCGGCGGAACGGCTGGCGGTCGCCGTGGGCACCGGGCTCGGCGGCGGAGAGGCACTCATCAATGCCGTGGACCTGATGAAGACCGGGGGCTACCGGAAGGTGCCGCCCATGACGGTGCCGATGGTCATGCCGAACGGCCCGGCTGCCACGGTCGGCCTGGAGATCGGCGCGAAAGGCGGTGTGTACGCGCCTGTTTCGGCGTGTGCGTCGGGCGCGGAGGCCATCGCCCACGCGTGGCGGCTGATCGCCACCGGCGAGGCGGACGTGGCGGTCGCGGGCGGCGTGGAGGGTCATATCGACGCGGTCCCGATCGCCAGTTTCGCCATGATGCGGGCCATGAGCACCCGCAATGACGAACCCGAGCGCGCCTCACGGCCTTTCGACCGGGACCGGGACGGCTTCGTCTTCGGCGAGGCGGGGGCGCTGCTGGTGATGGAGTCGGCCGAGCACGCGCGGGCGCGGGGTGCGCGGGCACTCGGCCGGGTGCTGGGCGCGGGCATCACCTCGGACGGCTATCACATCACCGGCACCTCGCCCGACGGCGACGGCGCCGCCCGCGCCATGCGCAAGGCGCTCGCGACGGCCGGGCTGACGGGCGCGGACGTCGACCACGTCAACGCGCACGCCACCGGCACTCCGGTCGGTGACGCCTCGGAGGCGAAGGCCATCATGGCGGTGACGCCGCACGCGTCGGTGTACGCGCCCAAATCGGCGCTGGGACATTCGATCGGCGCGGTAGGTGCGCTGGAGGCGATCCTCACGCTACGCACCCTGTCGGAGCAGATCGTGCCGCCCACCATGAATTTCGAGAATCCGGACCCGGGGATCGAGCTCGACGTGGTCGCCGACAAGCCGCGCGAGCAGCGGCTGCGGTACGCCTTGAGCAATTCGTTCGGCTTCGGCGGCCACAACGTCACGCTGGCCCTCGCGCCCGCCTGAGCGGAAATTCGCTCGACACAAGGCGATTCAGGCAGGTCAGGGCAGTTTGTCGGTCTGGACGCGCGGGTCCAGTTTGCGCAGGGTGTCGGGCCGGTCGGTCAGGCAGGGCCAATCCCGGCTCACCGCTTCGAGAGTGGCGTGCCCGGCGGGAATGAGGGCGTCGGCGTCGGGCCGATCGGCCAGAGTGTCGCCCAGTTGATCACTGGCGGGGCGGTCCAGCGGCTGGATGACGGTGTTGGGCAGGTCCAGCAGCACGGTGAGGATGTCCCACCGGCCGGGCGGGATCAGGGCGCGGGCGGCGGCCAGCGCGGTGGCCGGAACGATGATGGTGTGCCCGGCATCCGCGGTCGCCCACACCACCGATTGCACGTAGGCCACGCGGTGGGCCCAGGCGGTCAGCGCGGCGGTGTCGAAGACGACGCCGCCCAGGGTCGGGGCGGCGGGGCTCATGCCGCGCCGGCGTGATCGCCGGGGGCCTCCTCGTCATCGGATAAAGGTGGCAACCCCTGCACCGCCCGGGCGCGATTGATCAGATCCAGCGGCGGTCGGCCACCGAGGGCGTTCTCCAGGCGGGCCAGTGAGTCGGCGCGGTCGACGCGCGCCTTCACGGACTCGGCGACGAACGCGGAGATCGAGGCGATGCGTCCGGAGGTGCGCCAGTCATCGAGAGTGGCGGCGATGTCCTCGGGCATCGTCACGGTTATCTTGCGGGTGCGACGCGGTCTCGCCATACCGCGATAGTAGAGCGGTATGTGCGGCGGACAAAAGCTGACACCCGCGCCGAGCGCCGGAACCGCAGGGGCGCAATCCCGCACGAAATCGGGCTATTCGGATCGGCCTGATCGGAAACCTGCCGGTCAGGCGCGGGGGCGGGTTCGATACGGTGGAGTGTGCCCACCCCCGTGGGCATCGCCGCAAATCTCCAGTCAAGAGGACATAACTCGATGGATCAGAGTTCGATCGTGTGGGCCGACGGTGCCATGGTCACCATCGACCAGCGAGCCCTGCCGCACCAGGTGCGGGAGCTGCGGATCACGACGGTCGACGAGGTCATCGACGCCATCAAGACGCTGGCCGTGCGCGGCGCGCCCGCCATCGGCGTGTGCGGTGCGTTCGGGGTGGTGATCGCGGCCCGGGCCGCCACCACCGACGGCATCCTCGACACCGCCCGGGTCGAGGCCGAGGCCGCCCGCATCGCGGACGCCCGCCCGACCGCGGTGAACCTGGCGTGGGGTGTGCAGCGGACGCTGTCCAAGCTGGCCGGGGGCGTCGAGGCGCTCGAGGCCGAGGCGCTGGAGCTGCTGGCCGAGGACGGCCGGGTGAACCTGGCCGCCGCCACCGAGGCGGCCGATCTGATCCAGCGGCTGTGCGGGGACCGCCCGCTGCGGCTGCTCACCCACTGCAATACCGGCCGCCTGGCCACCACCGCGTGGGGGACGGCCATCGGCGCGCTGCGGGTGCTGCATCAGCGTGGCGCGCTGGCCGAGGTGATCGTCGACGAGACCCGCCCGCTGTTGCAGGGCGCGCGCCTGACCGCGTGGGAGATGGCCGAGGCCCGGATCCCGCACCGGCTCACCATCGATTCGGCGGCGGCCTGGGCCATGGCCACCGAGGGTGTGGACGCGGTGGTCGTGGGCGCGGACCGGATCACCGCCGACGGAGCCGTGGCCAACAAGATCGGCACCTACATGCTGGCCATCGCGGCCGCGCACCACGGCATTCCGTTCATCGTCGTCGCGCCGGAATCGACGCGCGACATCTCCACGGCACGGGGTTCCGACATCGTGGTGGAGCAGCGCGCGGCCGCCGAGGTGACCGGATTCGGTGGCGTCGCAACGGCTCCCGCGGGCACGGCCACCTTCAATCCGGCCTTCGACGTCACCCCCGCTGAACTGGTCACCGCCGTGGTCACCGAGTTCGGCGTACTCGAGGACCCGTCCGCCGCCCGCACCACCGCCGGAACGGCGACCACACCCGGATCGGCCGCGGCCGTCGGCGCCGAGATCGCGGACATCGCGCGCGACCTGTACGCGAGCGGCTGGATGCCGGGCACCGCGGGCAATATCTCTGTGCGCCAGGGCGATACGGCCGTCATCACCGCGAGCGGGCTGTCCAAGGGCGAGCTCACCGCCTCTGACATGGTCACGGTCGCCGTGGTCGACTCCCGGCCCGTGGACGACTCCGGCCGGAAGCCGTCGGCGGAGACCACCATCCACACCGCCGTCTACCGCACTCGCGGCGCGGACGCCGTGGTGCACGTGCACCCGCCGCACGCCACGGCCGTGTCGATCCGGACCGGCGGAAACGGCGTCACCACCGCACGTTTCGCCGGATACGAGCTGATCAAGGGCCTGGGCTCGGCCCGCCCCGATCTCATCGACATCCCGGTGTTCCAGAACCACGCCGATGTCCCGCGGATCGGCGCGGACATCGAGAAGTATCTGACCGAGCACCCGGAGGCCCCGCCGGTGCTGTTCATCGCCGGGCACGGCATCACCACCTGGGGCGCGTCGCTGGCCCAGGCCCGCGACCGCGCCGAGTGCCTCGAGGCGATGTGCGAACTGACCACTCTGACCGGGCACCAGGAGCTCCCGGTGCGCGACCATGTGTGAAACGAATACCGCGTTCCGAGAAGGGAACCTCCGATGACCCTGTTGCAGATCATGTCCGACGCCGATGCCGGTGAGGTCGTCCTGCGCACCGATGACGACGCGGTGATCGCCGCCGAGCTGGGCAAGCGCGGCATCACCTTCGAGCGCTGGCCGCTGCTGGAGGGCTTCAGCGCCGCCACCACGACCGAGCAGCTGCTGGCCGAATACCAGGGCCGCATCGACGAATTGAACGCCGACAGCCGCTACAAGTTCATCGACGTGGCCCGTATCCACCCCGACGACGCCGACCCGGAGTGGCCCGCCAAGGCGGTCGCCGCGCGCACCAAGTTCCTCGACGAGCACCGGCACGCCGAGGACGAGGTCCGTTTCTTCGCCGCCGGCGCGGGCTGCTTCTACCTGCACCTGGGCAACGAGGTGCTGGCGACCGTGTGCACCGCGGGCGATCTGGTGTCGGTGCCCGCGGGCACGCTGCACTGGTTCGACATGGGCACCCGCCCGGAGTTCGTGGCCGTGCGCTTCTTCGAGGAAGAGGACGGCTGGATCGGCGATTTCAGCGGCGACAAGATCTCCGCGGGCTTCCCGACCCTGGACGAATTGCTGGCCCCGGCATGATCAAGGTGGTCGTGCTCGATATCGAGGGGACTACCAGCCCGACCAGTTCGGTGCGGGAGGAGCTCTACGGCTACACCCGGGAACGGCTGCCGGGCTGGCTGGCCGAGAACACCGGTGGCGACGCCGATCCCATCATCGAGGCCACCCGCGCCCAGGCGGACCGCCCGGACGCCGACGCGGCCGAGGTGGCCCGGATTCTCATCGAGTGGCTCAATACCGATGTGAAGTCCGAGCCGCTCAAGGCCGCCCAGGGCATCATCTGTGCCGAGGGGTTCCGCAACGGCGCGCTGTACGGCGAGTTCTTCCCCGATGTCGCCCCGGTCCTGCGGGCCTGGCGTGACGCGGGGCTGGAGCTCTACATCTATTCGTCGGGTTCGGTGCGCAATCAGAAGGATTGGTTCGAATTCGCGCGCGGCGGCGATCTGTCCCCGCTCATCAGCGGGCATTTCGACCTGTCGACCGCGGGCCCGAAGCGCGAGGCCGCGTCCTACGAGAAGATCGCGAGCGCCATCGGCGTTCCGCCCGAACAGATCCTGTTCCTGTCCGACCACCCGGACGAGGTGGACGCCGCGGCGGCCGCGGGCTGGCAGGCCGTCGGGGTGACCCGCCCGGGCGAGCCGAACAGCCCGCGCGGCCCGCACCGCTGGATCAGCGATTTCGCGGACGTCGTCCCCAACTGACCGGCGCCGCACCGGCACTGGTCGCAACGACGACAGAGATCGAGCCCGCCCGGCACGCGCCGGACGGGCTCGATTCGTCTTCGCCGGAGAACCGCTCAGCGCACCCCGGCCGTGGCGGCTCGCTCGATGAGGTACTCGACGAGCGTCATCAGCACGTTCTTGGCCGAGCCGCGATCACGAGCGTCACAGAGCAGCACCGGGATTCGCTCGTCCAGGTCGAGGGCGTCGCGCACCTCGGCCGGGGTGTAGAGCGGTGCGCCCTCGAAGCAGTTCACGGCCACCGTGAAGGCGACGCCGCGACGCTCGAAGAAGTCGATCGCAGCGAACGAGCCCTCGAGCCGGCGGGTGTCGGCCAGCACGACCGCGCCCAGGGCGCCGCGAGCCAGCTCGTCCCACAGGAACCAGAAGCGATCCTGTCCGGGGGTGCCGAACAAGTAGAGGACCAGGTTCTGGTCGATGGTGATGCGGCCGAAGTCCAGCGCGACCGTGGTGGTGGTCTTACCCTCCACCCCGCGCAAATCGTCTACGCCCGCGGACAACTCGGTAATGAGTTCTTCGGTGCGCAGCGGAGTGATCTCACTGATCGCCCCGACCATCGTGGTCTTGCCCACGCCGAAACCGCCCGCGATGAGAATCTTCACCGAGGCGGCCATGGGCGCGGCGGAATCAAAGTTTTCGGATGCCATCGAGTACCGCTCGCAGAATGTTGAGGTCACCGGGCGCGGCTTCGGGGGAGGCCGGGGCCCGGAACTTGAGGATGTTGTCGGAAATCAGGTCCCCCACCAGAATCTTCGTCACCGCCAATGGCAACCGCAGGGCGGCCGAGACCTCGGCCACTGTCAGCGGAAGCCGGCACAACCGCACGATTTCCGTGTATTCCGGCTCGGCACGCCGCAGCGGTGGCGCCGCGTTCGGCACCACCACCACTGTCAGCATGTCCAGATCGTGCCCCGCGCCCATGGTTCGGCCACCGGTCCGTGCGTAGGGGCGCACGAGCGGACCGGCCGCGTCATCGAACCACTGTTCCCCCGGCCCCGCGCTCATGACAGCCGCGGGTTGCCTTGTCCGGCCAGGTTGTGGCGCGGCGTGGTGGACAGGTAGTTGCCGACCCGCTGCACGGTCAGGTTCATCTCGTAGGCGACCATGCCGAGGTTGGCCTGTTCGGTGGCCTGCAGCGCGAGGCAGGCGTGGCTGCCGGCGGCGGTCACGAACAGCACCGCACGCTCGAGTTCGATGACCGCCTGGCGGACGCCGCCGCCGTCGAAACGGCCACCGGCGCTGCGCGCCAGCCCGTAGAGAGTGGAAGACATGGCACCGAAGTGCTCCGCGTCCTCGCGGCTCATGGCGGATGAGCGGCCCAGCAGCAGTCCGTCGGTGGAGTGCACCACCGCGTGACGGACGCCCGCTAGCCGGTCGACGAGATCATCGAGTAGCCAGTTGAGATCACCAGCGTTTGAGGTGGTCACCGTCGCCTTCCTGTCGTTCCTGCTGGGTGCCTTCGAAGAAGGCCTGGGACTCAGGCCCGAACGAACCGGGATCGGCCTGGCGGCCCTGCCTGGTTCCGTTTTCGATGGCGGAGAAAAGGTCTCGGGCCTGCTCGGCCGTGCGGGTGGCCTGGACCGCCGACTCGGGGGTCGACTGCTCCTTCGCCAATTCCGGTGCGAGACTTGCCTGCCGGTGCCGTCGCGGAAGCGCGGGCCGGGTGTCGGAGCCAGTGTAATGGGACCGATCGTGTTCGCGAGCACGGAAGCCGTTTTCGGACGGCGGGACCGCGCCGTTCTGCAGGTCCAGTCGCGGCTGCTGCGGCGGTTCGGGCCGCGGCGGCGAGGTGGGCGGGTCGAACGGCGTCGCCGCGCCGAAGGACATGACCGGCGGCACGGCCGAGTCGGTCCCGGGGCCGAACGTACTGGCAGGCGGGGCGAAGGACGTCGTGGGCGGGGCGAACGAGCCGGTCTGCGGGGCGAACGAACCCGTCGACGGACCGAAGGGCTCCGGCTCCGGCTCGGCCGGGGTGACCGGCGGCTCGGACGGAGTCGTCAGCGGCGCATCGTAGTTCAGCAGCGGCAGGTCGTAGCTCGAGGTCATCGACGGCGGGACCGCCGGAGCTGCGGGCAGCTGCGGCAGCGCGGCCACCGCGGCCGAGGCGGCGGACAGTCCGCCCGTCTCGAGCTGGCGCGGCGCCGCCGGGATCTCACCGGTGCGGCCGGAGGCCTGCACGGTCAGGACGGTGGGCACGAGCACGATGGCGCGGACGCCGCCGTAGTCGGACTCGGTGAGCCGCACCGTGATTCCGTGGCGCGAGGCCAGCTGGGCGACCACGAAGCGGCCGAGGCGGAAGTCGTCGGGCAGCATGGCGACACCGAAATCCGGGGCCTCGCGCAGCACCGCGTTGATCCGCGCGAGCTCTTCCTCGGGCATACCCATGCCCTGGTCGATGATCTCGATGGCGACACCCTTGCCGACCACATTGCCGCGCACCTCGACCTGCGACTGCGGCGGCGAGAAGTGGGCGGCGTTGTCGACCAGCTCGGCGAGCAGGTGCACGAGGTCGGCCACGGCGCTGCCGACGATCGACACCTCCGGCAGCCGGGCGATCTTGACGCGGGTGTAGTCGGCGGTCTCGCCGACGCTGGAGCGCACGATCTCGAGCAGCTGCACCGGGTTTCGCCACTGCCGGCCAGGCTGACCGCCCGCGAGAATGATCAGGTTCTCGGCGTTGCGGCGTTCGCGGGTGGCGAGGTGGTCGAGGCGGAAGTAGATGTCCAGCAGCGCCGGATCCTCCTGCTGCGACTCCGCGGCGTCGAGGATCTCCAGCTGGCGGTGCACGATGACCTGGCTGCGGTGGGCGATATTGAGGAACATCGCCTTGACGCCCTCACGGGTGCGGGCCTCGGTGATGGCGGCCGACACGGCGGAGGCGTGGGCGTGGGTGAACGCCTTGGCCACCTGGCCGATCTCGTCGTGGCCGAAGTCCAGGATCGCCTTCTCGTCGGCGGGGTCCAGCGGGCGGCCCTCGCGCAGCTTGGCCATGATCTCGGGCAGCCGCTCGTCGGCGAGCACCAGCGTCTCGTCACGCAAGCCCTTGAGGCGGCGGATGATCCGGTTGGCGAGGATGAGCGAGACCAGGAAGGCCAGCGCCGACACCGCCACCATGGCGCCACCGACGAGCGCGGAGTTCCGGGCGTCGGTGTCGGCCACGTCGGCCGCGGCGCGCTCGTTGTGCTTGCTGTTCTTGTCCCACAGCTTGAGGACCTGGGCGTTGAGGCGCGACACCGTGTCCCGCCATTCCTGCGGGGTGAAGGTCAGCGGCGCGACCACCGGCGGGGTGCCGGGCTTGACCGGAGGCAGCGTCATGGGGTCGAGCGCCCGCGACAGCAGGACGTTCTCCATCATGACGACCTTCGTCCAGTCCGGGTCGTTCATCAGGGCCTGCATGTCGGCATTGCCGGCGCCGCCGTCACCACCGGCGAGCACGCCGAGGTTGACGCGGTAGGTGCCTGCCACACGGGAGAATTCGATGGCCAGCTCGGGCGGCAGCGCACCGCCCGCCAGCAGCACCTCGGCCACCGCGGCTTCACGGGAGAGCATTTCGGCGGACTGCACGATCTGCAGGCCGTTGATCATCTCCATGGCGACCGCGGCATTGGGCGCGCGGTCGGCGACGATGCGGGTGCCGATCCAGATGAACTCGAGCACCTTGCCGTAGAAGTAATAGGTGTCCGACACCGATACGCCGTTGGTGTCGATTCCGGTGCGCAGTCCGGCGAGCTGGCGGGTGAGGGTCAGGAACCCGCCGACGTCACCGGTGACCGATTCCGGACCGGATTCGCGCATGGAGGCCGATACCGGCGCCATCCCCAGCAACGCGTTGTCGAGCCGGGTCCGCGCCTGCGCGAGGGCCTTCGGGTTGGCGTCGTCGCCACCGGCCATCTGGGCCAGCGAGAGCTGGCGCTCCTGCTCGACCGCGGCGATCAATTCTCCGGTGGGCGCTCCGGCGGCGGACAACGCGTCCGCCCATTCCCGCGCCTGCTTGCTCTCGACCACCAGGTACCCCGCGCCACCCACGCCGATCGCGAGCAGCGCCAAGCTCGGGACGAGTGCGATGGCAAGCACGCGGGTGCGGACCCCGAGCCTTGCTCTGAACATCGGGCAAAGGTAACGGGACGTAGGTCACAAATGCCGCATCGATCCCGTTGGGCGGGAGTGCGTTTGACAGACCGGGTCATACATGACGGTGCATCGCATAGGAAGCCGTTAAACAGCAATCTGATAGCTACCCTAATAGACGGCGGCACAGGGCGATTCGCACCGCTCAGGCGTGTCGCCGCGAATCGACGGCATGGGACGAATCCGGCGTGGCGTCCGGCGGTTCGCGCTCGATCAGGACCGTGGGCAACAACACGATCGCGCGCACGCCGCCATGATCGGAATCGGACAAACGCACCGAGATGCCGTGACGGGCGGCCAGTCGCGACACCACGAACAGGCCCAGTCGCGAGTCCTCGGACAGCCTGGTGACCGCGAAGTCCGGTGCGGCGCTCAGCAGCTCGTTGCGGCGGTCCAGATCCTCGGCGGGCATCCCCATGCCCTGATCGCTGATCTCCACGACCACGCCGCGGGCCACCGCCGTGCCGGTGATCTCCACCCAGGACTGCGGCGGGGAGAAGGAGGCGGCGTTGTCGACCAGTTCGGCCAGCAGGTGCACCACATCGGCGACCGCCGCGCCGGCCAGGAAAACCGCTGGCAGACGACCGATTCGAACCCGCTGATAGTCGGCCGTCTCCCCGGCGGAGGAACGCACCAGTTCCAGCAGGGGGACCGGGTTGCGCCATTGTCTGCCGGGGCGGCCACCCGCCAGGATGATCAGGTTCTCGGCATTGCGGCGTTCGCGGGTGGCCAGGTGGTCGAGGCGGAAGTAGATGTCCAGCAGCGCCGGATTCTCCTGTCGCGCCTGCGCGGCGTCGAGAATCTCCAGCTGGCGGTGCACGACGACCTGGCTGCGGTGCGCGATATTGAGGAATACCGACTTCACGCCCTCGCGGGTGCGGGCCTCGGTGAGCGCGGCGCCGACGGCCGCGGCGTGCGCGTGCCCGAACGCCCGCGCCACCTGCCCGATCTCGTCGTGCCCGAAGTCGAGGACCGGTGCGGCGGCCTCCATCTCGAGGTGCTCGCCCGCGGCGAGGCGTCGCATGGTCTCGGGCAGTTCGTCGTCGGCGAGGGCGAGGGTGCGGTCCCGCAGCCGCCGCAGCCGGCGGATGATCTGGTTGGCCAGCGCCAGCGCGACCAGGATCGAGATCGCTCCCAGCCCGACCATGCCCGCCCCGGCCCACACCGATTTGCGGGTGGTGTCGGAGGCCGCGGCCACCGCCAGCCGCTGGGCCTCCTCGTTCTCGGCCTGCCAGAGTTCGGCCAGCCCGTGAGCCACCTCCGTGGCGCTGCGCTGCCACTGGTCGACAGGGACCGGAAGCGGTTGCGGCGCGGACCGTTTGAACGACCCCTCCGGCACGGCCAGGGTGCGCTGGGCCAGGACCGGTTCCACCTGGCCCAGATGCACCCAGGCGGCGCTCCACACCAGGGCGCGCGCCGCGGCGGCCTGCTGCTCGTCGGGTGCGGCCACGATGGCCGCCACCGCGGTGCGGTAATAACCGACCAGGCTGAGATATTCGGCCCCGAGCTCGGGGGAGAGGTGGTTGCCGTCGAGCAGTGACACCGCCAGCGCGTTGGCGCGGCTCATCGCCTCCAGGCAGTGCAACACGTCCGCCGCCTGGGCCAGTTCCACAGCGGTGGCCGAGTCCGGCGCGGAGCGCTGAGCGACCTCCACGCCCGCCATCACCGACTGTGGAATGCGGTTGTAGAAGGCATAGGCGTCGGCGGCCGGGACGGTCCCCGCGTCGATCCCGGTCCGAATCCCCGCCAGCCGCTTGCTCGTTTCGCCGAGCGCCGTCGTGGCCTGCCCCATGGAATCGGGCCCGATCCGCGACAACTCCGACTGCGCGGGCGCGAGCAGCCGCACCGCCGTATCCAGCCGCTGCCGCGCGGTCGTCAACTGCCGCACCTCGACATCCACCCCGGCCAACCGCCACAACGTCAGCTGCCGTTCGGCCTGCACGGCCTCGATCAACTCACGGGTGGGTGCGATCCCGGCCTGCATCTCACCCGCCCAGGTTCGAGCACGGGATGCACGGTCCACCAGGACGCCGGCCGCACTATTACCGCTGACCGCCAGCGCCAGGCTCGGGACCAGCGCGATGGCCAGGACCCGGGTACGGACGCCGAGCTTCGGAAAACGCATCGCCGCAACCTAGCCGGGCGCCAGATGCGCGTTCGGCACGAGTCCTTTTGTGCGGGATGGTGTTTGACAGCGCTCCGGCGCGTCCCGTAGGCCCTGGTCGTGGGGCATCCGTTAACCTGCGCGCCAACTGGGAGATTACTGCGAGTCGGGAACGGGCTAACCTGCAGCACTACGTTCAGCCGCGCCCGGGACATGAGCCGCGCCGCCGGACCTCGGGGACGCGACGACGGAGGAGACGAAGTGCAGCACAGGAAACGCGCGTGGTGGGTCGCGATGGCGACGGCGACCGCCGCGATGTCGGCCGCGACGCTGGTGGCCGGATGCGGGTCGGACAGCAAGGGCGACAACGAGGTCCACAACATCATCTACCTGCTCGGTGACGGTATGGGGCGCACCCATGTCACCGCCGCGCGCCAGCGGTTCGAGGGCGCGGGCGGGCAGTTGCAGCTCGAGAAGCTGCCGTATGTGGGCGCGGTCGCGACCTACGCCGTGGAGCCGAACAGCGCCAAGCCGTCGCTGGTGACCGACTCCGCGTCCGCGGCCACCGCGTGGTCGTCGGGTGTGAAGACCTACAACGCCGCCATCGGCGTGGACGCCTACGGCAAGTCGGTGCCGACGCTCATGGAGCAGGCCAAGGCCGCGGGCTTCGCGACCGGCAATGTCAGCACCGCCGAGATCACCGACGCCACCCCGGCGGGCATGTTCAGCCACGCGCTGCTGCGCGGATGCCAGGGCCCGACCTTCAGCGATTCGACCTGCCTGCCCAAGAAGGCCGACGGCAGCTACGAGGCGCAGCCGGCGGACAAGACGCTGGTCACCCCGATCGCGGAGCAGATCGCGCGCAACAACACCGCCGACGTCATCTTCGGCGGCGGCCTGGCCCGCTTCGAGCCCGATGACCAGAAGGCCTTGCTGGACAACGGGTATCAGGTGCTGGGCTCCATGGGTGATCCCGCGCTGAAGGCGCAGACCGCCGAGAGCCAGAAGGTGGCCACCGCCGCCGACCTGAAGTCGGTGACCGCGCAGAAGGTGATCGGCCTGTTCAACCGCGGGAACCTGACCGTCACCAATGCCCGCAACGCGCTCCCGGATTCGGCTCCGCAGAAGCAGGAACCGACGCTGAAGGACATGACCACCAAGGCGATCGACCTGCTGTCGGCGCGCAAGGGCAAGGGCTTCCTGCTCCAGATCGAGGGCGCCCTCATCGACAAGCGCTCGCACGCCAACGACGCCGCCCAGACCCTCGACGAGGTCAAGGCGTTCGACGACGCGGTCGCCGCGGCCATGGACTTCGCGAAGAAGGACGGTCACACCATGGTGATCGTGACCGCGGACCACGAGTGCGCGGGCTTCAACATCATCGAGAAGAACACCTTCACCAACGCCGAGGCCGTCGCGCCGCCGACGAACGTGGACGCCACCAACCCGGCCAACAACAGCAAGCCCGGCCGTGACGGCAAGGACAACGTGAAGGACCCGGTCCGCTCGCCCGGCCTGGTCAACGGTGCGGGACAACAGGATCCGCGCAACTTCGCCCCCGCCACCTTCCGCACCCCCGACGACCCGGCCGAGGTGAAGGACGGCACGCCCGAGGCAAGCCTGTGGCTGACCTACCTCTCGGGCAACCACACCGGCGCCGATGTGCAGATCTACGCCTACGGCCCGGGTGCGCAGGTGTTCGCGACCAGCCAGGACAACACCTCGCTGTACACCAAGATGCACAAGGCGCTGCTGCCGTGACGCGGCGAACCGGAGCGGTGATCGCGGGCCTGCTGGCGGTGGCGGGCCTGGGCACGGGATGTTCCTCCGCGCCGCAGCCCGCGACCCCGGCGCCCGCGGCCGCTCCGGTGGCCGCCCCGCGCACGACCGAGCCCCCGGCCGCGACGCTCGCGATCCCGGCGGGGGAGGTGCGGCTGGCGGCCGGCCCGTTCACCGATCGGGTGCGGCTCAGCGGCACCCGGCTCGAAGGGTCTTCCGTGCGTGGCACTCTGGCGATCACCTCCGATGTCAGCGATGTGCTGGCGCTGGAGGTGAGTGCGGCGTTCTACGACGCCAATGGCCGACTGGTCGGTACGGGGATGTTCCAGCACGCCGACGAGGAACCCACCGGCGGCGGCCCGCACGTGCCCAGCGTGAACGGCATTCCGTTCACCATCGTGTCGGCTCCGGCCGACGCTCCGGTCTCGGCGGCGGTACTGTCGATCCCGGTGCTGGTGAACGAATGAAGTTGGGCCGCATGTCTTTCGGTGATCCCGCGCACGCACCCCTCGTACGTGCGCGGGATCGGGGCCCGACCCGCCGGTGCTGCCTTCACCGGCGGGAGATTCCCTGCCCGGGGTAGTACTGGCTATTTCTTCGCCGGCCGATCACGATCGGTTACAGAATTCGCAGCAAAATGCTGGAATTCCGACAATACGGACAAAATAAATGCGGCACTCCGTCCGAGACGGAGTGCCGCAGTGCCCGCGGCGGGGCGGCCGCCGATGGCTTGTCGTCAGGTGCGTTTCGCGTACTGGGCCGCACCGGCCCAATCGAGCATCACGCACGGCTCGTCGCCGAGGACCCAGGCGTCGTGACCGGCCGGGCAGAACAGGTAGTCGCCGGGGCCGAGCTCGGATTCCGCCCCGTCGTCCATCCGGATCCGCAGCCGGCCCGAGATGCAGTAGCCGACGTGCATGGCCTGGCAGGTGTCGGTGCCGGCGATCGGCTTGACGTGGGTGGACCAGCGCCAGCCCGGTTCGAAGACCGCGCGGCCGAGCGCGCCGAACGGCGTCTCGATCAGGTCCATCCGACCCATTCCCGCCTCGAAGGGGCGGGTTTCGTCCGGACTGTCGAGGCTGCGCACGACCATACTGCGCCCCTGGCCGTCGGCCATATTGTCCTCGCGCAGCAGATCCAGGTTGTGGAAGACCGCCGGACCGTCGCACAGTGCGGCGATCTCCTCGGCGAAGCGGGTGGTCTCGGGCAGGTCGGAGTTCTTCATCGCCTCTTCGTAGGAGGGGAACTCGACCATCTGCATGTAGGTGTTCGGGTGATCGCGATCCTTGGCCTCGAGGCCGCGGACGGCCGTGCGCTTGCCCGCCGTCGCGGTCAGCCACGCGTCGAGTTTCTCGTTGAACTCGTCGATGTGAGTGGTCGTGAACTCGATCGTCTGAACGAACTTGGTCATTGTGGGCACTCCTTCGAAAAGGGCACCCCGTCGAGAACATTACTCTCGGATCGCTCGGTGAATTGGCAATTTTGTGGCAATCACCAGATTTCCGAGTCCGGGCCCCGCGCCGAGGTCAGGGGGTAGATTGTGTGTATCCCAAAGTTACTCGCAAGTAGGAGGCGATGATGCCGGTGCCGGCTGCCGCGGTGTTCGAACGGCTGCGCTCGTTCGCGGCCGTGGATACCACGCAGGACCACGCGACCAGAGCGATCACCGAGGTGTTCACCGGTGACACCCTGGGCGAGGTGCCGGTCGGCACCGCCGCCGATGTCGCCACCGCCATCGCCAAAGCCCGTGCCGCCCAGGCGGACTGGGCCGCGCGCACGCCCCAGCAGCGGGCCGAGGTGCTGGACCGCTACCGCGCGCTGGTGATCGAGAACCGCGAATACCTGATGGACGTCATCCAGGCCGAGACCGGCAAGGCGCGCTGGGCGGCACAGGAGGAGGTGATGGGCCTGTTCCTCGCGGCCCGCTACTTCTCCCGGGTCGCGCCGAAACTGCTGGCGGCCCAGAGTGTGCCGGGCGCGTTCCCGGTCCTGAACCGGGCCTCGGTGCGCCCGGTGCCCAAAGGCGTGGTCGGCGTGATCGCGCCGTGGAACTACCCGATGCTGCTCGCGGTCGGCGACTCGATTCCGGCGCTGCTGGCCGGGAACGCGGTGGTGGTCAAGCCCGACAGCCAGACCCCGTACTCGGCGCTGGCCAATGCCGAGCTGTTCGCCCGGGCCGGGCTGCCCACGGATCTGTTCGCCGTGGTCACCGGTCCTGGCACGGTGGTCGGCACGGCCATCGTCGACGACTGCGACTACCTGATGTTCACCGGCTCCTCCGCCACCGGTCGCACCCTGGCCGAGCAGTGCGGACGCCGCCTCATCGGCTTCTCCGCCGAACTGGGCGGCAAGAACCCGATGATCATCACGCGGGGCGCCGACCTGGACAAGGCCGCCAAGGCCGCGGTCCGTGCCTGCTTCTCCAACGCGGGCCAGCTGTGCATCTCCATCGAGCGCATGTACGTCGAGCGCGCGGTCGCCGAGAAGTTCACCGAGAAGTTCACCGCCGCGGCGCGGGCTGCGAAACTCGGTGCGGCGTACGACTTCTCGAAGGACATCGGCAGCCTGATCTCCGAATCACAGCTGGAGACGGTCACCAAGCACGTCGCCGACGCGGTCTCCAAGGGCGCGAAGGTGCTCGCGGGCGGCAACGCCCGCCCCGACCTGGGCCCGCTGTTCTTCGAACCGACGGTGCTGTCCGACGTCACCGACGCGATGGAGTGCGGCCGCAACGAGACCTTCGGCCCCCTGGTCTCCATCTACCCGGTGGACTCGGTCGACGAGGCCATCACCCGCGCGAACGACACCGAGTACGGCCTCAATGCCAGCGTCTGGGCGGGCAGCAAGGCCGAGGGCGAGCACATCGCCGGGCAATTGCACGCGGGCACAGTCAATGTCGACGAGGGCTACGCCCCCGCCTGGGGCACCACGGGCGCTCCCATGGGCGGCATGGGCATCTCCGGCGTCGGCCGCCGCCACGGCCCCGACGGCCTCCTGAAGTTCACCGAACCCCAGTCCATCGTGGTCACCCGATTCCTCAACCTGGACGCCCCGCCCTTCGTCCCCCAGGACAAGTGGCAGCCCTTCCTGATGACCATCGCCCGCAGCCTCCGCTTCCTGCCCGGCCGCTGAGGTGCCGTTAGACCAACCTTCCGATATGCGTACACTGTACCCGTCGGAAGGTTGGTCGAATGGCGGAGAATCCACTGGCCGCGCCGGGCGCATGGGACGACGTTGCCGCGGGCTATGCCGAGGTCGTGTCGGACATGATGCGTCCCTTCGCGATTCGCGCGCTCGAGCTGGGCGGACTGACCGCCCGGTCGCGGATCATCGATGTGGCCACCGGCCCCGGCGTGCTGGCCCTGCAGGCCGCACCCCGGGTCGCCGAGGTCGTCGCGGTCGACTTCTCGACAGAGATGATCCGGCGATTGCGCGGCACGATCATGCGGGCCGGAATCGGGAACGTGCTGACCGGCGTCAGCGACGGCCAGCGATTGCGCTACGCCACCAACACCTTCGACGCGGCCTTCTCGATGTTCGGGCTCATGTTCTTCCCGGACCGCGCGGCGGGCTTCGCCGAACTGCGCCGGGTGCTGCGACCCGGCGGCACCGCCGTGGTGTCGAGCTGGGCTCCGATCGCGGACTCGCCGCTGATGACCCTGCTGTTCGAGGCCTTCCAGACCGGGATTCCGGGATTCTCCGCGCCCCAGCCGAATCCGGACAGCCTGGAGAATCCGATCGCCTTCCAACGCGAACTGCACGCGGCAGGCTTCACCGAGGTAACCCTGCGCCCGCACACCGAATCGTTCCGCTACGACAGCGCCGAGCAGATGTGGGACCGGCTGACCCGAGGCAGCGCGCCGTTGCAGGCGACAAGGCGGCGCACGGACAAGGCCACCTGGGCGGAGCGGGAACGCGTCATGATCGAGTATCTGCGCGAGCACTACGAGCCCGGCTCGGCCCTGTCCACGACCGCGTGGCTCGGCGTCGGCCGAAAGGCGCGCTAGCGGATTCGCGGGTTGTACGGTGGCGCGGCCGACCCGGAGAAACCGGCCGCGCCACCCTCCTTCATCCGGCCAGTTCGTTGCCGCGGAGCGGGGCAGGAGCCGCTTCCAGCACCGCTGTCTCGGCATCGGTGAACAGGCGTGACCGGATGACGAATCGGACACCCTCGGGCGCTTCGAGGGAGAAGCCGCCGCCGCGGCCGGGGACCACGTCGACGGTGAGGTGGGTGTGGCGCCAATATTCGAATTGGTCGGCGCTCATCCAGAACGATGTGTCCGGGAAGACGCGGCCGAGCAGTACATCGGCCGCGCCCACCCGGAACTCGCCCAGGGGATAGCACATCGGGGAGCTGCCATCGCAGCAGCCGCCCGACTGGTGGAACATCACCGGGCCGTTGTGGTCGATGAGCCGTTGCAGCACCGCCGCCGCGGCCTCGGTGATGGTCACCCGGGATACCGGACCCGCCGTCATATCGCCCCCCGGTTCAGAAGAATCCGAGTTTCTTCGGCGAGTACGACACGAGCAGGTTTTTCGTCTGCTGGTAGTGGTCGAGCATCATGCGATGGTTCTCGCGGCCGATGCCGGACTTCTTGTAGCCGCCGAACGCCGCGTGCGCGGGATAGGCGTGATAGCAGTTCGTCCACACCCGACCGGCTTTCAGCGCCCGGCCCACCCGGTAGGCGATGCCGCCGTCGCGGCTCCACACGCCGGCGCCGAGGCCGTAGAGCGTGTCGTTGGCGATGGTTACCGCTTCGACCTCGTTGTCGAAGCGGGCCACCGCTACCACCGGTCCGAAGATCTCCTCCTGGAAGATCCGCATGTCATTGCGGCCCTCGAAGATCGTCGGCTCGATGTAGTACCCATTGGGGAAACCCTCCACCTTGCGCATCTCGCCGCCGGTGAGCACTTTCGCGCCCTCCTGACGGCCGATATCGATGTAGGAGAGGATCTTTTCGTACTGGTCGTTACTGGCCTGCGCGCCGATCATGGTCGCGTCGTCGAGCGGATTGCCGCCCTTGATGGCCTTGGTCCGCTCGATGCAGCGGGCCATGAACTCGTCGTAGATCGACGAATGGATGAGCGCCCGGGACGGGCAGGTGCACACTTCGCCCTGGTTCAGCGCGAACATCACGAAACCCTCGACGGCCTTGTCCAGGAAGTCGTCGTCGGCCGAAAGCACGTCGGGGAAGAAGATATTGGGGCTCTTGCCGCCCAGCTCGAGGGTCACCGGGATGATGTTCTCGCTGGCGTACTGCATGATCAGCCGCCCGGTGGTGGTCTCGCCGGTGAAGGCGATCTTGGCCACGCGCGGGCTCGACGCCAGCGGCTTGCCCGCCTCCACGCCGAAACCGTTGACCACATTGACGACTCCCGGCGGCAGCAGGTCCGCGATGAGCTCGATCACCAGCAGCAGCGAGGCGGGCGTCTGCTCGGCGGGCTTGATGACGACACAGTTGCCGGCGGCCAGCGCGGGCGCCAGCTTCCAGGCGGCCATCAGGATCGGGAAGTTCCACGGGATGATCTGCCCGACCACGCCCAGGGGTTCCTGGAAGTGATAGGCGACGGTGTCGGCGTCGATCTGGGAGAGGTGACCCTCCTGCGCGCGGACCGCGCCGGCGAAGTAGCGGAAGTGGTCGACCGTCAAAGGCAAGTCGGCGGCGAGGGTTTCGCGGACCGGCTTGCCGTTCTCCCAGGTTTCGGCGACGGCGAGGCGCTCCAGGTTCGCCTCGATCCGGTCGGCGATCTTGTTGAGGATGTTGGCACGATCCGTCACCGAGGTGGCACCCCAGGTTTCGGCCGCCCGGTGCGCGACCTCCAGGGCCATGTCGATGTCCGCCGCGCTGGAACGCGCCACTTCACAAAAGGTCTCGCCGTCGATCGGGGAGGGATTCTCGAAGTATCGGCCCTCGATCGGCGCTTTCCACTCGCCGCCGATGAAGTTGTCGTAGCGGCGGTTGAAGCTGATGATGCTGCCCTCTGTGCCGGGCTTGGCGTAGATCATGGCGCGGCTCCTGATCGCATTATCTGCGGTGACGGGGGCCACTATGAACCGCGAAGGTTGGCGGGAGGTTGGCGCGGGGTTGGCGAAACGTTGCCGCGTCGGTACCTGCGGAATCGGCTGCGGTAACGGACAATTCGGATGCTAGGCACGCTGTGCAACCTTGCATGCGATGCGTGTGTGGCCTAGCGCAGCGCGGTGTGCAACCGCGCGGTCGCCAGGGCTCGGCGGCTGTCGCCGTGGGGGAGCAGCCGCAGGGCGTGCTCGTGGATCTCGATGTCGTCGGGGCAGCGCTGACCGAAACGCAGGGCGTGCTCGGGATTGTGGTCGGCCAGTACGGCTGTGCGCAGGCAGACGTCGAGGTGCTCGCGCCACTGCACGATGCCCGGGACATCCGAATCCGGCAGCAGCGGACCGCGATACAGCCGCACGGCCGTGGTCAGGTCGCCCGCCTCGAGCGCGGCCAGCAGTTCGACGGCGTCGCAGGCGAGGGGTTCGGTGAGCATGTACCGGCGGTCGGCGATGCGGCCGTCGGTGGCGGCGCGCAGACGGGAGACGTCGGATTTGAGCGTGCTCGACGACACCGACCGGCCGCCATAGACGGCCTCGTGCAAGCGTTCCGGCGTGAAGCCCTCGGGCTCGAGCGCCAGCAGGGTCAGGATCTCGAGTTGCCGAGGCCGCATCGGCACCTGGCGACCCTGCTGGTACAACCGGGGGACACCCAGCGCTTCGAGGCGGGGTGTGGCCGCGGGGCGTTGCTGTTCGGCATGCACTCGGGATTCGATGGCGGTCACCAGGGCTCGGACGGTGGTGAGGATCAGCGGATGCGAGCGGTCCCAGTACGTCGATAGATCGAGCACGCCCAATTGGCGACCGTCGGCGGCGCGGATCGGCGCGCAGTAGCAGACCCAGCCGTGCAATGCCTCGACCAGATGCTCGGCGGCCCACACCTGGGAGGGGCGGCCGCTGTGCAGGGACAGCGCGATGCCGCTGGTGCCCATGTAGGGCTCGTCCCAGCAGCCGCCGGGGGCGAGGTTCACCGATTCGGCCCGCCGCCGCACCGAGCGGTCGCCACAACTGAAGAGCACGGTCCCGGCCTCGTCGGTGACCACCGCGATCATGCCCGAGTCCTCGGTCAACGCCCGCAGCTCACCCGCCATCTCGGTGACCGGGGTGCGCAGCGGCGATTCGGCCCAACGCGAACCCAATTCGTCGCGGTCGGTTCCCGGGGCCACGGCCCGTGTCGGATCCACCGTGCGCAGCGACCGCTCCCACGACGCGGCCACTTCGCCGCGCAGCGCCACCTGGGCGGCGGGCGGACAGCCGGGGGTGGACGTGGTCCACCGCTCCCAGGCCTTCTCCAACTCCGCACGCTGATGCGACGCGGCGGGCAGCTGTGTCATGGCGCAAACTCCTCGGGGTGCCTCCGGACCGAGCGATATCCCATGATGGCGCGCGGTCGCACCGTGCGGGCCGCATTCGCCGCAGTCCGCGGAGTAAATCGTCCGGCGTCGCTTCGCATCCTTCGCCGGCGGCGACCCACCGGGTTTGAAGTGCCGATTTCGAGGCATTACGCCAACGGGGATACGGACTCGACCAGGAGGATCAAATGTCGAGCGGAGCATGGATCGCAGTGATCGTCGCCGCGGCGGTGATCGTGGTGTTGGTGATCGCGGCGGTGCTCGGGCCGCGCAGACGCAGCCGACGGCTGCAGCGTCGGTTCGGACCCGAATACGACCGCACCGTGGCAGCGGCGCCGAACCGCAAGGACGCCGAGCAGGAGCTGACAGACCGCGAAAAACGCCACGAAGAACTGGATCTGCGGGATCTGTCGCCCGAGGAGAAGCAGCGCTACGACGCGGCCTGGACTCACATCCAGGAACAGTTCATCGACGACCCCGGCGGGGCGCTCGACGCCGCCGACCGCCTCGTCACGAAGGCGATGACCGACCGCGGCTACCCGAACGAGAACTATGACCAACAAGTGGCGGACCTGTCGGTGGAACACTCACGCCCCCTGGGCCGGTTCCGCGCCGCCCACGAGATCGCCGCGCGCGCCGGACACGGCGAGGCGTCCACCGAGGACATGCGCGTGGCCATCGTCGACTACCGCGAGGTGTTCGCCGAACTGGTCGGCGGCGATCACCACGGCACCTCCGACCACCAGAAGTGAGGCATTGAGATGATCATGAATCCACACCCGCGCGAGGACGTCCCGGCCACCGAGTCCGCCGAGCGCGAAGACCTCCACGGCGACGGCCGTTCCCACGGCGACGGTGACCCCGGACGGCTGCGCGATCAGTGGCGCGATATCCAGGCCGGGTTCGTCGACGATCCCAAGGACGCCGTGACCCGCGCGGACGCGCTCGTGGGCGACGCGCTCGAGCAGCTCACCGATCAGTGCTCGCGCCGCCGTGAGCAACTCGAAAGCGAGTGGGCGCGCGGCGAAGCCGCCGACACCGAGGCACTGCGCACGGCGCTGCGCGGCTATCGCGACCTGTTCGATCAGCTGGTGGGCGGCACCGCGTCCGGGGCGACGAACATGTAGCTCTTCTCCTCGACGCGCTGCTTGATCCGCCACTCGCCGCCGACCCGCACGAAGGTGTCGTGGTACCAGAGGCCGCACAGCATGAGCCGCCGTTCGCCGTCGGCGGCGCCGACCATCATCGGGTTGTGACACATGGTGCGCGCGGTGGCGTTGTCGCCCTCGACCCGGATGGACGAATTGCTGATCATGTGTTGGAACGCCGAGAAGTTGGGCATGACCGTGGCGAGGAACTTCTTGGTGGATTCCACGTCACCGGCCGGACCGCCCATGGCGGTGTAATCGATGTGGGCGTCCGGGGTGAAGATCTCGTCCAGCATGTCCCACTGGTGGGTGTCCACGGCGTGGGAATAGCGGACCATGAGGTCCTCTATTTCCATGCGATCCGAAATCTCCTGCAGGGACAACATGCTGCCTCCGGGTATGGCCGATAACTCTTCAGGGACGGTGCGCCACCGTACGCCCAGGGTCGTCGTTGATCTTGCCATTTCCGAAAGACGAGGGGATGCCATTGATCTCGTTCGGGCCGGCCGGTCGCCCGCAAAGCACGCCACAAGCGGCGCGATCCGGGTGCAGGTCAGGCGGCGGGGTCGCCGATCCGGTAGTCCTCGACCGTAATTGTCCGCGCCACCTTCTGCGGAGCGCCGCCGATCAGTCCGCGCCAAGGCAGGTAAGGGAGCAGGCGCACGTTCAGGTTGCGGAAGGCGATCATCGCCTTGCTGTTCGGGGCGTACCAGCCGCCCACGCCCTCCGCGAATTTCTGGCAGGCGTCCACCATCGGCCGCATCCGTGTCTCGTAGCGGTCGAAGGCGACGCGGTGATCGCCTGCGGCCGCGGCCAACTCACCGGCCAGCACATACGCCCCGACCAGCGACAGGTCCGCGCCCTGGCCGGACAGCGGGGACGCGCAGTATCCGGCGTCGCCGACCAGCGCGATCCGGCCCTTCGACCACCGGTCCATACGGATCTGCGCCATGGCGTCGAAGTAGAAGTCCTGGGCGTTCGGCAGTTCCGCGAGCAGGCGTGGCACCTCCCAGCCCTGGTCGGCGAATGTCTCGGTGAGGATGCGTCGTTGGGCGTCGGTGTCGCGGTAGTCGTAGTCGAGGGGATCGGACGCCCATGCGAAAATCGCTTTGGCCTCGGTGTTCTCGCGGGCGCTGTAGGACCCCGCGATCTTTCCGGGGGTGTTGTGGTCCAGTTCCCAGTGGTCCAGACTCAGCAGATTCGGCGTCGTGAAGATCGAGATGTAGTAACCCATGTGGCGGAGGAATTCCGATTCCGGGCCGAAAACCAGCGTGCGGGTGTGGGAGTGGACGCCGTCCGCGCCGATGACCAGATCGAAGGTGCGGGCGGGGGAGTTCTCGAACGTCACGTGCACGCCTGATTCGCCCTCACGCAACGCGGCGATGGAGTCGCCGAAGAGGTATTCCACATTCTCGCGGGTCGCCTCGTAGAGAACCTCGGCCAGATCGCCGCGCTGAATCTCGGTGTCGCCATTGGCCCCGACGCCATTGAACACCTCGCTGGAGATGGAGGCGCGAGCCTTTCCCTTGGCATCGACATAGGAAGTGCCGCGCTTTCCGGTACTGCGAGCGTGCACCTGCTCGAGCAGACCCATGCGCCGGACCACCTCGGTGGCGCTGCCCAGGACATCGATGGCCTGGCCGCCCGGACGCAGGGCCGGGGCCTTCTCGACCACGGTCGGTTCGAATCCGTAGCGCCGCAGCCAGAACGCGAGGGCGGGGCCCGCGATGCTCGCGCCGGAGATCAGAACGTTCTTGGTGCTCGTCTGCCGCATATCTCGACCATAGATCCGATTTGGGCAAACGCGCAAGACATTTGTCTCAGGCATTTGCGCTAGAGTGTGGGCATGGGAAACCGTGAGGATCTGCTCGCCGGCGCGCGCCAGTGCCTGTTCGACAAGGGCTATGCCCGCACCACCGTGCGCGATATCGCGACCGCCTCGGGGGTCAGCATGGCCGCCATCGGCTATCACTTCGGGTCCAAGGAAGCGCTGCTCACGGCCGCGCTGGCAGAGGCCACCGAGGAGTGGGGAGACCGGTTGGCACGGACGGTGACGGCGGCGGACACGAGTCCGGATCCCCTGCGGCGCTTCGCCTCCCACTGGGACGCCATTCGCGCATCGGTGACCGCCGATCGCGGGCTCTGGGCCGCGACCTTCGACGCGCTCTCGCATCCGGAGACCCGGGCTCAGCTGGCGGAGCGGACCGAGGACGCCCGGGCGGGACTGGCCCGGTTGTTCGAGGGCGACGAGGGGGACGGGGCCGGACGGTCGGTCGGCGCGCTGTATCAAGCGCTGCTGATCGGGATCGCCGCACAATCGCTGATCGACGGCGAGACAGCGCCCAGCGGAAGCGAACTCGCGGAGGGGCTGCGGCGGATCACCGAGGTCCGCGACGCCACGCCCGACTAGCGGAAACGGACAGCACGAGGGCCGCGCCGGGTCGGATGGCCCGCAGATTCCTAATGACTGGGATTCCAGATGCGAGTGCAAACGTCCGAAATGCCGTTATCGTTACGATCTACTCAGTAAATAGTTGGGGGGTAGGCAGTTTCGTATGGAAGCGCTCGAAGTCTTCATGCCGTTCGAACCGGCGGGGCTCAATCCCGCGGAGCCGCAGGCGGAAGCGGGAATGTGGGCCTGGCTGGAAGCCTACTCGCTGGTTCCGACCGAGCCCACTCGGCGGCGCATGGAACGGACCCGACCGGCCCGTATGTACGCGCTGTGGTGCCCGCGCGCGAACGCCGAGGAGCTCACACTGCTGAGCCAGTACACCGCGTGGGCCTTCATCGTGGACGACCAGTTCGATATCGAAATCCCCGAGCCGCAGCGGTGTTTGGCGGCGATCCTCGCCATCGAAGCCGTACTGGACGGTATCGACAAGCCGTCCGGAGTGCTCGCGATCGCGTTCGCCGACCTGTGGAAACGCTTGTGCCAGGGTCGGTCCCCGGCATGGCGAGAGAGCGTACGCGGCGAGATCCGGGACTGGCTGTGGACCTACTACGCCGAGAGCGTGGGACGGCTCTCCGGCAATCTGCCCGACCTCGAGGACTACCGCGCGCATCGGCGAGACGGCGTGGCGCTGTTCGTGTTTCTCGATATCAGCGAGCGCGCCGAAGGCGTCGACCTGAGCCCCGCGACCCGGCACCTGCCCGCCATGCGCAGTCTGCGCGCCGCGGCCGTCGAGCACATGGGCCTGTTCAACGACGTGCTGTCGGTCGCCTCCGACGAGGCGTCCGGCTACCTGTACAACTCGGTGCTGCTGGCCCAGTATCACCACGGCCACGATCGAGCTCAGGCCCGGCAACTGGTGAACGGCATGCTGTCCGAGTGCGTGGCGCGCATGACCGACGCGGTCGAGCGCCTGCCCACCGAGCTCGACGACGCCGGCATCACCGGCCGCGAACGCGCCGACACCCTCGCCACCGCCGCGAATTACACCGTCTACGTGCGCGCCAACCACGACTACCACTACCAGGCCGCCCGCTACACGAGCGCGCCCGCCGAGGCGCTCGAACACGGGCTGCCACTGACCTGACCACGCCCAACGGCGCACCGTTGCCGAACTGAAATTCGCAGGCAACCCCCGGGTTTCAGTTTCCGATGGGACGATGGGGTTCTTCTGAGCATTGCTACCCAGCTGCCACCGGGTGGCTGCGGTAGCCGTGTCCGAGAGAGCGGGGCCGATTATGCGAGCGTCGAAACCGATCCGTTTCACCGTGGGAGCGCAGGGGGAGGGCAAGCGCCGGTGGGGCCTGTCCCGCCCCGCCGTGGCCGCCCACGCCGGGCACGACGAATCCCGTGCCCGGGCAGCCGAATCCATAACGCGCCCACTCGACGCGACCGCGGAGGGAAGAGCCCGTAGACAATTGAGCGAGGCCAGAGCGGCCATCGACCCGGTGTTGCGGAGCGCGGTCAGTGGCCTGACCGAGCCGCTGGACCTGATGGCCGGGTACCACTTCGGCTGGTGCGATTTTGAGGGAGCGGCCGTCACCGGCGTGCAGGGCAAGGCGCTGCGCCCGGCGCTCACCTTCGCGGCCGCGACCGCGTGCGGCGGGGATCCGGGCACGTCGGTCCACGCGGCGGCGGCCGTCGAACTGCTGCACAACTTCTCGCTGGTACACGACGACGTGATGGACTGCGACGCCTTCCGCCACGGCCGGCCCACGGTGTGGCGGGTGTGGGGTGAGACCACCGCGACCCTGCTCGGCGACGCGCTTCAGGCGGTGGCGCTCGGCGCGCTGTGCGACGGCGTGCCGGAGACGGTCACCGCCGAGGCGGTCATCCGGTTGACCCGGGCCACGGTCGACCTGTGCCACGGGCAGTACGCGGACTGCGACTTCGAGACCCGGGCCGCCGTCACCGTCGACGAGTACCTGGGCATGGCCGCGGGCAAGACCGGCGCGTTGCTCGGCTGCGCCTGCGCGCTGGGCGCACTGTGCGCCGGGGCCGACGAGCGCGTGGTGTCGGCGATGCACACCTTCGGCGCGGAACTGGGCCTGGTGTTCCAGCTGGTCGACGACTTCATCGACATCTGGGGTGATCCGGAGGTCACCGGGAAACCCGCGCACAGCGATCTCATCCATCGCAAGCAGTCGTTCCCGGTGGTGTGCGCACTGGAATCGGGCACGGCCGCGGGTCGCGAGCTGGCTCGGCTCTACCGCACCCGGCACCCGCTGACCACGGCGCGCGCGGCGCGGGCCGCGGAGCTGGTCGAGCGGGCGGGTGGCAAGCAGCGCACGTTGCGGCGGGCGTCGACGGCGTTGGAAGCGGCTTTCGCGGCGTTGCCCGATGATCTGGTGTCGGACGATCTGAGCGCCTTGGCTCAGCTGGTCGCTCATCGCGATCGCTGATCGCGGGGTACGGCCGTGCGGGCAGGGCCAGAAAAACAAAGTACGTGTAACCGGCGGTTACACGTACTTTGTTTTTTGAGAAATATCTGATGAGGTACGCCGACTGTACCAGAGCCATCGACAATGTGGTGATGGCGAAGCCTTGTCTGCTGTTGCAGCTGCGACCCGAGCAAGCGGCCTCCGACCAGGAGTATGAAGCGATCCTCGACGCGGGCGGTCTCGCACCGGAGGAGGTGACACGGGTCGAGATGAATCGCGGCATGCCCGATCTCGACCTCGACGACTATTGGGCTGTCATCGTCGGCGGCGGGCCCAGCAATATCAGCTACCCCGAAGACCGCAAATACGACTACCAGCGCGCCTTCGAACCCGAACTGAGGAAGCTGCTCATCGAGGTGGTCCGCCGGGACTTCCCCTACCTGGGCGCCTGCTACGGCCTGGGCGTGCTGGCCGAAGCCCTGGGCGGGACCGTGGGTACCGAGCGCTACTCCGAACCGCCGGGAGCGACCACCATCGAACTGACCGGCGACGCCGCCGCCGACCCGCTGCTCCACGGCCTCCCGGACGCCTTCCGCGCCTTCGTCGGCCACAAGGAGTCCTGCCAGGACGTCCCGCCCGGCGCGACGCTGCTGGCCCACTCCTCCGGCTGCCCGGTCCAAGCGGTCCGCGTCGGCGAGCACGTCTACGCCACCCAGTTTCACCCCGAACTCGACGGCCGAGGCCTGGCCCTGCGCATCGAAATCTATCGCCACGACGGCTATTTCGACCCCGCCGAGGCCGACTACCTCACCGAACTCGGCCACCGCGAGCACATCACCGTGCCCCAGGAGATCCTGCGCCGCTTCGTCGCCCGCTACCGGGAGTGAGCATCGATCAGCGCCGAGCTCGTGGCCAGGCGCGGTGATACGCGGCGGCGGGTCGCGATCGCGGCGGCGGCCAGGAGCGTCCAGGTGAGCCAGATGTAGGCGTTGTGGGCGACGATGGCGAACGGGCCCGGATCGGCAAGGCGGAGAACGCTTTCGGAGGGCAGGCCGAGGAAAGGGAAGATGCCGCCCGAGCAGAGGAGGAATACCGCGATCAGGGCCGCGGCCGCCAGAACCGAACGGTGGCGCAGGAGAGTGAGGTCGGCCGCGCAGATCAGTAGCGGTGCGAGCCAGACCCAGTGGTGAATCCAGGTGTAGGGGGAGATGGCGGCGGCCGTCATGCCGCACAGAGTCAGGGCGGCGAGTTCCCGGCCGGTCGCGGAGAGGCGGCGGGCCACGACGAGACAGGCCAGGGCGGTGGCGAGGGCGGCCGCGGGCCAGAGCAATTGGGCGAGGCCGCCGGAGCCGAGGGAGCGGGCGAGCAGGCCGCGCAGGGATTCGTTGTCGGGGTTGCCGGGCACGCCGACACGGGCCGGGTCGGCGAAGGCGCCGCTCCAGAAGGTGAGGGAGTCCTTCGGCATGACGGCCAGACCGATCACCAGGGTGGCAGCGCAGGCGCCCGCCGCGGCGGCGGCCGCGCGGAAGCGACCGGTCACCAGCAGGTAGAGGATGAAGAAGGCGGGCGTCAGTTTGATTCCGGCGGCGACGCCGATCAGCGCGCCTTTCCAGCGGGACGAGTCGGGCATGGTCATATCGGCCAGGACCAGCAGCAGGAGCAGCAGATTGACCTGGCCGAGGCCGATGGTTTGGCGGGTCGGCTCACACCACAGCAGCACCGCGGTGGCGGCGGGGACGACGATCAGCAGCCGCCGGTCGCGCCGGAAACCCAGCAGCGACAAGGCGGCCCACGCCGATCCGGCCAGCAGTGCGATGTTGCCGAGCGCACCGGCCACGGTGAGCGACGCACCGTGCAGCACCACCAGCGGCACGAACAGCAGAGCCGCGAACGGCGTGTAGACGAATTCCCATTCGCCGCGTGTGTGCCCGCGCAAGGGACTGTCGTAGACCGAAACCCCGTGCACCACACGGTCGGCCGCGACCCGGTAGACATCGAGATCGTCCAGCGGGAACATCGCGCGCGGCGGCAGCAGCGCTTGGCGCAGGTACCAGCTGGCGGCCAGGACGCCGAGCGTTCCGATCAGCCACACCATGGGCGCCGGTATCGACCGTCCCGGTGGTGCGGCGGGATTCACGGAGGCCGCGTCGCCCCTGGTCGGAACGGGCATGCGGACTCCCACGGTGGTTCGGGCTGGCGTGTGCCCGAACCACCGTAGTGGCGATTCAGTTGTCGCGCAGGGCGATCAACCCCGGGATGACCCCCAGATAGGCGGTGCCATCAGGGCCGATACTGATTCCGGCGTAGTTGTTGTTGAAGCCGGGACCGGTGCCGGCGAGGTGCTTCCAGACGGTGGCCCCGGTGCGGAAGTCCAGCGCGGTGAGATACCAGGGATCGCTGGGTTCGGAGCCCTTGGTGTAGCTGTAGATCAGGCCGGTCGCCAGCGAGAGCTTGGGGACGACCGTGGGGGCGGCCTCGGTGGTGTTGGCCCAGACCTGGTGGCAGCCCGCGCCGTCGGGGTCGATGTCGATGCGGGCGAAACCCGGGGTGGTGGTCTTTCCGAGCAGGGTGGCCTCGGGACCGGTGTACCCGTAGTTGTTCTCGACGACCAGTGAATTGCCCGCGCTGATCAACGAATTCTCGGTGTCACCGGCCCCCGCGCCGAACACGGGGACGGCGCACACCTGCCGCTGTGCCGCGCCGGGTGCGGTGCGGTAGACGACGACGTTCATCGGATCGGCGTTGTCGGTGATGGCGACGTAGCCGCCCGGCAGGATGGTCGGTGTGGTGCCGGTGCCGTCGTCGACCTGGCCCGGTTTACGCTGTCCGCTATTGGCGTAGGTGGTGCGCCAGGTGATGGCGGGCGCACCGTCGGGTCCCGCGTCGAAGCGGAACAGTTCGCGGTTGGTGGCGATGTAGACGTCGCCGTCGTTGCCCACCGCGAACGAGTTCTCGATCTCACCGTTCGCGCCGTCACCGAGCCGGATGACCTGTGCCGCACCGGTGTTCAGGTCCAGGGTGCCGACCACGCCGTCGGTGCGGGCGACGAGCCACAGCAGCCCATTGCTGTCGGGCAGCGCCGAGTTGAACGTCTCGCCGGGCCGCAGCAGTCCGGTCAGGTCGTGGTCGTGCACGACGGTGAAACCGTCTCCGGCGCTGTTCACCGCGAAGACGCGGATGTGGCCGTCGCGGGAGGCGACCACGGCGCGATCCTGGTCGTCGAGGTAGAAGTACGCGCCGCCGGTGAAGTTGCCGAACGCGCCCGGCCGCAGGAAGGCGCCCGGATCGCCGGGAAGTGCGCTGCGGCCCAGCACGTTCAGGGTGACCGGGTCGAGCAGATACAGCGCGGGCGACGGCCCGATGCAGGTCGTGATGATCCGTCCGGCGTGGTCGAAGGTGAGCGATCCGCACTCGCCGCCGATGACCGCCGACACCACGCGAATATCGTGGCCGAGTGGTCCGGGGCGGGTGGTGGTGTTGCTCATCCAGCCGTCGTCGTGGATGCCGGAGCTGCCGTTGGGCGCGAGGTAGGGGTGCTGCGGAACCGGCGGCAGACCGGTGATCGGTTGCGCGACGGCCGGATTGCCGAGGAATGCCGGTGGTGCGCCGGGCACGGCCGGGATGGGCAGCGCGGCCGCGGTTCCAGCGACCGCGGCGAACACGGTGGCGGCGGCGCCGATGACGCCGCCGCGGGAGCTATTTCGCACCGATGCCGTCCCGGAGGAAGTCGGCGAGCTGCTCCCCGAAGGGTTTCGCGGTCTGGGTGAAGTAATCGTTCCATCCGTCCTGCTGGGCCTGTTGCAGGTAGGAGGGTAGCGGCTGCTGCAGCTCGATCCGCACGGCCTCGTCGTGAAGCCGGCTCATGGTGTCGCGCAAGGCGCCGCCGATGGCCGCGGTGTTGTCGAGTTCGAGCCGGCCGTCGGGGGTGGAGTAGTCGTAGAGCTCGTACTCCTCCTGCTGCGCCGTGTCGATGCGTGACGTGCCCGCGGCCCAGTGCGAGTAGCGGACGAATTTGGCGTCGGCGGTGCGCAGCGCGATCACGTGTCCCGGTGCGTCACCGTTGAATCGGACCGCGGCCTCCTCGATGGAGTGCTCGTCGGTAGTGTGCAGGATCCACGGCCGTCCGGGGGCGCGCGGGTCGCGGGCCACCGCGGCGATGTCGTGCCGCCCGGCCAGGTGCGCGTAGCGGTCGTCGGAGCGCCAGCCGGCGCCGCCGGTGCCGATGGTCAGCAGCAGGGCGGCCAGGTCGACGCTGGAGGTGAGCTGGTCGCGCACGCCGGGGGACGGGGTGAGCAGACCGCGCGGGTCGTGGATGTAGAGCGGTACCCGCAGGGCCTCGTCATACGCGCCGCCGCCCTTGCCGTGCAGGCCGTGGGAGCCCGCGTAGTCGCCGTGGTCGGAGGTGAAGACCACGACCGTGTTCGCGGCGACCTCGGGCCGGGACTCGACCGCGGCGATGACGCGGCCGATCTGGATGTCCACCTGCTGCTGGAACCACAGGTAGAGATTGCGCAGGTCGATCCACTCCTGGTCGGCGCCGGGCGTTCCGTAGGGAGCCAGGCCGAAGGTCGCCGCCGACACCTCGACCAGCGCCATCTGCAGCCGCGGCTTCCGGGAGAGCTGATCGAGGGTCTCGAAATTGCCGGGCAGGTCGTTGATCCAGCGCGGAATGTTGTTGTTGGCCAGGGTGCGTCGCGTCCAGCGCGGCCACCATTGGATGTCGTGCGGGTTGACCAGCGACACCGTCGTGCACCACGGGCCGTGCGCCGCATCGGTGTCGAGCCACTGGACGAATTCGTCGACGATGCGGCCGTCCATCTGCAGGCCCTGTTCGGGCGCGCCGTTGGGGGAGGGGTAGGTGCCGCCGTCGAAGCCGTAGCGTTCCAGGCCGCCCGGGGTGGTGTCGGCGTAGTGGCCCAGATGCCATTTGCCCCACCAGGCGGTGCGGTAGCCCTGTCCGCGCAGCATCGAACCCCAGGTGGGGAAGCCCGCCGCCAGCTCCGACTGGGAGGTCGACAGGCAGCCGGTCTGGTGGGCGTACAGGCCCGTCACCAGGGCGCCGCGCGAGGGGGTGCAGTCGTTGGCGGCGGTGTAATGCTGTTCGAAGGAGACCGACTTGTTCCGCAGCGCGGCGATATTCGGCAGGATCGTGTCGAGGACGGACTGCTCGGGGAACCAGATCGGGGCCCGCATCTCGTCGACGATGACGACCAGGATGTTCGGTTTGCCCGGGTCGTTGTCCCGGCGGTCGGGTTCCGCGGCGGCCGGGCCCGCTGCCGTGACCGCGGCCGCGGTGGCGCCGGCCATCGCGCTGGTGCCGAAAAACCCTCTCCTGCTGATCATTCGATTGCTCCTGTGGTGGTGCCGGTGGCGGCGATGAACGCGCTCACCACGGCGGCGAGTTCGGGACCGCGGTCCTCCTGGAGGAAGTGACCGGCGTCGGTGATGGTGGTGTGGGCCTGACCGGCGGCGCCGGGCACCTTCTCCTGGAAGGGCCGGTGACCGCCCGCGGTGATCGGGTCGCTGTCGGAGAAGGCGGTCAGTACCGGCTTCTCGAACCGCGCCAGCTGTTCCCACGCCGCCCGGTTGGCCGGTGCGGCCGGATCGTCGGGGCGGGTGGGGACCAGGAGCGGGAACGCTCGCGCACCCGCCTTGAAGGTCTCGTCCGGGAAGGGCGCGTCGTAGGCGGCCACCACCTCGGGGGACAGGGTGGTGCGGCAGCCGCCCGCGATGATGCCGCCGACGGGGAAGGTCGGCGTCTCCTGGGAGAACCGCTGCCAGGCGGCGAACGCGTCGGTGAGTTTCGCGTCGCCGGTGGGCAATCCGGTGTTGGCGACCACCACGCGAGCGAACCGGCCGGGGTGTTCGGCGACCAGCCGCAGGCCGATCAGACCGCCCCAGTCCTGACAGACCAGCGTGATGCCGGTCAGGTTCAGCTGGTCGAACAGGGCCTCACGCATCCACTCGACGTGGCGGGCGTAGGTGTAGTCGGCGCGATCGGCGGGTTTGTCGCTGCGGCCGAAGCCGATGAGATCCGGTGCGATGCAGCGCAATCCGGCCTTCACCAGCACGGGGATCATGGTCCGGTACAGGAAGCTCCAGGACGGTTCGCCGTGTAGCAGCAGGACGACGTCCCCGTCGCGGGGGCCCTCGTCGAGGTAGTGCAGTCGCAGCCGGGTCGCGCTCCCGTCTCCGGCGACGACGTCGGTGTAGTGGGGTTCGAAGTCGAAGTCCGGCAGATCGGCGAACCGGTCGTCCGGTGTCCGCAGTGCGTGCATGCTGCCGACCCTAAAACTATTTGCACGTGGAGTGCAACAATCAATTTTCCTCTGTAGGGTTGACCGTGATGGACGGACGTACAGCACGAGCGGCGAAGAACCGCCAGGCGGTCCTGGAGGCCGCCCTGGCGCTCATCGACGAGGGCAACCTGCAACCGACCGCGCAGGCGGTCGCCGAGCGGGCGGGCGTCGCCACGCGGTCGGTGTACCACCACTTCCAGGACCTGGAGACGCTGTATCTCGACGCGGCGCAGACCCAGATCGCCCGGCATTGGATCGCGCTCCTGGAACCGGTGACCGGCGACCTGAACCAACGCATGGACACCCTCGTGGCCCTGCGCTCGGACCTGTTCGAGAACGTCACCAACACCCGCCGAGCCGCGCTGCTGCGCGAACACGAATCCGTGGTCCTCTCGGAATGTTTGAACGAGAGCCGCGCGGCGCTACGCGCCCATCTGCGCACCAATCTGCCCGAACTCGACGCGCTCGAACCGGCCTCCCGCGAGGCCGTCTTCGCCATGTGTTCCTGGGAGACCTGGGACGTCCTGCGCCGCCATCAAGCCCTCCCGGTCGACGCCGCCCGCGCGGCCGTGACCGCGGTCCTGACCCGCATGCTCACCTGAGCCGCCGAATAGGAACATCCCCATGGCCATCGTGCCCGACACCGATCAGTTCACCCGCTTCGCCGAAACCGCCGGCGAGGGGCCGATCGCAATGCTCAACCTCATCAAATTCCGGGATCGCGCCGAATACGCGAGCTACGGGGCGGCCGTGCTGGCCATGGTCGAGAAGCAGCGGGGCCGCCTGCTCTGGCACGGCGAACCCCAGCAGACGCTGATCGGCGACGAGGACTGGGACTACGTCGCCCTCGTCGAATACCCCAGTCGCCAAGCGTTTCTGGACATGGTGACGGCACCCGAATACGAGCAGATCCACCAGCATCGGGAGTCCGGCATCGACTACACGACCTTGATCGCGTGCCGGCCGCTCCCGACCCCGTGACCAGGTCCCCGGGGCGCGACTAAGCTTTCCGGGTGCTGTTCCTCCGGGTGCTCGGCCCGATCGAGGTCGAGGTGGACGGTCGGCTCGTCGACATCGGCGGGCCCGTTCCCCGGCGGTTCCTCGCAGCCCTGTCGACCACGCTCGGCTCCGCGATTTCCGACGAGGCGCTCGGTGAGCTGATCTGGGGCGCCGATCGGCCGCAGCAGGTGGGCGGCACGCTGCGAGTGGTGGCTTCGCGGCTACGGTCGGCGTTCGGCCCGACCGACCGGGATCTCTTGCAGCGCAGCATATCCGGGTATCGGCTGGAGATTCCGCCGGAGTGGTCCGACAGTGGGCGCTTCGCGGCATCGGTCACCGCGGGAGTACGGGCGCTGGCGGCCGGTGAGGCGGCGAGCGCGGAGCGGCTCCTGGCGGATGGGCTGGCGCTGTGGCGCGGGGAACCGTGGCCGGAGCTGGATCACACGCCCGCGTTGCCCGCCGAACGGACCCGGCTGGCCGAACTGCGCGATGTCGCGGTCGAAGAGTTGCAGGCGGCGCGACTGGCCTGCGGGCAAACCGCGGCGGCGGTCGCGGCATTGAGCGAGGCGGTGGCACAGGCCCCGTTCCGGGAGCGGCGCTGGGAGCTGCTGGCACTGGGGCTGTATCGCGGCGGGCGGCAGACACAGGCGCTGGCCGAGCTGCGGCGGGTGCGGGAACTGCTGGTCGAGGAGCTCGGCGTCGAGCCCGGACCCGCGCTGCGCCTGCTCGAACAGCGCCTGCTCGAGCACGATCCCGGACTGCTGGCCACGGCCCGTCCTCGACCACCGGCCGACGGCGCGGTTCGCGCTGTGCCACAGCCTGTTTCGCGGCTGCTCACCTCGTTTGTCGGTCGTGACCGGGAACTACGGCTGCTGACCGAGCTGATGGCGGAGCAGCGGATGGTCAGCCTCGTAGGGCCCGCCGGGGTCGGCAAGACCAGGCTGGCGGTCGAATACTGTGCGGCGCGGGAGGATACGGTCGACCGCTGGATTGTGCGGCTGGGGGATGTCCGCCGCGGCGATGCGGTCGCCCTGGCGGTCGCGTCCACCCTCGGGCTCATCCACCACAGCGGTGACCCCGCCGCTCTGGTGCGGCGCGCGCTCGCGGTACGGCCGGGGCTGCTGGTGCTCGACAACTGCGAGCATCTGATCGAGCCCGTCGCCGAGCTGAGCGTGCCGCTGCTCGCCGGCTGTCCTGGATTGCGGATTCTCGCGACCAGCCGCCAGCCCTTGGGTATCGACGGCGAGCATGTGCTCACGGTCGAGCCCCTGCCCGTGACCGGCCCGGACGGCACCGATGGCAGCGCGGTACGGCTGCTGATCGATCGGGTGCGGGCCGGCCGGCCGAATTGGCAACCGGCCGAGGACGATCGGGTGTTCGCGCGAGATATCTGCGCGGCCCTCGACGGGCTGCCGTTGGCGATCGAATTGGCGGCGGCGCGGGAGCGTGCGTTCGGGCTGCGCGACATCGCCTCCCACATTCGCGATCGGCTCGACGTGCTCGGACCGACGCCACGGGGGTCGCTGTCACCGCACGCGGGACTCGAGGCCGCCATCGGATGGAGCGTCGAGCATCTGACGGACGCGGATCGCGCGATGTTGTTGCGGTTGTGGCCGTTCGAGGGCGGATTCACGTGGCAGGCCGCCGAGGCGGTCCGGCCCGTGGCGGCCGGAACCGCGGTGCTCGCCACCTTGGCGTCGCTGCTGGATCGGTCGGTCATCAGCGCGGACACCACCACCGGTCCGACCCGCTATCGGATGCTCGAGACCATTCGCCGCCACTGCCGCGGCATCGATCCCGATCCGCAGGCCAGTCGCGCCGCACACGCCGCGTGGGTGCACGATTTCGTGACAGCGCGGACCGCTCTGCTGACCGGGCATGGGGCCGGGCCCGCCTACCGCGCCTTGGCGGGGGAGCTGCCCAACATTCGCACCGGCATCGACCACGACCTCGATCACGATCCCGTGCGCGCGCTGAGGACGGCGGCCGCTCTGCAATTCGCGTGGACGACCCTCGGGGTGCTGGCGGACGGTCGCCGTCTGCTGCGGACCGCACTGGACCGTGCCGTACCGGCGGACAGCACGGATCGGGCGCGCGGGCTGGCGGCACTGTCCATCGTCTCCTTCCACGCCGGGGATCCCGCCGAAGCACTCGCGCACGCGGACACCGCCCTGGATCTCCTGACCGTCCCGGAGTCCGAGCGCGATCTGGTGTTGCACGCGTTGATGTTTCGCGCGTTGGCGCTGACCGCGCTCGGTGACGCGAAATCCACCCGGGAGGCCGTCGACCGCCTGATCGCGGAGGTCGACCGCCTGCCCACCCCCGATTGGATCCGCGGGTGCGCGCAGTTCGGCCACGGCATCACCCTGCTGCTGGAGGGCGACGGAACCGAGGCCCTCCGATGGCTGCGCAATGCGAGGGAGCTCAGCGCCGACTGCGGTCACCTCTGGTGCCAGGGCATGGCCGATGTGGTGGTCGCCTGGTCGGTGCTCTCCCCGGGTGACGACAGGGACGCCGCCGTGGAGGCACTGACCGCGCTCGACCGGGCCTTGGGCGTGTTCGCCGAACAGTCGAACATCTCCGACGCCCTCGGCGCGATCTACGCGGCGGCGCACGCGCTCATGCTGACCTCCGAACCCCGAGCGGCACTTCAGCTGCGGGCGGCCGCGCTGCACCACTCCGAGCGTGTCGGAGCCGACCCGCGCCGCTACGCGCAGTTCGCCCATCCGGCCTTGATCGAGCGGATGAATCGGCTGCTGCCCGATGCGGACGCGGCTGCCGCCGAACAGGCCGGGAAGCGGATGAGCTGGACGGACATGGTCGATCTCGTCCACGACGCCGCCGGCCAGCCGTTGTAGCGGATTTGAAACACCCTTCGGCGACGGTGAACCGGTGACCACCTTCGACTTGTCCACCGAGACCACCGTCGATTGCCCGGCCTCGAAAGTCTGGGCGATCCTGGCCGACTACGCCAACGACACCGCCTGGCGCACCGGCGTCGTCGCCATGGCCGCGAACCCGCCCGGCCTCGCCTCACCCGGCACCCGCACCACCGAGGAACTCCGATTCGCCGGACGCACCTGGCGCAATGGCGGCGAAGTCCTCACGGTCGACCCCGGCACCCGTATGACCTGGCGCACCACCTCGGGCGCCGATGCCGAGGGCACGCGCGCCGTGACCCCGATCGGCACCGACCGATCCCGGATTCGCTTGGAACTGCGGGTCACTCCGCACGGCATGCAGCGACCGTTCGGCGCGCTACTGGCCCGCATGCTGCGACGCAATCTCGATCGCGATATCGCCGCACTGCGGACGCTGATCGAGCGCACGGGTGCGTGACGCGCCGTTAGTCACCGACTTCGATCGGCCGAAGCCGTTGCGATGCAACGGCTTCGGCCGTCCCCTCGTATCGAAGCGGTCACCGGGCGTGCGCGGTGGCCTTCGCGGCCGGGTGGGGTGTGCCCACCAGGGTCGCCGGGTAGAGCGTCTGAGCGAACTTGCGGTCCTGGGCGTCGATGTCCAGCCCGCCGGGGACGGGCTTGCCGTCGCGCATGATCGAGCCCGGCAGCTGGTAGCACATGATCGACACGGTGTCGGTCGGCGTGGCGATGAGGCTGACGTCCTCGAGCGGCGTCAGCACCTGGGCGCGGGTGGTGTCCGGGCTCCAGCCGTCGGTCTCCTGGAAGTACCGGATCGCCTTCTTGGGGTCGATGTTCTCGACGACCTCGCGGCGCATGTGCTCGTGCGGGAAGCCCAGGGTGTGGCCGGTCTCATGGCGCACGACCCGCTTGTACTCGCTCTCGGGAGTGTCCATCGAGAAGGAGTCCAGGTTCATGGTCGGCTGGTCGGCGGCGATGTGCAGGATATCGGTGCCCAGATACGACCAGTAGCCGTCGCCGGGGGTGCGCGCGATCCGCACTTCCGCGTCCTTGCTGCGGCTTTCGGAGAACTTGATGTTCGCGCCCGGCGACCACGCGTTCATGTGACTGACGATGCGCTTCTTGAGGTCGGCGTCGTTGGTGTCGAGGAACCGGACGGCGAGGTGGACGCCGCCGCTGCGCCAGTACTTGGTGGTCAGGGCGGAGATGAACGCCTTGTTCACCGTGCCCGGGGCGACCAATCCGGTGACCGGACGCAGGTACGGGCGGTTCGCGGGATTGATCTCCACGGCCGTCTTGGCGGCCGCGAACAGGGTGTCGCCGGGCAGGCTGCGCGGCGTGCACACGATGATGGCGTCTCCGGTGGACATGTCTTTCACTCCTGATGGTGATTCGTTGCGGTGAGGGTGACCTCGGTCCAGAGGTCGCCGTGCACGGCCAGGTGACCGGGTACGGCCTCGGGCGGCTGGTCCGCGCGGACCACCGTGTGATGGTGCTGTTCGAGCGACTCGACCAGCGACTTCTTGGGTATGGTCTTCACCCATCGCCGCACCGGCCCGAACGGGACCATCGCGTATCCCGATGTCTGCCAGTCCTTTTCGACGAATCGGCGAGGAGTGGCATTGTGCGATCCGTGATGGCCGACCTTGTACAGCGCCAGGTCGGTCAGCAGGTCGACATTGCGGGCGTCGGAGAACACGTACTCCCACGCGCCCTGCTGCGCGTCCCCGGGGAACAGCAGCCGCGTTCCGGACACATCGAGGACGAAGAAGACACTGGTGTTGTTCACGGCGTTCTCCAGAATCGCCGCGGCGCGCAGCAATCGGTCGTCATCGTGCACCAGATTCTCCAGCGCCAGATCCGTTTTCGCCTCCGGAAGCCGGCCCGGCAGCTGACCGGAGGTGATGTACCGCGCGTGGAACAGCGGCGTGAGCCGCCCGGCGGAGTCGGCGCCCGCGCCCGCGCGGACCAGCGGCCACGACTGCTGGGCGGGCGGATCCATGCGCTTGAGGAATTTGATGTCGCGGGACGGCCCGAGAATGTGGGCGACCACGCCGACACGGTCCACCGCGATCCGGTTCTCGGCCTCGGCCCGGCTGGGCAGGAACCGAACCCGGTGCGGGGCGGCGAACCCGCGCTGATTGCGACCCAGCAGACGATCGGTCGCGGCGGCATTGCCCTGCGCGTTGAGCGCGAACATCCGGGCCTGTTCGACACCGGCGGGCAGGCGGCCGTCGAGTTCGGCGACGCGCCGCTCGCTCAGCGCCAGCAGGCCGTTGGCGGCCTCGGCCTGACCGCCACGAATGCGGCGCGCGTCCGCGTCGTCGGGGTCCTCGACGAACGGCACCCACACCTCGTCCACCAGCACCTGTTCCCATTCCTCGCAGGCGAATCCGGCGATGTGGTCGGCGTGGTGGTGGGTGGCGACCACGACATCGAGGTGCGGCCGGTGATCGGGCGCGGCCTCGGTGAGATCGGCGATGATGGCGCGCACCGACTCGCGGATCGGGCGGGCCCGGCCCTGACTGTGGACGCCGCAGTCGACCAGCATCCGCCAGGTCTCGTCGCCGCGGCGGACGGTCACCGTGAACGCGTCGCCGAAGCCGACGTTGTACATGCGGACCGAAATCATTGTCCGGGTGGCCATCTCGCACCTACTCCCCGGTATCGGAATGGATCGTGGCGAAGCCGAGACGGTGGATCGCGTGCTCGGCCGTGAACGCGCTCAACGGGTCCGCGGCCTCCAGGGACTCGAACCATTGGGTCATTTCGGCGAGCCGTTGCTTCCCGGCTTCATGGAACTCTCTGGCGTTGTCATCGGTGGCCACGGTCGGATCGCTGAGTGGTAGTGGCTTCGCGATGATGTATTCGACGCTGCCGTCCGCCCGGACGACCAGGGCGGTGCCCGCGCGGATCGCCGGCGGCTTGTACTGTTTCGGGTCCTCGAGGTCGGTGCGGCGTTGCAGCAGCTGGATGGCCAGTTCGGGGCGTGGCAGCCGGTCGCCCGCCTGCCGGTAGGACACGTGGATGCCGTCGCAGCCGATCGGCAGCTTCGGATCGAGCCCCAGTTGCAGGGCGTTCACGCGGGCCCAGGCGGTGATGCCGATGGCGACCTCACGGAAGACCGAACTCGTCGTCGGGAGCTCCAGGACGCGGGGACTGCCATTGCCGTCGGGGGCCGGAGGCGTGCGCAATTCGCCCGCGGCGCCGCCCGGGTCGAGGTCACGGGAGGCCGACAGGATGACCTTGGACAGGTCCACCGCGTGCTTGCCGCGGCTGAGGTTCAGGCCGGTGTCGGGCTGATGCCAGACCAGCGCCTCATCGGTCAGCGAGGCGACGCTGGTCGGCCAGATGCCCCGCCGGCGCAGCGCCTCGACCAGGGTGGCGCGCAGATGCCGGCGGTCCTCGGGGTAGAGGCCGCGGTCGGCGGTGACGATCGCGCGCACCACATCACCGAAGCGGACATCCACCACCGGCAGATAGTCGAAGGCGCGCACCACCATTCCGAGCAAGCGGTCCGCGGTCTTGACCGCCTCGTCGGCGATGCGGGACACCAGATCCGGGTGCAGGTGGCCGGGCGGCAGCACGCCGGTCCCGCCGGTCGCGATACGCAGCAGGTCCGCGATGGCGCTCTGATAGGAGTCGAGGTAGGCGTCGAAGACCGCGGCCACGAAGCACGCGCCCAGTTCGTGCGGCTCTTGCGCGGCCAGAAACTGATTGGGGGTGCGGTCCGGGCTGCGGATCGCCGAGCGCAGGGCCGCGCCACGGCCGGTGGATTCGCCGAATTCGCGTGCCAGATCCAGGAGTCCGCCGCTCTTGCCGAGCTCGCCCGAGGTCTTCGTGATGGCGTCGACCACGACGTCGCGGTGGGTGAAATGCTGGAACAACGCCATCAGATCGGCGACGGCCTCGTGCCAGGCGAAGACGTCCCGGTGCGTGGATTCGCTGTAGAGGCGGCGGATTCGGTGCACGATCGCATGGGTCACCTCGTGGGCGACGATATCGCTCGACAGGCAGGTGAAGATGATCTGGCTGGGCAGATTCGCGCCCGGGTTCTCGGCGTCGGCCCGGTAGTAGCCGAACAGGACCGCGCGGCGCTTCGGATCGAAGTAGGCGTTCTGGCCCTCGAAGGCGTGCGGAACCAGGCGCAGGACCTGCTCACGATGCCAGCGGAAACGGCGGCCCATGAAACGCTCGAAGCGTTCCAGGACGCTCATCGCGACGGCGTAGACGACCTGCTGATGGGCGCGGGGATCGCTCTCGGTCGGGCGAATTCCGTCCTGCGCCAGCAGATACGGGTCGTCGAGGTCGATCGGGGCGTACCACTTCTCGCGGCTGGCGTCGTAGTCGACGACCTGCACGAGTCCGCCGTCCGGGCCGGGGCCCTTGAACTTCTCGAACGGGATGTCCAGGGTGAGGAAGCGTCCGGTCAGGCGCGTCGACATGGGGTCGAAGGCGAACGTCCGCAGTCGGCGGCGGGCGGGCGGGCAGATGCCGCCCATGCTGTAGGCGACTACAGGTGTGGTTTCGTCCATTGCTCGTCCTCCCACCGGACCGCTCGCGGGATTCGCTTGCCGTAGTTCGTATCCGTCTCGCACCGGGTCCGCACGCTCGCGTGCAGCAGGGCATCCGCGGGGATGCGGCGGTGCCGGTAGGTGAGCAGTGCCCAGATCCAGCCCATGCGGTGCACCCGGCCGCTCGCGTGGTTCTCGGTCAGGGCGCAGACGTCGCGGTAGGCCTTGGGCTTCACGTTCAGGCCCGCCTCGATCGCGCCGTCGGCTATCCACTTCAGCGCGACTTCGGCCAGGCGCGGATCGTCCTCGAAGGTGCCGCCGACATCGGAATGGACACCGGCGAACCACGCCTCCGTGAGGACGGGCCGCGCGCCCTTCGGGACGACCAGGTATTGCTCGTACGGGCGGCGCTTCTCGTCGATGGAAACGGCGTGCCGGACGCGTTCGACATTCGGTATCTGACGGGTGAACGGCCATTTCAGATCCCAGCGGAACAACCCGGCCGCCTTCACCGTGTCCCACACCCCCAGATACTCGATGGGAATCGAGAATTCGCCCTCCGGGGTCTTCGAACAGAACGCGCGGGCATAGCGGCGCAGTTCCGGCCAATCCGTCGTCTTGCGGGTGTACGCGCTCACGACATATTGGACGAGATTCTCGCTGCCCGGCCGCAGCAGCCCGGGCTCGTGCAGCAGCCCCGCCAGGGCCCGCGCGGTGTAGGCGCCGCGGCTGAAACCGAAGACGAACACCCGGTCGCCCGGCCGCCAGTGTTCGATCAGATAGGTATAGGCCTCTGCGAGATTCGAGCGCAGACCGCTGCCCACGGCCAGCCCCAGCACGCGCGACACCCAGCGCGCCGGCGGCGACCACGCGCCGCGGGCGCTGAAGGTGCCGACGCCCGGATCGTAGAACGCGATCTGTTCGGTGGAATCGCTCAGATCGAGCATCTCGAAAAGGCGGACGACATTGGTGCTGCCGGTGGCCCGCAGTTGATTGCCCGTCCCGTCGAGACAGATGACGATGTTCTTCGCCGCTGATCCTGTAAACACCCATCGAGTGTCGCGCCGGACAATCGCCAAGTATCGAGTAGTGCTGTACTCGAATTTCGGTAAACGGAGACGTCAACTACCGAATTCTGGTACCCCAGGTCAGCGATTTCTTACCGGCTGGACAAATCCTGCGCCGACGTCGGCTTCGACCGTACGCTTGCCTAATTTCCCGGCGTCCGCGATCAGGCGCCCGGAAGCGACGAGACCGCCCCGTTCTCGATCGCGAGTTCCGTGGCAAGCCAACCAATTTCACGGGTTGGCGTGTGCGATTCGGGACCAAAGACCCTTTCCACCGTGGGACCGGATGCCGTCCACTGCTGAGGAGTCCGTCATGCCGTTGCATCTGCCCGAGCCGCCCGCCGACGTCCCCTCTGGCTCCACTCACCGACCGACGACCTCCTCGTCCCCCTCGACCCCTCACCCATCGGCAAGGAAGGCAAACCGGTCCCCACCGAGGACTTCCTCGCCGAACTCTCCGACCTCGCCCGCAACACCACCACCCCACCCGCCTGACCGCCGCCCCGACCGAGAAAGCCGCTGCGCCGCAGCGGCTTTCCGCGCGGCCGCGACGTCGGCATCACTCGTGGAGAAGCGGTGAGCGCGAGGTTTCGGGCCACTGCCGCCGGTGGCTTCTCGACGCTGGACTACCTCGACTTTGTCCCCGCAGGGTGTTAGCTGAGGATGAGAATGGCGCAATTTGTCATAGGCAAACTGGGCCTATCGGTTTGCTGACTGATTACCATGCCGCTTGTCGGTTCAGATTGCCAGGATGCGCAGGTCGGCGCGAACTGGCACTGGTGGGAAGTGAGCCCGGTGATGGACGTGACCATGAACCTGCTGAGCGAGATCCGGTGCCGGTATGGCAGTTTGGACGAATTTCTCGCGCGACTGCATCGCGCGCTCGACGAACACACGATCGAGTTGCCCGTCATGCGCGACACCGGGGCCGCGACCGGAGGGCGGCACCGCATGCGCGCTCGGGTATGAGGCGTCAACCGACTGCCTTGTCCGACGATTCGCCGGCCGGATGGGGTGACCGAGAGGACGACGGCATGGCGAGAATCGATGAGCGCCCGCAATGTTCGCCGTCCCCAGGTCTGAAACCCGAACGCGACCACGCGCGTACCGGTTCTTGCCTTTCCTCAGTAGAGGCTGTGCGCCATCACCAGGCCATGTTCGCGTAGCTCGCGAGCATTTCCTCGCTCTCGCGCGACAGCTTCCAGGTACCGCCGACGTTCTTCCAGGTCACCGAGAACGGGAAGGAATAGGATCCCAGCCGGCTGTTCAGCGTGGCGGACAGGACGTCACCGTCGACCGAGATCGGCCCCGACACGTCCCAGCTGTACCCCGGAATCCGCTGAATCACCTGATTCACGTTGCCGATCTGGCTCGCGTCGCCGGACTCCAGCTCGGCGGCCGACCCGTTCAGCGCCGCCTGCAGCTTGCCCTGCAGCTCACCCGCGGACGGCGTGGCCGGAGCGGCCACGGCGGCCGGAGCGGTCGCGACCACGGCGACGGCCGGCGCCAACAAGCTGGCGGACAGCATCGAGGCGACGACGAACTTGCGAATCATGAGCAGATCTCCTTCAGGTCAGGTTAGGCTAACCATAACCTATGCGGAGGGCGTTGTGTCCAGACCTTCGTGGCGGTGCGGGAGTGAAAGGGCTGGTCGAAATCCTCGACCGTGCAAGCGGCTTCACCGGGCGGGCGCAGTGCACAGTTCGCAGGCGATGCCGGCACCGGACAGTCCGACGCCCATGGGTGATATGGATCGACGGAAGCTAGCATCGCCAGCGCGGGTGATTCGCACGGTTTCGCTCGTTGCCTGGAGGTTACGCTGTGAGCGCGTTGTCGAACCCGAACACGTTGCCGCCCTACGCCACACTGCCCGACCTGCCGCTCGATGAGGCCGATCGCGCAGAGCTGGCCCGGCAGATCTGGGATCGGCTGATCACCGGCCGAGGTGACGCCGACGATTTCGTGGACAGCTACGGCGAGGACTACGACCTCACCGACGAGCAGCTCGAGGCCGCTTTCGCCGCGCTGCGTGCCGCGCGGCTGCTCCAGCAGGCGGAGATCGGCGCGTACACCTCTCGCACGATCGCCGCGTTCGAGGAGCTCAATGCCAACGGTGTGGTCGCGCGAGCGGACTTCTCCTGCTGCGGCACCTGCGCGTCCGGCGAGATCTGGGACGAACGCGACGACAGCCGGCACTGGAACGGCTACGTCTACTTCCATCAGCAGGACACCAGCCGTCTCCTCGAGGACGGCGCGACGTACATCGGCTACGGCGCGTTCCCGCCCGAGGACTTCGACGAGGCCGCCTACGACGCGCTCAGCGACGACGCGAAGGCAGACCTCTACACGGCCGATGTGACCCGGCTGCTCGACGACGTGGTGTTTCCGATCTTCCGGCGCCACGGCATCGAGCCGGAATGGGACCGCGACCTGGGCACGAGGGTGCTACTCGAGAACGCCGACTGGTATGCCCCGATCGAGGCGTAACGCCCGGGTGCCAACATCGAACTGCTGACTTCTCCTGGCCGGCAAGCGATCCCGGCGACGGATCGCCACCGCCCTGCCCGCGACCCGACTTCCGGCAAGCGCGACGGCTGAAACAAGAAACACCCGAATGCTGTGTGGTGCACAGCATTCGGGTGTTCGTGGTGTCCGGAGGGGGACTTGAACCCCCACGCCCTAATACGGGCACTAGCACCTCAAGCTAGCGCGTCTGCCATTCCGCCACCCGGACTCGGTGGTGCGGGACAAGATTAGCGGAGGGGTTGGCGGAAACGGAAATCGGGGCTGGGCCAGGCGAAATGGGGTGCGCGGGGGAGGGATTGGGGCTAGTGGAGGATGCCGAGGAGGTTGGCGTTCTTGATGGGGGTGTCCTTGTTGGCCTGGATTTGGCAGAGGCTCTGGACTGCCGCCATGGAGAGGTCGACCTGGGTGCCGGAGGGTTCGTTCTGGGTGCTGCCCTGCTGCTTGATGAACTTGGTGATGGTGATGCGCTGGGTGTCGGCGTTCTGGATCAGGTAGTCGCTGCACTTGGTGTCGCCGCCCTGGTTGAGCGCCTTCTCGACATCCGAGCAACCCGAGAGCAGGGTTACGGCCAGTGCGGCGGCCGCCACGGCCGTCCATCGCGCGGTGTTCATCATGCGTTCCTCGTGGGTCGGGCGCGGGGCCGAGGCGGCCGCGCGATCGACCGCCACTGTAGATGGGCGCGACCGCCCCGCAATCGGGGGCGGACCCGGAGATTCAACTCCGGGTCGCGTGAATTGCGTCACAGCACGCGCCGAGGTTTCTCAGCGGTAGTCGGTGGCGCCGGCCGTGCGCCAGGCCTGCGCCTCACCGGGGCCGCGGCGGCGACTGAGCAACTCGGCCAGGCCTGCCATCGCGCGCGAGTCACCGTGGGTGGCGGCCAAGCGCCACCACTGTTCGGCCTCGGGGTAGTCGCCGCGGCGGTAGCGGACCACACCCAGGTCGTAGGCCGCGCCCACATGCCCGAATTCGGCTGCCTGCGCCCATAGCTGGCAGGCCTGCTCCTCGTCGCCGCGGCTCTGCATCCCGACACCCAGCTCGTAGAGCGCGTTCTGGTAGCGGCCGGCCTCGGCGGGCAGGTCGGGGCGCGGCGGCCTCCTGGTAGTGGCGAGCTCGACGACGAGTTCTCCGAAATCGGGCGGTCCGACGCCGGTCGAGCAGTGCAGGACGGTCATGGCTGGTTCGCGGGTGATGAGCATCCCGTAATTGCCGACCCAGGAGACGGTCGCACCGCTGTCGTCGACCCAGACGGGGGTCACGGTGATCGCGGCGTCGGTGTCGGTGGGGCACACCTCGAGGTCGATCCCGCCGTCCATCGCGTCACTCCAGACGTCAACCCCCCTGATCTGACGGCCGCCCAGCAACACATTCCCCCGGTCCACCGCCAGCCCGATCCCGAGGCTGCGCACTCCCGCCCGCGCGACGGCCGTGCGCAGGGTCAGCCGGACGGTGGCGGGGGAGTCCCCGAGAGTCTCCGAGTGCAGGGGGTAGACCTGCGCTCCGTTCCAGGTCACGGGGTCCGCGCTGGCGTATCGATCGGCCAGCGACGGCACGGTCGTGGGCGGTTCGGCGTACGGATACGACCCCTGCATCTGCCCCGCCCTTCGCCGGTGCCCGGTGATGTTCGCGCCCACCGTAGTACCGATGCCCGGCGCGGGGTCGGGTATTTGCCAGCTACGTCTGCCAGCAAACTTCTGGTCAGTCGACCGGTGTCGTGGGAGGCTCGAGACGGGCCTCCCGTGTCCAAATTTCGCCGGTCGGTCGACGTGTCGGCCACGTCCACGCGGTGTGTCGTACTTGCGGAGGGCCCACTGTCCTGTTGAATCGTCGGCGAAATACCAGCGAACGAGTGAAAGGTAAGGACATATGGCTCTGCCCACCATGACCCCCGAACAACGCTCCGAGGCGCTGGCGAAGGCCGCGGCGGTTCGTAAGGCCCGCTCGGAACTCATCGCGCAGGTCAAGAAGGGGTCAGTCAGTCTCGCCGAGGTGCTCAAGCGCGCCGACGCGGAAGACTTGGTCAAGAAGACGAAGGTGGCGGCGGTCATCAAGGCGCTGCCGGGTATCGGCCCCGTCAAGGCGGCCAAGCTCATGGACGAGGCCGAGATCCCCGCCGACCGCCGCATCGGCGGCCTGGGCTCCCGGCAGCGCGCCGCGCTGCTGGAGGCGCTGAAGGCTTGAGATCGGGGGGTGGCCTGCCGGGCCGGCATCCGGCCCGGCGGCAACCACTCCCACCGCCTCCGCTCGCTCGGCAAACACGCACTACATCGACCGATTTGGTCCGCGCGGCCCGATCCGATAACCTTGCTGAGCACCACCGGTCCGGGTGGCGGAATGGCAGACGCGCTAGCTTGAGGTGCTAGTGCCCGTATTAGGGCGTGGGGGTTCAAGTCCCCCTCCGGACACAGCACGAGAAGGCGGTCCCGGCTCAGAGCCGGGACCGCCTTCTGCTATTCGCCGGTGCTACTTCCGGTTCAGCTGCCAGTCCGGCGGCAGGCCCTCGACCCGCGCGTCCATGCCGCAGGCCTCGATGGTGATCGTGGCCGGTCCCAGCCGCAGATCCGTCAGCCGGATCGTGCCCGCGCGGTCGGGCAGGCGGGGCGCGATGGTCAGGTTGCGGTTCGGGACGTCGGGCGCGAGGCCCAGGAACGATCGCATGAGCAGCAGCGGCGCCGCGCTCGCCCACGCCTGCGGCGAGCACGAGGTGGGATAGGGCACCGGGGAACGGAATTCGTCGCGCGCGAAGCCGCAGAACAGCTCCGGCGGGCGGGCGCCGAACTCCTGGATGGCCTCGAGCAGCCCGCTCGCCAGTTTCACGCTCAGTTCGAGGGCGCCGGGGATGTGGCCGTAGCGCATGAGACCGGCCACCGCGATGGCCGTGTCGTGCGGCCACACCGAACCGGTGTGGTAGCCCATGGGGTTGAACCGGCGCGCGGTGGAAGACAAAGTGCGCAAACCGAATCCGCTGTTCAGGTCGGCCGCGCCGAGCCGCTCGATCAGTTCGGCGGCGCGCTCGTCGGGCACGATGCCGGTCCACAGGCAGTGGCCGGGGTTGCTGGATCCGACGTCGACCGGCTGCTTCGCGCCGTCGAGGGCCATCGCGTAGCAGCCGCTCTTCGGCATCCAGAAGGCTTCGTCGAACCGGGCTTTCAGGTCGGCGGCCTGGGCGCGCAGTCGTTCGGCGAGGGGGTGGTCGCCGGTCTCGTCGGCCAGTTCCGCGCGGCCGATGCGGGCGGCGTAGACGTAGCCCTGCACCTCGCACAGCGCGATGGGCGGGTCGGCGAGACGGCCGTCGGCGAAGCTGATGGCGTCCCAGCTGTCCTTCCACCCCTGGTTGGCCAGACCGCGGTCGGTCTTGCGCCGGTACTCGACGAAACCGTCGCCGTCGAGGTCGGCGTCGGTGTCGATCCACCCCAGCGCCGCGTCGGCGGCCGGGATCAGTTCGCGCACGGCCGCGTCGCCGACGCCCCAGCGATGGCATTCGGCCAGCAGCATCACGAACAGCGGGCTGGCGTCGGCGGTGCCGTAGTAGACGGTGCCGCCGAGCACCCGATCACTGCCGGGCCCGTGCCGCCGCTCGTGCATGATGCGGCCGGGTTCCTCCTCGGTGATCGGATTGGTCTCGGTGCCTTGCAGTTTCGCCAGCTGGCGCAGCGTGCCCACGGCCAGGTCCGAATCCAGCAGCAGCGCCATCCAGGAGGTGAGCAGGCTGTCGCGGCCGAACAGCGCCATGAACCAGGGCGCGCCGGCGGCCACGTAGGAGGTGCCGTCGGCGGGGTCGTCCAGGCGCAGCGCGCCCAGGTCGGTCTCGGTGCGCTGCAGGATGGTGTTGAGGCCCGCGCCGCTGGCGGTGAGCGTGGTGGTGCTGGCGCGCCAGCGGCGGATCTTGTCTTCGGGACCGTCCTCGTCGCCGTCGTCGAAGTTCATCGGGACGGCCCGATGGTCGTCGATGGGCTGGCAGCGCACCACCGTCTGCCAGTTGCTGTGCGCGGGGATCAGGATCCGCCAGGTCATCGACCCGGATTGGATCTCGGGCTCCTCGGTGGCGGTGATGACCACCCCGCGGCCCTGCTGACCGCGGTCGGTGATGCGCAGGGCGTGGTCGGTGGCCGTGGTTTCACCGCCGCCACCGCCGACGCGGCCCTCCTTGACCGCGAACAGGTCGGCGAAATCGGCCTCGGCGTCGAGGACGATCGTCAGCGCGGTGTCCTCGTCACCGAGGTTGAGCACGCTGATGATCTCCTGCATGCCCTCGCCGACGATGCGACGGCGCTGGATCAGCACCGTCGCATCGGCCACACCGTGCGGTGGCGGTTTGCGCGCCACGAATCGGGCCCGGAACGGCTCGCGCACGACCACCGAAAGCTGTTCCGGTGGAAGACCGTCCACGCGCAGCTCCCAGCGGGTGAGGATGCGGGTGTCCCGGTAGTACAAGCCGTGCGCGGTGCCCGGGTGGATATCGCCGAGCTGGTCGGACAGGCTGAAGGTGCCGGCCTCGACGAGGGTGACGACGCCCGCGCCACCCTCGATGAGCACCGGCGGACCGGCATTGAAAACACTCACCCGCGACCACCCGGCACCTGGGTGCTGAGGATCCGCGAGTCACCGGGCAGCCGCACCCGGACCGAGCCGGCGATCGTGCGGGACTTCGCCAGTTCGATCGCCTTGCGGTAGGCCGCTTCGTAGCCTTGCGCGAACAGCCCGGTGGAGAACAGTCTTTCGACCCGTTCCCGGCAGGCGTACGGATCGATCTCGTGGGCGCGCGCGATCGCGCCGGGCAGTTCGTCCGGATCGTCGAGAACGAATCCGGTCACGCCGTGTTCGACGACCTCTTCCACCGCGCCGCCGCGCAGTGCGATCACCGGGGTGCCACAGACCATGGCTTCGATCATGACAATCCCGAAGGGTTCTTCCCACCGAATCGGGAACAAAAGGCAGCGCGCCCCGGCCAGCAGCTGGCGTTTCGCGGCGGCGTCCGCCTCGCCGAAGACATCGTCGGACTCGGTGAGCCGCGGCGTGATGTACTCGTCGAAGAACTCGTGCTCGGGCGGCTCGTTCAACTTGCCCGCCAGCACCAGCCGCACACCCGCGGCGTGCGCCGCCTCGAGCGCCAGGTGCGGACCCTTGTAGGGGGCATAGCGGCCCAGGAACAGCGCGTAGTCGAGCTTCTCGGTGCGGAACGGCCACTCCGAGGGGCGAATCGCATTGTGCACGCGGCCGATCCAGTTCAGGTCCGGCGCCAGCTCACGTTGCCGGTCGCTGATCGCCACCAGCTTCACGCAGCGGTCCAGGGATCGGTAGTACTCGTCCATCTGGGCGTCGACCGGGCCGTGCACGGTGACGACGGTGGGGATGCCGAGCATCTTGTACGCGGGCGCGTTCCCCGGACCGGCGAAGGTGTGGTCGTGGATGATGTCGATCGGGTCCGACGCGTGCAGCGACTCGATGATCTGCCAGGCCTTCATGGCGTTGACGATCTCCGGGTACGGCTCACCCAAGCGCTTGGTCTGGACGTCGTCCCAGACCCGGACGAAGTCCGCCTTCGTCCCGGCCCGGCCCGCGCCGAGCAGGGTGACGCGGTGGCCCTGATCGACCAGCTCGTCGGCCAGGCTCGCTACGACCGCCTCGATGCCGCCGTAGCCGACCGGCGGAATGTCGAAATACGGGGGAGCGACCAGAACGATATGCAGAGATCGGTTCCGCGAATTTTTCGCACCGTGTACGGCGGAATTTTCGGTCTGAACCTGCAGAAAGTCGAAAGCGTTCCCGAGCGGCGCATCGTAAGAAAGGTTGTTCCTCATTTCCAAACTCCTCGTTGTGAGTTGAACTGAGTCAAACCGTCGTATACGGTGCCACGAACTCCGCTGGTCGGCAAGAAGTTCAGAGTGTCGCAATTCAAAAGTTACGCCAATGTTCTGTCAACCGGACTTACGAGTATTCTGAGCGGCCCGCCGACAATGAAACATATTTGAACCCTTAATTATTCGCCCAGGTCGGCAATTATTCGCCCAGGTCGGCGGCGTTTTCATCGGGGTGCGCAGCCATAGCCTGGCGTGTTCGGCGTCGGTTCCGGCCACCAGCAGGCCCGCCGGCAGGGTGGTCATACGCGCCTCATCGACGGGTGCGGGGTGTGAGAACTGTTGCCAGTCAGCGCAATTCGAGAAGACCTACAACTGGGTCACACAGTGGGATCGCCAGCGTGACGCTGCAGTTCGCGCCGTCGACCCAGATCCAACTAGGCGATACCGGACCGGCCGGTCGGGCCCTCCGAGCCGCCCACCAGCACGTCGGTGCCTCTGAGCGCGGCCGCGGCGCTGACGGCGATGACGTGCGGGCCGCCGAACATCTCGAAGGCCTGCCCGTGTTCGGCCAAGGCCGTGGGCGTCGCCGCTCCAGACCCTCATGCGCGGATTGCTGTGCGCGCCACCGACAGCCCACCCGAGGACAACGGTGCGGTCGCCCGTGCCGGCCGAAATCAGTTCCGCCCGTGCGCCGTACGGGGTTTCGGAGTGGACCGGGACCGTGGTCGCGTGAGTGCTGTCCGTGGTCGACCAGGCCGCGGGGTCTCGGACGTCGGCGGCGGGGATCGAGCCGAGGGCCGGCACGCCGCCGGGTGCGGGGGCGAAGGCGCGGATCCACCGCCACCAGGACGATTGACCACTTCATGGGGTCGGAGTGCCAGAACCCGCCGGTCGCGGTGCGGTTCCGGGATTCCGACCCACGCGGGACCCGCCGCACCGAGCCAAATCCGGTGGTCCGGGCCATTTCCGTGTGAGGATTTCTGGCCGTGGCTACTCGCCGGTCGAGACGGATTCTGACACTGGTAGCGCTGGTTGCGACCCTGCTGCCGTTACAGGCGCACGCCGATCCCTTCTCGGAGCTGATCAGCCCGAGCCATGAGCTCGCGAGCGTCCTGCCGACGCCGCCGACCGACCCGTTCTTCACGCCCCAGCCCGGCTTCGAGAACACGTCGCCGGGCACCGTGCTGAGCGCGCGCCCGACCGGAGGCATGTTCGCCGCCGACGCCTACGAGCTGCTCGTGCGGTCCACCGACTCCCACGATCGTCCGGTCGCCATCACCACGACCCTGCTGATGCCGCACACCGCCTGGCCCGGGCCAGGGCCCAGACCACTGGTCTCCTACAACATTCCGATCTCGTCGATGGGGTATTCGTGCGCGCCGTCGACGGAGCTGAAGAAGGGCGCGTCCGCCGACGTCATCGCCATCTCGCTGCTGCTGGCCAAGCATTTCGCCGTGGTTGTTCCCGATCATCAGGGGCCGAAGCAGGCGTATGCGGCCGGGCTGATGGGTGGGCACGCGGTGCTCGATTCCATTCGCGCGGTGACCCACTCGACGTCGCTCGAGCTCACCCCGAACACGCCGGTGGTGATGACGGGCTACTCCGGCGGCTCCATCGCGACCAGCTGGGCCGCGCAGCTCGCGTCGAGCTACGCGCCCGAGATTCGATTGGCGGGCACCATCATCGGCGGCGCACCCGCGGATTACGACATGCTGATGCCGGTCATGAACGGCAACTGGGGTACGGGGGTGATGCTGGCGGCCGCGCTCGGGCTGGCCCGGGAATACCCCGAACTGCTGAGCCTTCTGAACGACAACGGCTGGCGGGTCGCCCACCTGTTCCGCGACATCTGCATTTCGCAGGAGACCGTGCTCGGGATCATCGCGCCGCTGCGGGTCGAGGACCTGACCGTGGTCCCGGATCCGCTGAAACTGCCCATGGTGCAACAGATTCTGAATGAGAACCGGCCCGGCGGAATAGCGCCTGCCGCGCCGGTCTACCTGTTCCACGGCGTCAACGAGATCTTCGTGCCCTACGCGGGAGCGAAGGAGCTTTTCGACGACTGGTGCGGGCGCGGCGCGCGGGTTCGGTTGCAACCGTTTCCCGGTGAGCACTTCGTCGCGGGCGCGCTCTCGATTCCGTTGACCACGGATTGGGTCGACCAGTTGCTCACCGGAGAGCTGGTGCCGCAGGGATGCACCGGGCCGGGCCATTGAGAAACGATGCAGGGGAGCGGTGATTCGTGCTCCGTCCGACAGCCGGCGAGATCGGCGCGGCGTCGCTACCGCTGGATCACCTACGTTTCACTTAGCATTCGAGTAGCCCGCCCCGGGCGCTCCCATCGTTTCCGATTCAATGCCGCACCTGATGAATGGACATCGATGAATGCCGATTTTCGTGCCGCCGCGGCCGCGGTCATCACCCTCGTCGCAATTCTGATCTCCGGCATCGGTGCGGCCCACGCCGAACCGGCCTGGGAATCGACCATTCTGAGCGCCACCGACGCCGGTCCCTCGCGCACCAGGATCTCGGTGTACTCCGCGGCCATGGACCGCGCGGTGACCGTGGACGTGCTGCATCCCGCCGATGATCAGCCGCGACCCTCGTATTACCTGCTCGACGGTGTCGATTCCGGTGCGATGGAGACGAATTGGACGCAGAAGACCGATATCGTGTCGTTCTTCGCCGACAAACGGGTCAATGTGGTGCTGCCGGTGGGCGGTAAAGGGAGTTTCTACTCCGATTGGGAGCGGCCCGATCCCGTACTCGGCGGGGTGCAGATGTGGGAGACGTTCCTGACCGAGGAACTGCCGCCATTGATCGATCAACGGTTCCACGGCAGCGGGAGCAACGCGATCGCGGGGCTGTCGATGGGCGCGCTCTCGGCGGCGGCGCTCACCACCCGTTATCCGGCGCTGTATCGCGGATTCGCGGCGTTCAGCGGCTGCCTGGACACCATGAGCACCAATGCCAAACTCGCCATCCGGAATTCGGTGAGCTGGGTCGGCGGCAATCCGGAGAACATGTGGGGGCCCGACAGCGACCCCGACTGGGCCGCCCACGATCCGCTCACCAACGCTGCCGCGTTGCGCGGTAAAGCGGTGTACGTGTCGACCGGTAGCGGGACGCCGGGGCCGGAATCGCTGACCGACCCGCTGATGCCGCAGGCGGTGACTTTCGGTGCGGTGCTGGAGTTTCTGGTGCGCGGGTGCACCGAGTCGTTCCAGCGGCGGCTCGCCGAGATCGATATTCCGGCGACCTTCGTCTTCCACCCGCGCGGCACGCATTCCTGGCCGTATTGGCAGCAGGATCTGCATGATTCGTGGCCGCTGCTGGAGGCGGCGCTCGCGGAATAGCGCCGTGCGGTCAATCGGGGAGACGGTCCGCGCAGCCGAACAGCGCTACCAGCGTCGGGTCGTGGAACGCGACCACGCGGGAGACGCCGGAAGCGGTGGGTGACAGCACGACCACCCCGCCCGCCCGGAGAGTTCCCTCCGGATCGCGTCGGTAGAGCAGCGCGGCGGGTTGGCCGTTGGCGGTGGTGGCGGCGAGCCGCCACTCGCCGGGCGCGTTCAGGACCTGCGAGTCGAGCATTCGAACACAGTTCGCCAGCCCCGCCTGCCAGTCACGGAACGGGGTCGCCTCCAAGGTGGCGTCGGCGCGCAGGACCTGTTCGAACAGGTGCGCGTCGGCGCTTTCGAAGGCCGCGATGTAGCCGTCGAGCAGCGCGCGGGACCGCGGATCGCCGGGTTCGAGCAGTTCCGCCGGCTCGGGTTCGAGTTCGCGCAGGCGGGCACGGGCCCGTTGCAGACCGCTCTTGACCGCGGCGGTCGTGGTGCCGAGGATGTCGGCGGTCTCCACCGCGGAGAACGCCAGCACATCGCGCAGCAGCAGGATCGCGCGTTGGCGGGCGGGCAGGTGCTGCACACTCGCGATGAGGGCCAGCCGCAGCGACTCCCGGGCCACGACGACCGCTGCCGGATCGTCGGCGTCCGAGGCGATCCATTCGTCGGGAAACGGCTCCAGCCACGAGACCTCGCCCGGAGCAACCGGATTCGACCCGTGTTCGGGACCGGAGGCCGGGCCGTCCAGTCCCGAGGGCAGGACTCGGATCCTGCGTTGCCGCAAGGTGGTCAGGCAGACATTGGTGGCGATGGTGTAGAGCCAGGTGCGGAACGAGGCGCGGCCCTCGAAGGACGGGTATGCGCGCCAGGCCCGCAGGTAGGTGTCCTGCACCAGGTCCTCGGCGTCATGCGCGGACCCGACCAGGCGGTAGCAGTGGGCCAGCAGCTCGCGGCGGAACCGCTCGGTGTCGGCGGCGAAGCGGTCCCGATCGGCCGCCTGCCGCAGCTGCGCCGTCATGTCGTGAGTGTAGGGCTCGCGGGTGTCGCCGTTCGATCGGTCATGGGCTGCTCCTCACACGGGTCGGGTCCCGCCGGCGGGGACCTCACCCATAACGACCATGAGGGCGCGGCAAAGGAATCGAACGCCTGGTCAGAGGGTATCCGGATGGGGGAGCAGGGCCAGCTTGCCGACGGTGGCCCGGGCTTCCAGGTCGGCGAGCGCCTGAGGACCGTCGGCCAGGTCGTAGGCGGTGCTCGCACCCGGTCCCAGCACCCCGGTGGCGATGAGCGCGAACAGTTCGCCCATGATTTCGCCGAACAGCTGCGGGGCCGCGTGGATCAGGATGCCGATATTGAGTCCGATCAGCTGGATCTGATGCCTGTAGACCAAGTCCCAGTTGGTGAGCGGCGCTTCCCCGCCCGCCAGGCCGAAGACCACCACGCGGCCGGTGACCCGCTTGGCCGCGGCCAGGCTGTGCTCGAAGATGGGTCCGCCCGCGGACTCCAGCACCAGATCCACACCCGCGTCTCCGGTCAGCTGCCTCACCTGGACAGCCAGATCGGTTGCGTGCGAATCGAGTACGTGATCCGCACCCAACCCGAGCACGGTGTCGTACTTGCGCGGTGAGGCCGTGCCGATGACCGTCGCGCCGTGATGCTTGGCCAGGATCGTCGCGGCCTGTCCGGTCGCGCCCGCGGCGGCGTGGATCAGCACGGTCTGTCCGGCGGCGAGGCCGCCGAGTTTCAGGGCGGCGAGCGCGGTCGGCATGTTCACCGCGAGGCCGAGTGCTTGTCGGCAGGTCCAGCCGTCGGGGACCGGTATTGCCGCGGCAGCGGGCAGCAACATGTAGCCGGCGAACGCGCCGTCACCGACCCCGACCATCTGTGCGCCCGGTGCGAGACCGGTAACCGAATCGCCCAGTGCGACGACCTCTCCGGCTGCTTCGAAGCCCGCGATGTAGGGCGGCTCCGGACCGTCGCGGAACGTTCCGTGCGATTTCGACAGATCCGCGAAGTTGATACCGGCGGCCGCGACACGGATGAGCACCTCGCCCGGCCCCGGTCGCGGTACCGGCGCGTCGGTGATCAGGGACATGTCCTGCGGGCCGTGCAGGGAGTGCTGGCGCAGCGCGCGCATCGTGCCGGGAGTGGTCATCGCTGGGGCCTTCCAAGGTTCTCGACGGCTCCCGCATTGGGAGCATCCGGTTGTTCGGATAGACCTCGGGCGTGGACCAAAGGAATCGGCCGGGTGCGGCCGGGTGCTCCCGCCGAGAGCTACGCCGAGAGTGAAATGAGCACGCACGCGCGGTTTTTCGCGATGACAACCCAGTTTTTCGCGATGACAATGGGTCGCGGGCCGTTCGGTCCCCTGATGCTGTGGAGGCTGTGGGAGATGGAAGAGGTGCTGCTCACGCCGCCGGATGCCGCCGAGGTGCGGTTCCTGGCGCGGGGCGTGGTGAGTGCGGCGACCTGCGATCGAGGGCTCACGCCCCTGCAGGAGTTGCTGATTCCGGCGCTGTTCCTGTCGATGACGGGGCATCCGGTGGAGTTGGCCGAGGTGACGCCGATCGGAGCGGCGGAGTTCGCGGCGGGGATGGCGCGGCGCAATCGGGTCTTCCGGGAGCGGATCGTGCAGACCATGCTGCTGTCGGCGCTGGTCGTGCGGCCGCTGCCCGCGGCGACCGGAAACCAGTTGCGGGAGTACGCCGACGCGCTCGGCGTCGACGACGACATGATCGCGGTGGCCCAGCGCTATGCCGAGGGCGCGGTGGATCTGGCCGCGGTCGATTTCACCCGCAATGGGTACCTGGGCAATACGGACACGCTGCGGTTGGATGCCCTGCACACCGCCGGACTGGACAGTTCGTGGAGCGCGGTCACCGATGACGCGGGCCTGGCGGGGCGCTGGGCCGAGTTGTGGGAGCTGCCGGTCTGGACCCTGGGGCGCGGTGTGGCCGATTTCTACCGGGACCGCGGCTTCGTCACCCCCGGTCTGCCCGGGTCCGCGCCGCCGCTGCTGGCCCAGCACGACTGGGTGCACGTGCTCGCCGGGTACGGCACCACCCTCGAGAACGAGATCGAGGTGTTCGCGTTCATGGCCCGCGCCAATGACGATCCGCGCGCCTTCAGCCTGCTGGCCATGGTGATCTCGCTGTTCGAGACCGGCTACCTGCGGGCGGGCGCGGGCCTGTTCGAGGCCGACGCCGGGCACCTGAGCACCTCGGGCATGGCCACCCGGCTCGGTGACGCCATGCGCCGGGGCGCGCTCACCCGCGGCAGCCATGACTTCCTCGACCTGGACTGGTTCAGCCTCGCCGATCGCCCGATTCTGGTGGTGCGCGAGGAGATCGGCCTGGTCGCCAAGGACGGGTCGGCGGTGGCGGCGGGCTCGGCGGGGCCGTGGCAGCCCGGCGGAATCACGCCGTATCAGCTGAATTCGTCGAAGAACGCGGCCGCGGCCGACGGACGGGAGTACCTGCCGTGGCAACCGGACCCGACCCGCGACTGATCGGTCCGACACCTCGCCTCGCTCGACCTGCCCGACAGCCAGTCCGGATCGGTCCACTGAGCTGACGGATCACGCCGGGCCCGGATCGGTCCGCCGGGCCGGCTAGCCGGAGGACACGGTCAGCTCGGACCCAGCAGGTCGAGCATTCCGGAAACCGCCGCGGGCCAGGTGAATTGCTCGGCGCGGCTGCGGGCTGCGCGGCGACGCTCGGCGCGGGGACGGGCCAGGACGTCGGTGACGGCGGTGGCGAAGGCACGCGGGTGGTCGGCGGCGACCGCGCCCGCTTCGGCGGTCACGATGTCGGCCAGCGCCGAGGAGCGGCTCGCCACCACCGGGGTCCCCGCGGCGAGGGCCTCGAGCGCGGCCAGGCCGAAGGTCTCGTGCGGGCCCGGGGCCAGGGAGATGTCCGCGGTGGCCAGCAGGGTCGCCAGCGTGGTTCGGTCGTCGATGAATCCGGTGAAGTGGACGGTGGGCCGGCCGTCGGGCAGCGGCGGGATCATGCGGGCGCGGCGTTCCAGGGCCTCGCGGCGCGGCCCGTCGCCGGCCACCACCAGGCGCGCGTCCAGGCCGCCGCGGCGCAGTGCCCCGACCGCGGCGATGCTGCGGTCGACGCGCTTCTCGACCGAGAGACGGCCGCAGTGGACCAGCAACGGGTAACCGTCCGCGCCGAGGTCGGTGCGCAGGCGGTGATCGTGGCGATCGGGCCGGAACATGTCCAGGTCCACGCCGAGCGGGACCAGTTCGACATTGGCGGCGTCGATGCGCTGGAACTCCTCGCGGGCGAACTCGGTCGTGCAGACGACGACGTCGTAGGTCTGCGCGGTGCGCCGGTTGGCGGCGTCGGCGGCACGGCGGGCCAGCGGGCCGGGCAGCACCTGGCCCAGCAGACGGTCGAGGCGCTCGTGGGAGATCATGACGCCCGCGATATCGCGGCGGCGCGCCCAGCGGCCGAACCCGCGCAGCGTCAACCGGTCCGACACTTCCAGCACGTCGGGCCGCAATCCGGTGAGGGTGTCGGCGACGCGGCGCGGATCTGCCGCGCGGTAGCCTCCGGTCCACGGAATCTCCGGTGCGGGCAGGGTGATTCGCAGGACTCCGGTGGCGAGCACCTCCTCGGCGCGCCGGGTGCCGGGCACCACCAGCACCACCTCGTGTCCGGCGGCGGCGTAGCCCGCGCCGAGGTGATGCAGTGCGGTTCGCAACCCACCCGAGCGCGGACCGTAGAAGTTCGCCAGCTGAACGATGCGCACGAGGCCGATCGTGCAGGGTACCGGGTTCCCTTCGGCACCTCCGACGCCAACATCACGTGAACACCCGCGAAAGACCCGGACAACCGGGCGTGGTCGGCATCGTGCGTCCGCCCGGACCGGGTCTCGCACGGTGCATTCCACACCGCGTGCGGACCCGCATCCCACCGAACTGCATGCAGTCGACCTCAATTGGCGTGCGCGGATTCCCCCGCAGGTCTGGCGCAGTGCCATCGATCTTGGTAGAGATTGGGGTACGAACGATCGGGGTGATTCGAGTCATTCCGGGGGATGGGGATGAATCAATGAGCGCCAGAGCCGAACTGGAGCGGGAACTGGGCGGGCCGCTGCCCGCGCTCGACCTGCTGAACGAGGCCGAGACGGCCGATCTGCTGGCGGTCTTCCAGCAGGCGCAGCGCACCGAGAACCTCGCCATGGTGGAGGCCGTCGACAAGACCGTCGGCGCGCTGCCGTGGCCGTTGCGCACCGCGGCCAAGAAGATCATGTTCGGCAATAAGCTCGGGTAGGGGCGATGAGCGATCTGGTGACCCGCGCGCAGATCACCCTGCTGTCGCGGACGCTGCACGTGCCCGAGGAGAAGCTGACCCACCTCGAGAAGCTGGGCGCCGCCAACTTGCACGAACTGCAAGAACGCATGGCGAAGGTGATGTTCGCCGAACACAACGCGATCTTCTCCAGGCTGTCGTTGCTGGTGCCGATCATTCCGTTCAGCATCTCGATCCCACTGGTGCAGCGCCTGGTGCCGCCGGTGATGGCCGGGCGCGCGGCCGGCGCCATCGGGGTGGATCACCCGAAGAAGTCCGCCGAGGCCATCGTCCTGTTCGATCCCGGTTACGCCGCCCAGGCCGCGCCCTACATGGACCCGCACGCCGTGGGCCAGCTGGCCGACATCGCTCCGCCGGGACCGGTCATGGCCATCATCAACGAGCTGCTGCGCCTGCGGGACTACGTCACCGCGGGCCCGTTCCTGGCCTATGCCACACCGGCATTGGTGCAGGCGGTCGAACGCGATGTGCACGACGACGAGGGCATGATCCGGTCGGCGTCGTTCGCGTACTCCGGGGAGAACATCAGCGTCATCCTGCGCCACCTGCTGTCCGGTGAGGGCAAGCGCATCCCGAAACTGGTGGACACCATCCTTTCCGGGTCCGAGGAGCTGCGGCTGGCCGCGCTGTCGGTATTCGCGCGCTGCGACGACGATGTGATCCCGGCGATCGGCGACATCCTGTTCGATCAGGGTTCGCCCGAGCAGATCGCCGATCTGGTTCGCACCTTCCTCGCCGCGGAAGCCGTCCGGGAGACGCTGCGTTTCGTCGCCGGGCTGAGCCCGGAGGCCCTGGATCGGCTGGCCGCCAATCCCATTGTGGCCGAACCCGAGACCCTCGCCGCGCTCACCGACGCGGTCGACGGGTCCACCGATCCCGCGGTGTGGCGGGGTCTGCTGGCCCTGGCCAACCACACCGAACCTGCGGTGACCAGCGAATTCGCCGCGGTGATCGCGCTATTGGATCCGGCAACGCTGGAGCAGGTCGCCGAACTGGGGCTGGGCGAGGAGTTGACTGCGCTCACCGCGCAGTCGAAGGAGTAACGCACCGGGGTTGGTGCGGGCCGGGATTCCGGACCGCACCAACGGTTATCGCCGTGCGGGTGCGCCCCGCAGTTCCTCGATGGTCCGCTCGAACGCCGCCTTGCCGTGGCCCGCGTCGATCTGGCGATCCACGAGGGCGGCCAGTCCGCTGAGGGGTTCGTCGGTGACTCCGGCGTCGGCCGCCGCGCCACGCACGGCATCGAGGGCGGATTTGGTGAACACCAGGTCCTGGAAGACGTCGGCGGTGTAGTCGCCGCCGTCGATGATCTTCGCGTAGGCGGGCAGGGTGGTGGTCATGGCGGTCAGCCATCCGGCAGCGCGGGTCGCGAACTCCGAGGCCGTCACTCCGGCCGAACCGACCAGCGCCGCACCCTGGAAGAAGCCGCCGAACATGGTGTACATGGCGGTCAGCAGCGCGAAGTCCCACAGTGCGGCCATGCCCGGGTCGGCTCCGAGATAGTCGGCGGCGCCCAGCGATTCGAGGGCTGGGCGCCATATCTCGAAGACCGTGGCCGACCCGCTGTAGAGGATGCTCGCACCGGGGCCGCCGATCATGTCGGGGACCGCCATGATGCCGCCGTCGAGGAAATCGATCCCGTGCGTGGCCGCCCACGCGGCCAGCTCACGGGACTGCTCGGGTGTGGTGCTGGTCAGATTGAGCCACTGCTTGCCGGTCAGGTCGGCGGCGATGGGATCGAGGGTCTCGTGCACCGAGGCGTGGTCGAGCAGGACCGTGATGATCAGTTCGCCGTCGCGCACGGCGGCGCCGGCGGTCGCGGCCGCCACCGCACCCACCGCGACCACGTCGGCGTCCCGGCCCGGCGTCCGGTTCCACACCGTGACCGGGGTTCCGATATTCACGAGTCGAGTGGCCAGCGCGCGGCCCATCGCGCCGAGCCCCAGTACGGTGACCGGGCTGGTCTGGGTGTTCGTCATTGCGGGACAACTCCTTCTGGCAGGTCGAGGACTTTCGGTGCGCGCTGTATCGAGGTTGCCGGGCTTCGGGCCGGGCGACAAGTACGCACTAATTCCTCAGACACTGACCGGAAGGTATGTGTCCAGCTCGCAGCCATTTACGGCATTACACGCACGTTTGCATCGAGTGCAGACATCGGCGTAGTCGCCGAATTCCGTGCGGGCGAGGCGATCGCGGCGTGGCCTACTGCCCGTCGGTGGTGCGGGCAGCGGCCCGGGATCCGGCGACGCGACCGAATGCGAGGGCGTCGGCGATGTGGAAGCCGCCGTCCTTGCACCAGGAGTAGGTGGAGCTGACATTGCCCGCGGCGTAGAGGCCGGGGATGGTCGCGCCGAAGGGGTCGAGGACTTCGGCGTGCTCGTTGCGGCGGGGGCCGCCATTGCTCCAGGCCAGGATGGGGGCGCTGGTGAAGGCGTAATAGGGCGGCTCCGAGATCGGGGCCAGAGTCTGTGCGGGGCGGCCGAACTGGTCGTCGGATCCGGCCGCGCAGGCCGCGTTGTAGCGGTCCAGGGTGGCGCGCAGGACCTCCGGGTCGACATGGATCAGCTCGGCCAATTCCTCGACGGTGTCGGCGCGGTGGATCCAGCCCTTGCCGATCTCGGCGCTGTTGTCGGCACTCCACTCGTAGCCTTCGATGAGGCTGGCCCAGCCGACGGCGAGGCGTTCGCGCCCGGGAACGATCGGGCCTGCGCGGCGCGCGGACTCGTCGAAGACGATGTGCATCGGGGTGGTGGGGAACAGCTGGTAGCTGCCGTTGATGCGGGCGTGGCCGTGGCCCAGGGCGACGCGTTCGTTGACCAGGCGGCGACCGTCGAAGCCGAGATAGACGAAGGCGTTGGTGGCGGGGAAGGCGGTGTAGAAGCCGGCTTCGTAGCCGGGGGCGCGCAGGCCCGGCAGGGTCATCATGTTGGACATGTGCCACAGGTCGGCTCCGGCCTTGACGGCCATGCGCAGGCCGTCGCCGGTGGCGGCGGGCGTGCCCCACACGACCGGGTCGGTCAGGCGCAGGTGGTCGCGGACCATGTCGGGGTCGGCCTCGAAACCGCCGGTGGCCAGGACGACTCCGCGCGCGGCCCGGATCCGCAGCGGGCTGCCGTCGGCGGTTTCGGCGAGCACGCCGAGGACGGTGCCATCGTCGGTGACGAGCTCGCGGGCCGGGGCGCCCAGCCGGACCTCGATGCCGCGGGCGCGGACCGCGTCGGACAGCGCCGCCCACAGCAGTCCGTCGCCCATGCGGCCCTCGACGCCGATCCAGCCGCGCATGACGTCGCTGCCCTCGAGGTCGGGGAACTCCGCGGGCGGCGCGACCGCCAGACCGATCGGGATGCCGAGGCTTTCCATCCAGGCGCTGTTGCGGGCGGTCTCGCGCGCCCACACCTCGATCACCGGTTCGGGGATCGGCCGACCGGCGCTGAGACTGCGCAGGTAGACAGCGGCCCGCTCGGGGTCCTGGTTGTCGAACCACACCGCGCCCGAGACCCGGGTGCTGCCGCCGGCGCGGCCGCCGGACTCCTTGTCCAGCACCAGCACTCGGGCCCCGGCGTCGTGGGCGCTGATGGCGGCCGCACACCCGGCCCCGCCGAAGCCCACGACCACCACATCGGTCTCGACATCCCACGACATTCCCGCGTCGCCCACGACCGCACCGTCCTTCCGTCTCGTCTACCGCGAACGGAACCAGCCCGCTCCGCCTACCGTAAATGGCTGTCTCACTCACCGGACCAGCCGCCGTGAGGCACAGCCGGGATCTACGGCAACCGGCGACTTCTGGCGGCTCGAACTGCTGAATCGTTGTGGTGTGTCGATTGTTTCAGGTTCCGTGTCGCAAAAGCCTTGTCTAGGCTCGAACGTGCGAGCGACTGCGTCAAGAACAAGGATCGGAAGCATCTAGAGTCGGAGACCACCTGAGATGATCCGCGCTTTTCAGTTGCCCAGCACGGCCAACCAGCGCAAGCTAAACGCTGTGGCCGAGCTGCTGCCGTCGTGGCGGCGGGGCCTGGTTCATGTGCAGTACCTGCAGGTGCGAAAGTTGCAGGCCGGGAAGCTGGCCTTGGAATGGCTGGGCGGCGCGGAAGCGAAGGAGTTGCCGTCGTATCTGTCCGCACGGCAGTGGAAGTCAGTTGTCAACCAAGTCAACGCCGCACTCGAACAGGCGTGGTGGTGTGACCGCCTGGTGCTTGACGCCAAAACCGGGACCGAGGCAACACCGGAGGCCTTGCGAAAGTGCCGAGAATTGATCCGCGCATGGTTGTGGCGTCACCCGTTTCCAAACCTGAGCCGAGTGCGGACAATGGCAATGAACGGCCCAATCGCGCAGGTGGAGGTCGGGGCTGGCGTACACGCCGAATATTGGGTCCGGATCTCGACCATGACCCCGGGTCGCCCGGTTCGGATTCCGTTGCACGGCTACGACTATTTCAATGAGGCGCCCGGGCAAGTCCGCAATTTCTGCCAGGTCACTGTCGCCGACGACGGTGGCGTGTCCTTCGCGTTGGTGAAGAAATCGCAGTCCGCGCGGGTACGGGAGAAAGGCGCTTCAGTGGGGGTGGACTGGGGCGTGGCGAGCATGTTCACAACCAGCTCCGGTCAGATCCTTGGTCAACGCCTACATAATTGGCTACTCACCCGCGATCGCGAATTGACCGCGTTGGCGGCCGCACTGCAGCGGCAAGGCCTCAAACCAGGGGCGACGAGACGATATCGGGCGCTGAATGCCCGAATCCGCGGCTATGTCCGCAATGAGGTCGGCCGCCTACTGAACCAGATTGCCGCACAAGAGGTTCGCGAGATAGTGGTTGAGAACCTGGATTTTCGGGGCGGCGGGTTGAGCAAGCGGATGAACCGGATCGTCGCTCGTGCAGGACGGGCGGCGGTGACCGCAAAACTCGCGTCGCTGAAAGAGGCGGCTGGGATAACCGTCTCTGAGATCAATCCTGCCTACAGCTCACGCGCCTGTTCGGGCTGCAATTATGTTGATGCCCGCAACCGGACCTCACAACGGCGGTTCGTATGCCGATTCTGTGGAAAGAAACTCCTGGCCGATATCAATGCCGCCCGCAATGTCCTCGGACGTTCCAGGGTCGAGGGTGGCTGGTTGATGTGGCCCAGGGATCGGGTACTTGCGCAGTTGGATCGGGAATTCACCGCGCGCTGGCGGTGTGATCCGGCCCGGCTGCGGGAGCGTCCCACTCGACGCGGTCGCAGTACCGCTTCTCCGCCCCGGTGGAGTCAACCGCAGCCTAGGAACCCAGCTTCCAAGGATCGGATACTGCAGGTGTCCAGCAACGAACCCGACCACCACCACATATCTCGGTCGTAAGACCCACTGTGGTGGTGGCCGACTACCGTGGGCTTACGCGGTCAGTTCCAGCCGCGCTGATCCTGCTTGAGGGCGGTGTCGATGGCCAGTCCGGACGCGACGACCATCGCCAGCAGCGGCTGGGGAAGCTGGCGGTGGATCTGCACGACGTAGTTGTCGGCGGAGGTGAACATGGTCTTGAGCAGGCCCTCCCACGTCTTGGTGATGCGGGCGACCTCCTGACCGGTGTGGTCGTGGATGGCGAAGTTCCAGGCCCGCCAGTTCTCGGCGCGGATGCCGCCGATCTGCTGGCCGTTGACCATGAAGGCGAAGTTGATCTTGCCGATCATGTTCTCCTGGATGATCTCACCGATCGGCGCGCCATTGCCGTGCTCGAGCAGGAACTTCGACTTGAACACCTTGGCGGGCCGGGTGATCCGCATCAGGCACTGGCCGTGGGCGTCGCGGATCTCCAGCTTGTGGGTCATGAACTGGTCGTAGCTGGACAGGAACCGCACGGCCTTCTTCAGCGCCGACTGCCCGACCTCGGCGACCGCGCCGATCTGGCGGCCGTGCTGGTCGAACACGCTGTACTCGTTGACCATTTCGATCAACTTGACCTTCTGGTTCACCACGAGCACGGGCTCGGTGAACACGGTCCCGCCGCCGTTCTGGGCCGGCGCGACTCCGGCCTGCTGCTGCACCTGACGCTGGATGTCGCCGGGGTTGTTCGCGCTGCCGACCTCGATCTCCCAGGGGCTGGCCTCACTGCGGGGTGCGAACTGCTGGGGCTGCTGCGGGGCGTACCCCTGCTGGGCGTGGGGCTGTTGGGGCGCGCCTTGCTGCGCGAACTGCTGGTGCGGCGCGCTCTGCTGGGCGTACTGCTGCTGCGGTGCGCTCTGCTGCGCGAAATGCTGCGAACCCGTGCCCTGTTGCGCGTATTGCTGCTGACCGGAGCCCGGCTGGTGATGCTGGGGAGCGTACTGCTGCTGGGCGTGCTGCTGTTGCGGCTGCGGCCGACCGGGTTGCTGGGCCGGGGCGGGTTGCTGTTGGGGCTGCGTGTGATTGGTCCATTGGCTGCCGTCCCACCAGCGCAGAACTGGGGATCCGGGACGCTCGGGGTACCACCCCGCGGGTTGACTCATGACCCGAATCCTAACGTCGTACAGGGAGTCTGCACTTTTTGCACTTTTTGCCGGGTAGTCACCTCTATGATGGGCGGTCGACATCGGGAAGCCGGGTCCACGCGCTCGAGGAAACGGGGAAAACATGTCCGCCACAGTCGAATTCGCGGGTTGCCAGGCGGACACGGAGCGGACGCGATTATGACCGACCTGGTGACGCGAGCCCAGCTCGTCCTACTGGCCCGGACCCTGCACGTGCCGGTGGAACGGCTCGCCCACCTCGAACACCTCGGCCCGCACCGGCTGCACGAGCTCCAGCAGCGCATGGCGGCCCGCCTTTTCGACCAGCACACCCCGGTCTTCGAGCGCATGGCCACGCTGGTCCCGATCATTCCGCTGGCGATCTCGCTGCCCATCGTGCAGCGGCTGGTGCCGCCGTCGATGACCGGCCGCGCGGCCGGGGCGATCGGCGTGAAGTATCCGGCCAAGGCGGTCGAGGCCCTGCTGCGCCTGGATGTCGGCTATGCCGCGGACTGCGGCCCGTATCTGGATCCGCGCACCGTCGGCCAGCTCACCGACGACGCCCCGCCTGCCCCGGTGGTGGCGATTCTCAACGAACTGCTCGCGCGCCGCGACTACATCACCGCCGGACCGTTCCTGGCCTACGCGACACCGGAATTGATCAGCGCGGTCGAGCAGGGCGTGCCCGATGACGAGGGCCTGATCCGTTCGGCCGCCTACGCCTATTCCTCCGAAGCGATCAGCGCGGTGATGCGCCGGCTGCTCACCGGCGAGGGCCGGCGGCTGCCGCGGATGCTGGGCACGGTCATCAACGGCTCCAAGGAGTTACGGCTCGAGGCGCTGTCGGTGTTCGCGCGTTGCGCGCCCGATGTGATCGCCGCGGTCGGCGACGTCCTCTTCGAGGTGGCCCCGCCCTCCGCGGTGGCCGATCTGCTGACCACCTTCATCGCCGCCGACGCCACCGAGGACATGCTGCGTTTCGTGGGCAGGCTCAGCCCGCATGCGCTGACCCGGCTGGCGCTGAATCCGGTACTGCCCGAGATCGCCGACGCTCTGGTCGACGCCGTCGACGGCAGCAGCGATGTCGGGGTGTGGCGCGGGCTGCTGGAACCGCTGGCGCGCACCCCCGACGAGGTGCGCCGCCGCGCCGGGATGCGGCTGGCCCGCCTCGACGCGGCCACCCTGCTCACCCTGCCCGCCCTGGCCCAGGCCGCACGGTTGTGGCCGCCGCTGCTGTGGGTGCTGGCCGCCACCGATGTCGATGTGCAGTCGCGCATCGGGGAACTGTGGGCCACCGCGACCCGGCTGGACCTCGATGTTCTCGAACGCCGTATCGCCGACCAGCGCCTGGATTCGACGCTCGCCACCCTCACCACCACGATCCGGGTGCTGCGCTGACCCGGAATCCTTGCGCGATCACTGATTTCAACCGGCCGTGGCGGCGCGACCTGCGGCGCGCCGCGATGCCGAGGGCGGCGGGCCGACACCCGGGCGCGCGGAGGTGGTAGGAAAGTGACGTGCCCGAAACCGCCGAAACCCACACCCCCCGTGCCGTGTCGGAAGTGGTGAACCTGGTCAGCAGGCTGATCCAGTTCGATACCTCCAATACCGGCGAACTGGAGACCACCAAGGGCGAGCGCGAATGCGCGCAGTGGGTGGCCGAGCAACTCGAGGCCGCCGGGTATGAGACCGAGTACGTCGAGTCCGGCGCGCCGGGCCGTGGCAATGTGTTCGCGCGCCTGAAGGGCGCGGACTCCTCGCGCGGTGCGCTGATGATGCACGGGCACCTGGACGTGGTGCCCGCCGAGGCCGCCGACTGGAGTGTGCACCCGTTCTCCGGCGCGGTCCGCGACGGCTACGTGTGGGGGCGCGGGGCCATCGACATGAAGGACATGGTCGGCATGATGCTGGCCGTGGCCCGCCAGTTCAAGATCGAAGGCACCGTACCGCCGCGCGACATCGTGTGGGCGTTCGTGGCCGACGAGGAGAACGGCGGCCGCTGGGGCTGCCAGTGGCTGGTCGAGAATCGGCCCGACCTGTTCGAGGGAGTCACCGAGGCGGTTGGGGAGGTCGGCGGGTTCTCGCTGACCGTGCCACGGCCCGACGGCGGTGAGCGGCGGCTGTACCTGGTCGAGACGGCGGAGAAGGGGCTGGGCTGGATGCGGTTGCGCGCCAAGGCGCGCGCGGGGCACGGCTCGTTCCTGCACGACGACAACGCGGTGACGATCCTGGCGCAGGCGGTGGCCCGGTTGGGCACTCACACCTTCCCGCTGGTGGTGTCGGATTCGGTGGCCGAGTTCCTGGCCGCGGTGTCGGAGGAGTCGGGGCTCGAATTCGATCCCGCCGCACCGGGTATCGAGGATCAGCTGGCCAAGCTGGGCACCATCTCGCGGATCATCGGCGCGACGCTGCGCGACACCGCCAACCCGACCATGCTGCGCGCCGGGTACAAGGCCAATGTGATTCCTCAGACCGCCGAGGCCGTCGTCGACTGCCGGGTGGTGCCGGGACGTCAGGCCGAGTTCGAGCGGGAGGTGGACGCGCTCATCGGCCCGGATGTGGAGCGGGAGTGGATCACCAAGCTCGACTCCTACGAGACCACCTTCGACGGACATCTGGTCGACGCCATGAACGACGCCATCCTGGCCCACGATCCGGCCGGGCGCACCGTGCCCTACATGCTCTCGGGCGGCACCGACGCGAAGGCCTTCGCCAAGCTCGGGATTCGCTGCTTCGGGTTCGCGCCGCTGCGGCTGCCGCCCGACCTGGACTTCTCGGCGCTGTTCCACGGGGTCGACGAGCGGGTTCCGGTGGAGTCGCTCGAGTTCGGCGCCCGCGTGCTGGAACACTTCCTGTTGCACAGCTGACGATTCGAAAGGACTGCTCGTGCCCGACTATTCGTACGACCCGTACGCCGCGCTGCCGCAGCTGCCGGAATTCACCCTGACCTCCACCGATATCAGTGAGGGCAAGCCGCTGGCGCTGGATCAGGTCAGCGCGCTGGCCGGTGCGGGTGGATCCGACATCTCCCCGCAGCTGAGCTGGTCCGGATTCCCCGCCGAGACCAAGAGTTTCACCGTCACCATGTACGACCCGGACGCGCCGACCGCCTCCGGATTCTGGCACTGGGTGCTGGCGAATGTGCCGGCCACCACCACCAGCCTCGAGACGGGGCAGGCCAGTAAGGGCGGTTCGCTGCCGGCCGGGGCCCTGCACCTGCGCAACGACGCGGGCCTGCACGAGTACACCGGCGCGTTCCCGCCCGCCGGACACGGTCCGCACCGGTATTTCGTCGTGGTGCACGCGGTCGGGGTGGAGCGGCTCGAGGTCGATGAGAACGCCTCGCCCGCCTACCTGGGGTTCAACTTGTTCATGAACGCGATCGGGCGCGCCACCCTGATCGGAACGCACGAGCAGAAGTAGTCGTTCACGCCGAACCGACTGTGGCCCCGGGCGATTCGCTCGGGGCCACAGTCATGTCCCGGGGGCGTCCCGGCATGCTGATCGCATCGGTTGTGCCGCGATCGAAACCCCGGGCGAGGACTGGTGATCGGCGACCAGGTCGTGATCGCGTGCTAATCGGCGGCCGACTGCTCGGCCAGACCGCGCAATCCCGCCGCGAGGTCCTGCGCCGCGGGCGCGTGCTCGGGGTCGATGAGGTACTGGACCAGCAGGCCCGCGATGAGGGTTTGCAGCACCGCGCCGACCGCGGGGTCGCCGCCGCCCAGGTCCTGTGACAGGCCCGCGCGCGCTTGTTCCTGCGCGGCACCGATTTCCGTGCGCAGGCTGGGGGAGTGCATGGCCTGGGCCATGGATTCGACATTGGCGGCCCAGATCACCCGGTCGCCGGTGAAGGAGTCGATCAGCCGCTGCCAGAAGGTGTTCAGGCGCGCGGCGGGGTCTCCGGCGCCGTCGGCGGGCAGGGAGTCGAGGATGTGCGACACCGCCGCCGCGGTCGCCTCGAGCATGGCCTGGTTGAGCAGCCGATCACGGGTGCCGAAGTGGTAGTTGATGGCGGCCAGGTTGGCCCCGGACGCGGCGACGATGTCGCGCACGGTGGTGCGGGCGTAGCCGCGTTCGGCCAGGCAGTGCTTGGCGGCGGCCAGCAGGTCTTCTCGGGTTCCCACGCGGGTCAGCCTAACAGCGGGGTGAACGGTTGTTTGTAACGCATGTTTCAAACATTTGTTTTGAACAGACGTATGAAACGTGTGTATGGTCGGTGATGGCACGATCCCATCGCACGGAAGACGAGTCCGATATGACCGCACGACCGTTGTCTCCCTTCGAATCCGGATATTTCGCCGCGGACGCCCGGCTGGGCAGCGTGCCCGTCGGCGGGATGCCGCTGTTCATCGGCTCGGCCGTGCGCGGCGAGGTCGACGAACGCATCCTGCGGCGGGTGCTGGGCGAACTCGCCGCCGGGCATGTGCTGCTGCGCAGTCGCGTGGTCACCGTCGACGGGGTCGCGCGGTTCGTGGCCGGGGATCCGGTGATGCCGACGCTGACCGTGCGCGAGGGCGGCGTGGACGAGTACTGGGAGTTGGTGAACAGTCCGCAGGACTGGGGGGCGGGACTGTTCCGGGCGGTGCTGCTGCGCGGGGTGCGCGAGAGCCGGATCGTGCTGGTCATCCATCACGGGATCAGCGACGGGCGTTCGGCATTCGCGCTGCTCGAGGAGATGTGGCGGCGCTATGCCGCGCACGCGGCGGGTCTCGAACCGCCGCTGCACGATTCGGACGACGCGCTGATCGGCGGGGTCGACGAGCTGCTGGCCGCGGTCGTCGGTGAGGCGGAAGTCGACGGGTTCCTGGCGCACCTCGGCGAGGAGATCGCCGCGGCCGCACCGGCGGATGCGCCGCGCACGATGCCCCACGACGGGGACGGGGTCGGCGATGCCGGAGGGCGATTGGCGTTGCGGCGCATCGAGTTGTCGCCAGGCCAGACCGCGGAACTGGTCGACGTGGCTCGGGGGCGGGGGATCTCGGTCAACAGTGTGCTGGCCGGGGCGGCGCTGGCGGCGGTGCGCGGAGAACTCGCCGGGGACGGGCCGATTCCGTTGATGTGCGGGCATGCCGCGGATCTGCGGCCGGATCTGTCGCCACCGGTGCCGGTGTCGACGGTCCTCAATTGCGCCTCGGGCGCGGGGACTCCGGCGCTGTTCGATCGCGACGCCGATCCGCTGGCGGTGGGCGCGGTCGTCGACGCCGGCATGCGGGCGCTGCGCGAGAGCCGGTTCCCGGCGTTGTTCCTGCGCGCCGCGCAGCGCCCGCTCGCGCCGCACGTGGCCGCGATGCTGTCGCAGCCGCCGGCGATCGCATTGTCGAATATGGGCCGGTTGCCCGCGCATCCGATGCCCGCCGGGCTGGAGTTCGTGCGCGACGAGGTGTTCGCGATGGCGGCGGGCATGCCGCCGAAGATGACGATCTTCACCGTCGGCGGGCGGTTGACGGTGCAGGTGGAGTACGACACCGCCGAGCACAGTCACACCCGCATGGGCCGGGTGGCCGAGGCGATGAGCGATCGGCTCGCGCGCGTCACCCGGGTTGCCGTGCGCGGTTGAGCGTGGCCGTGTGGGGTCGAGAAGGGCGGTGCGGGGCTGAGAACGGCTGTGGGCCCGGACATCACGTCCGGGCCCACATCGATTCCGGGGGTGCAGCGCCCCGGGATCAGCTCAGGTTGATGACACCCTCGGGGGCGGGGGTCAGGTACAGCGCGGCGATCTCGGTGGCGTACTTGGCCGCGATCGGATTGCGCTTGAGCTTGAGGGTCGGGGTGAGCTCGTCACCGCCGGGCTCCCAGCCCTGATCCAGGATGGTGAACCGCTTGATCGACTCGACCCGGTTCAGTTTGGCGTTGGCGGCCGAGATGGCGGCCTTGATCTCGGTGATGATCTCCGGGTGCGCAGCAAGGGTTTTCAGGTCGGCGTCGGGCATGCCCAGCGCCTTGGCCCGCACCACCGCGATATCGGGGTCGAGCACGATCAGCGCGGAGATGTAGGGCTTGGCGTCGCCGATCGCCACCACCTGACCGACCAGCGAGGACGCCGCCTTCACGGTGTTCTCGATATTGGTGGGAGACAGGTTCTTACCCGCCTCGGTGATGATGAGTTCCTTCTTGCGGTCGACGATGGAGATGTAGCCCTCACCGTCGATGGTGGCGACGTCGCCGGTGTGCAGCCAGCCGTCGGCGTCGATGGCCTCGGCGGTCTTGTCGGGCATCTTGCGGTAGCCGTGGGTGACGATGCCGCCGCGCAGCAGCAGCTCCCCGTCCTCGGCCAGCCGCACCTCGACCCCGCGCAGCGGGATGCCGACGGTGCCCGGCTTCGGCTTGGCCAGCGGGGTGTAGGTGCCGACACCGCTGGTCTCGGACATGCCCCACACCTCGGTCACCGTGAAGCCCAGGCCGAGAAGGTATTCCAGGGTCTCCGGCGGGATGGCGGCCGCGCCGGAGGCGGCCACGCGCAGCTCGTCGAAGCCCAGGGCGTGGCGCAGCTTCGACAGCACCAGCGCGTCGGCCAGCTTGTGCTGCACATCCAGCAGGGTGCCGCGGCCGGTGCCGGCCAGATCGGCGCGCGCGGCCTGGGCGCCGACGCCCAGCGCCCAGTTCGCGAGGGCCTTCTTCACGGGGCTGGCCTCGGTGGCCAGTTTGGCGTCGATACCGGCCTTGATCTTCTGCCACACGCGCGGCACGCCGAAGAACGCGGTCGGGCGGGCGTCGGGCAGGGCGGCGGCGATCTCGCGCGGGTCGGGCACGCACGTCATCTGGACGCCGGTGAACAGGTTGGCGCAGTGTCCCGAGATCCGGTCGGCCACATGGGCGGCGGGCAGATAGGACACCGAGCGGTCGTCGAGGCCGACGGTCAGCGGGCCCTCGACCAGTCCCACGATCTGGGCGACCACATTGCGGTGGGTCAGCTCCACGCCCTTGGACGGGCCGGTGGTGCCGGAGGTGTAGATCAGCGTCGCCACGTCGTCGGGCTGCACGGCCCGCCAGGCGGCGTCGAAGTCGAAGTCGGGTTGCGGGGCGGCCTCCACCTCGGCCAGCGTCAGCGTGCCCGCGGCCGAACCCTCGACCAGCACAATGTGTTCCATCTCCACGCCGGCGCCGCGGACCACGTCCAGGAACGCGGGTTCGGTGATGACCACCCGGTTCTCGGCATTGGTGAACAGGTGCGCGATCTGTTCGGGGGAGCTGGTGTTGTAGATCGAGAACGGCGTCGCACCCAGGTGCAGCGCCGCGGTGTCGACCAGATTGAACTCGGGCCGGTTGGTGAGCATGATGCCCACCGCGTCCCCGCGCCCCACCCTGAGCGCCGCCAGCCCGGCGGCGATCGCGCGCACCCGCTCCCCGTACTCGCGCCAGGTGAACTGCCGTGTGCCCCCCACGGTCCGCAATGCCACCTGCCCCGGCCGCAGCGTCAAGGTTTCCTGGAACGCCTCCGGAATCGTGTGGACGGTCTTGCCCGATGCGTGCGCATACCCGATGTCAGTCGTCATAAGCCCTTTTCCCGATAGCCTCTCGCTTCGCCGTCCACCCGCGCGCCCATCAGCGCGAACCTTCGAAGTCCGAGACCACGACCAACCCGTCACGCGATGGCCACGCGTCACCTGTGGCGCGGCTCACTCATCGTAACCAGACTTTCGCGACTGTGTCGCGTGCTACAGCGGTCAACGGGGTGGCCGGAATTATCAATTGAGCATCGGTGACGGTTCAGACGGCGGAGGTGGGGTCGTGCCGCGGGCGTTGGGCGAGTTGACGACGCCAGGCCCGCAGGCGGAGGCGCACCGAGGTGCGGGCGGGGTGCCAGGCGACGGCGGTCGCGGCCAGGGCCATGAAGGCGAGGACCGCGAGTTCGCGGGGGGCCCAGTAGATCGCGGCGGTGGTGGCCACCACGCCGAGGGCGAAGCAGGTCTGTTCCATCCTTCGGCCGATTCGGCGCAACGAGTAGGGAGGCAGGCGATGCCCGCGGTGGATTCGCTTGGCTTCCATGTACTCCCGCGCCCAGTGGCTGCGGGGTTCGGTGATCAGGGGCACCGGGGTGACGGTGATGTCGCCTCGTTGCAGGGCGTGCACCTTGTCGGGGTTGTTGGTCAGCAGGCTGACCGAGTGCAGGCCGAGCTGTTCGGTGAGGAAGCGGGCGGCGGTGTCGAACTCGCGAGAGTCGGGCTCGAAGCCGAGGGTCCGATAGGCGTCGAAGGTGTTGCGTCCCTCGGTTTGTGTGACGCGCAGGCCTTTCGCTTTGACTTCGAGGCCCGCGCCTCGGCCTTCCTGTTCGAGGTAGAGCAGCACGCCGGCGTCGGCGCGCTGGATCATGTCCATGGCCTGGTCGAGTTCGGGGCCGCAGTCGCAGTCGTCGGAGTGCAGGGCGTCGCCGTAGAGGCAACGGGAGTGGATGCGCACCAGCGGGGCCCGGAAGCGGTCGATATCGCCGAAGATGAGGGCCTGGCCGCCGTCGCGTCCAGGTATCGAGTGGACTCGCACACGGATCTCGGCACCCTTGCGGGTGAGTAGATGACTGGTGCAGGCGAGTTTCTGTGAATTCACCAGACCCGCAACAGCAATCGACTCGTCCGCAACGCTCACGTGACCGCCTCGTATCCCCGCGGGCCCGCGATCCGCCGCCCGACAGTGTCCGTTGGTGTGTGGTAACCGCCGGTCAGGAAGGTGCGCAGCGGCAGCGATCCGACCGTTGCTGCGGAGTTGCCAGGCGGCACACGCAGACGGTGCCGAAGCCTACCCTTTCCTGGCGATCACGGAGCGCATCCGGAGAGAATCATCGGCCACCGATTCCGGCGCGCGCCGTTATGCCCTGTTCAGCGATCCGGACAATCAGGACGGCATCGGGACATACCATTCACTGATGGGTTCTCGGCCGGCGAAAGACGTTAGCCGACAAGCGATATGGGCCAGCCTCGACCACGCCAGCCACTGGATCTCCCGCAAGGGCCAAGAGCTCCGCGTCCGCGTCACCGACCTGCCCACCGACGCGGAAACCGGGCACATTCTGGCCTTCGGATCCATCGACGACGACTGCCTGGTCCGCATCCACTCGCAGTGCCTCTACGGTGAATCGCTGTCGTTCCAGGACTGCGACTGCGGACCCCAACTCGAACGCTCCCTCGACCTGATCCAGGCCGCCGGATCGGGCATCCTGGTCTACCTCGAGCAGGAAGGCCGCGGGTACGGGCTGCTGGCGAAGGCGCGCGGCTACGAGATCAGTGAGCGCAACCGCCTCGACACCTACGACAGCTATCGGACGTTGGGCTACAGCGAGGACAAGCGCGACTACACCCACGCCGCGCAGGCGCTGGTCGCACTCGGGCTGACCGCGGTGCGGTTGATGACCAATAATCCGCACAAACTGCAGGCCGTGCGCGACGCCGAGATCCACGCCACCGTCATCCCGCTGCGCACCCCGCCGCGGACTCGCCGGGAAGCCGACTACCAGCAGGCCAAACGCCGCCACGGGCACTGGATTCCGACCGCCGACCCACCGTGGTCGCCCGACCTCTAGAACGCGTCCAGGGTCGCGTCGATCGCCTCGCGGGTGGGCATGGAGTCGGGGATGCTCGTCTCCTTGCTGGCGCGCGCGGGGATCGCCGCGGCGGCCCACACCAGGTTGGCGTGCCCGGCCTGCCGGCGGCGGTCGGGGTCGGCGGGCCGGGGTTGGGTCATCAATCGGGCGATGAACGCGGAAGCGAACGCCGACGAGGCTCCGGGCGCGCCCGGCCGGTCGGTTTGGATGTCGGCCCACACCGGCTCCGCGCCCGGGTCCCCGGCCGAGTACATCGCGCAGCTGTCACCGTGCAGGACCACGACCGACCCGACTCCGTGCTGCACCAATTGCGCTGCGATATCGGCGGTTTCGGCCCCCGGACGCAGCGCGGCCAGTTCACCGACCGAGGCGATCAGGTAGTCGACCGTCCGGAGATAGCCGGGCAACTGCGCGGGGAATCGTTTCGGCGGCGGAGTGGCGCTGACGAACAGCCACGGCCGCGACTCCCGGTCGGCGATCGCGTCCGCCACCGCCGCGAGCACCTCGACATTCTGCTCGAAGGTCAGCAGCACGGCGTCGGCGTGGACGAGCGCCCGCGTGATCGGGATGTCGGCGATATCCCTGGCGTCGAAGCGGATCCGGTCGTCCTTGCCCGCCACCGAGTAGTTCCCGCCGTCGCGGGCGACGGTCACCGCCGCGGTCGGGGTGGGTCCGCGCCGCGCACGCAACAGGCTCGTATCGACACCGCGCGCGCGGAGATAGTCGACGATCAGTCCGGCTTTGTCGTCGTCGCCGACGGCCGCGAACAGACGCGCGTCCACCCCGAGCCTGGCCAGAGCGACTGCCCGGTTCAGTCCTTTGCCTCCGGCGTGCTCGGAGAATTCCCCGTACAGCGAGTCCCCGGCCCGCGGCAGGACATCGACGGTGCAGATGCGGTCCCACGCGGCGTCGCCGATCACCACGGCGCTCGGCCGTGTCGTCGCGCCGGGAAGGCCCTGGGCGGCAACGGACTCGAGGGTGAGCCCCCGTGCCAGCGCGGTGAACGCGTCCTCTTCCCGCCGACCGCGCAAGGCGCGATTATTGCGCGGCACCTGAGCGACCGGCACGCCCAGATGTTCGTGCAGCGTCACCCAGTGCAGCGCGAGACTGTCTCGGCGTTGCCCCAGCTCGGGGCCGTAGAGCTCGTCGGCGATCGATGGCGGCAGCTGATCGGCCAGCATGGACAGGTTCAGTTCCGCATCGACGATCAGGCGGTCGGCCATGTCGAGGGTGCCCGCGATGTAGCGCAACGCTTCGGGGAGCGCCGCTTTCGGGTCGCGGCCGGTGAGGTGAGCGACCCTGCGGACGATGACCAGGCCGAGCAGCGCGCCGAGGTCGACCGAGCGGTCGCGGTCGCCGCCCATGGCCCAGCGCTTGCGCAGTTGCAGCAGGGTGTCACGCACGGCGCGCACGTCGTTGTCCTGCGCGGCCGTGTCGGCGCCACTGCTTCCCAGGTTCGGCTGCATCATCATTCGCCCCAACCATAAGACCGTCCACGTTTGAACGTCGGCGGAAACGGCAATCCAATTGTGACAGCGTCAAACTGCGATTCGGAAGTGCCAAATGCCATCCTGGAATTGGCAAATGAGCGCCGCCCGACCAGATGTTCCGGGAGGTTCCCGATGACCGGACTACACACGATCCGGCGGATCCAGCGGCGCGCGCCCCGCGCGTGTGGTGCGGCCGATACCGATCTCGGGGCGAACATCCCGGTGCGATAGGCGAATTCGCCCGTCCACGTCGCCTCGGCCCAGCTCCGCGTCACACTCGATCCGGCGGTGACGCCTCCTCGTCTCATCGGAGGCCATCATGATTTACCCGAGTGCCAGCTCGATCACCAGCAGCGTCACCGGCGAGTGCGCCGAACGGCTGCCCCGCCACCCCGAACCGGCCTGGCGGCTCAGCTGGCGGCAGTCGCCGCTGCTGACGCGGGAGCAAGCGCTGGCGGCCATGGAACTGACCGAGCTCCTGCGCCGGGAATCGAGTGGCAGCGGCCCGGCCTGGATGCGCGTGTGCGCCCTCGGCGCCGCCCTGGGCATCGATGTCGAGGATGCCCGCATCGTCTTGCGCGAGCGTCGCAGGGAACGGGGAGAGTCATGACCATCTACACCACCGACGACTGGGCGATGACCAGCGATCTGACCGAGGAGAGCGCGGTGCGGGTGGCCGACCGCTGGACGCTGGCGTGGCGGTGCAGCTGGATGCCGGATCGATTGCTGACCCGTGCGCAGGCCCTGGCGGCGATGGTGCTGGCCGAGGTGGTGGCCGTCGACCCGTATCCGTGTGGGGAGGCCGCGCAGGGGCGGATGGTCGCCGCGGCCGGCGAAGTGGGGATTCCGTTGGAGCAGGCGGTGTTTCTGCTGCTGCGGCGCCGGACGGCTTGACGTACCGACCGATCCGATCCGAGGGGTGGGGCAGAGTCGATGAGGGGATGGCAGGGCCCGCGGCGGCGACCGGTCGCGGCGGGCCGAAGACGGTGGACGGACGGAGATCCCGTGGCGTGCGCCGATGGCCTTGGGAGGTCCTGATGACGATCGATATCACGACGCGGGCGATGACCAGTGACATCAGCCCTGAATACGCGCTGCGCGAGTACCGCCGCGGTGAGGTGGTGTGGCGGTTGAGTTGGCTTCCGGCACAGCACCTCACCCACGATCAGGCCCGGGCGGGGATGGAGCTCGACGAGGTGCTCTCCGATCCGGAGGTCGTCTACGACGAGTCCGCGCACCGGTGGGCCGCCGATCTGGCCACCCGGCTGGGGATCGGGGTCGAGCGCGCGGTGATTCTGCTGGCACAGCGATTGGCCGAACGTCTGCACCGGGAACTGCTCGACGAGGAGCCCGAGTCGCCGGCGGCGATGCTGTCGGGCGGGGGCCCCGCCGCGCACGGGCCGGCGTCGACGGGGGCCCGTTCCCGGCATCTGTGGGGCTGACCGCACGACCAACCGGCCGTGCGGTCTTCCGGGCGAATCGAAAGGTGTTGCCCGCGAACGGGTCAGGCGCGGGCGCGGTGTTCGGCGCCGACCGCTTCGGAGAGGCTGGTGTAGCCGTGTTCGCGGAGTTTGGCGGCGAGGCCGCGGTGGATGTGTTTGGCCCAGAGGGGGCCGCCGTAGATGAAGCCGGTGTAGCCCTGCAGGAGGGATGCGCCGGCGAGGATGCGCGACCAGGCCTGGTCGGGGGTTTCGATGCCGCCGACGGAGATGAGGGCCAGTTTGTCGCCGACTCGGGCGTAGAGGCGGCGCAGGACCTCGAGGGAGCGGTCGGCCACCGGGGGTCCGGACAGGCCACCGGCGCCGATGGGGTCGACGGCGGCGGCGGGGGTGGCCAGGCCGTCGCGGCGGATGGTGGTGTTGGTGGCGACGATGCCCGCCAGGCCGAGTTCGACGGCGAGGTCGGCGACGGCGTCGATATCGTCGTCGGACAGGTCGGGGGCGATCTTGACCAGCACCGGGACCGACACCGAGTCGAGCACGGCCTGCAGGATCGGGCGCAGCGAGGCGACGGCCTGCAGGTCACGCAGGCCCGGAGTGTTGGGGGAGCTGACGTTGACGACCATGAAGTCGGCCAGCGGGCCCAGCAGTTTCGCCGAGATCGCGTAATCGGTGGCGGCGTCCTCGGGTTCGACGACCTTGGTCTTGCCGATATTGGCGCCGATGGGGACGCCGCCGGGCAGCCGGTGCGCGAGATGCTCGGCCGCGGCGGCGGCGCCGAAGTTGTTGAACCCCATGCGGTTGATGAGCGCCCGGTCCGCGGGCAGGCGGAACAGCCGCGGCGCGGGATTGCCGGGCTGGGCCTGGGCGGTGACGGTGCCGATCTCGGCGTAGCCGAAACCGAGCGGGCCCCACGCGTCGACGCCGTCGGCGTTCTTGTCGAAGCCGGCGGCCAGACCCAGCGGCGCGGGGAAGTCCACGCCGAACACGCGGGTGCGCAGGATCGGATCGTCGGCCACCAGGACCTTGCCGGTGAGGGCGCGGCCCGGGGTGAACCGGGTCGCCAGTTTCATCGCGGCGAAGGCCAGATGGTGGATGCGTTCCGGCGGGAGCAGGAACATCAGCTTCAGCAGCAGGGCGTACAGGCGCTCATACATAGGGGGTTACATCACCGCCTCGGGTGTCGGGGATAGCAGGGGAGTGGTCTTGCGGCGGCGCAGTAACACGCGGCGGCTGCCGTCGGTGTAGGCGCGCACCCGCGAGAGTTCCCAGCCACCGAATTCGGCGTGAATGGACAGTCGCATGGTGGCGGTGACCCTGGTGATGCCGGGTGGCAGCCGCAGGGGCACGTACTCCCATTCGTCGCTGGATTCCTCCCAGCCTTCCGGTAATGTGCGCGATTGGTGCGCCGATCGTGAGGCCCGAGCCATCACTGCCCTCTCTTCCGCTGGTCCGCGCCGATCCGCTGCAGACCGTCGCCGGTCGCGGATCCCACGAACAGGTCACCGGTGCGGGCATCGACGGTCACCGAGTTGGGCTGGCGCACCGTCGGGTAACGCCCCACCTCTACCGGTATACCCGTCGACAGCTCGTAGCCGACGACTTCGTTGCTGCCTGTCAGCGTCACCCACACGGTCTCCGACCGCTGATCGTAGGCGAGTGCGTAGGGCGAAGAGCCTACCGGGAAACGCTGGTGCAGGACCAAGGGATCGGTGGTGTAGACCAGCAGTTCGGCTCCGGCGGTGTCGGTGACCAGGCGTCGGCCGAAGTGGTCGCCGATCATGTTGGTCACCCCGTCACCGGCGCGCAGGGCCAGGCCGAGCTTGTGGGCATCGAGGTCGAGCTCCACGATCGCGGACTGGCGGCGGTCCACCACGACGACCGAGCCGTCGCCGGTGTCGATCGCGTCGGCGGCCGACAGGCCCGTAATGGTGTGGCGCACAGTGCCGTCCGCGTCGAGCAGCAGCACCCGGCCGTCGGCCAGCCCCGCCACCAGCGACCCGTCGGGGCGCAGGCCCACCGAGTGCAGGTCGCCGTCGACGGCGACGGTGGTGAGCGCGCCGCTGGCGACGTCGACGCGAACGATCTTGCCGGGCACCGCGATCAGCACCTCGCCGGGCTTGCCCGCGACCAGCGCGGCGGCCTTGCCGGGCAGGGCGACCGGGCGGGTGACGCCCTTGTCGATCAGGTTCACGGTGGTGCCGGAGTCCACGACCGCGGCCAGGATGCCGGTGGCCGGTTCGTCGAGCAGCAGCGCGATGGGCGCGCTCGCGGTCACCTGCCCGGCGGGGGCCGCGGCGGCGGTGGGCGCGGCGGCCGGGGTGGCCGGGTCGCGGGTGGCGTTGTTCGCGTTGTCCGGCTGGTCCGAACATCCGGTCAGCAGGGTCACCACGGTCACACCCGCGAGGGCTGAACCGATCCAGCCGCGACGGCGCATGCAGCGAACTCCTTACTGACCGAACTGACCGACGAAATCATGCGTGCTCTCTAATCTGACCATGTCCCGGGTTCCAACCGTGTGACCGGGGGTCCGCGTGCCGATCTCGCGCGGGCATCCGGCGCCGACTTGCATGATGTGACATGGGGATTCGGTGGCGCTGTCGGGGCATGCGGTTACCGTGGAGTGCAAAAGCGGTCTGTATCAGGGAGATCTGTTGGTTGCCGACCAGAGCGCGGGGTTCACCGTCGAGGACGTGACCGTCGGGCGCTACGCGCACGGCTTCGGCGTCGCCGGGGACGGGCGGTCCTTCGCCTTCCGAACCCATCGATCCACCCTCACCGTGGAGATCTACCGCCGGGGCGTGACCACCGCGGTTCCGGCGCCGGAGGACGTCGAGGCGATCGCGGTGGCCCCGGTCACCGACATCGATCTCGACGACGAACGCAGCGTGGTGGCCCTGGTGCGCGACCTGATCCCGCAGGCCGTGCCGGTCCCGGCCGCCCAGCCGCGCGAGGCGACCACGGTGCGCGCGCTGCTGGGCCGGTTGGGCGCGGTGATCGAGGGCCGCTGACGCCCGCGGGCGGCGCTGTCTGTGACACAGAGATCACTTCCGGGCGCGGGGCGTGCCAAACTAGCGGCACACAACCGCAGTTCGAACTCCCGAGGATGTTGATGCGACTTCGACGACCGGCCGCCACCGCGCTGCTGCTGACCGTGCTGGGCGCATCGCTCGCCGCGTGCGGCGGCTCCGACGACGAATCGAAGGTCGCCCAGGCGCGGTCCTCGGCGTATGCGGCGTTGAGTTCGTCCTCGCAGGCCGCCGCCGCGCAGAGCAGCGCCAACCGGCCCGGGATCCCGAGCGCCGCGGAGCTGGACTCGCAGATCAAGCGGGCGCTGGACCCGAACCTGCCCGACAGCGAGCGCACCGCGCTGATCGAGGACGGCGAGGCGTTCAAGGACGCGATCCCCGACATGTACAAGGCGCTGGCCGACAATCCGCGCGCGGTGTACGGGGTCAAGGACCCGGTGTTCGACAACCATGACGGCACCCTGACCGCGACGCTGAGCCTGGACAAGGACGGCACCGGCACGAACGTGCGCACCACGGTCGTGCATTTCGTGGCCAAGGACGGGCATTGGAAGATCTCGCGCACGGATCTGTGCGGGATCCTGCGGTCGGCCGACTACAAGACCGCGGCCTGCGGCTGATGCTCGAGGCCGGATCCCTGCGGTGGGGGCGTCTGATCCACCGCTTCCGGTTCCTGGTGTTCGCCGTGTTCGGCCTGGCCGTGCTGGTGTCCGGGTTCTACGGGCGCGACCTGGGCGATCATCTGACCCAGGAGGGCTGGTTCGACGAATCCAGTCAGTCGGTGGCGGCGTCGAAGCTGGCCGACTCCACCTTCGGCCGCGACACCGACGCCGACCTGATCGCGATCTACACCGCCCCGGCGGGGATGACCGTCGACGACGAGCCGGTGCGCTCGGCGGTGGCCGCGGAGTTGACGCGGTTGCGCACCGAGCACGCCGACCGCATCCTCAAGATCGACTCGTATTGGGACGGCGCGCTGATGGGACAGTTCGCCGACGCCTCACGCACCCACGCCTTCGCCAGTATCGGGTTGCGGGGTGACGGCGGCACCGACACCGTCGACAACTATCTGGCCCTCGAGAGCGAATTCCGTGCCGGGACAACCGGTTCCGGGCCGGGCGGCACCACGGTGCAGCTGGCCGGTCTGCAGCCGGTGGTGGAGGGCATCAACACCGGCATGCAGCGCGACATCGAACGTGCGGAGCTGATCGCGCTGCCGCTGGTGGCGATCCTGCTGTATTTCGTGTTCGGCGGAGTGGTGGGGGCGCTGCTGCCGGTGCTGATCGGCGGCATGACGATCCTGGGCAGCCAGGGCATCATGCGGCTGCTCACCAATCATCTGCAGGTCAATGTGTTCGCCTCGGCGGTGGTGACACTGGTGAGCCTGGGCCTGGCCATCGACTACGGGTTGTTCGCGGTGACCCGGTTCCGCGAGGAGCTGGCGGCGGGACGCAGCGTGGAGGAGGCGACCGCGCGGACCATCGCCACGGCCGGGCGCACGGTGTTGTTCTCGGCGGCGATCATCGCGGTGAGCCTGGGGGCGTTGTTCATCTACCCGAACGGGGTGCTGCGATCGGTGCCGTTGGGCGGTATCTCCTCGGTCCTCTTGGCGGCGGTGCTGTCGGTGACGGCGCTGCCGGCGGTGTTGTCGATCGTGGGGCCGCGCATCGATCTGTGGGGCTGGCATCGGCTGGCCAGCATCCGCACCGCCGAGCAGATCGACCGCGGATTCTTCTCGCGGCTGGCGGTTTTCGCGATGCGCAAGCCGTGGCTGGTGATCGTGCCGGTGGTGTTGATGCTGCTGGCGTTGATCCTGCCGTTCCGCAATATCGAGTTCGGTGGGTTGAGTGAGCGGTATCTGGCCGCGGACAATCCGGCGCGGGTGGCGCAGCAGGACTTCGACCGGCTGTTCCCGCATTTCCGCACCGAGCCGCTGAAGCTGGTGGTGGTGGGCGCGAATCCGCAGCAGCTCTCCGATCTCCGCTACGAGGCCAACCAGCTGGTCGGTCCGCGGATGACGGGTCCGTTCGATCCGGCCGCGCCGACCAAGGATCAGGTGACGGTGCTGGCCAGCGGCCTGTCCGACAAACGCGACGCCGACTCGGTGATCGCGGCACTGCGCTCGATCCCGGCTCCCGACGGGGTCGTGGTGATGGTGGCGGGCGTGCCCGCGCTGGAACGCGACAGCATCCAGGGGCTGATCAAGGGCCTGCCGCTGCTGGTGCTGATCCTGGTCGCCGCGGCCATCGCGTTGATGTACGCGGCGTTCCGGTCGCTGGTGCTGGCGATCAAGGCGGTGGTGATGAGCGCGCTCAGCCTGGGTGCGACGCTGGGCGTGCTGACCTGGATCTTCGTCGAAGGGCACGGCGCGGGACTGTTCGACTTCACCCCCGGCCCCCTGATGTTCGCGGTGCTGGTGCTGATCGTGACCGTGCTGTTCGGCCTGTCGACCGACTACGAGGTGTTCCTGCAATCCCGCATGGCCGAGGCACGCGCCGCCGGCGCCGATGCGCCCGAGGCGATCCGCTACGGCATCGCCCACACCGGCGGCGTGATCACCTCGGCGGCCGCGATCCTGATCGTGGTGACCGGTGCGTTCGGGTTCTCGGATCTGGTGCTGATGAAATACATTGCCTACGGCATGATCGCGGCATTGGTGTTGGACGCCACCGTGATTCGCATGCTGTTGACTCCTGCGGTGTTGAGGTTGGTCTGGCGATGAACGTGCTCAAGGGCGCGAACCTGCTGGTGATGTTCCTACTGGAACTGGGAGTGCTCGCCGCGGGGGCGTGGTGGGGGTTCACCGTGTCCGCGCCACCGGCGGTGCGCATCGTCGCGGGGCTGGCGGTTCCGGCGGTGTTCATCGTGGTGTGGGCGCTGTTCGGCGCGGCCAAGGACGCGCGGTTCCCGCAGACCGGGTGGCGGCGGATCGCCCTGGAAATCGTGTGGTTCGGTGCGGCGGCGGTGCTGCTGGGCCTGGCGTGGACACCGGTGGCCGGGATCGTGTTCTTCGCGATCTGGCTGGCCAACGGCGTCCTGCGGCTGGTGTGGGGTCAGCAGCAGCTCTGACCCCGCCCTCGGGTGCTCAGCCCCGGACGGGCAGCACCAGTTGGGCGCCGGTGACCGGGTGGTCGAACACGTCGACCGGATGCTGGTAGACGCGGGTGAGCAGTTCGGCGGTGAGGATCTGCCGTGGCGGGCCGTCGGCGGCGATGCGACCGGCATCGAGCACGGCGACGCGGTCGGCGTAGGCGGCGGCGACACCGAGGTCGTGCAGCACGACCACGACCGCCGCGCCCGCGGTGGCCCGATCGCGGGCCAGGCGCAGGACCTGTTCCTGATGGCCGAGATCGAGTGCCGCGGTGGGTTCGTCGAGCAGCAGCGTCGCGGTGTCCTGGGCCAGGACGCGCGCCAGGGCGACGCGGGCGCGTTCACCGCCGGACAGCGCCGGGAACGGGCGCGCGGCGAAACGTTCGACGTCGGTGGCCGCCATGGCCGCGGCGATGACCTGCTCGTCATGCTCCTGACGCGCGGTCCGCGCCCACGGGGACCGACCCATGGCGACGACTTCGCGAGCGCTGAACGGGAATCCGACGGTGTGCGACTGGGGCAGCACCGCACGGCGGCGGGCCATGTCCAGGTGCGTCCAGTGCGTGAGGGCGTGCCCGTCGAGTTCGACGCTGCCGCCACTCAATTCGAGCTCCCCGGCCAGCGCGGCCAGCAGCGTCGACTTGCCCGCACCGTTCGGACCGACCAAAGCCACGATCTGCCCGGCGACGACATCGAAATCGATGCCGTCGAGCACGGTCCGGTCGCCGCGTTTGGCGCTGACCTGGCGGGCGCGCAGCGTCGCCGCACCCGGTTCGGGTGTCTCCGGCAGGGCGGGGGTGCGCCCGAAGATCGTGGTGAGCTCTCGTAGGCCGCTCATGCCCAGCCTCCCGATCGTGAGCGGGTGCGGCGCAGCAGCCAGAAGAAGAACGGCCCGCCGACCAGTGAGGTGATCATGCCCAGCGGCAGGTCCGCGTTGTGGACCAGGGCGCGGGCGCCGATGTCGGCGGCCACCAGCACGACCGCGCCGACGATGGCCGACAGCGGGATCAGCACCCGGTGGCCGGGCCCGACCAGCATGCGCACCAGGTGCGGCACGATCAACCCGACGAACAAGATGATGCCGGTGAACGCGACACCGGCCGTCGCGAGCACCGCGACCACGACGATCACGTTGCGCCGCAACCGTTCCACGTCCACGCCCAGATGCCGGGCCGCGGACTCGCCCAGGGCGAGCAGGTCCAGGCGCGGGGCCATCCAGATCGCGGCGGCCAGGCCGAGCAACGTCAGCGGCCACACCACGTTCACCGACTGCCAGGTGGCGCCGTTGAGGCTGCCCATCTGCCAGAACACGATCTGGTCGCGCGCCGCGGGCGAAGCGGAGAACAGCAGGAACGAGATCAGGCCGCCGGCGAAGGCATTGATGGCGACACCGGTCAGCACCAGGGTCACCACTTCGGTGCGGCCGTTGGAGCGGGCCAGCAGATACACCAGCAGCGTCGTGGCCAGTCCGGCGGCGAACGCGCCCGCCGCGACCGACCAGGCGGCCACGAACGCGCCCCCGGCCACGATGACGGTGCCCGCGCCGACCGCGGCGCCGGCGGACACGCCGATCACGCCGGGTTCGGCGAGTGGATTGGCGAACACGCCCTGCAACAGGGCGCCGGCGGTGGCCAGGGCCGCGCCGACCAGCATGCCGAGCACGACGCGCGGGAACCGCACCTCCCACAGGGTCACGTACCCGGCCGGGTGGGCGGGCATGGGACCCCAGTCCAGGCCGATGCGGTGCAGGAACGCGCCCGCGACCTCGGCGGGGCTGGTCGGCACCTGGCCGATGGCCGCGGAGATCAGCGCCAGCACCACCAGCACGGCCAGCGCACCGGCGAAGATCACCGTGTTGCGCGACCACGTGCGGCGAGCGCCGGGCAGCACCGCGGCCGTGGTCGCCGGCTCCTGCGCGGTCGCCGACTCCGGGTGAGGGCCGTGGTTGTCGGCCGCTCCGGGGCGCTCGCTCATGCGGCGGCGGGGCTGTAGATGGCCTTCACCAGGGCCGTCAGCACGCGGCCGGTGTTGGGGCCGAAGGACAGCAGGACGGCATCGGACATGTCGATGACGCGGCGGTCGCGCCCGGCGGGGGTCTGGGCGATGCCGGGGACCTTCTCGAGGCCGTCGACCCCGCCGACCGACGCCAGACCGTCGCTCATCAGCAGCAGCGCGTCGGGGGCGGCGGCGATCATGGCCTCGCTGGTGATGGGCAGGAAGTCCTTGGTGATGCCCGACGCGGTTCCGGCGTCGATGCCGCCGATGGCGGTGATCAGCGAGTCGGCGCCCGAGCCGGGTCCGGCGATCATGGTGATGGCGGCGCTGCGCAGGTACAGGAACGCGATCTTGGGTTTGGCGTCCTGGTGCGGCACCGAGGCGATGGCGGCGTCGATCTCGGTGCGGGTGCGCTGCCCCAGCGCCTTGCCCGCGTCGGGCACGCCGAGCGCGGCGCCGACGGCCTCGATCTGGGGGACGACTCCGGCGATGGTGCGTTCGGTGTCGAAGTAGACGACGGTGATGCCCAGGGCGCGCAGCTGGTCACGCAGGGCGGGGGTGACGGTGGTGGTGTCGGTGAGGAACACCGTGGGCCGCAGTGCCGCAACGGCTTCCACGCTCAGGGTGCCGCTGCCCGAGGACACGGTGGGCAGCTCGCGCACGGCGGGGAACGCCGCGGAGTTGGAGCGCCCGATCAGTTTCGAGCGCAGTCCGAGGGCGACGACGGTCTGGGCGAGGGTGCCGTAGCGGTCGGCGGCGATGATGCGGGAGGTGTCGGTGACGGTGACCGGGGTGCCGTCGAAGGAGGTGACCGTGACCGGCAGCGTGGCAACCGGTTCGGGGCCCAGCGTGACGGGGTCGAGGTCGCCGATCTCGGCGGTGACCGGTCCGCGGCCGCCGGTGTTCGTGGTGCCCGAGCCGCAGGCGGTGACCCCGGCGACGAGACCGACACCGAGCAGCAGGATCACCAGCGTGCGGGCGGCGGTGTGGGCATTCACGAGACACCTCATGCAGGCAAGGCTAGCCTGGCTCATTCTGTGCGTGCGCTCACGTCTCCGAGGGCCGCGGCGATGGCGCGGGGAAGTTCGAGGGTCTCGGCGGCCAGGATGCCGGTGAGCTGCCCGATATCGCGGGCTCCGACCAGCATCGAGGCGACCGCGGGCTGATCGCGGATCCAGGCCAGCGCCACCGCCAGCGGCGAGGTCCCCAGCCCATCGGCGGCGGTGACGACCGCGTCGACCACCCGCACCGCCCGGTCGTCGAGATGCGCGGTGATCTCGGCGGCGGTCGACTCGTCGGCGCCGCGCGAATCGGCGGGCACCCCGTCGCGGTATTTGCCGGTGAGGATCCCCCCGGCCAGCGGCGCGGTGGCGATGACGCCGATGCCGTGATGCTGTGCGGCGGGCACGAATTCGTGTTCCACGCCGCGCGCCAGCAGCGAGTAGGGGGTCTTCGCGGCGGTCAGCGGCGCGGCGGCGGCGAGGGTGGCCAGCTGCCAGCCGTCGTAGCCGCGCGCTCCGGCGTAGCGCACGCGGCCCGAGCGCACCGCCCACGACAAGGTGTCGGCGATCTCCTCGAGCGGGGTGTGCGGATCCCAGGCGGCGACGGTCCACAGGTCGAGGTGGTCGGTGCCGAGCTGGGTGAGAGTGTGGTCGAGCTGGCGGCGCATGGTGCGCCGGGAAGCGTCCACGGTCCAGCGCACCGCGGCGGGCGCGTCGGCGGCGGCGTCGCTGAGTATCGGTGTGTACCCGGCACTTCCGGACAGCACCAGGTCCTCGCGGCCGACTTCGGCGATCATCTCGCCGAGGATGTGCTGGGCGGCGCCGTCACCGTAGGCCGGGGAGGTGTCGACGAGATTGCCGCCGGCTTCGACGAACGCCAGCAGCTGGGCCGCGGCGTCCTCGGCGTCGGTCTCCCTGCCCCAGGTGTGGGTGGCCAGCCCGAGCCTCGACACCCGCAGTCCGCTGCGGCCGACCGTCCGTTGTTGCATCACCGCGCTTGCCCTTTCGTCACAGCCGTCAGCCTAGGCGCACCGGCGGCCCGCGCCCGGCTACGGCCCGCGCCGAGCGCGGCGAATTGCGGCGCGCGCGAGCCGGAACCCGATTTCACCCGGGGGTATCGGGCCCGCCATCACGGCCCGGTAGGGTCGCAGCGTTGCGGCGGGGCGCGAACGCCGCGCCGGTGGCGGCCCGGGGCGTCGAAATGCTCACCGGGAGCTGATGATTCGGGACTGGAGGCTGCGTGGGCGAGTCGATGACGTGGGTGCAGGCACTGGTGCTGGGCCTGGTGCAGGGGCTGACGGAATTTCTGCCGATCTCTTCTTCGGCGCATCTGCGGATCGTCTCGGCGGTGTTCTTCGGCGATGACGCGGGCGCGTCGTTCACCGCGGTCACCCAGCTGGGCACCGAAGCGGCGGTGCTGGTGTATTTCGCCAAGGACATCTGGCGGATCCTGGTGGCCTGGTGCACCACGGTGTGGATGAAGGTCGCTGGGCGCCAACGCGATTCGGTGCCGCTGCACGAGCGCGCCACCACCCAGCTGCCGGTGCTGACCGACGACGGCTCCTTCGCCTACGGCCCCGATCCCGACACCCAGCGCGAACTGGACTACCGCGTCGGCTGGTATGTGATCATCGCCACCATCCCGATCGGGGTGCTGGGTCTGCTGTTCAAGGACCAGATCCGTACCGGCGCACGGAATCTGTGGCTGATCTCGATCATGCTGATCGTGTTCGCGCTGGTGATCGCGGCGGCGGAGTACTACTCGGGCAAGACCTACGGGCGGGCGCGCCGACCGATCGAACTGCTCACCACCCGCGACGGCCTGATCATGGGCCTGGCCCAGTGCCTGGCCCTCATCCCGGGCGTGTCGCGTTCGGGCGCGACGAGCTCGGCGGGCCTGTTCTGCGGCCTGACTCGTGAGGCGGCGGTGCGGTTCTCGTTCCTGCTGGCCATTCCCGCGGTGCTGGCCTCGGGCCTGTTCAGCCTCCCCGATGCCTTCGAACCCGCTGGTGAGGGCCTCAACGCGTCGGGCCCGCAGCTGCTGGTGGCCACGGTGCTGTCGTTCGCGGTCGGTTACGCGTCGGTGGCGTGGCTGTTGAAGTTCGTGGCGCGGCATTCGCTGGACTGGTTCGTGGGCTACCGCATCGTGCTGGGGTTGACGGTGATCGCGCTGCTCGCGACCGGCGTCGTGTCGGCCACCTAGTCGGTAGGCTGTCCCGGTGACGGTGATCCTGTTGCGGCACGGCGTGTCCACGTCGAACATTGCCCGCACCCTGGCCGGGCGCAGCGCCGGCGTCGATCTGACCGACCGTGGCCGTGAGCAGGCCGCGAGCCTGGTTCAGCGGCTGGGATCGCTGCCGATCGAGCACATCGTGTGCTCGCCGCTGCTGCGCTGCCAGCGCACCGTCGCCCCCCTCGCCGACAAGCTGGGCCTCGAGGCCGACCCGGATGAGCGGCTGCTCGAGGTCGACTACGGCGACTGGACGGGCAAGGCCCTGGCCGACCTGGTCACCGAGCCGTTGTGGAAGGTGGTGCAGCGGCAGGCGTCGGCGGCGCGGTTCCCCTCGGGTGAGTCGCTGGCGGAGGTGCAGTTCCGTGCCGTGTCCGCTGTGCGCGAACGGGATCGGCAGTTCGCCGAGCGGCATGGTAGCGATGTGTTGTGGATTGCGTGCACGCACGGCGATGTCATCAAGTCGGTACTGGCCGACGCGTTCGGCCTTCACCTCGACGGCTTCCAGCGGATCGTGGTGGAACCGGCGTCGATCAGCGTCGTCCGCTACACCCCGAACGCCCCCTATGTGTGGCGAGTCAATGACACGGGTACCGATCTGTCCGGGTTGGCGGCGATTTCACCGCGAACAGGCGGCGAATCGCGCTCGGGGCCGGTTCCCGGCGGAGAAACGGGTACCACCGACAGTACGGATAATGGGGCTGGCGAACGCCCCGATTCATCAGTGTGAGTGAACCGAATGGAGGTGCAATGGGCCGGGCAATCCATATCTTCCGCACCCCCGATCGTTTCGTCGCCGGCACCGTCGGCGAGCCGGGCGACCGCGCGTTCTACCTGCAGGCGGTGCAGGAGCCGCGGGTGATCAGCGTGCTGCTCGAGAAGCAGCAGGTGAAGGTGCTGGCCGATCGGATGGGTCTGCTGCTCGACGAGGTGCAACGGCGCTTCGGGACCTCGGTGCCCCCGCAGGCCGCCGACGTGGCCGACACCGCGCCGCTGGTGACGCCGATCGACGCCGAATTCCGGGTCGGCACCATGGGTTTGGGCTGGGACGCCGACGCGGGCGCGGTAGTGGTGGAGCTGTTGGCGATCACCGAGACCGAGGTCGACGAATCGGTGGTTCTCGACGACACCGAGGAGGGACCCGACGCGGTGCGGGTGTTCCTGACCCCGGTGCAGGCGCGGGAGTTCGCGTTGCGGTCGGCGCGGGTGATCGCGGCGGGCCGCCCGCCGTGCCCGCTGTGCGGGGAGCCGCTGTCCACGGCCGGGCACATGTGTGTGCGCACCAACGGCTACAAGCGCGGCGACATCTTCGGCGCCACCGAAGCCGACGACGACTCCGACGATTCCGAGGACTGATCCGGTGTCGGCCTCTGACAGCCCCGCGGCGGACCGGTCGTGGCTGACCGCCGAGTTGACGGTGATCGGTCAGGTCACCACCGCCAGCAACGTCACCCTGGTGTGCGAGGCGGGTGGCGGCGGGCAGCGGGTGGTGTACAAGCCCGAGCGTGGGGAGCGGCCGTTGTGGGACTTCCCCGACGGCACCCTGGCCGGGCGGGAGGTGGCCTCGTATCTGGTGTCGCAGGCGCTGGGGTGGGGCGTGATCCCGGAAACGGTGTTACGGGAGGGGCCTTTCGGGCCCGGCATGGTGCAGCGCTGGATCGACACCGCCGAGGACGAGCCGAGCCCGGGTCTGGTGGATCTGTGCCCGGTGGGCGCGATCCCCGACGGGTATCGGGAGGTGTTGCGGGCGCTGGATCCGGGCGGGCATCCGGTGTCGCTGGTGCACGCCGACGACGCGCGGCTGCAGCGGATGGCGGTGCTCGATGTGCTGATCAACAATGCCGACCGCAAGGGCGGGCACGCCCTGTTGGGTCTGGACGGGCGCGTGTACGGGGTGGATCACGGGATCTGCCTGCATACCGAGCCGAAGTTGCGCACGGTGTTGTGGGGGTGGGCCGGTGAGCCGGTGGCCGACGAATTGCTCACCGACATCACGGTTTTGGTGAAGGCGCTGCCCGGGGAGCTGGGTGAGCGGCTGGCGGAGTTGATCACCGACGCCGAGATCGACGCGCTCGAGGCGCGGGGGCGGGCGTTGCTGGACGAGCCGGTGATGCCGTTGCCGGCCAGTCAGCGGCCGATTCCCTGGCCCGCGTTCTGACCCGCTGCGTCGCGGACCCTCCGGCGTTCTCGTCGCGCTGATTGCAATCATTGACACCGCCGGGTCGGCGACTAGGGTGCAGGTCGGCCCGGTCGGGCGCGTGTCGTGGGGCACACCGGCGCGGGGGCGGCGACGTCGCGGCCCGATCCCAGGGATAACCTCGAATCATGCAGTCCTGGTCCGATACCGCTGTCCCGACCGTCCCCGGATCCGGACCAGCGTTGCGTTTGTTCGACACCGCCGACAAGCAGGTGCGCCCGGTAACCCCCGGCGCGACCGCGACGATGTACGTCTGCGGCATCACCCCCTACGACGCCACCCACCTCGGCCACGCCGCCACCTACCTGACCTTCGACCTGGTCAACCGGTTGTGGCGCGACGCCGGCCACGAGGTGCACTACGTGCAGAACACCACCGATGTCGATGACCCGCTGTTCGAGCGGGCCGAACGCGACGGCATCGACTGGCGTGAGCTGGGCACCCGCGAGATCAACCTGTTCCGCGAGGACATGGCGGCGTTGCGGGTGATCCCGCCGCGCGACTACATCGGCGCGATCGAGTCGGTGCAGGAGGTCGTGGAGCTGGTCGACAAGCTGCTGGCCTCGGGCGCGGCGTACGTGGTCGACGACCCGCAGTATCCCGACATCTACTTCCGCCACGACGCGACCGAGCAGTTCGGCTACGAGTCGGGGTATGACCGCGAGACGATGGACCGGTTGTTCGCCGAGCGCGGCGGGGATCCGCAGCGGCCGGGCAAGCGTGATCCGATCGACGCGCTGCTGTGGCGGGCCGAGCGGCCGGGTGAGCCGTCGTGGCCGGCGCCGTTCGGGGCGGGCCGTCCGGGCTGGCACATCGAGTGTGCGGCGATCGCGGTCAACCGTCTCGGCAGCGAGTTCGATGTGCAGGGCGGCGGCAGCGACCTGATCTACCCGCACCACGAGTACTCCGCCGCGCACGCCGAGGCGCTGGTGAAGGGCCGTCGCTTCGCCCGGCATTACGTGCACGCGGGCCTGATCGGGCTCGACGGCGAGAAGATGTCGAAGTCGCGCGGCAATCTGGTGTTCGTGTCGAAGCTGCGCGCGGCGGGCACCGATCCGGGCGCGATCCGGCTGGGCGTGTTCTCCGGGCACTACCGCAGCGACCGCGAGTGGTCGGATGCGGTGCTGGCCGAAGCGGTTTCGCGGCTGGAGCGGTGGCGTTCGGCGGTGGCGCTGGACTCGGCTCCGGATGCGACCGACACGGTGGCGCGGGTGCGTCGCCACCTGGCCGATGACCTGGACACTCCCAAGGCGCTGGCGGCGCTGGACGCGTGGGCGCAGCAGGCGCTGGCCTACGGCGGCCCCGACACGACAGCTCCGGCGTTGATCACCGACACCGTCGACGCGCTGCTGGGTATCGCCCTGTAGCGGCGCTGCCGCGACCGACCGACGCGCGAGCCCGGATGTCCGGGCTCGCGCGTTCTTGTGTGCGGTGGGCGCGTTAATGAGTCGACCGGGCGGTGGTGGACGGCGCATCCTGGGGAGCGGTGTGTCGTCGGTCGTGAGGAGGGCTGTTCGGTGGGTGCGGCGGAGTCCGGTGTGGACGGGTTGGCGGTGGGTGCGGCGCGGTTCGCGCGGGCGACGGCCCGGCTCGACGAGTGCGCGGCGTTCTATCGGGAGATCGTCGGTCTGACACAGCTTTTCGCGTTCTCCGATCACGCGGGCTACAGCGGGTTCGTGTTCGGGTTGCCGGGCCCGCGCGCCCAGCTCGAGTTGGTGCGCCGTGACGACGCGCCCGCCCCGCCGCCGGTGGACCCCGAGGACGCGGTGGTGCTGTATCTGCGCGGCGGGTTCGAGGCGTTGCGCGAACGGCTGGCCGATCATGGTGTGGCCGAGGTGATTCCGGACAATCCGTATTGGGTGGCGGCGGGCGCGTTCGCGGTGCTGGACCCCGAGGGCTGGATGCTGATCGTGGTGCCGCCCGACTCCGATGCGGACGCGGTGCGGATCGAGGAGTTCACCGGTGATCGCGACGAGATCGCGTGGTCGTTCCGGATGGCCGAGGATTCCGAGCCGCTGCTGGCCGGGTATATCGGGCGCGGGCGGGTGTGGGTGGCGCGCGACGCGTCCGGGGAGGTGGTCGGCCATATCCAGGCGGCGCCGGAGGCGGACGAGTCGACGTGGGAGATCGTCAATACCGCGGTGGTGCGCCCGTTGCGCGGGGCCGGGGTGGGGCGGCGGCTGATCGACACCGTGGTGGCGGCCGCGACGGCGGCGGGGGTGCGGCGGCTCGAGGTGGCGACCGCGACCGCCGATGCCGGGAATCTGCGCTTCTACCAGCGGTGCGGCTTCCGGATGACGCGGATCGTGCCGGATGTGTTCACCGCGGCGGCCGGGTATTCGGACCTGGTGATGGTCGATGGGATCCGGATGTTGGATCAGGTCTGGTTCGCCCGCGAGTTGTGAACCGCATGGGGGTCTGCTGAACCCCGCACGAGGCAACTGGTCTTACCACTTGACCACCAGTCCGCGACGGCGCACACTGATCGGCATGGCATGGACCCCCGTGGTGAAACGCTCCGTCGCCGGTGATGTGTTCGAACAGATCACCGCCGAAGTGCTCAGTGGCGAACTGGCGGCCGGCAGCACGCTGCCCAGCGAACGGCAGCTGGCCGAAGCGCTGGGCGTGTCACGACCGGCGGTGCGCGAAGCGCTGCAACGACTCTCGGCGGCCGGACTGGTCTCGGTGCGCCAGGGCGAGGCGACCACGGTCCTGGACTACCGGCGCAGCGCCGGACTCGAGGTGCTGCCCCGGCTGCTGCTGCGGGGCGCGACCATCGATGTGGCCGTGGCGCGCAGTGTGCTCGAGGCCCGCCTGCACAATGGGCCCAAGATCGCCGAGCTGGCGGCCGCGCGGGTGGGCGCGCGACCCGACCGCCGCGACGTCACCGAGGCGTTGCGCGCGCTGGACGCGACGACCGAACGGCTGGCCGCATCCGCTGACCCGCTCGACCAGCAGCTCGTCGCGCTGGAGTTCTGGGATCACATCCTGGATCTGGCGGATTCGATCGCGTTCCGGCTCATGTATTCCATGCTGCGCGCGGCCTACGAGCCCGCGCTGGCGGCGCTGGCCCCGGTGATGTCGGCCGAGGTGGGCAATATCGACGCCTACCGCGATCTGGCCGCCGCCATCGGCGCGGGCGAGCCGCAGCGCGCCGCCGACCGGGCGCGCGCCCTGCTCACCCCCGCGACCACCACCCTGCTGCACGCTCTCGACCAGGCGTGACCCGAACACGAGGTATGACCATGACCGATCCCAAGACCACTGCCGGGCACGCACTGCGCCGCGACCTCACCTTGTCCGCGGCGGCCCGCGAATTCGCCCGCCACCCCTCGCCGTGGATGATCGGGGTCACCCTGGTGGCCGCCCTGACGACGCGAATTCTGCTGAGCGACTGGCACCTCGTCGACGCGATCATCCCGCTGGCGATCGTGGCGCTGTTCCCGGTGTACGAGTGGGTGATCCACGTGACGATCCTGCACTGGCGGCCGCGCGCGCTGGGCCGGCTCACCCTCGACAGCGAACTGGCCCGCGAACACCGCAAGCATCACGCCGATCCTCGCGCGATCCCGCTCATCTTCATCCCGACCCGTTCGCTCGCGGCGGTCATCGCCGCTGTCGTCGCGGTGGCCCTGCTGGTGTTCCCCCGGGTCGAGGCGGGTCTGACGTTCGTGCTCACCATCACCGTGGTCGGACTGATCTATGAGTGGACCCATTACCTCATCCACACCGACTACAAGCCCAAACACGCTGCCTACCGGTCGGTCTGGCGTCACCACCGCCATCACCACTACAAGAACGAGCACTACTGGTTCACCGTGACCACCGCCAACACCGCCGACCGCCTGTTCGGCACCGCCCCCGACCCGGCCACCGTCGCGACCTCACCCACCGCCCGCCATCTGCACGGCTACTGACGCGCGCACGGGCGGCGAACCACGAGCATCAGTCGTGGCGCCGCCCCCGATGGCCAGGCCCGGGGCGGCACCCAAATTGTGAACCGGCATTCGCGCCCGACATCTCGTGGGGTGCGAAGTTGCGCCGACTCTTCCCGTGGCAGGTGAACGGCCGATACCGTGAGGGCCGGATGGTGTGGACCCTCAGCGAGGAGGTGGGCCGTGAGTACGGTGCCGGGTTTCGATCGTGTGCGTGCGGTGCTGGAGCAGGGGCTGGGTAAGGGCGCGTCGCTGCGCCGGCAGGTGCGTGCCGGGGGCCAGCTACTGGACACGGTGCGCCGCGATCCGCGGATCGTGCGGGAGTTCATCGCGGGCGTGACCGGCCAGGGGGTGCCCGTGGAGGCCACGCCGGTCGAGCACACCCTGCCCGAGGGCCTGTCGGACTATCCGCGCACCGCGCACGCGCATCGCGATCTCGAGACCGGCGCGGCGGCGACGCTGGCGTATCTGGCGCAGTTGCAGCGGCTTCCGGAGTGGGTGAGCTTCCACGCGGGCTGGCGTGGGCAGGCGCCGGGGCCGGCGGCCATGGGCGTGGAGTACACGCAGGTGGCCAAGTTCATGGGCATTCCGGCCGATGTGCAGTGGCTGGTGACCGAGGTGAGCGACTCGCGGCTCGGGTTGCGCGGGCACGGCCCACAGGGTTTGGGCCTGGGTTTGTGGATCACGGTGGTGCCCAACGGTTCCGGGTCGAGCGTGTACATCGACGCGGGGTTGTCGGGGCAGCCGATCGAGGGCCCGCTCGGTGCCACGGTGGCCCGCGCGCTCGGTGACGCGTTGACCGATTCCCTGGCGCGGTTGCCCGCGGTGCTGGCGGCGACCGCGCCGGCGTCGGGGCGGGCGGAGCGGAAGGCGGTGCGGCACCGGGCTTCCGGGGTCGTATTGGCTCCGACGACGCCGGTGCTGGTGGGTGTGGGCCAGATCGTGCAGCGCACCCCCGACGCGTCCTATGCCGATCCGTCGCAGTTGGCGGTGCGGGCGTTGCGGGCCGCGGCCGCCGACACCGGGGTCGGGGACGGGTTGCTGGCGCGCGCGGACGCGGTGTTCGCGGTGTCGCCGACGTCGTGGCAGTACCGGGATCTGGGGGCGCTGGTGGCGGCCGCGGTCGGCGCGGACGGGGTGGACACGGTGCAGTCGAGTCCGTTCGGTGGCGACGGCGGCCAGTTGGTGATCAACGAGGCGGCCGCGGCGATCGCGGCGGGCGACTACGACCTGGTGCTGGTGACCGGCGCGGAGGCCGGGGCCACACAGGCGGCGGCACAGCGCGCCGGGGTCGAGGTGGCCTGGCCGGTGCAGGACGTCTCGGTGTCGCCGACGCGGACGGTGGGGATCGACAAGGCGGCCAACAACGCCGCGGAGTCGGCAGCCGGGTTGCAGGCCCCGATCAATATGTACGCGCTGCTCGAGTCGGCCAACCGGCACCGGTTGGGTCGCACGCCCGCCGAGCACGCGGCCGCGGTGGCGGAGTTGTGGTCGCGGTTCTCGGCGGTGGCGGCGGCCAATCCGCAGGCGTGGCAGCCCCAGGAGTTCACCGCCACCGAGATCGCGGCGGTGACCGACGCCAATCGGATGATCTCGGCCCCGTACACGAAGCTCGAGTGCGCGAATCTGACGGTGGATATGGCCTCGGGCATCATCGTGGCCTCCGCCGCCGCAGCCGAGGCGGCCGGTATCCCGCAGGACAAGTGGGTGTTCCTGCACGCGGGCGCGTCGGGCACCGATGAGTGGTTCGTCAGCGAGCGTGCCGAATTGGCGGCGTCTCCGGCGATCGGGGCGCTGGGTGCGGCGGTATTCGAGCATGCCGGGATCACGGCCGACGATCTGGGCCCGGTGGACCTGTACGCGTGTTTCCCGGTGGCGGTGCAGATCGCCGCGCGCGAGCTGGGTTTGCCGGTCGACGACCCGAAGCGGCCGCTGTCGGTGACCGGTGGGCTGACCTTCGGCGGCGGTCCGGGCAACAATTACGGCGGGCACGCGGTGGCGTCGCTGGTGGGACGGTTGCGCGCCGAACCCGAATCCTTCGGTCTGGCCACGTCTCTGGGCTGGTATCTGACCAAGCACGCGATGGGCGTGTATTCGGCGACCCCGCCCGCACAGCCCTACCGGCATCTGACTCCGGTGATCGAGCATCCCCCGGCCCGCCCGGCACGCACCGGTTATGACGGCGAGGCCGTGGTGGAGGCCTACACCCTGCCCTACGGTCGAGACGGTCTCCCCGAGGCCGCGATCGTGAGCCTGCTGACCCCCGCCGGTGATCGAGCGCTGGTGCGTTCCACCGATTCCGCGTTGGTGACCGCGTTGGCCGAGGACGACTGGCTGGGTCTGCCGGTGACCGTGGCCGGTGACACGATCACCCCGGCGGCCGCGCATCGTCCCGAGTCGGGTTCAGCCGCTGAGGAATCGAGCGCGGGGGAATCGGACGCGGAGCCGGTGTCGAGTACCGCGGGTGTGGCGCGGGTGCCGTTGCCGCCTCCGCCGCCCGCGCCGGTGCTGATCGAGCGCCGCGGCCACATCATGATCATCACCATCAATCGCCCCCACGCCCGCAACGCGATCAATCTGGCGGCGGCGCTGGGTCTGGAGCGCGCGATCGACGCCTACGAAGCCGATCCGAACGCGCGGATCGCGATTCTGACCGGTGCGGGCGGCTATTTCAGTGCCGGCATGGATCTCAAGGCAGCCGCGCGCGGTGAGGTGCCGGTCACCGAGAAGCGCGGCATCCTGGGCATCGTGTCCCAACCGCCACGCAAACCACTCATCGCCGCGGTGGAGGGCCCGGCGCTGGCGGGCGGCTGCGAACTGGCGTTGGCCGCCGATCTCATTGTCGCCGCGAGTGATTCGACCTTCGGCATCCCGGAGGTCAAGCGGGGCCTGGTCGCTGTCGGCGGCGGCGTCCTGCGCCTGTCGCAGCGTCTACCCCGCGCGATCGCGATGGAGTTGTCGTTGACCGGCGACCCGATCAGCGCGGCCCGGGCGGCGGAGATCGGGTTGATCAATCAGGTCGCCGAACCGGGCAAGGCCCTCGATGCCGCGCTGGAGTTGGCGGCGCGGGTGGCGGTGAACGCGCCGTTGAGTATCGACGCGAGCAAGCAGATCATCGAGCAGGCCCCGGATTGGTCGGTCGCCGAGGCGTTCGGCAAGCAGGGTCAGGTCGCCGCGGCGGCACTGTCGTCGATGGACGCCGGTGAGGGGATGCGCGCGTTCGTGGAGAAGCGTCCCCCGGTCTGGCAGGGCCGCTGACCCCGACCCCGGTGCGGGCGGTTCGGCGCACGGCGGTCAGTGACCGCCGTGCGGTCCGGATCCGCCTGCACCCCTGGGCATTTCGCTCATCGGGACGGGGTGGAGGCGGGGGTCTGACCGGAGTCGAGGATCAGGAATTGGCCCATCATGCCCTGGTGTTCGTGGTGGAGCAGGCTGGCGGGCTGGAAGGACGCTGTCTACACCGAACCTGCCCGCACCTACGCACTGGTGATGCGGCACCTGGTGGAGTTGACGGACACGATCGGGTGTGACAACCGGGTGCGGCTGTGGTTGTTCGCGGTGCGCCGCACCCGGTGACCCGGTGTCAGGCGTTGTGGAGGGCGGAGACGGCGTCGGCGAACATGGTGGCCTTGATCGCGCCGAGGGTGTCCTGGTCTTTGGCGCCGATCGGGCCGAGCAGGGCCAGCGCGGTGTCGGTGAGGGTGTCGAGGTCGCCGGTGGCGTCGACGAGGTCGTAGGCCAAAGCGTCGGGGCCGCCGAAGCGGCGTCCGGTGGTCATGGACGCGATGGCCGATCGGGGGGTGAGTTTGGCTTGGATGAGCGCGGACATGCCGCGGGTGAACGGGATGCGGATGTCGGCTTCGGGGAAGCAGAAGTAGCCGCGGTCTGCGCGCATCACCCGGTAGTCGTGGGCCAGAGCGAGCATGGCGCCGGCGCCGAAGGCGTGTCCGGGCAGGGCGGCGGCGGTGGGCATGGGGAAGGTGAGCACGCGCGCCAGCAGTGACTGGACTTGCGCGACATACCATTCGGCCCGCTCGCCATGGGCCGACAGCCAGTCCAGGTCGAGGCCGTTGGAGTAGAACTTGCCCGACGCGGTGGTGACCAGTGCGTGGGCGCCGTCGGCGATGACGGTGTCGAGGTGTTCGCCGACGGAGGTCAGGAATTCGGGTGAGAAGCGGTTCTCGTCGCCGCCGAGGTCGAGGACGGCGATCTTGTCGCGGTAGCTCAGGGTGGGCATGGGGGTTCCTTCGCGGTGTGGGTCAGGCGGGTGCGGGCCCGATGTCGAGGACCGCGCGGACGGCGGCCCGCAACTGCTGTCGGGCTACGGGATTGGCGAGCCGGTCGCGGTCGAGCAGGATCGCTGTCGGCAGGTCGACCAGGCAGATGGTGAGGGTGTCCACGGCGTGGGCGTCGCGGCGCTGCCACAGCCGGTGGGCGAGGGTTTTCATCAGCTCGACCAGGGTTTTCTGGGTGGCTGCGAGTTCGGTGCGGACGGTGTCGGGCAGGTCGTCGCCGAGGAGGTCGTCGCGGCGGACGGTGAAGAACAGTTGGGTCGACATCGGGTGGCGGGCGGCGAATTCGGCGGGGGCTTCGGCGGCGGCGATGACCGCGTCGATGCCGTCGCCGGCGGCGGCGACCAGGTCGGCTTGCAGGGCGAGGAAGCGGTGGGCGGCGCGAATCCAGGTGCGGCCCAGCAGTTCCGCGCGGGAACCGAAGGTGTGGTAGAGCGCGCCGTTGGAGACGCCGGTGGCGGTGGCCACGGCGCGGATGGTGACCGCGGCGGGTCCGGAGCGCACGGCGAGCGCTTCGGCGGCGTCGAGCACCCGATCGGGGTCGTGGGTGCGGGGGCGGGGCATGCACCGACCATAACAGAGCACTTGCTCTGTTATGAAGGGGTGAATTCGGACCCCCGCGCTACCGCCGGGGTCCGAGTGTCACGGCAAGCGGTCAGGCGGGACCGGGTTCGTGGACGCCTTCGGCCAGGTCGGGCACGTACATGCGGTCGATATCAGCGGCGTACTTGTCCGCGATCGGTCGGCGCCGCAACTTCATGGTGAGGGTGATCTCGTCACCGCCGGGCTCCCAGAACGTGGGCAGGATCGTGAATCGCTTGATCTGTTCCACGCGTGAGAGTTTCGCGTTCCCGGCTGCGATGCCGCGCGCGATCTCGGCGATCACCGTCTTGTCGGCGGCCAGTGTCGCCGCCGAGGCGTCGGGCAGCTCGTGCTGGGCGGCGTACGGGGGCGCGGATTCGGCGTCGAGGACGATGAGGGCGGTGTTGTAGGCGCGGTTGTCGCCGATGGTGGCCAGCGCCCCGATGAGCGGGGCGGCGGCTTTGATGGTGTTCTCGATATTGGCCGGCGACATGTTCTTTCCGGCGGAGTTGATGATGAGTTCCTTCTTACGGTCCACCACCCGCAGATATCCGTCGGCGTCGCAGGTGATGATGTCACCGGTCGCCAGCCACCCGTCCGCGTCGAGGGTGTCGGCGGTCTTCTGCGGTTCCTTGCGGTATTCGCGCATGACCAGCGGCCCCCGCACCAGGAACTCGCCGTCCTCGGCGATCCTGGACTCCAGCCCGGGCAGCAGCCGCCCCACGGTGCCCAGCCGCGCCTGCCCGGGCGGGGCGACGCTGACGATGCAGGTCAACTCCGACATGCCCCACACTTCCGAGATCGGAATGCCGAGCCCGAAGAAGAAGCCGAGGGTTTCCGCCGGGATCGGCGCGGCTCCCGAGAGCGCCCATTTGAGTTGATCCAGGCCCAGTTTCGCGCGCAACGCCCCCAGCACGGCCGCGTCGGCGCGCGCCCATTCCTGTGCCAGCCCGTCAGTGAGCGGCTGCCCGGCCAGTTGGGCCGCGGCCTTGCGCGCGGCGACCTCCAGCGCCCACACCAGCGCCGCCCGACGGGTGGGATCGGTTTCGGCGGCGACCGAATACTCCACGGCCGCTTTGAGTTTCTCCCACACCCGCGGCACCGCCCCCCAGATGGTGGGGTGCACGTCGGCGAGCGCGGCGCCGAGCTGGGTGCGGTCGGGGACGACGGTGATCTGGGTGCCGAAGTACTCGTGCAGGTACAGGCCGGTGACGCGGTCGGCCATGTGCGCGGTCGGCAGGAACGAGGTGATGCGGTCGCCGAACTCGACCGGCATGACCGAGGCGTAGGCGCGGCATTCGAACGCCAGACTGGCGTGGGAGATCTCCACGCCTTTCGGGTTGCCGGTGGTTCCGGAGGTGTAGCAGAGGGTGACGATGTCCTCGCCGGTCACCGCCTGCCAGGTGGCGTCGAAGTCGAAGTCGCTGCGCCCCAGCTGTTTGAGCTGCGCGACGCTCAACGTGCCGGGCGCGGGGGTGTCCACGCACACGATGGTCTGCATGGACACCCCGCACGCGCGGATCCGGTCCACGTACTGCGCTTCGCACACCACGACCCGGTTGCCGGCGTTGCTGAACACGTAGTGCAGTTGCTCGGCGGACAGGGTGTTGTACACCGAGAACGAGGTGGCGCCGGTGTGCTGGGCGCCGACCTCGAGGGGGTAGAACTCGACGCGGTTGGCCATCATGAACGCCACCGTGTCCCCGCGGCCCACGCCCAGCGCGGCCAGGCCCGCGGCGATCTCGCGGACCTGGGCGGCGTAGTCGCGCCAGGTGAGGGTCACGGCGCCGCCGATCGAGCGGACCGCGATCGCGTCGGGGTCGATCGCGGCGGTCGCCTGGAACACTGCGGGTGTCGTATTCGGTTCGCTCATCACCATTCTCGATCCACTCCCACCATCGAAGCCTTCTCAGACGGTATGACGGCGCGGGGGCGTGGCGGGCCCGAATGACGACACCCGACGCGTCAGGATTGTCCGGTTTTGCGGATGGCGGTGATGATGTCCGACAACTGCGCCACCACGCTCGCCAATCCCGTGGTGTCGCCGCCGATCTGCACCGTCCGCAACTCCGTCGGCGTGGGCAGGTTGTCCACGATCGCGGGCAGGGCCTCGATCAACTCCGCCTGCATGGTGGCGGCATTGCGGCTGTTGGCAATGTCGACACCGACCCGCTGCCGATCCAACTCCAGCAGCGCCGCCTCGTGCGCGACCCGAGTTTTGGCCTGCGCCAACGCCAGATCGGCTTCCTGACGCAGCGCGACCCGCTCGGCCTGGCGGCGGGCGTTGTCGAGCTTCTCGGCGTGCTGCTCACGTTCCAGACGCAGCGTGTGCAGCGCCTGCTGCTGAGCCAAGTCGGCGACCTCCCGGTTCACCTCGTGCTCGCGTTCGGTGCGACGCAGCCGTTCAGCGGATTCGCGGTCGAAGGACGCGGCATCGTTGCGGGCGCGCAGTTCGGCCAGCTCCCGTTCGTTCTCGATGCGCCGCTGCTCGGCGGCGCGCCCGGCGGCGGCCTCACGCACCGACACCGCCTCCTGGGCGTCGAGTTCGGCCAGGCGCGCGACCCGGTTCTGTTCGCTGCGGTAGGGCTTCTGCAGGTTCTCCCACAACGTGTTCGAGGAGACGACGGCCTCCTTGATCTGCACGGTCACGATCGACAGGCCCAGCCCGCGCGCACCGTCGCCCGCGCCCTCGGCGACGGTGCGCAGTCGTGCGGTGAGTTCCTCGATGATGGGCTGCTTGTCCGACAGCACGTCACGCACCGCCATCGTGGACACCTTGTCCTTGATCGCTGCCTCGGCCTGTTCGCGCAGCTGCACGTTGACCAGCCGCATCGGATCCTCCGGATCGGAGAAGTCGAGTTTGCGGTACGCGGTGGCGAAATCGTCGATGATCCACTGCACGTACCCCTGCACCAGCACGCCCTGCAGTTCGCTGCAGATGCAGTAGGCGTTGATCAGGATGGTCTGGATCGCGCCGGGCACCACCAGGTAGGAGTCCTTGGCGGGATCGAACCGGAACGACACACCGAGACCGATGTGCAGGGGTTCGGCCGCGCCGCGACGGGTGTGCACGACGAACGCGTTGGGCGGCACCAGCACCGTGCGCCACCGCCACCAGCCGCTGACCCGCACCTCCACCGGACCCTGCGGGGTGTTCTCCCGCGCCGACCCCACGCGCCCGGCCCGTTTGGCCAGCGCGCCACGCGGACTCGGGGCGCCCGGCGGGATCGGCATCGCCGCGGGTGCGGGCGCGGACCGCGCGAACGCGGGCCGCAGGTCCTCCTCCAGTTCGGCCTGTTGTGCCACGACCTGATCGAGATAGCTGTTGTTCTTCGCCGCCATGGCGGGCAGGCTACCGGCGAAAGACCGTTCGGCCCACCGATATTCGCGCCGCGAACCGCCAGCGATCGACGTCCGGGCGTGGGGGAGTGGCGCAGGATCCGAGTCGCCGGGGTGGGCGTGATCGCGCCGGCGCGGGATGCACACCGGTGAATCCCGGTCCGCACCGCCAACCGGCCACATGATCGAACTGTCCGAGACGGAAAGGCACGGGTCGCCGAGAGTGGTCGTCGAATTCCGGCCGCTGTTCGATGCGCTCACCTCAGTCCGGGCGTCGGGCCCGCCGAGACCTGAACACGCCCCCCGGGGCTAGCCGGCGGCGGGGCGACCGAGGATGCCGTAGAGGAGTAGGTCCTCGAGGGAGGCGGCGAAGCCGTCGAGATCGTCGATATCGCGGATGCACATGGCGAACAGGGCCGCTCCGGCGATGGTGTCGAGCACCGTGTTCGGGTCCAGTCCCGGGCGGGTGTCCTGCCCGGGCAGGTAGTCGCCGAGTTCGTCGCGGGTGGGGGAGTCCAGGCGGGCCGACAGCTTCTCGTAGAGCCCGGAGTCCTCCCGCATCTCGGCCATGAGACCGGGCATGGCGGCGCGGGTTTCGGCGGACCCGAACAGCTGGATGGTGCCGCGGATGACCTTGCGGATCTCCCCGAGCAGATCCGGCGCCACCACCGCGGACCCGACGTCGGGGAACACCGCCTGCGCGATCAGGTGCGCTTTGGACGGCCAGCGGCGGTAGATGGCCGGTCGGGACACTCCGGCGCGGGCGGCGATGGCGTCGATCGAGGTTGCGGCGTAACCCTGTTCGACGACCAGGGCGCGGGCGGCGTCGAGGACCGCGGTGTCCACCGCCGGATCGCGGTGCGGGCCGAGCCGGTGGCGTGTGGTCACGGATTTCGTCCTTGTCGCTGCGGGCACGAGTCGTTACAGTCTGTCACAACTAAGTCGTTACGCTCTGTAACGGCTGAGGACTCGAGGAGGAGTCGTGTCAGCCGCCCCGCACATCCCCGACACCTATCGCCCGGTACCGCTGCTGGCCGGCAAGGTCATCGTCATCTCCGGCGTCGGCCCCGGACTGGGCCACTCCCTGGCCATCGAAGCCGCCCACATGGGCGCCACCCTCGTGCTGGCCGGACGCACCGAGAAACGCCTGCACGAATACGCCGACGAAGCCCGTGCCCTCGGCGCCACCGCCCACGTCGTGCGCGCCGACATCACCGAGGAAGATCAGCGCCGCACACTCGCCGAACGCGCGGTCGCCGCGGCCGGCCGCGTCGACTGCCTGATCAACAACGCCTTCGCCATCCCGCCCATGTACCCGATCACCCAGATCGACGTGGAAGCGCTGCGCGACGCCAACGAGACCAATGTGTTCGCGCCGCTGCGACTCTCGGCCCTGTTCGCCGACGCGCTCGCCGCGTCCCGGGGGTCGATCATCATGCTCAACTCGTGCGTGTCCTACAGCTCGCAGCCCGAATACTCCGGCTACAAACTGTCCAAGGGCGCGCTCGCCCACCTGGCCTCCTCGCTGGCCACCGAACTGGGACCGCGCGGCATCCGCGTCAACTCCGTCGCCCCCTCGTATGTGTACGAGGACATCAACAAGGCCTACTTCGACTGGCTGGCAAGCCAATCCGGGGTCACCCACGACGACATCTACCGGCAGAAGGCCGCGCCCACCGACCTGGGCCGCCTCGCCGGACCCGAAGAGGTCGCCCGCGCGGCCCTGTTCCTGGCCAGCGACCTCGCCACCGCCGTCACCGGCCAGATGCTCACCGTCGACTGCGGCGAATTCCACCGATGAATCCAGGAGTCACCATGACCACCAAACGCATCGTGCTGTGGGGGACCGGCGTCGTCGGCTCCATGGTGCTGGCCGAAATCGTGCGCCACCCCGCCTTCGAGCTCGTCGGCGTCGGCGTCAGCAATCCCGACAAGGTCGGCCGCGACGCCGGAGACCTGTGCGGGGCCGCGAAAACCGGTGTCCTGGCCACCGATTCGGTCGACGAACTCATCGCGCTGCGCCCCGACGCCGTCGTCCACTACGGGCCCACCGCCGCCTTCGCCGAGGAGAACATGCGCGTCATCGGCGCGTTCCTGCGCGCCGGCATCGACGTCTGCTCGACCGCCATGACCCCGTGGGTGTGGCCGCAGATGAAGCAGCTGCCCGCCGTGTGGCGCGACCCGATCACCGAAGCCTGCCAGGCCGGGGGAGCGTCATGCTTCACCACCGGCATCGACCCCGGCTTCGCCAATGACCTGTTCCCGCTGACCCTCATGGGCCTGTGCGGCGAGGTGCAGTCGGTGCGCGCCTCCGAACTGCTCGACTACACCGATTACGAGGGCGACTACGAATTCGAGATGGGCATCGGCCACCCGCCCGAATTCAAGGCCCTGCTCGAACACCCCGACATGCTCATCATGGCGTGGGGCGCAACCGTTCCCATGATCGCCGCGGCCGCGGGCATCGAACTCGATGCCATCACCACCACCTGGGACAAGTGGGTCACCCCGACCGACCGTCCCTCCGCCAAGGGCGGCGTCAAAGCAGGCACCGTCGCCGCCATCCGCTTCACCATCAACGGCGTCTACCACGGCCGCGAGGTCATCACCCTCGAACACGTCAACCGCATCGGCCTCGACGCCGCCCCCGACTGGCCCGCCGGCACCAAGGACGATGTCTACCGCGTCGACATCTTCGGCAGCCCCTCGATCGCCCAGGAAACCTCGTTCCGCTTCACCGACGGCTCCGGCCGCACCCCCGCGGTAGCGGGCTGCCTGTCCACCGGCATGCGCGCCCTCAACGCCGTCCCCGCCGTCAACGCCCTCCCGCCGGGCTGGGTCACCCCCCTGGACCTCCCACTGATCCCCGGCTTCGGCACCATCCGCTGAACTGACGAGAACTGCTGCGGCCAGGGCGAGATCTCTCACTTCGCCCCAGCCGCAGCACAATGCGTCGATGCTGGTCACATACGGCGTGGTGCCCTTCGCTAGCTCAGGTCCAGCGTCATGATGCCGTGGTGACCTCGAGTGAGCCGACGTCGTCAGAAGCACCGAAAGCACCGGGAGGACAGCGGCCGCTGCGGACTGCGGCGGGTGCTGTACGCGGCTGGGCCAACAAGGACTTGTGGACCGCATTGGCAGCCATCACCACCGCGTCGGCGGCGGTCGGGGCCCTGGTCTTCACGGGTCTGAATCTGCGCGAGACGCGGCACCAGTACGGTCTGTCTCAGCAAGTGCAAGTCACTGATCGTTTCGGTAAGTCCGTCGAGCATCTGGGTTCCGACCAGCAGACTGTACGAGTAGGCGGGGTCTACGCGTTGGAGCGCATTGCCCGAGATTCCGCGGCCGACTCGCAAACGGTGGTCGAGGTACTCGGCGCGTTTCTGCGGTCGCGAGAATTGACCAATTGCCCGGATGTCGAGCTGCCGGTAGACACTTCTCCGGTTGCGGAGCCGGCACCGGCAGACCTGTGGGCCGCCGCAGCGGCCATCAGTCACACGTACACGCCGTTCCGGGACCACCAGCTCGATCTCCGGAAGACCTGCCTGGTCATGATCGATCTGTCCGGCAAGCGTTTCAGCCATACGGTCTTCATGCATGCGTGGTTGACATGGTCCAAGCTCTGCGCGACCACACTGGATGGCGCCAACTTGCAGGGCGCGCGAGTGGACTTCGCAAACCTGGAGGGTGCAGATCTGTCCGGCGCCAACCTCGAATTTGCGAATCTGTCCTACTCGAGGTTGGACCGTGTGAACCTATCGGCGTTGGACGGCAGAGGTGCGGACTTGGCGCACGCAGATCTGCACGCGACGTCGTTGCGGGGCGCGAACCTCTCGCGCGCCAATTTCTTCATGGCGGACCTCGGTTACGCTCATCTGGAAGGAGCGAACCTTGCGGATGCCGATCTCCACCAGCTCCTGAGCACCGACCATCTGACCTACGACGACAAGACGGTGTGGCCCGAGGGGTACAAACCCCCGCCCAGTGACCCCGCGCCCAATTTCCAGTACAGCCAACAGTGCTGATTCCGCTGACTTGCGCTTTTCCTCCTCGGGTCGAAGTCAGCGCCGGCGCCCCATCAAGGCCCACCCGATAATGAATGACAGGATCGTCCACATGACAATAAAAAGGACGACAAGTTCCGCAGTCGCCAACCACTGACCTCCGCCGAGGGAACAATTACTTTGCGTGTTGCCATTCGAACCTCACAGCTCGTTGGCGATCAAAAGACTTCGTACACGCTCTTCCATGAGCCGGCGAGCACGCACGGCGGACCACCGGTCTTTGGCGTACAGCCCCGGGAAGTCCGCACTGAAGGCTATGAAGAGAGACCTCTCGCTGCTCCATACGACCTGAACATTGCCGAACGTCACGCTGCCCGACGTCATCGTGTTGTCTTCCTCGACTCGCGATTCGATGTTTCGGAAGAGTGACGGAAGGGAACTTGCCGAAATAAAACTCGTGGATGGCGACGCAGGGCTTGTCGGGCGGCGCCCGCGTAGGACGGCGCCATCGATGGCGTATCGACCATTTCCTCTTCCTGTTCGCTTCGTATCGCACGGGCGGAAACCCGGACGGTGGTGCCACTGGACTCGGGCGGCACCACCGCGCAACATTGGGGGCGTGGGTGGGCACGTCCTCAATCGGGGATCCGCATTGAGGGATTGCGGATCATTCGCCAGATTACCTCTAGAGACCTCATTTTTAAACATTAACCGAAGGAAATTCCGATTTGTCCATTTAATGACCGGCCCATAACGGGCAAAATGGACGCTATGAGGCGATATTTCCGCAGTTGAACCCGAGGGCTGGCATCGCATACGACGCAGGGTCAGCGCTTCGATCCTATTGCTACAAAATAGCCACATTCGTGGTAGTGGTGCCCAGCGAGTGGGGACCGATCGGTATTGGCGTCCCGTTGGCCGCGATCGGATCCTGGAGGGAAGAGAGATCATCACGACCGGGCAGTGGTATCGACAATTCTGAGAATGACGCACTGCGTGAGATCACCAAGGCAAGCTCCGAGCAAGAGGCGACCGGCCCTTCGCCGAACTCGAGAAGGTCTTCATTCTCCGCGGTAGGCCGCCGAAAGTACTCCGTTCGGCAGGGAACCCCTGCCGAATGTCGGTGCGTTCGTTGTCCCGGCACCTGGTCTCGCAGGCAGGTCGCGACATCTCTCGATCACCGCGAAGGCCTCATCGCAAGTGATACTGCCTGAAGCAGCAGTCAACGACGAGGCCCCCGGAGGCTCGGTGCGGTTCACGCCCGGGGCGACGGGGTGAAATCCCCTGCACGGCGATGGAATTGGTCCTGCGGCCCGGGGCGCAGGCAGGCGCTGACCGAGTGCTACGTCAGTGCGACAGTTTCGACCTGTTCGGCTTGCCAGGGTTGACCAGGCGGGCGGTGACCTCGCCCAGAGCGCCGACTTTGACCTTGATCAACTGACGGGCGTGCGCGGCGAACGCCGGCAAGGACCCGCCGACGTCGTTCGTCGCCCGGCGGCCGATCAGGCGGAACGGTCGCCTCGAGGGAATCGCGACGAACGCTGTTGTGGCGCCGCGCAACACGACAGCGGCGGGAGTGCTCCGAGTCAGACTCTCGAGGCACTCCATCAGAAGCTGTTCGCGCTCGTCGCCGGACAGCGTCGTCGTCCGACCAGCAGGGGCCGACGAGAGAATACGGACAACTCCGCCCAACTCCACGTCCATCCCTGTGGCGGATACCAGGGTTGCGAGGTGCTCGGCCACTTCCGGTGAAGTCATCAATCCGTCCCAAATCTGCTCACATGTTTCTCGGAATTCTCGTGAGGCTCCTCGCGCGGCTGCCGCCGGCTTCACAGGCGCCCGCAGAGTCTCGAGACACTCGATCGGTACAGCGGCACGACGCGGCGGGCCAGCAGCCGCCGATAGATGATAGGCATAGCGTGTGGCAACTGTCTCGCAATTTGACATGATCTGGATCCTCTAAATCTCGCGGGACACACAGACACTGTTCGCACCGCCTCAGATGCGAATCCACGGAGCGTCAGCGCGACATCCTCTCGACAGTGAAGCAAGACCGATTCGGTGGCAAAGTGTTCGCTAACAAGGCTGTTGCGGCGCCACAGGCCGCCTGGCGGTGCCGTTCAGAGCGACTGAATTCCAGACCAAACGGACATACTTGCTCAGATTTAATGCGACCCTTTCCGGTAAATACAGGACGCGAGTCGTCGTGAGGGCTAGAGTGACCCGCTAGGTGTACGACGACCGTCGACGCCGGGCTGCGGGGTTCCGGCGATTCGAAATCTGGTTGTGGTTCGGTGTATCGGGGCGGTGGATCCGATACGTGCCATCGCGCACGGGACCGAAGGCGGTCCCGGCGCGGCACCGTTCGAGCGGGCTCATCGAGCTTCGATACGACGAAGGTCCGGGGTCGGGGTGGCGACCGCCGGGTAACTCGCTGCGGTGGGCGGCGACCGACTCTTCCATGGGCTCAATAGTTTTCGCAAGCGGCTATATCTGCCGCACCGTCGTCGATACGCGTCACCCGAATTGATACGCCCCACGATGCCGGCCGCGCTCGGCCCTGTTCCGGAAAGGTGCTTGACGATGCTGACTTCCCTCAAACGACTCACTCTCGCGGACGGCAGATCGGTGACCTGCACGAGCCCCGCCGAGGCCCGGATGCTCTGGGACGAGATGTCGACGCAGGGGTACTACCGACGGGCGGCCGCCCAACTGCACCCGGACGACATCGTGCTCGATATCGGCGCGAACATCGGTCTCAGCGCAATAGCCTTCGCCGATACCTGTCCCGGCGTGCGCGTCATCGCCGTCGAGCCCGCTCCACTGACATTCGAGTGCTTGCGCCGCAACATGGTTGCGCACGTTCCCGACGGCATCGCGCTCGAAATCGGCGTAGGCGCAGCGAAGGGCACCGCACAGTTCACCTGGTACCCACGGGCGTCAGCGAACTACAGCCTGTACGCGGACCGTCAGTGTGAGAACCAGTCGACGACGATCTTTCTGCAGAATTGCGGCCTCGATCAGAAGGCGATCGCTCTCGTCACCAACGACCTGCAGGACGGGGAACAGATCGACGTGGAGGTTACTACCGTGTCGGCATTGCTGGCGGATCAGGCGCCGGCAGGCGAAATCGGTTTGGTCAAAATCGATGTCGAGCGAGCGGAACTGGATGTCGTCCGCGGCATAGCCGAATCGGACTGGGCTCGGATGCGAACCGTCGTCGCCGAAGTCCACGACTGTGGCGATCGCCTGGCACAGTTCTGTGCGCTGTTGCGCTCCCAGGGTTTGGCTACGGAGGTGCGTCAGGACGCGTTCCTGCGCGGAACGGAGCTCTACGAGGTCTTCGCCTTTCGGCCACCAATCTGGTGACGCAGTGACGAGCTGTCCGGGTCTGCCGTTGGCCGCGCATACTCGGAACCCTTTGCTCTGCAAGGGATCTTCCTGAGCATCGACGAGTCCAGACCACTGTCGATCGGGACGGCGGAAGGGTGCTGAGGTCCCCGAACCCGATGAGTAGATGTCCGTTATGTTCGATTTGTGAATATTGAAGTGACTCCCTTGCCCGGCATCGGCATACGGAAGGAGTTCGGGCTGTCCGGATCGCGTCGCCGCGTCGGCGTGATCGACCACAAGGACGGATCCATCGATCTGCTCATCGGCCGCATCGGCAATCCCGATGCCTCGGAACAGATTCCGATGAGCGGCCCCGAGGCCGCGGTGCTCGCCAACCTCCTGGGGGCACCGCAGCTGATGGCCCAGCTCGACGACGAACATCGGGAATTGACAGGTCTGGCGTCCCGGCAGCTGCCCTTACGTGCCGGATCCCCGTATGACGGACGTCTACTCGGTGATACCCAGATGCGGACTCGCACGACGACGTCCATCGTCGCTGTCATGCGCGCTGGGCACGTACTGCCCTCTCCCGGCCCCGATTTCGTGCTGACCGCCGGAGACATGCTCGTGGTGGTCGGCACGGTCGACGGACTCACCGCGGCCGGCCGGATCCTGACGGACGGCTGAGGACTGATGGCACACCAAACAGCCCTGTCCCTGATTCAACTCGGTGCCGTCTTCTTCGGACTCGGCCTGCTGGGCCGCCTGGCCGGCCGGATCGGTATGTCGCCGATCCCGCTCTACCTGGTGGGCGGTCTGGTGTTCGGCACCGGCGGTCTCATCGAACTTCATCATGTCGACGAATTCATCGAACTCGCCAGCGAGATCGGTGTCATCCTGCTGTTGTTGCTGCTCGGTCTCGAGTACACCGCCTCCGAACTGGTGACCGGACTGCGCAGTTCGTGGGCGGCGGGACTGGTCGACATCGTGCTCAACGTCACCCCCGGCGTCGCGGTGGCGTTGCTGCTGGGCTGGGGCGTCACCGGCGCCATCGCCATGGCCGGAGTCACCTACATTTCCTCCTCGGGCATCGTGGCGAAGGTGCTCAACGACCTGGGTCGAGTCGGGAACCGCGAAACCCCCACCATCCTTTCGATTCTCGTGTTCGAGGACCTCGTCATGGCCGGCTACCTACCGGTGCTGACCGCGGTCCTGGCGGGGGTGGGCTTCGTGGCCGGATTGCAGACGGTCGGCATCGCGCTGGCCGCGGTCACCCTGGTGCTCGTCGTAGCCTTGCGCTTCGGCCGCTACGTGTCGCTGATCGTCGACAGCAGTGATCGGGAGATCTTCCTGCTCAAGTTGCTGGGCTCGGCGCTGCTGGTCGCGGGATTCGCCTCCGCGTTGCAGGTTTCGGCGGCGGTCGGTGCGTTCCTGCTCGGCATCGCCATCTCCGATTCCACCGCCCACAACGCCACCAAACTCCTGGAACCGATCCGGGACCTGTTCGCGGCGTTGTTCTTCGTGCTGTTCGGGCTGAGTACCGATCCGGCGAGCATTCCGCCGGTGCTGGGCTGGGCAGTGCTGCTGGCGGTGGTCACGGCGTCCACCAAGATCGCCACCGGCTGGTGGGCTGCCGGGCGGGCCGGGGCTTCCCGCTACGGACGTGCTCGCGCTGGATCCGCGCTCGTGGCCCACGGTGAATTCTCCATCGTCATCGCTGGTCTCGCCGTGGCCGCGGGCGCCGCACCACCGGAGTTCGCGGCACTGGCGACGACCTATGTGCTGTTGATGGCCATTCTCGGTCCGGTCGCCGCCCGCGGGCTCGAACCGATTCTGCGTAGCGTCGATCGGCTACGGGTACGCGCGGCCTGACAACGGGCTCGCACCGGCGATCACCGCTGGAGTGTTTCCCGCAGATCCGCGCGCGTGAGAGTGGGTCGAGCTCAGCCCACGGGGGAGTAGTGAGCTCGGCCCACCCGTCGCCGCGACCTGGTGGCACGGTCCACCCGTTCGCCGGAATACGCCCGAGGCGGGAGCTGTGAGTGTGGTGTGAGTGACGGGTGCGTTCGTTTGCACTGCTACCGATCGTGGTAAACAGTCCGCTGTCCACTTTCCGCCCGCCCTGCATCAGCCGACGCCCTCGGCGCACTGCAGGACCTTCGCTGTCAGAGGTAGCCGATGAGGTTGTCGACTCGCGTACGCCGCGAGGAGAACCAGGATGCGCCACGTCGAACGGTGGGCTCGCAGTACCGGCTGGACCTGGACGGATTACGCGGACTGGCTGTCGCGCTGGTCGTGATGTTCCACATCTGGATGGGCCGCGTGTCCGGCGGCGTCGATGTCTTCCTGACGCTGTCGGGCTTCTTCTTCACCGGGATGCTGATACGCCGAGCCGAGTCGACCGGATCGGTCGACATGGTCGCCATGGTGCGACGTACGCTCGCGCGACTGGTCCCGGCAATGGTCGCGGTGCTGGCCGCGGTGGTTGTCGCGGCGTTCTACATCATCCCGTACACGCGGTGGTCCGACATCGCCACCCAGACGACGGCTTCGATGTTCTACTACCAGAATTGGCAGTTGGCGCTGTCGTGGTCGAACTACCTGGCCGCAGACCCGAGCGTGAGTCCACTGCAACATTTGTGGTCGATGTCGGTGCAAGGCCAGTACTACCTACTCGCCATCACCATCGTGGCCGGCATCGCCTGGGTGCTGTCCCGTCGCGCGAGCACCGCCCGTTTGCTGCGCCCCGTGCTGCTGACTGTCATCAGCTCTGTTGGCGTGGCATCTTTCGCCTATGCCGCGCACGGTGCGGCCACGCATCAGGGCTGGAACTACTACGACAGTTTCGCGCGATTGTGGGAGCTGCTGGCCGGTGCGACGTGCGTGATCGTGGCCCCGATGATCTCGCCGCCGCGGCCGGTGCGGTGGCTACTGGCGATAGCCGGTGTGGCCGGGGTGCTGGCGTGTGGAGTGGTCCTCGACGGCGCCGATCTGTTCCCGGGCCCGGCCGCCTTGCTTCCGGTCGGAGCGACCATCGCGTTGATCGCCAGCGGCGCCAACACCGATCCCGCGTCGCGACCCCTGCCCAACAGGCTGCTCGGCACTTCGCCGGCGGTTCGGCTGGGAGAACTGGCCTACGCGCTGTATCTGTGGCATTGGCCGCTCCTGATCTTCCTTCTCGTCGAAACCGGCCGGCCGCGGGCGGGATTCACCGACGGTGTGTTGATCATCGGCGCTTCGCTCGTACTCGCCTGGATGACCCACCGATGGATCGAGCAGCCGCTGCGTTCGGGGACACGGCCCCCGGCCCTGTCCACCGGATATCGGCGGGCCGCATGGTCGATGATCGCGGTGCTCGGCGCATCAGTGATCGGCGTGACCTCGGCCTGGCATTTCGTCATACGCACCCAATCCACATCGGCCGTCAGCGCATTCGCCTTGGATCCTGCGATCTACCCCGGCGCTGAGGCATTGGTCAGCGGCGCCTCCGCACCACTCGCGAAGATGCGGCCCACCGTGTTGGAAGCGCCCTCGGAATTGCCGCCGCCCACCCTCGATGGCTGTATCGCCGACTGGAACACCCGCGACGTCGTGACTTGCACCTACGGAGACACCACCGCGGAGCGCACGCTGGCGGTGGTGGGTAGTTCACACGCCGAGCACTGGCTGCCCGCTCTGCAGATTCTCGCCGCCGAGAACGATTTCCGGATTGTCGTCTACTTGAAGATGGGCTGTCCGCTCACCGTCGCCGCGGACCCCATGTACAAAGGCCAGCCCAATCCGGACTGCCGAGACTGGTCCCGTGAGGTGATCGACCGTCTCGGTGCCGACCGCCCGGACTGGGTGTTCACCACTGGCACCCGGCCCGTGGACGACGGTGGTGACGAAACGCCCCAGGACTACCTGGATGTGTGGACCCAACTGTCCGCCCGCAATCTCAATGTCATCGCCGTCCGCGACACCCCGTGGTTGCGGCGCAATGGTATTCGCTACAGCGGGATCGACTGTTTGAGCAAAGGTGGCGACCGGCTCAGCTGCGGCATGAAACGCGACTATGCCCTCAATCCGGTCGACCCGGCTCTCGAGCCCGCGGCGGCCTACCCCAACGTATTCCCGATCGACCTCACCGATGCTGTCTGCGAACCTGATATCTGCCCCGTGGTCGAGGGCAACATCCTCATCTACCACGACGAGCATCACTTCACCGCCAGCTATTCCAGGTCTCTGGCCCCCGCGCTCGGCCGAGAACTCCAGCCGATCCTGGGATGGTGGTGACCGGCCTTCCACCACCCAGCCAGCCCACCTCAATACGTCACGGTGACGTATTGAGAGGATCCCGTGAGCCTAGGGGAGCGGCCCAAAGAAGGCCCGGGCGCGCTCAACCCCTAGGTCTTGTCTCCCAATGATTTGAGCCATTCGACGACGATGGCCAGGACGAATCCGGCACGGTAGGTGGTCGCGAGCTTGTCGTAGCGAGTCGCGACCGCTCGCCAGTGCTTGGCCTTGTTGAAAGCTCGTTCGATGACGTTGCGCCGCTTGTAGAGCTGAGGGTCGAAGTTCGGTGCCCGGCCGCCAGCACGGCCCTTGCGTTTGCGGTTAGCGACCTGATCGGAGTGTTCCGGAATCACGGTCTGGATCTGCTTGCGCCGCAGCAGGGTTCGATTCGACGCAGCCGAGTAGGCGCGGTCGGCGATCGCAACCTGCGGGTTCCGGCGTGGCGGTCCGCCGTCCAGCCGCGGCACCACCGCCGCATCCAGCAACTGTGGCAGCAGCGGGGAGTCGTTGGTTTGACCGGGCGTCAGCAGCACCGCCAGACCGCGACCGGCACCATCGGTGGCCAGATGAATCTTGGTCGTCAGCGCGCCTCGGGACCGCCCGATGCCAGCAGTGCAGTCAGTACCCGATCCCAGGTGCCGTCGGCGGCATAGCGGCGGTGGCGTTTCCATACCGTCTGCCTGATCGCGGTCGCCACAGCGGCCATGATGCACGATCGGCCCCAGCAATGGGGCCGATCGATTCACCCCATTGGGAGACACGACCCAGCCCACGGGTTCGCGCCGTACACCGGCGGCGAGGGGCTCGGGCGGCACCGACTGGTCCCCGTGGACGACGGACACTACGACGACCACTGACCGGTTCACGGTCCCGCAGTACCGATTCGGCGGCGACCAGCTCGCGCAGTCCACCACCTCGTCCTTGTCGCCGAGCGGGTCGCGGCCGGGCGGCGTCTGTATCGAGTCAGTAGTCCGCGGGCCGGGCGGCGTAGACCTCGTGCAGTTCGGTCCCGGCCAAGGAGGGGTCTTGCCTGTTGTGCGGGGACAGTCCGTGCCGGCTCAGCAACTCGCAAAACTGGGCCAAACGGCCGTCGGTGTCGTGTACCTCGGCCACGACGGCACGAATACGGGGCCAATCCGTTTCGGAAATGCCGCGCAAGACGTCCAATTCTGCCCGCTCCACATCCACTTTGAGCAGCCCGATCTGAGCGTCGGGGGCGTGTTCGGCCAGCACCGCCGACACCGTGGTCACGTCCACGTCGATCTGCTCGCCATCGTGCAGCCCGGCAGTGATGTATCCGATTGATTCATCGTCCAGGCCGCTGTTGCGCAGAAATATCCTGGTGTTTTCATCGTCTCGTTCGCGGTCGGCATACAGACTGGAATTGGCCGACGCCTGCGGGTACCAGGTGAACGGCAAAGTCCTGGGCACGGCACCGACCGCAACCTGCAACGACACCCCGTGCGGCACATGAGCGGCCATGTTGCGCTGGAGGCAGTGAAAGATCATCGGTACCGGCTCGGCGGCGATGACCCCGATTCCGGGGCACTTCTCCGCGAACATCATCGTGGCGAGTCCGATGTTCGCGCCGATGTCCAAGACGATCTCCTCGGGCCGCAGGCGGGCAGCGGCGTGCTGGTAGAGGCCGTCCGCCGCCATCGTCTCGCGCCACAACATGCGCGCCTCGGCCGGACTCGTGCAGGTCACGGTTCTGTCATCGTCGAGTCGAAACTGCTGAGGATTAGTCAACATAGGTTCACGAACCTTTCCAGGACCGAGCCGACAACGGCCATTGCGTGCGAATGACTGAACTCGAGGTGACGTGCGTCGACAACCGTGTTGTGTATCTTGCCGTTCACGTACGGGCGCCACGCCTGCACGAGAGCGTCCTCTTCCGTGCGGTCTTTGCCGGCAGTGAAGAAGAGGAGATCTCCGTCGAAAACTGCGGGCCGGTAACCGGCTGCCAGGTCACTCGCGGTAGCGAAACTCTCCATCACCCGATCCGTCTGTTCGGCGGTGAACAGCCCGGTTCCGACCACTTGGCTGCGGATGACCGCCCATGCTTGCTCATGGCTGTGCGCCTGTACCACATCGCCGAGGTCGAACAATTCCCGCCAGCCGCCGAGGAGGTCCGCCATCAGGTGTCCTGGTGCGGACTCGTCCCCCGCGGCGATCATCGAATCAGCGGACATATCTGGTGCGGAATCCAACAGGGTCAGGGTGCCGACGAGTTCACCGTCGCGCTGCAACCTGACCGCGATCGCGTGCGCGATTTGCCCACCCAGCGACCATCCGAGCAAGTGATACGGACCGTGCGGCTGCACTCCGCGAATCTCGGCCGCATACCGCTCTGCCAACTCATCCACCGATTTCGCGCCTGGTTCGCCCGCGACCACATGTGGATCCTGCAGGCCGTACACCGGTCGTTCCTTGTCCACATGCTCGACCAAGCCGCCGTAGAACCACGCCAATCCGCCGGCGGGGTGTACGGCGAATATCGCAGGCTTCGATCCGCTCGCACGAAGCGGAAGCAACACCTCCAGACCGGAGCCGCCCGCGGCTTCGTCGGCCCTGCGCGCCAACGCTTTCGGTGTCGCATCGTCGAACATCCAGGGCAAGGCGATCGTCACGCCACGAGCGCTCAACTCGGCCACCGCCATCGTGGCCAGCAGCGAATTGCCTCCCAGATCGAAGAACCCATCCGACACCCCGACCCGCTCCAGGCCCAGGACCTGTGCGTAGACGTCGGCGATCAACTTCTCGGAATGAGTTCGCGGCGTGACGAACTCGGTCACCGATGCATCGAAATCGGGAGCGGGCAGAGCCTTTCGATCGAGTTTGCCATTGACCGTCAATGGCAGACCTGGCAGCACCATTACCGCCGAGGGGACCATGTACGTGGTCAGTACACGGGCGGCAGCCTCCCGGACCTCGCCCGGATCGATCTGCTGGCCGTCGGCCCCCACCACGTAGCCGATCAGCTGATCGACGCCGTGCACATGGCGATGCACCGCGGCGGCGGCGCGTACCACATGCGGATGCCGGAGCAATGCGGATTCCACCTCACCCAGTTCGATGCGGTAACCGCGCAGCTGTACCTGCGCATCCGCTCGACCGGTGTAGGTCAATTCGAGCCCGCGCGCGGACTTGCTCCACCGGCCGAGATCTCCGGATCGATACAACCGCGAACCATGCGAGTCGAAGGGATCCGCGACGAATCGTCCTGCGGTCAAAGCCGGGGCGCGCAGGTAGCCTCGCGACAGTTGCCCGCCGGCCACATAGATCTCCCCGGCGACGCCGATCGGCACCGGTCGCAACCGGTCGTCGAGCACATACACCCGCAACCCTGGCAGCGGTGATCCGATCCCGGCCACCTCCATGCCCTCGATCGTGCGGAACGTGACGTGCACCGTCGTCTCGGTGATCCCGTACATGTTGACCAAGCACGGTGATTTTCGATCGTGATCCGCGAACCAATTGGTCAAGCGGGATACATCCAGCGGTTCGCCACCGAATACGACGTAACGCAGAGCGAGTTGACCTGCGGTGTAACCAGATTCGCGATATACGCGCTCTGCTTCGGCGAATCCGTAAAACGCCGACGGGGTCTGGCTCAATACCGTCACACGCTCGCGCGCCACGAGATCGACGAACTCCTTCGGCGACCTGGATGTGTCGTAGTCGACCACAACCAGCCTGCCACCGGACAGCAGCGCACCCCACATTTCCCATACCGCGAAATCGAAGGCGTACGAATGGAACAGCGTCCACACGTCGTCTGGGCCGATATCGAAACGTTCGGCCGTGCTGGTGAACAACGTGACCGCTTCGCGGTGACTGATCGGCACTCCCTTGGGACGGCCCGTCGATCCGGAGGTGTAGATCACGTACGCGACATTGTCCCGCCGCAACTTCGGCATCGCCGCGTCGGCGGTGTCCGCTGCGTCCGCACAATCCTCGACCAGCACCATCGGTGCCGCGTACTCAGGCAGGGCCGTAGCCGTTTCGACGGAGGTCAGCACCACCGCTGGACGCGCGTCATCGAGCACGAACCGCAATCGGTCGTACGGATACGCCACGTCGAGTGGCAGATACCCGGCGCCTGCCCGAATCACTGCGAGCAGGCCCACGACCAGTTCGACCGAACGCGGCAATGCGACGGCCACAAGCGATTCCGGCTCCACACCCTGTTCGATCAGCCGGGCCGCGACCTGGGCGGACCGATGATCCAGTTCCGCGTAGGTCAGCTGCGAGACGCCATCGGTGACCGCGACGGCATCCGGTTGGTCCAGGGCTCGGGCAGCGAACAAGTCTGCGAGTGTGACATCTGCGACCACGGCGCCGTCTTCCCCTGCCGCGTCCAGCAATTCGCGCCGCTGCATCGGATCGACGATGTCGATATCGCCGACAGGCACCGCGGCATTCGCGGTGACGTACTCCAGAATCCGGATGTAAGCGTGCGCGAACCGAGTCATCGTCTCGTTCACGAAGAGATCGGTAGCGAAGGTGAGTCGTCCCACCATGCCGTCTGGACGGCCGCCCTGACCTGATCGCTCGGCCAACTTCACATTCAGGTCGGCCTGCGCCTGTTCGAAACCGTTTTCCATCAGCTCGATACCGAGCTCCGGCAGCTCCAATGCGGCCTTGCCCAGGTTCTGGACATCGAGCGTTACCTGATACAGCGGAAGATGCGCGGTCGACCGGGGCGGATTCAGCGCTTCCACGACTTGTTCGAAAGGCACATCCGCATGCGCGAACGCCGCCAGATCCGTCTCACGGGTCGAGGCGAGCAGTTCGGCGAACGGCTGCCGCATCGACACCCGTGACCGCAGCACAAGGGTATTGACGAACATACCGATCAGATCGTCGAGGTCACGCTCGCCACGTCCGGCTATCGGGGCGCCGATCGCGATATCGTCGACGCCGGCCAGCCTCGACAGCAGCACGGCCAGCGCGGCCTGCAGGACCATGAAGACCGTCGCGTTCGCCTCGCGTGCCAGGCCGGCGATTCGCTCGTGCAGATCCGCGGAAAGTTCGAACTCGATCGCGCACCCATCCATCGACGCGACCGGCGGCCGTGGAAAGTCGGTCGGCAGCTCGAGCAGCTCGGGCAGCCCGGCAAGGGTGTCCTTCCAGAATCGCAACTGCTGGGAGATGACCGAGTCCGGGTCGTCCGCCGACCCGAGCATCTCGTGCTGCCACAGCGCATAGTCGACGTACTGGACCGGAAGTACCGGCCACGTGGGCTCTTTCCCATGGCTGCTCGCCTCGTACGCCATCGCCACATCCCGCGCAAGCGGGATGATCGACTGGCCATCCGTGCAGATATGGTGCACACAGATGACCAGAACGTGGTCCTGGTCGTCGACAGCGAGCAATTCCATCCGCAACGGGGGCGCTTGCGTCACATCGAAACCCGCCGACACCACGGCGATCACGCGATCCATCACCTGATGTTCGCCGACCTGAACCGGAATCAGCGCGGGTACGACCTCATCGACAGCGACGGCAACCTGACAGGGCCGGCCATGGACCATCGGGAACTTCGTACGCAGCGATTCGTGCCGTTCGACGACCAGTTCACACGCGTGCCGGAGCGCATCGATGTCGAGTTCTCCGCGCAGCCGGATCACCAGCGGGATGTTGTACCTGCCGACGGCGGTGTCGAACTGATTGAGGAACCACATTCGCTGCTGCGCCGGTGACAGCAGTACCTGCGCAGGCCGGGGGCGCGCCGTCAACGGCACCCGGGAGTCGCGGTCGAGAGTCGCCAGCCGAGCGGCGAGTTCGGCTACCACCGGCGCCTGGAACAGGTCGCGGACCCCCAGTCGCACTCCTGCCGCCGTACTCAACTGTGCAGCCACCCGAGTGGCCGACAGCGAATCGCCGCCCAGGTCGAAGAAGCTGTCCGTCGCCCCGGCACCGTTGACGCCCAGCACGTTCTCGAACACGGCGGCGACACGTCGTTCGGCGTCGGTGCGGGGAGCGACCCGTTCTCGGCCGACCGCGAATTCCGGAGTGGGAAGCTTCGAGCGGTCGAGTTTGCCAGTCGCGGTGAGAGGAAGTTCGGACAGCACCGCGAACGCCTCGGGCACCATGTGCGCGGGCAGCCGCAGCCGCGTAGCGGCACGAACATCATCCGGATCCAGCTCCTCGTCAGTGACGAGATAGCCGACGAGTCGGTCGATGCCGCGGTGATCCTTCCGCTGCAGAACTACCGCTTGGGAGATCCCGGGATACCCGGCCAGAACAGTTTCGATTTCACCGAGTTCGATGCGCTGGCCACGGATCTTGACCTGGAAATCGCGGCGTCCGAGATATTCCAGAGTGTGCTCCGATGTCCAGCGAACCAGGTCGCCGGTGCGGTACATGCGCGAACCTGCCGCACCGATCGGATTCGCCACGAACGCGCCCGCGGTGGCCGAGGCTCGGCCCGCATAGCCACGCGCCAATTGCACCCCCGCGAGGTACAACTCTCCCACCACCCCGACGGGCACCGGCCGCAACCACGCATCGAGCACGACAGCCTCGACACCACGGATCGGCCCGCCGATGGTCACCGCGTCACCCGGGTGCAGCGCAGCGCTGATGGCGGCGAGAATCGTCGTTTCGGTCGGGCCGTAACCGTTCAGCAGAGTTCGGCCCGGCGCCCATATTTCGACCGTTTCCGGCGTTACCGCCTCGCCCCCCGCCACCAGCACCCGCAGCGAATCCATCCCGGCCGGCGACATCGTCGCCAACACGCTGGGAGTGAGGAAGGCATGCGAGATCTGCTGTGCGCGAACCAGTTCCATCAACTCGTGCCCAGCGAACACTGCTGGGGGCACAGCCACCAGGACAGCACCGCTGGTGTGAGCCAGCAGCACCTCGAGGACCATGGCATCGAAGCCGGGAGCAGCGACCTGCAGCACTCGCGATCCGGTGTCGACACCGAACCGATCCCACTGCGCGGCAGCGAAATTCGCGAGCCCCTCATGGGTGACGGCGACACCCTTCGGCATTCCGGTCGAACCCGAGGTGTAGAGAACGTATGCCACATCCTGGATGTGCGGCATCCGCACGAGTTCTCCAGCTGTGACGCGGGCGGGCGATTGCGCGATGACCGACCGCTCGATGTCCGCATCGTCCAGTACCAACGGGAATACCGTGCCGGGCAACAGATCTCGCGTCTCTTCGACCGTGACCGCCAGCTGAATGCCGGCATCCGCCACCATGAGCGCGATGCGCTCGGCCGGATTCCGGGTATCAACGGGCACGAACGCCGCGCCCGCTTTGGTCACCGCCCACAGGCCGATCACGAATTCGACCGACCGCGGCATCGCCAGCGCGACGCGATCACCCGGTCCTGTGCCCCATGCGATCAACTGCCGAGCCAGCTGGTTGGACCGGGCATCCAGCTCCGCGTAGGACAACGTGTCCTGACCGGACACTATCGCTGCCGCTTCGGGATTCACCGTCACGCCCGCTACCAGCAATTCCGGCATCAGGCTGGGTGCCACGGCCCCTCCGCCCGATGCGGGCACCAGCGTGCTCCGCTCGTCCTCGGTCAGCAGATCGATCGCACCGAGCACCGTATCCGGATCGCCGGCCAGCGTCCGTAGCACGGTTTCCAGACGGCCGGCGAGACCGGCCGCCATCACCTCGTCGACGCGGGCTCGTTGGTAGCGGACTCGGACGTGCAACTCGTCGGTTTGGTGCGCTTGCACGGTGATGGGGTAATGCGCCGCGTCGCGGCCGTCCGCCGAGACCACTCGCATTCCGTCGATGTCCACATCGCCCAGGCCACTGCTGTCGACCGGATACGACTCGAAGACGACCAGGGTATCGAACAATTGGCTGTTACCGGTGGCCGCCATGACCTGCGACAGTTCGAGGTAGTGGTGGTCGAGCAGACGGGTGTTGTCCGCTTGCAGTCGACGCAGCGCATCCTCGATGGTCAGATCTCGCCGCACCTCGGCGACGACCGGAATCGTATTGATGAACAGGCCGATCATCGACTCGACATCGGGCAATTCGGCGGGGCGGCCGGATACTGTGCTGCCGAACGCCACGCGTTCGACACCGAGCAGGTTGCCCAGCACCACGGCCCAGGCGAACTGCACGATCGTCGCCATCGTCACGCCCCGCGCCCGCGCGAATGTCACCAATTCCGCTGTAGCGGAACGATCTACAACGATCGGCACATCGATCGGAATGTCCGCCGTCGCCGGCGCGCGTGGATCGGCGACCAGCGTCGGTTCACCGATATCCCGGAGCGCGTCCCGCCACACCTCGATACTTGCGTCGCGATCGCGTCGGTCCAGCCATTCCAGGTACTGCCGATACGAGGCCGCTGGCGGAAGTGACTCCGGCTGGGCGGCAACAGCATACAAACCGATGAGCTCGCGCCACAGCAGCGGCAGCGACCAGCCGTCCAGGAGCAGATGGTGCGCCGTCAGCACCAGCCGGAACTCGTTCTGTCCAAGGGTGATCAGCAGGAACCGCAGCAGCGGCGGGTCGGCGGGATCGAAAACGACGGCCCGCTCGGCTTCGATCAGCGCCGCTACTGCGCTGGTGTCGCCGGAGAGATCGACCCTGCGCCAGGGCACGGTGGTGCTTGCCGGAACGACCTGCGCCGGAACGCCATCGACGGTCCGGGTGAAGGCGGCCCGCAGGTTGGGATAGCGTTCGAGCAGCGCTCGTACAGCACATTCGAGCCGGTTCTCGTCGACCGTGCCCGCAAGGGTCAGGACCGACTGCGCGGTGTACACGTCGAGTTCGCCCGCCGCGAGTTCGGCGTGGAACAGCAGACCCTCCTGCAGCGGCGCCAATGACCATACGTCGCTCAGTGGACCGTACCGGTCTGCCAATCCGTTCAGATCGAGCTGCGTGACGTCGACCAGCGGAACGTCGGCCCGGGACAATCCCCACCGCTCGTCGGCGCGAGCGAGGGTGGCGATCTCGGTGACGGCGTCGACCCATCCGGCGACGAGTTCGGCCACATCGTCGTGCTCGAGCAGCCGGGACGCGTAGCCGACATGCGCGGACAGTTCAGGTCCGGTGTCGGTGTCCACGATATCGACGTCGATCGTGATCACCGCTGCGGCGGGCATATCCGGATCGAAGGCGGATCGGCGGTCGAACTGCTCATCGGTCGGGACCCACGCGAGATCCGACAGGGCGGTGAGATCCACACCGGCCCGGCCGAGATTGTTGAAACTGATCTGCGGCTGGGGCGCCTTCGCGAGCACGTCGGTGGTGTCGGTGTTCAGATAGCGCAGCAAGCCGTATCCGATGCCCTTGTCGGGTATCTCGCGCAGCTGGTCCTTGACGGACTTCACTGCCGAACGCAGGTCCGCGTCGTCGATTCCGCTCAGGTCGAGGGCCACGGGGTACGCGCTGGTGAACCAGCCGACGGTGCGTGACACGTCCGCTCCCGGGGCGATCTGCTCCTCACGGCCGTGTCCTTCCAGCAGGACTTTCATGCCCGGGTGCGGAAGGCCGCGCCGTGCGCGCCAACGGGTCAGGGCCACGGTCAGCCCGGCCAGCAACGCGTCGTCGACGTTGCCGCGCACGGCCGTCGGTATCGAGTCCAGCAATGCCGAGGTCACCGCGGCCGGAATGGACGCTGTCAGGTACCGCACCGTCGCGTGGGTATCGACGGCGGGATCGAATTCCGCCGTCCCGAGCAGCGGATCGGCGGCGGTACTCATCCGCTGCCACAGCTCGAACTCGCTGCCCCGGCCGGCTGCGGCAGCGGTCAGCGCGTGTGCCCATCGCCGCATCGACGTACCCTGTGCCGGCAACTCGACCGTGCGTCCCTGCCCGATCTGCTGCCACGCGGTGACGAAGTCGGGCAGCAGGATTCGCCACGACACCCCGTCGACAGCCAGGTGGTGAATCACGATGAGGGCCCGGGCATCGGCCTCGACGCCCGATTCCGGAAGCAGGCACGCGACCTGCATCATCCGGCCCGCCGCGGGATCGAGACGATCCGACGCCTCGGTCAGCGCCGCTTCCACCACAGCCGTGAAACCGTCGCTACCCGGCGCCTCGTGCGCCCGGAAGGTTCGCACGAATACCGCGCCGGTCGCATCGGCGGCGTGAGCGGGTAGCGCATCCATGCACTGTTCGCGCATCCGCGACCGCAACATGTCGTGCTGTTCGAGCACTGCCCGCACGGTCGCGATCACCTCGTCGACGCGCGCGTCCCGCGGCAGACGAACCAGCATCGACTGTGCGAACCGATCGGCTGTCCCGACCCGGTCGACGAACCAGGACACGATCGGCGTGAAGGGAATGTCTCCCACGCCACCGCCCGGCAGCTCCGCGAGGAACACCCGGTCCGCAGCCACGGCCACCTGCGCCAGCCCGCGAACGGTCTTGTGCTCGAAGACATCCCGCGCGGTCACGACCACACCCGCCGTCTTCAGCCGCGAGACCAGCTGGATCGACATGATGGAGTCACCGCCGAGCGTGAAGAACGAGGTCGTCACACCAACCGACGCGACGCCGAGCACATCCACGAAAGCGGCGGCGATCGTGCGCTCCAACTCGTTTGCCGCGACCACGTCCTTGTCGCCGCCGGTATCGAAAACTGGTTCGGGCAACAGTTTTCGATCCACCTTGCCCGTCGAGGCGAGCGGCATGTGGTCGAGCACGGTGATCGTCGACGGCACCATGTGGGCGGGCAGCACCGCAGCGAGGTGGTCGAGCACGGCATCGGGTTCAACCGCCGCCGCGGGCTCGGCCACGACGTACGCGGCGAGCACGGGCTGCCCGCCGGGTCCCGAGCGGCTCACGGTGACGGCGGTGGCAACCTGCGGGTGTGCCTGCAGCACAGCATCGATCTCCCCGAGTTCGATGCGCTGGCCACGAATCTTGACCTGGAAGTCGACGCGGCCGATGTACTCCAGCACACCACTCGCGGTCCAGCGGACGATGTCGCCGGTGCGATACATCCTCGATCCCGGCGCACCGTAGGGGTTCGCCACGAACGCACCGGCGGTCGTAGCGCGGCGGTTCAGGTAGCCACGCGCCAAGGCACCGCCGGAAAAGTACAACTCCCCGGGCACACCGATGGGCATCGGACGCAGCCGGGCGTCCAGCACCACCGCCTCGACGCCGCGGATCGGACCACCGATAGTGATCGGGTCGGACGGCTGGACCGGATCGCTGATCGTGACCACGATCGTCGTCTCGGTCGGACCGTAGATGTTGTGCAATTGCCGCCCCGGCGCCCAGGTGGCGATCAGGTCCGCGGACACCATCTCGCCGCCGACCGCCAGTTCCCGCACCGATGCGAAGTCCTCGGGCGACATCGTCGCCAGCACACTGGGTGTCAGGAACGCGTGGGTCACCTGATGTGTGCGGATCAGTGCGGCCAGATCAGGGCCGCCGAAAACCTCCGGTGGCGACACGACCAGGCAAGCGCCGGCCGCGCACGCCATGAACGCCTCGAGCAGCACCGCGTCGAAGGCAGGCGCCGCCACTTGCAGGACACGCGATGTGGCGTCCACCCGATAGCGGACCCGCTGCTCGGCCGCGAAGCCTGCCAACCCCTCGTGGCTGACCACCACACCCTTCGGTGTTCCGGTCGACCCCGACGTGTAGATCACATACGCGGCCTCCCGAATCCGTACGGCCCGGCCACGAGCCGCATCCGTGATGGCCCGGCCGGTCTGCGCGGCGATCTCGGCGGCTGCTTCCGGTTCGTCGAGCACCAGCCATCGGACATCGTCGGGAAGCGACGCGCGCGCGGACGCGACCGTGATCCCCGCGGTGACACCGGAATCGTTCACCATGTGCGCGATCCGCTCCGCGGGATAGCGCAGATCCACCGGTACGAACGTGGCGCCGGTCTTCGCGATCGCCCACATGGCGACGTGGTAGTCGACCGAACGCGGCACGGCCAGTGCGGTGAGCGTGCCCGGCCCGGCTCCTCGGGCGAGCAGGTGTGCGCTGAGCTGATTGGACCGGCGGTCGAGTTCGGCGTAGGTGAGGGTTTCGGTTTCGCCGATCACGGCGGTCGCGGTCGGATCCGCTGCCACCGCCGCGGCGAGTAGATCGGGCAGCAGACACGGCGCCGGGCTCTCGCCACCTCGCGCCGGGACCAGTCGCTCGGCCTCCGATGTGTCGAGCAGATCGATGCCGCCCACCGTCCGGGCCGGGTCGGACACGACCGACTCCAGGACCCGGAGGAATCGCGCCGCGAGCGATTCGGCCGTGGACGCCACGAAAAGGTCTGTGGCGTAGATGATCTCGCCGTCGATTCCGGCCGGCCGACCGCCGTCGCCACGTTCGGTCATCAGCACGGTGATATCGGTTTTCGCCTGCGCGATACCGGGGTCGAGCAGTTCGACATCCACGCCGGGGAGCTCGAACCGGGCCGCACGCATGTTCTGCAGACCGAACATCACTTGATAGAGCGGTGTGTACGCGGTGGATCGGGCACGGTCGAGGATGTCGACGAGCCGCTCGTAGGGCACATCGGCGTGAGCGAGCGCTTCCAGGTCGACGTCGCGTACTTCGGCCAGGAGTTCGCGGAACGACAGATCGTCCCGGACTCGCGTGCGCAGCACGACGGTGTTGACGAACATGCCGACCATATCGTCCAGTTCCCGGCTGCCTCGGCCGGCAACCGGAGAACCGATCGAGATGTCCGCGCTGTGCGCGGTGCGCGCCAACAGGATCGCCAGTGCGGCATGCAGCACGACGAACACCGTGACACCCTCGCGTTGGGACAGCCGCGCTATCTCGTCGTGCAGCCGCGCCGAGAGCGCGAAGCGAACACTGCCGCCGGCCATCGACATGGTGGCGGGCCGGGGTCGGTCCGTCGGCAGGTCCAGCAGCTCCGGAGCATCGTCGAGGACCTCGCTCCAATGTGCGATCTGCCGCGCGATCGGCGACTCCGGATCGCCCTCGGCACCGAGCGTTTCGGCCTGCCACAGCGCGTAGTCCGCGTACTGGACCTCGAGCGGTTCCCACTGCGGTGCTTCGCCGTTCACACGCGCGGCGTAGGCGGCGAAGATATCGCGGCCCAGCGGTGCCATCGAGGAACCGTCGGCCGCGATGTGATGGACCACGAGCACGATCACATGCTCGTCGTTCCCTGTGCGGTACACCCGTGCTCGCACCGGCACCGAATCCACGACATCGAAACCTGTTTCGACGACCTGCCGGATCCGGTCGGCCAGCTCCGCCTCGTCGGCGACAGACTCCGGATCCAGCGTCAGCTCCGCGGCCGCGGCCGCGACCTGACGCACTACCTGGCACGGTTCGCCGTCGACGGCGGGATACACCGTGCGCAGTGGCTCGTGCCGCTCCACGACGTCGAGTAGCGCCGCCTGTAGCGCCTCGAGATCCAGCCGGCCTGTCAGCCGGGCCGCAAAGCAGATGTTGTATGCCGCCGAGGCGGTGTCGAATTGATTGAGGAACCACATCCGCCGTTGTGCCGCCGCCAACGGGACCGCTGCCGGGCGCGGCCTGGCGGTGAGCGGAACCGCCGCGTGTCCGGCTCTCGTGCGCAGGCGCTCGGCCAATCCGGCAATCGTCGGTTCGGTGAAGATGTCGCGAATGCCGACCTCGATGCCGAGCTCCGCGGTGGCCCGGGCTGCGATGCGGGCGGCCGAGAGTGAGTTGACCCCGATCTCGAAGAGGTTGGCCGTCACGGTCACCCGATCGCGATCGGTGATCTCCGCGACGATTGCCGCAAGGGCCGCTTCGCGTTCGGTGCGGGGTGGCACGAATTCCTCGGCGTCGTCGAACACCGGCTGCGGCAAGGCAGCTCGGTCGAGCTTGCCGTTCGGTGTCGACGGGATCGCGTCGAGGACTTGAACGGCGGCCGGAATCAGGTAGGCCGGCAATGCGTGGGTGAGCCGGTCGCGAATCGAGCGCCCATCGGTGCGCGCACCGGGAGCGAGTGTCACGTATGCGACGATTCGATCCGTCGTGGCTACGGCCACAGCGCGTGCGACGTCCGGGAGCGCGGACAGCGCCGCTTCGACGTCACCCGGCTCGACCCGCTGGCCGCGGACCTTGACCTGGAGATCGCTGCGGCCCAGGTATTCCAGCTCGCCGGTTTTCACCCATCGGACGAGGTCGCCGGTGCGGTACAGTCGCTCACCGGGCCTGCCGAAGGGGTGCGCGACAAAGGCGCCGCAGGTGAGGTCGGGACGGGCGTGGTAACCGCGCGCCAGCTGGACACCCGAGACGTAGAGGTCGCCGACGACACCGATCGGCACCGGTCGCAGCCATGGGTCCAGGACGTAGACCCGCATGCCGGCCACCGGTGTACCGAGGGGGGCCATCGAACGGTTCGCTATCCCCGGCAGGCAACGCGCAGCCGTCACGACTTCCGCCTCGGCCGGGCCGTACCAGTTCACCACCTCGGCATGCGCGAATACCCGCGAGGCGGCGTCGACGATGCGCTGCGCCAGCGCCTCACCGGCGACGAAGACCCGTCGGATCGACGGCAGTGGGGTACCCGCGGTTGTTTCGACGAGAACCTCGAGCATCGATGGCACGAAGTGCACGGTGCTGACCTGATGGTTCGCAATGATGGTTGCGATGTATCCGGGATCGCGATGTCCATCGGGTTCGGCGACCACGATCTGCGCACCGGTCTGCAACGGCCAGAACAGCTCCCATACGGCGATGTCGAAGGTGATCGGGGTCTTGTGCAGGACGGTGTCGGACGCGTCGTGCGGCCATTGCCGCTGTGCCCATGCCAATTGGCTCACGGTCGCGGCGTGGGTCAGCGCGACGCCCTTGGGGACTCCCGTGGAGCCGGAGGTGAACAGGATGTAGGCGACATTGTCCGGCCGCAGCGGCGTACGACGCTCGGCGTCGGTGATCGGGACATCCGGAAGACCGGCCACGTCGACTCGATCGATGCACGAGATCTCGAACCCACTCGGCAGTGCGTCGCCATCCGCTGAGGTGGTGAGTACCAGCAGCGGCTGCGCCGCGTTCAGCACATCAGCGATGCGGGCGGTCGGATGATCCGGATCGATCGGCAGGAACGCGGCGCCCGCCTTGACTACCGCGTACAGCGCGGTAATGAGGTCGATCGATCGCCGGATGCCCACCGCGACAACAACTTCCGGCCCGGCGCCACGGGCGATGAGCCATCGGGCCAGGCGATTGACGCGGGTGTCGAACTCCCGGTAGGTCATCCTGATGCCGCCCGGAAGACAGATCGCCGGAGCATCCGGGGTTCGGGCGACCTGTTCGTCGACAGCGTCGACCAGCGTCCGGCCGGTCGCCGCGGGGCCGGCGGTGTCGTTCCATCGCCGCAGCACCAGGTGGCGCTCCGCGGCATCGAGCAACTCGATACCGCCGACCGCCGCGTCGGCATCGGTCGCGGCGGCGTCGAGCACACGCACGAATTGTTCCGCGAAGCGCAGCGCTGAGTCATCGTCGAAAAGGTCAGTGGCATACGTCAGCCGCAACGTCATGCCGGTCGGCTCACGGTGAGCGCCGTGTCCCTCCGTGATCATCAGCAGCAGGTCGTAGATCGCGGCGCTGTCCTCCGGATCGAGGCTCTCCACGGTGAGACCCGGAAATTCGACCCGCGCCTGTGCCATGTTCTGATAGGCGAGCATGACCTGGAACAACGGCGTATGCGACGTCGATCGCGCTGGGTTCAGTGCCTCCACCAACTGCTCGAACGGGACGGTGGCATGGTCGAAAGCCTCGGTGGCCGTGCGCCGCACCTGGTTCAGCAGACTGGTGAACGATTGATCCCGCCTGCACCGGCTGCGCATCACCAGGGTGTTGACGAACATCCCGATCAGGTTGTCCAGCGATCGATGGCCGCGGCCGGCATGTGGCACACCGATGGTGATGTCGTCACTGCCGGAAAGTCTCGACAGCAACACCGCCAACGCGGTGTGCACGACCATGAATGTCGTCGCCCCGGCGCGCCGCGCCAGCGCCTCCAACCGGGCGTGCAGCTCGCTCGGGATCGTGGCGTGGACGACCGCGCCGCGTTGTGTCTGCACGAGCGGCCGTGGCCGGTCGGTCGGCACTTCGATCACATCGGGGATACCCGCGAGTTGTGCTCTCCAGTAGGCGAGGTCGTGGGCCAGGTACGAGTTCGGGTCCTCCGCCGAGCCGAGCACCTCGCGCTGCCAGAGGGCGTAATCAGCGAACTGTACGGACAGCGGCGCCCAGTCCGGCGGATTGCCGCCGGACCGTGCACGGTAGGCGGTGACGATGTCGGCGGCCAGCGGTGCAACCGACGAACCGTCGCAACTGATGTGGTGGACTGCCAGCGCGATCACCCAGGTCTCGTCGGACAGTCGATACAGGGCAACGCGCAGCGGCACGCCCTTCGACACATCGAATCCGGTGCCGAAGAACTCGGTCAATCGGGCCGGCAACTCGTGCTCACCGACCGGTTGCGGCCCGAGATCCCAGTTTCCGACGACGTCGGCCGCGTCGAGCGCGACCTGCGTCGGCGTGCCGTCGACCGCTGGATACATGGTGCGCAGACTCTCGTGCCGCTCGATGACGTCACCGACCGCCGCTGCGAGCGCATCGAGATCGACGCTACCGTCGAGCCGCATCGCCAGCGGCACAACATATCCGGGCGAACTCGGATCGAACTGGTTGAGGAACCACATCCGGGCCTGTGCCAGTGACAGCGGGATACGATCCGGGCGCGGGGTGCGAGTTGGCGCGGGCAGGTTCGGCACCGCGCGCAGCTGCCCGATTCGTTCGGACAGCTCTGCGACAGTGGGTGCTTCGAAGATCGCCCGCACCGGCACGGTGACGCCTGCGATGTCGCCTATCCGGCTCAGCGCACGCGTTGCGAGAAGCGAGTTTCCGCCGAGGTCGAAGAAGTTGTCGTCCGCGCCGACCTCTGGAACGTCGAGCAGTTCGCCGACTACCCCGGCGACGGTCTGCTCGATGAGGCCTTGCGGCGCACGGTATCCCGCTTCGTAGCCTCTCACATCCGGTGCCGGCAATGCCCGGTAGTCGACCTTGCCATTGACGGTGAGCGGGACAGCATCGATTCGGACCATCGAGGACGGCACCATGTATGCCGGCAGCCGCTGCAGCAGGAACGCCCGGACCTGCCGGAGGTCCAGTGCCTCCGCGGCAACCAGGTACGCGACCAGGCGCTGTTCGCCGCGCTCGGTGCGCATCTGCACGACGGCCGCGGCAACCTGCTCGTGCGCGACCAACGCGGCTTCGATGTCACCGAGTTCGATGCGGAGACCACGCACCTTCACCTGGGTGTCGGCACGGCCGACATAACGCAGGTTGCCATCCGAGCCCCAGCGAACCAGGTCACCCGTGCGGTACAGCCGGGCACCGCTTGTGCTGCCGAAGGGGTCGGCGATGAAGTTCGCTGCCGTCAGGCCAGGGCGTTCGTGATAGCCGCGAGCCGGCTGGATTCCACCCAGGTACAGCTCTCCGGTCACCCCGACAGGAACCTGACGCAGTCGCGAATCGAGCACGCGCACAACCACATTCGCCTCGGGGATGCCGATAGGCACGGTGACGTCGTCGAGCGCGTCGATGCGGTGAGCGGTGACGCTCACCGCCGCCTCCGTCGGCCCGTACAGGTTGTCGATGCGCGCTGGGCTGAGTTGCCGGAAGCGACGGACGGTCTCGGCCGGCAGTGCCTCACCGATGCACAGCACCCGCCGCAGATCAGGGAACTTCCGCGCGCCGGCCGCATCGAGGAATGCCGACAGCGAGGACGGCACGAAGTCCACGGTCGTAATGCGGTGTTCGGCGAGCAGCCCGGCTGCGGTTCCGGGGTCGAGGTGCGCGTCGCGACCAGCGACAACCACCGACGCGCCGCAGGTGAGTGCGGAAAACAGCTCCCAGACCGAGAGATCGAATGTGGTCGGCGTCCGCAACAGCATGATGTCCTCGGCCCCGAGCCCGTAGTGATCCCGCAGCCAGCGAAGTTGGTTGACCACCGCGGCATGCGGTACGGCCACCCCCTTGGGCACGCCGGTCGAGCCGGAGGTGTAGATGACATACGCCAGATCATCCGGGCGCAGCGCCCGGGGCCGATCGGCGTCTGTCAGCGTCGACGTATCCGCGCGCTCGCCATCGAGCTGCTCGAATGCCCACACCGGTACGTTTTCGGGCACATTCGCCCGGTCGACCGGCCGGGTGATGACGGCACTCGGTCTCGCGTCGGTGACGACCGCACGCACCCGGTCGACTGGATGATCCGGATCCAGCGGCAGGTAGGCCGCGCCGGCCGCATGAATTGCGTACAGCGTGGTCAGCAGATCGACACAGCGGCGCATCGCGACAGCGACGACGGTTCCCGGGCCGACTCCGCGTCCGATCAGCACCCGGGCCAGCGAATTCACCCGCGCAGCGAATTCCCCGTAACCGAGCCGGCCGCCACCCTCGGCGTCGACAACCGCGATCCTGTTCGGGTTCGCGGCAGCCTGCGCGGCGAACAGGGACGCGATCGTCTCGGACGGGGGACTCGTCAACTCACCGCTCGACCACGCCGCCAGCTCGCGCGCCTCGTTCGCGGTCAGCAGCTCGATATCGCCCACGACACAGGTGGGCTCGGCCACGATCGCCTGCAGCAACTGCAGGTAGCGGTCGAACATCGCGGCGACCGTCGCCTCGTCGAAAAGATCTGTCGCATAACTGAATTCGACCGCCATGTCGCCCGGGTCGCCATCCGACGCCGGTGAGTCGACAAGGTTCAGATGCAGGTCGTACTTGGCCACGCTCGGATCGACCATCCGGGCCGAAACCGTCAGGTCCGCGAACTCCACGGTCGGGATCTCGATGTTCTGGAACGAGAATCCAACCTGAGTCAAGGGCGAATGTGCGGTCGAGCGAGGCGGATTCAGCACCTCGACAAGCCGTTCGAACGGAATGTCGGCGGTCTCGAATGCGCCCAGATCGGCGGACCGGACCTGATCGAGAATGTTCAGAAACGACGAGCCAGGGTCGATGCGGGTCCGCAATACCAGTGTATTGACGAACATTCCGATCAGATTGTCCAGTCCGGGCTCGCCGCGGCCGGCGATCGGTGTGCCCACCGCGATGTCGCCGGTTCCCGAAAGCCTCGCCAGCAGCGTGGCGTACGCCGCATGCATCACCATGAAGACCGTCGCGTCGAGTCGCCGGGCCAACGCGATCACATCACGATGGAGGTCTGCGGGAACCACCGTCGATATGGCCGCACCCCGGAACGACTGTCTGGCCGGTCGTGGACGATCGGCCGGCAGGTCGAGTACCTCGGGCAGGTCGGCGAGGGTCGCGCGCCAATACTCGAGCTGGGCGGCGGTCAGGCTGTTCGGGTCATTTTCGGAACCGAGTAGGTGTTGTTGCCACACAGCGTAATCCGCGTATTGCACGGGCAACGGCGTCCACTGCGGGCACTGGTGTCCGACGCGGGCCTGGTAGGCGGTCGCGAGGTCTGTGGCCAGCGGCGCCAGCGACGACCCGTCGAAGCTGATGTGGTGGACGACGAGAATCAGAGTGTGCTCGTCGGGTGCACTGCGCAGCAGGGTCATCCGAAACGGAACCTCGGAGGTGACATCGAACCCGGCGGTCACCTCCGCGCCGATGCGCGCCTCGACCTCGCTTTCCGGAACCGGCACCGGCTCCAACGAAGGCCGTGCCGTCGCCACCGGCACAATCACCTGATGCGGTCCACTGTCGCTGTCCGGGTAGATGGTTCGCAGAGATTCGTGCCGGTCGATCACATCGGCGATCGCCGCGTGCATGGCGGCGACGTCGAGGTTGCCCGACATGTGGACGACCATCGGAACGTTGTACATCGGCGAGGCGGTATCGAACTGATTGAGGAACCACATGCGCGTCTGCGCGGGCGAGAGCGGGATCCGGTCCGGGCGCTCTTGCGGGCCCAGCGGTTCCCGTCCGGCCGCGTCGCTGGTCCGAATGCTCTCCGCCAGCGCGGCGACGGTCGGCGCTTCGAAGAGCGTGCGCAACGAGACATCGGTGTCGAACGCGGCGCTCAGCTGCGCTGCCGCCCTGGTCGCGGACAGCGAGTTGCCGCCCAGATCGAAGAAGCTGTCGAACACACCGACCCGTTCGATTCCCAGCACGGCGGCACACACATCGGCGACCAGCTGCTCGGCCGCGTCGCGCGGTGCGACGTATTCGGTTGTGCCGGTGGCGAAAACCGGCTCGGGCAACGCCAGACGGTCGATCTTGCCCACTGCCGACAACGGCAGCGTGTCGAGCACCATCACCGTGTCCGGGACCATGTGGGACGGCAGGCGCCGCTCGGCGTAACCGAGCAGATCCGCGGTGTCGACGGCGCCGTTGGCCGACACGACGTAGGCCACCAGTCGCGACCCGCCGGCGGTCGCCGCACCCACCGTCACCGCTGCTGCCACGGCGGGGTGCGCGGCGAGAACGGCCTCGATCTCGCCGAGTTCGATGCGCTGTCCCCGGATCTTGACCTGGAAGTCGGCGCGACCGAGATATTCGAGGGTTTCCTCGGATGTCCACCGGACCAGATCACCGGTGCGGTACATCCGGGTGCCCGGGGGACCGTACGGATCGGCCACGAAGGTGGTGGCTGTCGCGGCCGGTCGCTTCAGGTATCCGCGGGCCAGCTGCACTCCGGAGACATACAGCTGTCCCGATACTCCGACAGGCACCGGCTGCAGGCCCGCGTCCAGTACCACGGCCTCGACGCCACGAATCGGGCCGCCGAGGGTGACGCGGTCCCCGGCGCACAGCGGGTCGCTGATCGCCACCATGATCGTGGTCTCGGTGGGTCCGTAACCGTTGAACAGCTGTCGGCCCGGCGCCCATACCGCGACCGTCTCCGCCGACACCGCCTCCCCACCGGCGACCAGCACCCGCAGCGAATCCAGACCGGCCGGCGACATTGTCGCCAGGACACTCGGGGTCAGGAAGGCATGCGATACCCGCTGCTTCCCGATCAATTCCGCCAACTCACGGCCCGCGAACACCTCGGGAGGCGATACCACCAACGCCGCGCCGCTCGCATGAGCCATCAGCAACTCCAGCACAACCGCGTCGAAACCCGGTGCTGCCAACTGCAACACCCGCGACGAACTGTCGACCCGATAGCGATGCCGCTGCTCGGCAGCGAAATTCGCCAGTCCCGAGTGCGTGACCGCGACACCCTTCGGTGCCCCCGTCGACCCCGAGGTGTAGAGCACATAGGCCACGTCCGAGACACGGCAGGACCGCAGCCGGTCTGCATCCGTCACCACGGCCGAGGACCGAGCCGCGATGTGCGCCTGTGCGTCAGGTGCATCGAGCACCAGCCGCTGAACCCAGTCCGGCAGCAGGTCCTGTGACACCTCGACGGTGAGACCCACCCGCACGTCGGCATCGGCCACCATGAGGGCGACGCGGTCGACCGGATTGCGCGGATCCACCGGCACGAACGCCGCGCCCGCCTTGGTCACCGCCCACATCCCGACCACGAACTCCACCGACCGGGCCATCGCCAACGCGACCTGGTCGCCCGGGCCGACACCGCATGCGATCAATTGCCGGGCAACACGATTCGACTGCTCATCGAGCTCACCGTACGACATCGTGTGCCCACCCGAAACCACAGCCACCGCATCGGGATCCGCGACCGACAACAACTCCGCCAAGACCCGCGGCGCCACGGCACGGCCCCCCGACGCGGGCACCAACCCGGCCTGCTCGCTCCCCGACAGCACATTCACGCGACCCACCGGCAGGTCGGGACTCGACACCACCGCATCGAGGACCCGATTCAGCCGCACGGCCCATTCCTCGACCGTCTCCCGATCGAACAGATCTGTGGCGTAGTTGATCCGGAGGGAGACATCGCCTCCCGCAGAAGCGTTTTCGGCGACGGTGACGATAACGTCCACCTTCGCCGGTTGCGGCCCCGGATCCAGGATCTCGACCGTGAGTTCGGGCAGCTCCAGCCGTGGACGGTCCATGTTCTCGAAAACGAGGTACACCTGGCACAGCGGTGCGTGCGCGACCGATCGCCTGGGATCTATTTCATCGACAATCCGTTCGTACGGAAGGTCGCTGTTGGCAAACGCGTCGACATCGATGTCCTTGACCCGCCACAGAAACTCGAGGAGCGATTCATCGGAACGCACTTCGGTACGTAGCGGCACCGTATTGACGAACATGCCGACGAGCGGTTCCAGCGCACGCTCCCCTCGGCCCGCGACCGGTGTCCCGATGGTGATATCCCCCGAGCCCGACAGCCGGGCCAGCAGCACCGCCAGCGCGGCATGGATGACCATGAAGGTGGTGACGCCGGACGTGCGGGCCAGATACTGGATCGCAGCAAAGGTTTCGGCTGGGATCACGCTCTCGGCGATGTCGCCGCGCATGGATTGGCGAGCAGGACGCGGACGGTCCGCGGGCAGCTCTAGCAACGGCGGCATTCCCGCCAGTTGTGTCACCCAGTAACGCAACTGGCGTGCCGCCAACGACTCGGGATCGTCCTCGTCGCCGAGCATCTCGTGGCGCCAGATGCTGTAATCGGCGTATTGCACGGTCAGGGGCTGCCAGTCCGGGGTTCTTCCCTGCGACCTTGCTTCATAGGCCGTCGCGATATCGACCGCGAGCGGTGGAAGCGACGAACCGTCACAGCAAATATGGTGCAGAACCACGACCAGCACGTGCCGACGCCGTTCGCTGGACTCGAGCAGCGCGACTCGGATCGGTGGACTTGTTCGGACGTCGAAACCGGTCGAAGTCAGCTCACCGATGCGATGCGCGATGTCGGCGCAATCGATCGTCTCCGGTATCAGGCCGACACCGTGCCCGGGTGCCAGAACAACTTGCCTCCCTTCCCCTTTCGTGTCCGGATAGACGGTCCGCAGGGATTCGTGCCGATCGATCACATCCATCAGAGCCAGGCGCAACGCAGTGACATCGAGTCGTCCGGTCAGCTGCACCACCAGCGGAATGTTGTATGCCGTGGAGGCCGGGTCGGCCTGATTGATCAGCCACATCCGATTCTGCGCCGGCGACAACGGAATCGGCTCGACGCGCGGTTCCGCGCGCAGCACGAGCGCTCTGTGGTGGTGTTCGATGTCGATATACGCGGCGAGTTCGGCGACGGTCGGCTTGCTGAACAGATCGCGGACCGACACAGCGGATCCGGTCAGCTCGGCGATTCTCGCGGCGGCATTGGTCGCGGTGAGCGAATTGCCGCCCAGTTCGAAGAAGTGGTCCAGCACGCCTATTCGCTCGAGGTCCAGCACCTCGGCGAAGATGGCCGCGATCGCCTCCTCGACCGCCGAACTCGGCGCCACATAGGCTGCGGACGAATCGAAGATCGGCTCCGGCAGCGCCCGATAGTCCACCTTGCCGTTCACCGTCAGCGGCAGCTCGGGCACCACCACGACGACGGCCGGCACCATGTACTCCGGCAGTAGCGTCGCGACATACGTGCGGAGAATGTCGGCTGTACAGGCATCTTCACCGGTCGGCACGACATAGGCCACGACCTTGGCCGCCGCCGTGCCAGGGCGATGGACGATGACAACCGCTGCTGAGACCGCGCTATGGGTCGACAAAGCGGTGCGAATTTCATCCAACTCTATGCGAAACCCACGCAGTTGCACCTGCTGATCGGCACGGCCACGGTATTCCAGCTCACCCTCGTGATTCCAGCGTGCCACATCGCCGCTACGATAGAGCCGCTCGCCTGGTCGGCCGAACGGGCTGGCAACAAATCGGGCGGAAGTCAGCGATGAGCGGTTGAGATAACCGCGGGCGAGTTGCGTTCCGGCAACGTAGATCTCGCCCCAGGCGCCCAACGGCGTCGGCCGCAATTGTTCATCGAGAACATAGGTGCGCAGACCAGGCAGTGCCGGACCGATCGTACTCGGGGCGTCCGCCGTCGCGATGCTCCGTGTCATGCCGAAATAGGTCACGAACACCGTGGTTTCGGTGATGCCGTAGCTGTTCGCCAGCACCGGGAGCTCCGGGTTGTGCTCATACCAGTCCGCCAGCACAGCCGGATCGAGTCGTTCGCCCGAGAGTATGACCAGTCGCAGCGAAAGCTCACCGTCAGGCTCACCCGCATCTATGTACCGCCGGTACGCGGCACCGAACTGCTGGAACGCGAACGGTGTCTGGTTGAAGACGGTCACCTTCTCGCGTGCCGCCAAGCGCACGACATCGTCTGGTGACCGGGTGGTGGGGGTGTCCACGACTACCAGGCAGCCACCACTGGCCAACGCGCCGAAGATCTCCCACACCGAGTAGTCGAACGCGAAGGAGTGGAACAACATCCACACGTCGCCGGGCTGCACGCCGATCTCGGCGCACGCGTTCACCAGGTACGTCGCCACGGCGCGATGGGCAATGGCCACGCCCTTGGGCCGACCGGTCGACCCCGAGGTGTAGATGACGTAGGCGATGTTGTCGGGGCGCAGCGGGCTGGTCCGGTCGGCGTCGGTGACAGGTGTCGCAGCCTCGTCGCCGGCGACCTCGTCGAACAGCACCACGCGGCCCGGGTCTCCGGGCACAAGCTCGCGCATGTCGCCGGTCGTGACTACGGCGATCGGATCGGCGTCGTTCAGCACGTATTCCAGCCGATCGGCCGGATGCGCGATATCCAGCGGCAGGTATCCGGCGCCTGACTTCAGCACGGCCAGCGTGACGATGATGAGATCGGCATCCCGTGGCATCGCGATCGCCACCAGCGAGTCCGGGCCCGCTCCGAGCGCGATTAGGGTGCGTGCGAACCGATTGGAACGCTCGTCCAGCTCCCGATAGGGGAGGGGGCCCCCCTCCGATGTGACGGCAACTGCCGATGGAGTCGCATCGGCCTGTCGCGTCAGCAAATCCACGAGCGTTGCCGTACTCGTTGCCCCGTCGCGGCCGGCCAGCTCCCCGGCGATCTGCGCCTCTTCAGCACGGTCAACGAGCGGAACAGCGATCAGGGCTGTGTCGACGGGCGCTTCGATCAGTCGTTGCAGGAAGGCGATGAATCGGTGGGCGTGCGCATAGAGTTCATCCTGGCCATAGAGATTCGCGTTGCCGTGCAGTTCGATCAACAGTGGCGCGTCGACCCCGGAACGGTAGAGATTCAGCTGGAGATCGTCCAATGTGCCCGAGGTCAGCGCGCGATAGCGGCCGACAGCAGACCCGAGACGAATTTCGGAGTCGAAGAAGAGGATATTGACGATCGGACCGAACGAGTTCGCAGACGCATCCAGTGCATTCGAATCGCGGCGCAGGTCCTCGAACCGGTAGAGCTGATGCCGCATCGCGGAGACGAGTTCGGACACCGATGCACGGACCAGTTCCTCCACGGTGGTCGTTCTATCCATCGTGAATCGGATCGGCACCATGTTCGCCAACATCGCGGCAGCATTGCGCAAGCCCTTCGTCACGCGCCCGCTCACCGGCATCGACAACACCACATCGTTGCCACCGGTCATCCGTGCGAGGAATGCGGCGAATGCCGCCACGACGACCTGCGCAGGCGATGCTTGCAGGTTGCCGGAGAAACGGTCGAGCAGGTCGGACAACTGCGGCGGAAGCTCGACGCCGGAAACACGATCGACCTTGCTCGGGCGGGCAGCACGACCGGACAGACTCGTCGGCGTCGGAAGGTCGGCAATCCTGCCGAGCCAGTATTGCCTGTCGTTCTCGAACCGAGAGCTCGCCCGATACGCTTGCTCCGCCTCGATGATGTCGCGCAACGTGTCCGCTTCCCGAGGCGCCGGCGGCCGACCCTCGAGCAATGCGTTGTAGTGCTCGGCCAGCCGGGTCAACACGTTGAATGCACCGTAGCCATCGATGACGAGATGATGGGCACGCGCGTACCACAGATACCGATCTTCGGCGATTCGGATCAACCGTGTCTCGGCGAGCCGGTCACGGCTCATATCCTCGGCTCTGGCTTCGAAATCGTGCCGCATCCATTGCATTGCCGCCGCGAACGGGTCACTCTCCCCGCTGACGTCCAGCACAGACTCGTCGTAAGTCATATTGCGATCGACGAATTGATAGGGAACGCCGTCGAACTCGACCACCCGGACGACCAGAGATTCGGATTCGTGGCCGGCAACGTTCACCGCCTCGATGAAGGCTTCGACGTCGATCGGGCCCTCGATCTCGACGTACTGTGCGATGTTCATCGCCTGCCCGCCGGGCAGGTTATCCGCCAGCCACATCCCGTATTGCGCCCTCGATAGCGGAATCAAATCCGCCTGGCGGTCTGCAGGTTCGGTTGACCTCAGATTCATCTGGACCCCTTCACCGGTCGGCCTTTGGAATCCAACTCGGACTCCGCGCCGCAGTGCGACAACGCCCCCGCACCCGTACGTCAACGTTTCTTGGTATCTCAAAGCCTGAAGAGTCGAATATTTCCGACATCTGGCAAAGAATGCGGGCTCACAACATACCCGGCGTACAGCTTTCGAGCCGCGTTTCCGAACGGCATGCTGCTATGCGGTCACCGACCACAGGAGGGAATGCCGATCAAGTCGCGAAATCCACTACCACCCAGGGAAATCGGTCAGAACAAGGTTCAACGATCTGGCGAGCACGAGCTTAACATGCCTCGATCCGGATCGAGCAACATTGGCACATGGTTCTCGGCCTGGAGCCCGCAACGCGCGGGACTTTCTCCGGGCGGCACACTCGCGCCGAGTCATCCGAACGCCGGTCGGGAGCATCTCAATAGCGGGCGTTGTCTCAGCGTTCACGGCACGGGCGGACGTCATCGGCAACAGGAGGCGTCGCATCCGGCTTCCTGGCTCCAGCGCGATTACTACTCACACAACCGATCATGAGCCGCTCAGACCGCGAATCCGGGATCGGGGTCCATTCCGCCGTATCCGTCAGGCGATTCGGATTCAGTGCCTGCATCAGGGTCGGTGGTTATCGACTGGTGTTCCTCGGCGAAGTCCGGGTCACGATCCTCACGAGGGGTGTGAGACTTCTTGTTCTCACCTACGGTGCCATCGCGGTGGGTCATCGTTCCTCCCGATCCACTGGGGGCTTCTCGGATTGGGTGCGCCAATCGCGCACTGCATCACGTACGCGGTCGAACAACGCCAGCGGCGGCCCGAATACCACGTTTGCGGTCGCGGATTCGCCGGCGTGCGGATGCGGACGCGTCGGCGCGACGGCTTCGGCGACACGAACCGCGGGCGCGCTCTTGCCCGGACAGGCTTGCGTGTAATGGAGCGAACTCCTCTTTTTCCTCTCTTTTTCCTCCATCTCGGCGTGTTCGATCACCGATTCGGCGAAGTCGTGGAACTTGGCCGCGAACGAGGCCGTTTCTACCTGGTGCAACAAGTCCTTGATCTGCGTGTGCTGTTGCTGCAGCAATGCGATGACATCATCCTGCTGGGTCGATATATGGCTCACCTCCCAGTTCGAATACCGATCAACGGCCGCGGCCAACGCGGCCCGCTCACGGCCTACCCGGGCACCAGATGACCAAACACCAGTCCCGCCCGTATCAGGCGGTGGCCTCACAGGATGGGGCGGCCGCCGGTGACGGCCAAGCGGGCTCTCGAGATGTAGCTGGCGAGAAGAACGTAGGCCGACGCTAGCTCGGCGGGCTGCCCGGCGCGGCCCAGTGGCTTGTCGTCACCGAAGGAAGCGACCTTCTCCGGCGGCATGGTCGACGGGATCAACGGAGTCCAAATCGGTCCCGGTGCAACGCTGTTCACACGAATACCCCTGGGGCCCAACAGCTGCGCGAGGCTGGCGCAGAGATTCGCGATCGCGGCCTTCGTTGCCGCGTAGGGAGCCAGAGTGGGGGAGGGCATATCGGAGTTGACCGAGGAGCTCGCGATGATCGATCCGCCGGCCATGACCGACGAACAGATCCGCCAGGCCCGCGCCCTGCTGACCCGCCCCGACGAATCGGTGTCCTCGATCGCCCGGCTGCTCGGCGTCTCCCGGTCCACGATCTACAAGTACGTACCCGAGCTGACCCAGGGCAGCCCAAGGCAACTCATCGCCGGAGAGGACCGACTGATGCCCAACGTCAGCAAGTACGACGAGTTGCTGCCGTCTCGCCGAGCAGCCGAGGCGTAGCACTCAGTTCATGCTGCGACCTCGCGCACCGGCTGGGTGTGGGGGTGAGTTGTCCTGACCCTGTTGCCGCAAATCACCAGGTCGAAACCGGATAAAACCGGAAGGGTAACGAACTGTGGATCCCGTTGCCGAAGTGCCAGCGCCGGAGGCTTACTGAATATGCAACGGTTGCCGCAGCAAGATCGGCATCCGTTGCAAGGCAACCCTTTTCATTCATTTTCGGCTTGGAGTCCGACCATGGCACCTGTTCTCACTTCCCTGACACCCACTTCCGGCCCTGCGACGACTTTCAGCTCTGTGGTGATCACCGGCTCCGGGTTCGCTAATGTCGGCCCCTTGACCGTGCGGTTCGGTACCACGGCAACCACATTCACCATCGACTCCGACACCCAGATCACGGCCATCTCCCCGACGGGGACAGGCACGGTGAACGTCACCGTCAAGGTGGAACTGGACGGCACCAGCAACGGACTGCCCTTCACCTTTGTCTGACGGCGGGTGCGGCTGGGCCGTCGGTGGGCAATTGCCTGCCGACGGACCAATCCGCGTTGCGGTCACGGTAGGGGCAGTAGATACCGCGGGTCCGATCGTGACGTGTGCGAGAAACACCGTAGGTCGATGCCCAGATGCCGGGTGACCTCACGCAGCGCGCCTGATGGTGCAGACGTGGATGTCGTCGAGGGTGGTCGTGATCGAGGTGGTCAGCAGAGCAGGGTTGGGCTGGTGAGTCATCACCATCACCTGGATTCGGGGCGCAGTGGCTGAACGCCGTTCGCGGTCAGCACCCTAGTGCAGCCGCGATAGACCAGGCTATTTGAGCCAGCCCACCCCAATACGTCACAGTGACGTATTGATGGGATCCCGCGAGCCTAGGGGAGCGACCCAAAGGAGGTCGCCGAAGCCAAACCCGGGGCCACATCCAGCCAATCCATGCCGAACAGGAAATTTTCCACCAAATGGCATGTGGGCCAGAAATATTCATCCGAGCCGATGTACGCCTGCGCGCGCCAGCGTTTTCGCGCAGGGAAGTACATGCACACAAGGCGCCGCCAAGTCGAGCCGGCAGCGCCACATACACACGAACACGCAACGCACACAATATCTTTCAAGATCAACACCACCGCCGTAACAGCGCCGATAATCAACATTATGTCAAGTTGATGGCTCACACCCGTCGGCAGTGACCCAAGCCCCTATCCACAGCCATCGCGGATTCCTCGTTTGGATGGAGTTCGTGCGGATGCCGGGCACATTCTGCCGTGACTGCGGTCGCCGGATGACGATCGAGAGCGTGTGGCTCGGCTGGTGGGGCCCGGTATCCCTATGTCCGCCCGCGCACGGATCGTTGAACTGCCGCCTCCGATTCTGGGTATGCCGGGTCTGCCGATGAACCCCGGCAAGCCGCGGCTTCCTGCTCTTGGTCACCGTCGCACTCTCGCTGCTGTCGACCTGACCCTGGAAGGTCGGCGGCCGCCCCCGCGAGGGCGGCCTCGAGCTGGAAGAGATGCCTCTCCCCTACATCGGCGTGATCGCACGGACGACGAGCATGCGCTGGGGGCTCGGGCAGATCAGGTTGTCCCAGGGCAGGGACAGGGATTCGGTGTTGTCGGGCGGGTAGACGCGCAGGGTGCTGGTGCGCAGGGCAGCGCAGTCGTTCACCTGCTTGGGGTAGCTGATGAATTCGAATTGGGCGGCGCCGCCGTTGGCGGACAGGGTTACCTGGCTGACCTGCGGGGCTTGGGGGCCCTTGTCTCGTTCGGCGGGTTCGCCGACCGGGTCGCCCTGGGGTCCGTTGGTTTGGGAGACGCCCGGGAAGCCTTCGAGGGTGCAGGCGGTGGAGCTCTTGTTGATGAACTTCAGGAACCAGGTTCCGCCGATCTGGCCGCCGTGACCCTTGTCCAGGATCAGTTGGGACGTTGTGCATTTCGCGGTGCCGGCGGGGGCCTTGGTGGTGGTGGGGTCCCCTGCCGGGGCGCCGATCGTCGGGACCGGGGCGTCGGTGGTTCCGGGGGTGCTGCCGCCGGGCTGGTTGGGCTGACCCGGTTGAGTGGGCTCGCCCGGTCGAGTGGGTTGGGCGGTGGGCTGGGTCGTCTGGCCGGCGGGGGCCGTGGTGGGCAGTGGCTTGGGTGTGTCGGACGGGTCGCAGGCGGTGGTGCCGAGAACGACCCCCGCGGCGAGTGCGGCGACAACCAGTGACTTGATTCCCATGAGAAACCTCCAGATGCGAAACCCGACCAAAGACATGCATGGTGCACATCAGAGGGGTCGGAGCGGCTGTTACGGCCCTCCAGGCAGGAAATCCGTGGAATCGACTGTGGGTCAAGGTAGTTCGTCGTAGACTGCCGCGAAAACCCCTGATCCGGGTGCGCTTGGCGAAAGCGTTAACAGCTACCGGAATTCTTTGTGCCCCCAAAAGATGGGGCCGAACGAGGCGCTTCTCCCCCGCCGCGAGGTCAGCGCCCGGATCACCGATCGGCGGGCCTGATGGACCGCCTGGGTCCGAGCGACGCGTGGATGTCGTTCGCACTCCCGGGCGGCAATATCGCCTACTGTCTGGAGCAGGTCGCCTGGTCGGCCTCTCCCCGGGAATTCTCCCCACACACCGAACCAATACTTGATTGATTCCAGAAAAAGGGGCAGACTTCGTGGTGTGCCCACGCCTACCGATTTCGAGCGCATGTTGCGCGGGGCCGCTCTGCGCGTGACCGCACCGCGGCTCGCGGTACTGACCGCTGTGCACGACCACCCCCACTCCGACACCGATACGATCCTCGGCTTCGTTCGCGAAACCCTGGGCGGCGTGTCCCACCAGGCCGTGTACGACGTACTCAAAGCCCTGACCACCGCGGGGCTGATCCGCCGAATCCAACCCATGGGATCGGTCGCGCTCTACGAAACCCGCGTCGGTGACAACCACCACCACGTCGTGTGCCGCACCTGCGGCGTCATCGCGGACGTGGACTGCGCCGTCGGCGAGGCCCCCTGCCTCACCGCCTCCGACACCAACGGCTTCGCGCTCGACGAAGCCGAGGTCATCTATTGGGGTTTGTGCCCCGAATGCTCCAAAACCGCTGCCACACAAAACAAGTAGCGGCCACACTCGTGGTCGACAACAAGATCACATCCATGGAAGGACGACACACCGTGCCTGAACACCCGCCCATCGGTGAAGCCAATACCGAACCCGCCGCCGGTGGCTGCCCCGTCTTGCACGACCGGAATTCCGACCCGGCCGAGGGCGGTAACGCCAACCGTCAGTGGTGGCCCAACCAGCTCAACCTGAAGATCCTGCAGAAGAACCCGGCCGTCGCCAACCCCATGGACGAGGGCTTCGACTACGCCGCCGAGTTCAAGACCCTCGACCTGGCCGCCGTCAAGGCCGACATCGTCGAGGTCATGCGCACCTCCCAGGACTGGTGGCCCGCCGACTTCGGTCACTACGGCCCCTTCTTCATCCGCATGTCCTGGCACGCCGCCGGCACCTACCGCGTCCAGGACGGCCGCGGCGGCGCCGGAGCCGGCATGCAGCGCTTCGCGCCCCTGAACTCCTGGCCCGACAACGCCTCCCTCGACAAGGCCCGCCGCCTGCTGTGGCCGGTCAAGAAGAAGTACGGCAAGAAGCTGTCGTGGGCCGACCTCATCGTCTACGCCGGCAACGTCGCCCTCGAGGACATGGGCTTCGACACCTTCGGCTTCGGCGGCGGCCGCGTCGACCAGTGGGAGCCCGAGGAGGACGTGTACTGGGGTCCCGAGACCGAATGGCTCGGCGACGCCCGCTACAGCGGCAAGCGCGACCTGGACAACCCGCTGGCCGCGGTCCAGATGGGTCTGATCTACGTCAACCCCGAAGGCCCCAACGCCAACCCCGACCCGGTCCTCGCCGCCATCGACATCCGCGAGACCTTCGCGCGCATGGCGATGAACGACGAGGAGACCGCCGCCCTGATCGTCGGCGGCCACACCTTCGGCAAGACCCACGGCGCGGGCCCGGCCGATCACGTCGGCCCCGAGCCCGAAGCCGCCCCGCTCGAAGAGCAGGGCCTGGGCTGGCGCTCCGACTTCGGCACCGGCGTCGGCCGCTACGCCATCACCTCCGGCCTCGAGGTCACCTGGACCCCCACCCCGACCACGTGGGACAACACCTTCCTCGAGACCCTCTACGGCAACGAGTGGGAACTCACCAAGTCCCCCGCCGGCGCCCACCAGTGGGTCGCCAAGGACGGGCAGGCGATCATCCCCGACGCGTTCGACAACACCAAGCGGTGGCTGCCCACCATGCTGACCACCGACCTGTCCATGCGGCTGGACCCGATCTACGAGCGGATCACCCGCCGCTGGCTCGACCACCCCGAAGAGCTGGCCGAAGCCTTCGCCAAGGCCTGGTACAAGCTCACCCACCGCGACATGGGCCCCAAGGTCCGCTACCTCGGCCCCGAGGTGCCCGAGGAGACCCTGCTGTGGCAGGACCCGATCCCGGCCGTCGACCACGAGCTCATCTCCGACGCCGACGCCAAGGCCCTCAAGGCCAAGATCCTCGACTCGGGCCTGACCGTGGCGCAGCTGGTCTCCACCGCGTGGGCCGCGGCCTCGTCCTACCGCGGCTCGGACATGCGCGGTGGCGTCAACGGCGGCCGCATCCGCCTGCAGCCGCAGGCCGGCTGGGAGGTCAACCAGCCCGACGAGCTCGCCCAGGTGATCCGGGTCCTCGAAGGCGTCCAGGCCGACTTCGGCAAGCCGGTCTCCTTCGCCGACCTGGTCGTGCTGGCCGGTAACGCCGGCGTCGAGAAGGCCGCCGAGGCAGCCGGTTTCGCCGTCGAGGTGCCGTTCCACGCGGGCCGCGCCGACGCCACCCAGGAGCAGACCGACGTGGAGTCGTTCGCGATGCTCGAGACCGCCGCCGACGGCTTCCGCAACTACGTCGGCAAGGGCACCCGCGTCCCCGCGGAGTACCTGCTGCTCGACAAGGCCAACCTGCTGACCCTGTCCGCGCCCGAGATGACCGTCCTCGTCGGCGGCCTGCGCGTGCTCGGCGCCAACTACCAGGGTTCGCAGCTGGGTGTGTTCACCGACAAGCCCGGTGTGCTGAGCACCGACTTCTTCGTGAACCTGCTCGACATGTCCACCAAGTGGGCTCCGGCCGACTCCGAGGACAGCAGCTACGTCGGCACCGACCGCGCCACCGGCAAGACCGTGTGGACCGCCTCCCGCGTCGACCTCGTCTTCGGCTCCAACTCGCAGCTGCGGGCCCTGGCCGAGGTGTACGCCGAGGACGACTCCAAGGAGAAGTTCGTCAAGGACTTCGTCGAGGCCTGGACGAAGGTCATGGAACTGGACCGCTTCGACCTCGTCTGAGGTTGATCCGGCCGGTGTGACCGGTTGAGACGATGCCCCCGAACCCGTTCGGTTCGGGGGCATCGCGCGTCTCGGGGATCGGTCAGTCGACGATCCGGGTGCGGACGCGGCCGATGAAACGGCGCGCGACATCGGTGCCCTCGTGGTTGTAGGCGTTCATCAGGTCGGTGAGTTCATCGACCAGCGCCCGCAAGGCCGGGGAGTCGACACCGTCGGCGTCGGTGGCCCACTCGCGGGGAATGGCGCCGACCGTGATCAGAATGCCCGCCTCGGCGGGGGCTTCCACCGAGTAGGTGAGCAGGTCCGGAGCATCATGTACCGCGCTCAGCACGGCGATGTCCTCGGCGATCATCTCCGCGATGCGCGACAGGCTCGCGTGCCGACCCGGACGCGCGTGGCGTGCACCGTAACTGCGCTCCCCCGGGCGCGCGGCCGACCGACTGGTTTTGGTCAGTATCCGATCGAGCATGCGTTGTGCGGCCGCGCGTTCGGCCGCCCCGGTGCGCGGATGCTCGATCAGACTGCGCAGCCGCTGGATTCGGCCGATCGTTCCCGTGGGCATGCCCTCCCCTTTCGCCGTAGCACCTTGATCATGCCAGCGCCCTGCTCTGTCGTGGCCGGGGTTGTCGGCCACGATTCTTCGAGTGGACAGTGATGCATACGCATGTCCGCATGCGACTATAGGTATTTTGCCGACATATCGGTGACATAAAAGTGAAACCTGTTCTATTGTGGTTGAGTGGATGTCACATACGAGAACACTCGACGCGAAATCGCCACGGACAAAGGCGTTCTGCGCTACCACGAAGCCGGGGACGGCCCTCCCCTACTGCTGCTCCACGGATCCGGGATCGGCGTCAACGGGTGGCGGAACTTCCGCAACAACCTGGGCTTCTATGCCGACCACTTCCATTGCTACGTCCTGGAATTCCCCGGATTCGGCGTCAGCGACCCGGTCCCCGGACACCCCGTGCTCACCGCCGTCGACTCCGTCATCCGGTTCATGGACGCTCTCGGACTCGACTCCGCGGCCATGATCGGCAACTCCATGGGCGGCGTCGTCGCCTTCAATGTCGCCATGGCACACCCGCAGCGGGTCGAGAAGATCATCGCCATCGGCGGGGTCGGGCAGAGCCTGCTCGCCATGACCCCCAGCGAAGGCACCCGGCTGCTGTCCGAATTCGCCGACGCACCCTCGCGCGAAGGCCTCATGCGGTGGCTGCGCTGCATGATCTACGACCCCAAGATGATCACCGACGATCTCGTCGAGGAACGCTGGGCCGCCGCCACCGATCCCGCCGCGCAGGCCAGCCTCAAAGCCATGTACGGGTCGGAAGCGCTTGCGCTGCAACAGCAGTTCCTGGAGAACTCCCCCACCCCGCCCTACTGGTCCATGCTGCACAAGATCAAGAGCCCGGTGCTCATGACCTGGGGCGGCGACGACCGCCAATGCCCCACCGACATGGCCCTCATCCCGCTACGGCAGATCCCCAACGCCGAACTGCACATCTTCCCCAAATGCGGGCACTGGGTGATGTACGAGGCCAAGGAAGCCTTCGAACGCGTCACCCTCGAATTCCTGCATCGCTGAGGACCACCGGGTGGGCCGCGACCAGCCCACCCGGACCACGCTCAGCGACCGCCGAACACCGTCGCGTGACACGAGGTGAGCAACGCCGCCAGCTCGTCCCCCTGCTTGTCGTCCAGCACCGCGAACGCGGGCGCGATCAGATCCTCGGTGATCTGCTCGGCCTGCATCCAGCGGCCCTTCAACTCCGCGGTGATCTCGTCGAACGGCTCCGGCCAGCCGAAATTGCGCGCCTGATCCGGCCCCGGCTTCAACGGCGACCCCGCGATCAGCACCGCCTGCAACGGCGTCAGACCACTACCCAGCACACCGATCAGATGCAGGCCGCCGCGCAGCTCCCGCAGAATGTGGATCAGCTGCAACACCAGGCCCGGCGCGTCCTCCGCCAGCGGCAGCGCCCGCCAGCCCGCGAACAACGGCACACCGACCGGATTCGCCGCGGCCACCACCGGTAGCAGGAGCTCCGCCAACCGGCCCGAATCGTCGAAGTCCGCCAGTTTGCGGCGGCCGAAGTCCTGGCACGCCGTCAAATAGCCGGCCGCGCCCGCCTCCGCCGACATCCCCGCGGTCGACTCCCACGCCTGCCGGATGGCATCGGGACGGAAGAACCCGAACGCCGCGGTCACCACATCCGCGTCCACGTCACCCAGCACGCCGCCACGGCCACGCGTATAGCCCGGCAGGAAGCCGGGGACACCGGTGCTCTCGGCGAAGGATCGGGCCTCTCGGGAGAACATGAATCCCCCGCCGATCTGCTGAATCTGATCCTTCACCGCGGACGCTACCGACATGTCCGATCCTCTCTGAACGGAAAGCGCAATCGATCCGAGACTATTGGAGGCCCGCCACCCCATGCACCCGGGTCACCCGAAAGCGATCCGGAACACACCCCGAAAACCAAACCGGCTGCCCTGAAAAGGGATTCGAATCCGTACGTTAACCTTCAAGTGGTGCTAGGACATTCACATGCGACCAGCGGCGCGCTCGCCTGGTCGGCGGCTGCCGCGGCGCTGCCGCTCACCGTCTTGACCTATCCCGCAGTGCAATCCGGGGCCATCGGCTCCGTCGATCTGGTGATGGGCACCTTCCTCACCGCGGGCGCGGCGCTGCTCCCCGACGCCGACCACCCCTCGGGAACCATTTCCCATGTGCTCGGGCCGGTCTCGCACTACGCGTGCAAGTTCATCTCGTGGATCTCCGGCGGGCACCGCCACGGCACCCACTCCTTCGCCTTCGTCGCCGCCGTCACCTACGGCACCTGGGCCGGGGAACACCTGCTCGGCCGCAACTTCACCCTCGCCCTCGTGTTCTTCCTGCTCGCCCTCGCGGTCAAGGCACTGGGCCTGGCCCCCAGCGGCGACGGCCTCAAATCCTGGGGCACCGTCGTCATCCTCGCAGTCTGCGGCACCTTCGCCATCGACCACTGGATCAGCGACAAACCGCTCTGGCTGCCGTTCTCCGTCGGCCTCGGCGCCCTCGCCCACCTCATCGGCGACTGCCTCACCGACCGCGGCTGCCGGCTGCTGTGGCCGCTCAAACTCCGCACCCGCGTCCCGATCATCGACCGCACCGGCAACAAGGTCGAAACCATGGTGCTGGTACCGCTGTTCGCCCTCGCCACCCTCGCCCTGCTCTGGTACACGATCACCCACCAGCCCTGACCCCGGCTCGTATGATCACGAAGACCACCGCAGCGGCCAGAACGGAGTCGGGCATGAGCGATCGCGAAGAACTGAGCTGGGAACTGTTCGGAAACGCCGGCCGGGAACTGGCCCAGCTCATCGCCGACGACGGCTTCGAACCCGACCTCATCCTCTCCATCGCCCGCGGCGGGCTCTTCGTCGCGGGCTCCCTCGGCTACGCCCTCGACGTCAAGAACCTCCACGTCATGAACGTCGAGTTCTACACCGGAGTCGACCAGCGCCTGGACCTGCCGGTCATGCTGCCGCCCGTGCCCAGCGCCGTCGACCTGACCGGCGCCACCGTGCTGGTCGCCGACGACGTCGCCGACACCGGCAAGACGCTGAAACTGGTGCGCGACTTCTGCTCCGACCACGTCGCCGAGGTCCGCTGCGCGGTCATCTACCAGAAGCCGCATTCCGAAGTGGACTGCGAATACGTGTGGAAACGCACCGACAAATGGATCAACTTCCCCTGGTCGGTGCAGCCCCCGGTGGTGGAACGCAAACCCCGCGTCCTGGACGCCTGAGCCAAACCCTGTACGCGGCAAAGACAACGGCCCGGAACCACCAGGTTCCGGGCCGTTCGTTGAATTGTCGCGAGTAGGTCAGACCAGCTCGGCGGACAGGATGGTGATGGCCTCGACCGGCACATCCTGATGGCCGGACTTGTTACCGGTCTGCACACCCTCGATGGCGTCCACGACGGCCTCGCCGTCGACGACCTTGCCGAACACCGCGTACCCGAAGCCGTCCTGGCCCGGGTAGTTCAGGAAACCGTTGTTGCTGGTGTTGATGAAGAACTGCGCGCTGGCCGAATGCGGGGCCGAGGTGCGCGCCATGGCGACGGTGTACTTGTCGTTCTTGAGACCGTTCGCGGCCTCGTTCTCGACCGTCTGCGGGGCCGGCTTCTGCTGCATGTTCGCAGTCAGGCCGCCACCCTGAATCATGAAGTTCGGGATCACGCGGTGGAACACGGTGTCCGCGTAGTGGCCCGACTTCACGTAGTCGACGAAGTTGGCAACGGTCTTCGGTGCCTTGGCGTCGTCCAGTTCCAGGGTGATGTCCCCGGCGGAGGTCTTCAGGAGCACTTTGGTCATGTTGCCCATCGTATGGGAGCGCCCAATCCAGCGACCGAGCGGCACCGAATACCCGCTCCCCTCTTCGAGGTTCATTGGTGATGGGTGTGGTCAGGAAGGTGTGTGCGGTCGTGAGTGCCGGAGATTGTTCGAGACGGAGTCACATGTTTAGATGCGCATAGTTCCATTTCCTAATGGTCGATTCAGATGGCCCCGGCGAGCCCGGGACCCAACCTCAGGCTTCGTACAGTTCGAGCGGCAGTCCGTCGGGATCGGCGAAGAACGCGAACCGCTTCCCCGTGTACTCGTCGACCCGCTCCTCCTCCACGACCACTCCCCTCCCCCGCAGCTCGGCCAGGGCCTCCCCCACATTCGGCACCACGAACGCCAGGTGCCGCAGGCCGGCCGCCTCGGGCCGCGAGGGGCGTGGCGGCGGCTCCGGAAACGAGAACAGCTCCAGCTGCCCGCCGTCGGGCAGGGCGAGATCCAGCTTGTACGAGCGCCTTTCGGCCCGATAGTTCTCGGCGAGGACCCGCAGGCCGAGGATTTCGGTGTAGAAGGACTTCGACTTCTCGTAATCCGACGCGATGATCGCAATGTGGTGAATTCGCAGCAGCCGCATCTCGGCAACGCTAACGCACACCATTTCGCAGGGCGGGGATGGCGAGGTCGAGGAATTCGCGGACGAGTGTGCCGGGGTCGGCGGCGGCAGCCAGGCAGGTTTCGGAGCCGGGTGCGTCGGTGACGGGGCGGTGGACGAGGTCGGGGCGGACGTAGGCGCGGGCGACGCTGCGGGGCACGATGAGGAGGCCGTGGCCGGAGGCTATGAGTTCGAATTTCTCTTCGAGGGAGGGGGTTCGGCGGGCCGCGACGTCGAGCATGCGTTCGCTGTCGAGGTCGGCGAGGGTGAGTTCGGGGCGGGCGGCGAGGGGGTGGGTGGCGGGGAGGCAGGCCACGCCGGGGTCGTGGCCGATGGGGATGACGCGGAGGCCGGTTTCGTCGAAAGGCCGCCGGAGGTAGGCGATCTGGGCGCGGCCGTCGCGCAGGGGTGCGTCGCGTTCCCACCAGCGGGCGGGGACGACGTCGGTTTCGACGTCGGGGTGGCGGGTGGAGAATTCGCGGAGGATCTCGGAGACGTGGAGTCCCACGGAGAAGGCGACGACCAGGCGGCGGACGCCGCGGTCGGCGTTGTGGACGCGGCGGAGGGCGGCGTCGACGGCGGCGAGGATGCCTTGTGCTTCCTCGTAGAGCTGGTGTCCGGCGGCGGTGAGTTCGACGGTGCGGGTGGTGCGGAGGAGCAGGGTGCAGTCGAGTTCGCGTTCGAAGGCTTTGATCTGGCGGCTGAGGACGGGTTGGGCGATGTAGAGCTGTTGCGCGGCACGGCCGAAGTTGCGGTGCTCGGCTACGGCGGCGAAGTAGCGGAGCTTGCGCAGGTCCAGATCCATACCCTCACGGTATCAATTGTTGGAAAGGGTCTTGGACGTCGCGACGGCTCGTCACCAGACTCGAAGCATGATCGTTCTTACCGCTCCCACCGGGCATATCGGTGGCCAGTTGTTGCAGATGCTCCTCGAAACCTCTACTCGCACCGATGAATTGCGTGTCGTCGTGCGTGATCCGGCGAAGTTGCCGGAGTCGGTCCGGTCCCGGGTCGATGTCGTCGCCGGGTCGCACGGCGATCCGGATGTGGTGGATCGGGCGTTCGCCGGTGCGGACGCGGTCTTCTGGCTGGTTCCGCCGGATCCTGGCGGGGCGAGTCTGGATGCCGCGTTCTCCGGGTTCACCCAGGCGGCGGCGAAGGCGTTCACCGCGCACGGGGTCGGGCATGTGGTGGGTGTGTCCGCGCTCGGGCGCGGTACGGCGGTCGCGGATCGTGCCGGGCATGTGACGGCGTCGCTGGCGATGGACGACCTCATCGCGGGTTCGGGTGTGGCGTATCGGGCGCTGGCCAACCCGTCGTTCATGGACAACCTGGTGTGGCAGGCGAACTCGATCCGCGAGGACGGGGTGTTCACGGGCACGGTTCCGGCCGATCGCAAGGCCGCGACGGTGGCGACGCGTGATATCGCCGCGGCGGCCGCGCGTCTGCTGCTGGACCGTTCCTGGTCGGGCGCCGGGGAGGTGGCGTTGCTGGGGCCGGAGGATCTGTCGCCGAACGACATGGCGCGCATCGTGTCCGAGGTGCTCGGCCGGCCGGTGCGGTACGAGCGTCTGTCTCTGGAGCGGGCTCACGCCGCGCAGATCGCGCGTGGGGTGAGTGATGTGATGGCGACCGCGTTCGTCGACATGATGCGGGCCAAGAACGAGGGTCTCGATGATGGTGTGCCGCGCGTGGCGGCGGCCGCGAGCCCGACGGCGTTCCGTGCGTGGTGCGAGCAGGTCCTGGCTCCCGCGGTTGGCGCCTGAGCGATCCGTGAGGGCGGGACCACTGGCCTGTGAAGGCGAGTCCGCTCGTCCACACGCGAGGAGGCCACTGCCCCAGCGAGGGCGGAGACGCTAATTCGCGAGGGCGGAGGCCGCGGCGGCGAGCAGCATCCCGCGGTAGGACCCGCCGAAGAGCACGACGTGCACCAGCAGGGGATGCAGCTGGTGCAGTGGGACCCGTTGCCGCCATCCCGAACTCAGGGGCGTGGCGTTCTGGTAGGCGCCGAGGATGCGGTCGAGGTAGGGCGCGCCGAACAGTGCCAGCATGGCCAGGTCGGTCTCCCGGTGTCCGCCGTGTGCGGCCGGGTCGATGAGGAGTGCGCGGCCGCCGGACCAGAGGATGTTGCCGGACCAGAGGTCTCCGTGCAGGCGGGCGGGTGGTTCGGGTGGTCCGGCGAGGTCGGTGATGCGGTCGATGACGCGTTCGACCAGTCGGACGCCGTCGCGGCCGAGTTCGGGTGCGGCGGCGGGGAGGTAGGGGGCGAGGCGGTGTTCGGCGTACCAGGTTCCCCACTCCCCTGTGTCGGGAGTGTTGTCCAGGGGCAGGGTGGCGATGTATCCGGGCCAGGGTGCGCCGAAGGTGTCGGGGTGGGTGGCGTGCAGGGTGGCGAGGTCGTGTCCGAGGTGTTCGGCGGCTGCCGGGTCCGCGGGTTGTGGTGGCCGCCAGGGCAGGACGAGCATGCGTTCGTCGGCGGCGACGACGGATGGGACGAGGTCCGGGTGGCCGGTCGCGAGCCAGCGCAGTCCGGCGGCTTCGGCGGTCAGGACTCCGTCGATGTCCGGGTCATTGTCGTCGACGGCTTTGACGAACAGTTCTCGTCCGTCGGTCATGTCGGCGCGGTGGAGGGCCCAGGCGTGGCTGTGGCCGAGGGGGTGCAGGTGCGCGACGGGGGTGCCGGTGAGGTGGGCGAGGTGCGCGGGCACGTCCATGGATCCTCATTGTGCGGTATCGGACCCCGCGCGCGGACCGACTAGTCGGATGGAGTGAGCCGTTCCCGGAGCAGGGCCGCGGTGGCGACGTCGGCGGGCAGGAACGCTTCGATCGCCAGCTCGGCGACGGTCACGTTCATGGGTGTGCCGAAAACCGTGGTGGCGCTGAGGAAGGCGAGTTCGTGTCGGTCGAGCCGCATCCGCAGCGGCACCACGGCCTGGTCGGGTTCGGGCAGGCCGGGACCGTCCTCGCCGCCGGGGTAGGTGCGCATTTCGTCGAGCAGGTCGGTGAGCTCGGGTGATCCGGTGACGTCGATCTGGCGTTGCAGCCGTTCGAACAGGTGCCCGCGCCATTCGGCGAGGTTGATGATGCTGCCCGCGAGGCCGTCGGGGTGCAGGGTCAGTCGCAGCGCGTTGACCGGCGGGCGCAGCAGGGCGGGGTCGAGTCCGTCGAGGAACAGGGCGATCCCGGCATTGGCGTCGATCATGGTCCAGGCGGCGTCGATGGCGAGGGCGGGGTGGGGTTCGAGGCCGGTGAGGATCTGGCGGACGGCGTCGCGGATGGGGCGCATGGCGGGGGTGTCGAGTTCGGGTTCGGCGTACACGGGGGCGTATCCGGCGGCGAGCAGCATCCGGTTGCGTTCGCGCAGCGGGATGTCGAGTTCGTCGGACAGGTGCAGCAGCATGTGGCGGCTGGGGGTGGCGCGGCCGGTTTCGATGAAGCTCAGGTGCCGGGTGGAGGTGTCCGCGCGGCCGGCGAGTTCGAGCTGGCTGAGCCGGCGCGCGGTGCGCCAGTGTCGCAGCAGGTCGCCGGCGGTGGGTGTCGCCATCCTCTGATCCTACGAACGATCAACCACGCCAAGCCATTACCCCGCGGGTAAGGCTCACAGTTCGCGGATGACGCGGGCCGGGTTGCCGGCGGCGAACACCTGGGCGGGCAGGTCGCGGGTGACGACGCTGCCCGCGCCGACCACGGTGTTCGCGCCGATGCTCACCCCCGGGCACACGATGACGCCGCCGCCGAGCCATACGTTGTCGCCGATGCTGATGGGTGCGGCGGTCTCCCAGCGGGCGCGGCGCAGTTCGTGGTCGCCCATCGGGTGCAGGGCGGTGAGCAGTTGGGCGCGCGGGCCGATGGAGACGTCGTCGCCGATGGTGACCGGGGCGCAGTCGAGGATGATGGCGTCGTAGTTGAGGAAGCTGTTGCGGCCCAGCCGGATCAGGTGGCCGTAGTCGCATTGGAAGCGCGGCATGATCCAGGAGCCCTCGCCGATGGCGCCGAGCAGTTGTTCGAGCACGGCGCGCCGTTGGGTGTCCTCGCCCGCGCGCGTGGCGTTGAAGGTGTCGAGCAGTTCTTGGCAGCGGCGGCGTTCGGCGACGAGTTCGGGGTCGTTGTCGCGGTAGAGCTCACCGGCGAGCATGCGGTCCTTGTGTTCACCCACGCTGCCATCCTGTCTGGTATCACCGGAAGAGTGAAAATTGGCTTCTCGCTTCCACAGTTCGGTGCCCAGGCCCGTGAGGGCGCGCGGATCGCGCAGTACGCGGCCGCGTTGGAGGAGGCGGGAGCCGACAGTCTGTGGGTGGGTGACCGGCTCATCGCGGCCACCAACCCGTCGGTCGGGTACGGCGGGACCGACCGGATTCCCGATGAGTTCAACGCGGTGCTGGATCCGTTCCTGGTGCTGGGGATCGCGGCGGCGGTCACCGAGCGGGTGCGGTTGGGCGCGAATGTGCTGATCGCGCCGATGTATCGGCCCGCGCTGCTGGCGCGGTCGCTGACCACGATCGACGTGGTGAGCCAGGGGCGGCTGATTCCGGGGTTCGGGATCGGGTGGTCGCCGGAGGAGTACGCGGCCGCGGGCGTGCCGTTCGCGCAGCGCGGGGCCCGGCTGGACGAGACCCTCGACGCGCTCGAGGCCATCTGGTCCAGCGACCCGGCCGGGTACGAGGGCCGGTTCGTGTCGGTGCCCGAGCATCGCAGCGAGTTGAAGCCGGTGCGGCGGCCTCCGATTCACCTGGGCGCGTTCAACCCGGCGGCGCTGGCGCGCATCGGGCGGCGTGGGGACGGGTGGCTGCCGGTGGTGCCGGTGCCGGGCCCGCCCGGGTGGGGCAAGCAGCTGCTGGCCTTGCGGGGGTTCATCGACGACGCGGCGGTCGCGGCGGGTCGTGATCCCGCCGCCATCGGGACGGTGCTGCGGGTGAACGTGGCCGCGGGCACCGACCTCGAGCAGGTGGCGCGGACCGTCGAAACGGTCGCGGCCGACACCGGATTCGACGATTTCTTCATCGACCTGCTCTACGTCACCGACTCCGTCGACGGCATGCGGGACGCGGCGTTGCGGCTGTTGGAGCGGCTGAACGGCTGAGCGGTGTGGCATCGGTCCGGCGCGGGCGGACGGCCCGGTACCGTCGAATCGGACGAAGCTCTCTCCCCGAGCCACGGAAGGGTGGCCGTACATGACAGAGCCCGAGACCGTCGACGACTACCTGGCCGCCCAGCCCGCCCCGGCCCGCGCCGCCCTCGAGAAGATTCGCGCCACCATCCACGCCGCCCTGCCCGACGCGTCGGAGACCATCAGCTACCAGATCCCCGCGGTCCAGGTGAACGGCAAGGCCGTCATGTATTTCGCGGGCTGGACGACCTTCGTGTCGGTGTATCCGGTGCCCACCGGCGACGACGGGTTCCAGCAGGCGATCGCGCCCTACCTGAAGGGCAAGGGCACGTTGAAGTTCCCGCTGCGCGACCCCATCCCCTACGACCTCATCGGCGATGTCGCGGTCCGGCTGGCCGCGCAGCGCGGAGGCCGCTGACCACGGGATGGGCGTAACCGGCCGTCACCGGGCATACTCGATCCCGTTGTGCCGCAGGGCCGCCGGGCGACCGCCCGGGAACGGGGCCCGGGTTCGTGTCGAAGGGAGTCCCGGCCGGTGCGGTTGCGGGCGAATCCGGTCGTTCTGGCCGGAGTCATCGGGGTCGGAATGCCGGTACTCGCCGCGGGGGTGATCGCGGGGCTCACCATCGGCGACGGTGACAGCGGGCCGGATTCGGCGACCGGAGCCACGGCCGCACCGGACGCGGTGGCGACTCCTCGTCCCACCCCGGCCGCGACCCCCGCGGCCACGTTCGCCGCCGACCCGGATCCGGTGGGCTTCCAACCCGATTCGATCAACTTCGTCTCCGTGGACGAGGGCTGGGTGCTGGGCCGCAGCTATCCGTGCCCGGCCCTGCTGTGCCAGTCGTTGCGACACACCACCGATGGCGGGCGCACCTGGCGGGAGACGCCGCTCCCGGCCTCGCTGCGCGATGCCGGGCACCACGGTGGATGGGTGAAGTTCGCCGACGCCCGCAACGGCTGGATCGGGACCCGCGACGCACTGTTCGCCACCCACGACGGCGGAACCACCTGGCGCGAGACCGATATCGACATCAAGACGGCCGAACCGGCATGGTCGCTCACCGTGTCCGAGGACACCGTCTGGGTGGCGGCCGCGCGGGCCGACGAGCGGACCGCGTTGTTCACCAGCCCGATCACCCGCGACGCGTGGACCGGGCCCGTCGAGATCGCGGTGCCCGGCGCCGGCGGCCCCTACCCGGTCCCCGAGGTGTCGGCGACCGGAAGCCGTGCCTGGATGGTGGTCACCGGGCGCGGCAGGAGCGGCGCCCGCATGGTCGACGGCACGTGGACGCCGTGGCAGCTGCCGTGCGGCGGCAACGGGCCGGCCGACTGGCACGCGGTCTCGGAGAAGCGGCTCGTGGCGCTGTGCGGTCTCCCGGCGTCCGGCGACGGCGGCGCGACCCGTGTGGTGACCTCGGTCGACGGTGGCGTCACGTTCACCGAGACCGGGCAGCTGTCCCCGTCACGGCCGGCCAAGGCCGTGTTGCTGGCCGCCGATGCCACCCATCTGGTCGCCGCTGTCGACGAACGGCTGCTGACATCCATCGACGGCGGCGAGACCTGGACCACCGCCTACACCGCGCCCGATCGCGGCTGGCAGCCGTTGTCGGGTGAGTTCGTCACCGAGACAACGGGTTTCGTGGTGCTGGGCCACCCCGGAAGCGGACCGGTGCCCACCATGATGCTCGCCACCCGCGACGCGGGTCAGAGCTGGACACCGGTCAGCTTCGGCTGATCAGCGGGTCGCGCTCGCGCGCGAGTAGTTCCAGCCCTGCCAGGAATCGTCCGTCAGGCGTTCGCGGATGGCGTTCGCGACGGCCGTGCGCTGGGGGTCGGGCAGCCGGTCGGTGGCGGGCAGCGCGTCCGGGGACAGGTTCGACAGGTAGTCGGTGTCGAGGGACTTGCCCGACTGCCAGCGCGCGATATTGCGGTCGGCGACGAAACCTTCCGGGTTCAGGACCGACAAGGCGAGCAGGGTCGTCAGGGCGGCGCCGACGGCCAGGCGCGGCACCCAGTGCCGGCGCAGGCGTACCAGGCTGGCGAGCAGCAGCAGGTACACCAGCGCGATCCAGCCTTCGAACACCTCCACCAGCAGTCGCAGCAGGGTGAAGCCGTAGGCCTGCTGATAGGTCCACATGCGGTGTAGCGCCGACGCCACGATCACCAGCGCCAGACCGATCACCACGGCGATCGCGATGCGCAGCCAGCGGCGCTCGGCGGCGCCGTCCTGCGCGGCGAAACGCAGCACGACCCCGATCACCGCGAGAGTCAGCAGGCTCACGATCGACAACTGCCAGAAGCCGCTGCGCGCGTACTCGGCGTAGGTGAGGCTCGCGGTGCGCTGCACGTAGCCGTCGCCACCGAACAGCACCGCCACCTGGGTGGCGACGAACGCCGCGAACACGATCGTCAACGCGCCCACCGGGATTCCCCACTCCAGCGGCGAGAACCGGTGCCCGCCCCGGCTCCCGCCGGAGAACGAGTCATCGTCCGCCGCGGGCGGGGGCGGACCGGCCAGCAGGTACAACGCCCCGGCCACACCGGACCCGGCGACCACGAACACCGCCACCCATCGCAGCACCGCCGGGACGTCGACGGCCGGGATCAGCCCGTCCACCAGACCCGCGAACACCGCGTCGGCCCCCGCCAGCAACGGCACCATGATCAGCAGCAGCGCCGCCGCCGCACCGATCGACCACCACACCCGCTGCGTGCCCGTCCCCGCCCGCTCCCGGGTGCGAGTCATGGCCCGATACAGCCACGGCCACGAATTCAGCCCCGCGAACGGCACCGCGAGCACGTCGAACCACATGCCGTACGCCGAACGCGGCACCACCGCCAGCGACCCGGCCACCGCCGCACCCGCCAGGCACAGCACGAAAAGCCACGGCGCGGCCCGGAAGGCACCCACCGACAGCAGCGCCAACGCCACACCGGTCCACCAGACACGACTCCAGGGCACCTCCGCGAGACCAGCGGGCAGCAGGCCGGCGATACCCCCGACCGGACCCGTCCCGGCCGACGAATGCGTTTCGGCCGCTGCCTGATCGGTGCCGGATGCGGCGACTGGGTGTGCCGCGGCCGCATCGTCGCGATCGGCGCCACCGGAGCGACCGGCGTCCTCGTCGCGTGCGGCGTCAGCGCCGACACCGTGACCGTCAACGCTGCCCCCGACGCCATCGCGGGCCGGGCTGCCGGGGCGGGATGCGCTGTCACTGGCGACGTCGTCCCGGGCGTCACCGTGTTCGCCCGCTCCGCTCAGGCCCTTCTCCGGTTCCTCGGCCGCGCGGTCGGCGTCACCCCGGTCCGAGTCGTCCTCGTCCCACTCCGCGTTCCGCGCCGCGCGATCGACCGCGTACACCGTGCCGGTGATGGCCAGTCCGGTGAGCAGCCATCCGATGCCGGGACGGTCCAGGGGTACCAGTACCGCGGCCGCACACCCCGCAGCGGCCGTGGCGGCAAGCAACCCGTTCGGCACCGGAACCCGCGCCGAGCGCGACGGAATCCGTTGCGGTGCAACACGATAGATCCCGGCCACACCGGATTGCGACACCGGGGTGGGATAGGGCGGCCACGCGGCGGGCCACGGCGCGGGTCCCCCGCCACCCGTCGGCGCGGCACCCGCCATCGCCGGGGCGAACGCCGGTGCCGCCGCAGCCGGCACGAGGGGCGGCGCACCGCCGGGGACGAACGCGGCCCTCGCCGGTTCCCGCACAGGCGCGGAACTCACAGTGGCCATGGCCAGTTCAGCAGCCGGATCAAGAACATCCGCCGCAGACCCTCCGGTCGCCGATGCGGCAGTGTGCGCGTGCGCGTCGGATCCTTCGGTCGATGGTGCCGACTCGGCAGGAGGCGTGACGGATGGTTCGGCCGGTGTCGCGAGGGCGGGAGCAGGGGTGCTCGCCGCATCCGGTTTCGGATCCGGAGGTGGTGTGGGTGTGTCGGGCATAGGTTCCTCCATCGGGTGAGCGGGACCGGCCCGGGGAGCGCGGTGCGCAGCCGGGACACGGTCGGGAATTGGGTGAGAAGAGACCGCGGGTCAGGGCGGGGGCAGGGTGATGCGGATGCGCGAGCCCGGGTCGGCGACGGCGATGGTGCCGCCGTGCAGGTCCACGATCCAGCGGGCGATGGCCAGGCCCAGGCCGGTGCCGCCGCCGGTGGCGCGGCCGCCGCGGGTGAAGCGTTCGAAGACGCGGGCGCGTTCGGCGGCGGGGATGCCGGGGCCGTCGTCGGAGACCTCGATGACGGTGTGGCCGTGGGCGGTGTGGGCGTGGACGCGGACCTCGCCGTGGGCGGGACCGTGGCGGGTGGCGTTGTCGAGGAGGTTGAGCAGCACCTGGTGCAGGCGGGCGGGGTCGGCGTGCACGGTCAGGCCCGCGGCGACGGCGATGGTGAAGCGGACGGGACGGTCCACGGCGGCGGCCATCACCTCCGCCTCGGCGACCACCTCGCTCAGCAGCGGCTCGAGGTCCACCGGTTCGCGGTCCAGGCGCACCGCACCCTCCTCGATGCTCGACAAGGCCAGCAGTTCCGACACCAGCAGGCTCAGCCGCTGGGTCTGGGCGTGGGCGGTGCGCAAGGTCGCCGGATCCGGTTGGGCGACACCGTCGACCAGGTTCTCCAGCACCGCGCCCAGGGCGGTGATCGGGGTGCGCAGTTCGTGGGACACATTGGCGATGAACTCGCGCCGCTGCTGATCGGCGGCGGCCAGGTCGGCGGCCATCTGATTGAACGCCACCGCCAGCTGCCCGACCTCGTCGCGGGAGGTGGCGCGCACACGGCGCGAATAGTCGCCCTGCGCCATGTGTTTGGCCGCGGCGGTCATCTCCCGCAACGGCATCGTCATCCCGTGGGCCAGCACCTGGGAGATCAGCAGCGCGAACACCATGGCGACGACGGTGGCGCGCGGCGGCAGCACACCGATGCGGATCGCGAAGTAGCCGAACGCGCCCGCACCGGAGCCGACCATGAGGATCGCCAGCTTCGCCTTGATCGACGGCACCCGGTCCAGGGGCCGCGGCAGACGTGCCGCCACCCCGTTCGCGAACGCCCGCACCCCGGTCACCGGAGCCTCGGCATCGACGATCATCGCGCCTCCAGGCTGTACCCGACACCGTGCACGGTGCGGATCAGGTCCGCGCCCAGCTTGCGGCGCAACGCCTTGATGTGGCTGTCGACGGCGCGAGTGCCCGACGCGTCGGCCCACCCCCACACCTCGCTCAGTAGTCGTTCCCGCGCCAGCACCGTGCGCGGCCGCCGCGCCAGATGCACGAGCAGTTCGAATTCCAGTGGCGTGAGCTGGGTTTCACTGTCCGCGCGCCACACCCGCCGCTGATCGGTGTCGATCCGCAGGTCACCGACGAGGATGGTGGCCACCGGCGCGGCGGTGCGTTCCACCCGGCGCAGCAGGGCGTGGACGCGGGCGGCGAGCACCCGCATGGAGAACGGTTTGGTCAGATAGTCGTCCGCGCCGACGCCGAGCCCGACGAGCATGTCGGTCTCGTCGGTGCGGGCGGTCAGCATGAGCACCGGCACGGGGCGGCGGGCCTGGATGCGGCGGCACACCTCGAGACCGTCGAAACCGGGCAGCATCACATCCAGCACCACCAGGTCCGGGTCCCCCGCCGCCTCGGCCGCCACACCGGCGGGACCGTCGTGGGCGATGTCGACGATGTACCCCTCGGCGCGCAAGCGGGCGGCGATCGATTCGGCGATGGTCGGCTCGTCCTCGACCACCAGGATCCGGCGCGCACTGGTTTCCATGCAGCCGACACTAGGCAACCGGAGTGGAGATCGTTCGCCTCGCGTGTGGAGATGTTGTGGAGACGCCGGTCATACCACCTGGAAACGTCTTCAACGACGCGACGTCGTAGCATGACGGGGTGCGCTCACCGACGGATCACACCGCGCGCCTGCGCGGCGCTGCCGTCGGCGCGTCCTCGGGAGCGGTCGCGATCCTCGCCCACGGACTCGGCGGCGGCGCGTCCCTGGCCGACGGTTCGGCGCTGGCCCTGCTCCTGGCGGCGTGCACCGTGATTGGGGTCGTGGTGGCGTCGACGCGGCCACGCTACGGGCTGGCCGGAACCATCGCGATGCTGGCGGCCGGGCAGGCGATCGGGCACGCCGCACTGTCGATGTCGCCGGGGCACCACCATCATTCGTCGTCCGCGGCCATGCTGATCGCCCACCTGGTGGCGATTCCGGTGGGCGCGTTGCTGATTCGCGCCGCCGAGGCGGGCCTGCGGCGGGCAGTCACCGGTGTGCGCAGGTTCCTGCTCGCGTTGAGCGCGATCCTCGCGCCGCCGGTGCGCCGGATGCGGCCGAGGCCGGCCGATGACCGCGCCGTCGCGCGACGGCTGCTGGTGAGCCCCGGGATCGGACGCCGCGGACCGCCGCCGGCCGCCGCACGGCACACCGACCTCGTTCCGGCCTGACACCCCTCGATCCGGCGCTGACACCCGAATCGTGCACCGCGCCATAGCCGGATGCGACGCGCTCGGTGACCGATGCCCACCAACCGATGACACACCCCGCGCTGAGGCCGAGCACGGCGACCGACGGACACGCACGCGCAGCGCCCAACACGCCGCGCACAGTGCCCGACGGATACGCAGCGCAGCAGCCGAGCAGAGCGACGCCGCGCTGTGACCGAAGGCGGCGAGCGCATGCCGCACGCGTGCCGCGCTGACGCCGGACGGCCCCGCGCCGTCGCCGACGCGTTGCGTTGCGGCCGAACGCATCCGGCATCGATCCGGGTTCGGCCGTTCCCGCCGGGGTGGCTTTCACTTCTTCTACCTACGGAGTTCTCACATGTCCCAGATGCCCTTCAGCCACGGCTTCCGTCTGCGCACCGGCGGATTCGCGCGCCGGGTGGGCGCGGCCGCGGCGGTGACGACGCTGGCGCTGCTGCCCGTGGCCTGCTCGTCCTCGCAGACCGCCTCCTCGTCCCCCGCCACCGCGGCGGCGGCGATCACCCTGACCGATCAGTGGGTCAAGGCCGCCGACAGCGGGATGTCCGCCGCGTTCGGCACCCTGGCCAACGCCTCCGATCAGCCGGTGAACCTGGTCGCGGCCAGCAGCCCGGCCTCGGCGCGGGTGGAGATCCACGAAGTCGTCGCCGACGCCTCGGGCGACAAGGCGATGCGCCCCAAGGCCGGCGGCCTCGTCATCCCCGCCCACGGCACCGCGACCCTCAAGCCCGGCGCGGAACACCTGATGTTCATGGATCTGAAGGGCCCGCTGCGCACCGGCTCGGAGGCCGCGCTCACCCTCACCTTCTCCGACGGCTCCACCACAACCGTCACCGCGCGGGTGCGTGACTTCGCCGGCGGCAAGGAGAACTACCAGCCCTCCGGCGACAACGCCGCCCACGGTGGCTGATCCGGCACCGCGGCCCGCCCGGCTGTCGCGGCGACGGCTGCTCGGCGGCGGCGCGGTCGCGGCGGGCGCGGCCGGGGCCGCCGGCATCGGCTGGGGCGCGGCCACCCGCACCCACCGCGAGCACGATCGCGACCCCGGATCGGACACGGTCGCGTTCTACGGCCCCCACCAGGCGGGAATCGCCACCGAACCGCCCCGGCACGCGGCGTTCGCGGCCTTCGACCTGAAACCGGGCCTGGGGCGCGAGGACGTCATCGGGCTGTTGAAGATCTGGACCGACGACGCCGCGCGCCTCACCCAGGGCAAGCCCGCGCTCGCCGACACCGAACCGGAGCTGGCCGCCCGGCCCGCCCGGCTCACCGTGACCGCCGGGTTCGGTCCCGGGATGTTCACCGCCGCCGGACTCGAAGCCCAGCGCCCGCACTGGCTGAAACCGTTGCCGCCGTTCACCATCGACCGGCTCGATCCCGCCTGGTGCGGGGGCGATCTGCTGTTGCAGGTGTGCGGCGAGGAGGCGACCACCGTCGCGCACGCGGTGCGCGTGCTGTCCAAGCACGTGAAATCGCTGGTCTCGGTGAAGTGGGTGCAACGCGGCTTCCGGGACGCGCCGCGCGGCCAGACCATGCGCAATCTGATGGGCTCGGTCGACGGGACGGTCAACATCGCCCCGGCCACACCGGATTTCGACCGCCTGGTGTGGGACGACGGCGCGGTCCGGCCGTGGCTGGCCGGGGGCACCTCGATGGTGTTGCGGCGCATCGCGATGAACCTCGACACCTGGGACGAACTCGACGCCGACGGCCGCGCGATCACCGTCGGGCGCACCGTCGACACCGGGGCGCCATTGTCGGGCACCCGCGAATTCGACGAAGCCGACTTCGCGGCCACCGACCGGTACGGCATCCCGAAGATCCCGCCGTCCTCCCACATCGCGCGCGCCCACCACGCCCACGACGGGGAACGGTTCCTGCGCCGCGGCTACAACTACGACGACGCGCCCGCCCCCGGGCACGTGTCGAACTCGGGGCTGCTGTTCGCCTCGTTCCAGCGCGACGTCGACGCCCAGTATCTGCCCGTGCAGCAGCGGCTGGCCGACTTCGACGCGCTCAACCAGTGGACGACGCCGGTCGGGTCGGCGGTGTTCGCCATCCCGCCCGGGGTGCCCGGACCGGGCGGCTATCTCGGTCAGCAGTTGTTCGACAGCGCCCCGGCGCAACCCTGATCGCGACCGGCCGGACCGCTCCCGGGCGGTCCGGTCGGTCGCCGGGCACGGGACCTAGGGTGACCCCATGACCGTGTTGCGTTCGATCGTGTTGTTCGGGCTGGCCGCCGTCGCCGAAATCGGTGGCGCCTGGCTGATCTGGCAGGGAGTCCGTGAGCACCGCGGCTGGGCGTGGATGGGCGCGGGCGTGGTCGCGCTCGGCTGCTACGGGTTCGTCGCCACCCTGCAGCCCGACGCCCATTTCGGCCGGATCCTCGCCGCCTACGGTGGCGTGTTCGTGGCGGGATCGCTGCTGTGGGGCATGGTATTCGACGGGTTCCGGCCCGACCGCTGGGATGTGATCGGGGCCCTGGTGTGCGTGCTGGGGGTCGCGCTCATCATGTACGCGCCACGCTCGGCGTGAGACACACCGATGCATTGCTCCACGTGAAACCGGCTGCGCCCGAACTGCATTCACGCATTCCGCGCATTCAGGTCGAGGGCTGACGATCGGTGCATCGAGTGCACAGACGCACTGCGCGAACCGATGACGAATTCCCGCAGGTCACGATCACGGTTGAGGCGCTGAACCGAGCAGGCCGTCGATGATCGCGCGCGCCGTCGGCAGTGCCGCCTCATCACCCAGACGGGTCGCGGTGTTCGCGGCCGACACCACCGCGTCGAACTGGAACGCGACCGCCCGCGGATCCAGTCCGGTCATCGCGCCCTGCCGCTGGGCGCGGCCGATCTCCGCGGCCAGCATCGTGAACCAGTCCTCGCGGTCGGCGGCCAGCGCGTCGCGCACCGGGCCGGGACGGCTGTCGAACTCCGGCTGGCACGCACCCCGGAAGCAGCCGCCGGGCAGCACCGGCTCGCCGATGTAGTCGAACCATCGGTCCATCAGCGCGCGCAGACGCGGCAGGCCCGGGTCCGCGGTGAGGGCCGGGCGCACGACATTGTCGATGAACACCTCGCGCGCCGCGGCCACCGCGGCCAGTTGCAGGTTCTCCTTGTTGCCGAACAGCGTCGCCACCCCGGACTTGCTGACCCCGAGGTCCTCGGCCAGCCGCCCGAGACTCAATCCCGTCAATCCCTCGACGGAGGCGACGTCGGCGGCGTGGCGGGCGATGCTCGCGCGGGCCCGCGCGCCCTTGAGCCGACGCTGATCGGAAATCTCCTGGTCGGAGGCGCGCACCGGTTCGTCCATGGATCCATCCTCGCATCACCTGTTGCGTAAACGCACGATCGGTCGTACTTTTCAACAATACGAACGATCGTGCGTACAGTTTTGATCCCGCTCCCGACCCTCACGCAGAGAGCCCGTCATGACCGACACCACCCACCGTCCCAGCGCCGACACCTCCCCACCCGAACCGGCCACCACCACGACCACCCCCGTCGACTCCGGCCGCGCGGCGAAACTCGCCCTGCTCGTCGCCTCCGGCGCGGCCTTCATGTCCTTCCTCGACCTGTCCGTGGTCAATATCGCCTTCCCCGAGATCACCCGCGACTACCCCGACACCACCGCCGGCACCCTCACCTGGGTGGTCAGCGGCTACGCCGTCGCCTTCGCCGCCCTGCTCACCCCCGCCGGGCAACTCGCCGACACCCTCGGCCGCGGCCGCGTATTCCTCACCGCCCTGGCCGGATTCGCCCTCACCTCCCTGCTGTGCGCCCTCGCACCCGGCGCCGAATGGCTCATCGCCGGACGGTTCCTGCAAGGCGGCACCGCGGCCTTCCTCATTCCCGCCGGACTCGCGCTCGTCCTGAGCAGCAGCCCGCCCGAACGCGTCGGCATGGCCATGGCCGCCTGGACCGCGGCGGGCGGATTCGCCGCGACCGTCGGCCCGGCCGTGGGCGGGGCGCTCGTGGACTGGTTCGGGTGGCGGTCGGTCTTCGTCATCAACGTGCCCATCGCGGCCGCGCTCATCGCCGCCGGATGGCGACTGGCCCGTGGCGAACACCGGCAACCGCACGGACTGCCCGATCTCCTCGGGGCCGCCGCCACCGGACTCGGTATCGGCACCATCGTCGCCGCGGTCACCCAAGGGCGGCAATGGGGTTGGACCGACGCCCGCACCTTGGGCAGCGCGCTGATCGGGGTCGTCCTGCTGGCCCTGGCGTTGTGGCGCTCGCGGCGGCATCCGCGCCCGGCCATCGCCATCGGACTGTGGCGCAGCCGCCCCTACGCCCTCGTCAATGCCGTCTCGTTCGTCTTCGGCGCCACCATGTTCGCGTGGCTGCTGGCCGGACCGCTGTGGCTCGACGCCATCTGGCAGTACTCGGTGCTGGAGTCCGCGGCGGCCATGAGCATCGGCGCGGTCGCCTCCATGGTCACCGCGGTCGCCGCCGGACGCGCCCCCGTGCCGTGGCAGCGATGGCTCGCGGTGCTGGGCGCGTCGATGTTCGCCGCGTCCACCTTCTACATGAGCACCGGGGTCTTCGACACCGAGCCCGCGCTCTGGTCCGGGTGGGTGCCCGCCGGAATCCTGGGCGGCGGCGGCATCGGCATCCTCGTCACGGTGCTGGGCACCGCCGCCGCGCGGGCGCTGCCGCCGCAGCGGTTCGCGGCCGGGGTCGGCATGAACATCACCGCCCGCCAATCCGGCGGCGCGCTCGGGGTCGCCCTGCTGGCCGCGGTGTTCGCCGCCCATCCCGGGCAGCCGCTGACCGCCTTCCACACCCTGTTCGCGTGCTGTGCCGCCATCGCCGTCGTCACGGCCGTGCTCGCGGCGCTGCCCGTCCGCACCGAGGAGACCACCTCATGACCGACCGCACCGAGAACACCGATCCCTACACGCTGTCCGATTCGGCGGCCGCCGCCATGCTGCGCGCGGTGCCGTTCCGCCGCCTCGCCGTCATCGGCGACTCGACCGCCGCGGGCACCGGTGACCCGTGGCCCGGCTACGAAACCGTGCCCTGGGCAGACCGATTGGGCCGCTGGCTGGAGGCCGCGCACCCCGACGCCGCCTACCTCAACACCGGCGTGGTCGGAGCGGTCATCGCCGACGTGCGCGCCGGGCAGCTCGCCGCGCTCGAGGAGTTCGAGCCGGATCTGGTGGTCGTCACCTGCGGCGGCAACGACCTGTTCCTGCGCGATGCCACTCCGCTGACCGTGGAAGGCGACCTCGACGACCTGTGCGCGAGCGTCGCCGCCACCGGCGCCCGGCTCGCACTGTTCACCCTCGCCGACGCCCACGTCGGGCGGCTGGCCCCGCTGCGGCCGCGCTTCGCCGAGTTCGCGCGGTCGGTCCGCCGCATCGCCCACCGCCGCGACGCCATCCTCACCGAGTTCTGGGACCACCCCGCGCGGCTGCGCGAGGACTGGCTCTCCGCGGACCGGATCCACCTCACCATGGCCGGGCACGCCGTGGTCGCCGCCGAACTCGCCAAGAGCCTGGCCCGTCACCACGCCCGGGAAGTGCCGCCGGAGCTCATCGGGCGATCCTGACCCCGCAACGCACCGATGCCGCACCGGATGCGACTACGCACCCGATGCGGCATCGCCGTCATCCCCTGTTCTGTCCAGCCGGCCCTCGCGCGGAGGTCACTTCCACAGAGCGGCGATCAGGACGTTCAGGATCGCCAGGCCACCCGCGGCGTGGGTCATCCACGCCACCTCCTTGCCGCGCTTGGCATCCGCACGGCCCATCTCGGCGAACGCGGCCACCGCCACCGCCACCACCAGCTTGGTGATGATCTTCGCCATGTTCGGGTCCTTGTGCAGCGAGTCGATCGACTCGGCCATGCCCACCAGGATCACGCCGGTGAGGACCTGCACGCGCGCACCCCACACCATCAGTTCCGACACTCGCGGCTGCGCGGCGGCGTACCCGCCGACCACGGCTGCCATACCCAGCAGATGAGCCGTCACCATGAGGTTGTAGACGAAGGTCATGGGTGTCACGGTAGTCGATCCGAGCCCTGCAACGACAGCCGGTAGTACCCGTGATTTTTCGCGAATCGGACACGGAGGCACCAACTGTCCGCGCGGACCGGTCCGAGGGTTTCACCCTCGGACAGGCCGGGTAGTCCTCACCCGATGGTCCCCGCACGTGGTGGATCAGGGCGTCGTGGGCAGCGTGGCCGGCTAGGAGAGGTTCAGTGGCGGTTGTACTAGTGCTGCGAGCACGTGGACTCGGTGACCTGCTCACCGCGGTTCCCGCGTTGCGCGCATTGCGCCGGGCCCGGCCCGGTGACCACATCGCACTCGCCGCACCCCACCGCCTCAAACCGATCGTCGACCTCATCGCCTGCGTCGACGAGATGATCCCGGTCAGCGACCCCGTCGGGCTGCGCTGGGACGGTCCCGCACCGGCGCTCGCGGTCAACCTCAACGGCCCCGGCGCCGACGGCATCGTGGAACTCTCGCGCACCCGCCCCGAACGCATTCTGTCCTACCGCAATCCGGCCTTCCCCGACCTCGCCGGCCCCGCCTGGGAACCCGACATGCACGACGTGGACCGCTGGTGCCATCTGCTCGAACACGACGGCATGGCCGCCGACCGCCGCAACCTCGGCCTGGTGCCGCCGGTCGCCACCACCAGCCACCGCGACGCCGTGGTCGTCCACATCGGCGCCGGCACACCCGCCCGCCGCTGGCCACCCGACCGGTTCGCCGCGGTGGTCCGGCACCTGCTGGTGCAGGACCGCGAAGTCGTGCTGACCGGTGACGAATCCGAACGCGAGACCGCCTTCGGCGTCGCCACCCGCGCGGGACTCTCACCGGCGCGCGTCCTCGCGGGACAGCAGAACCTCATCGAACTGGCCGCCACCGTTGCCGAAGCCGCGCTCGTGGTGTGCGGCGACACCGGCGTCGCGCACCTGGCCGCCGCCTTCGGCACCCGCACCGTGCAGCTGTTCGGACCCAACCCGCCCAGCCGCAGCGGCCCGCCCCCGCACCTGCTCGGCCGCCACGCCGTGCTGTGGGCCGGGCAATCCGGCGACCCGGACGCCGACGCCATCGACCCCGGACTGCTGAAGATCGGCGTCCCCGAGGTGATCAACGCCGTCGACAAGCAACTACGCAAACGCCCCTGGCCCGGCACCGGCCTCGACCGCCGCACCCAGCAGGCCTACCGGCGCGTCGGCTAGACCCCCGAATCGGTGGCCGGCACCCGCGGATCCCGTTGCCCGGCACTGATACTCAACGCCGCCATCACCAACCCGATCCCGGCCAGCTCCGCCGCACCGGGGCGCTGGGCCAGCGCCACCGCCCCGATCACCGCCGCCGTCGCGGGCAGCAAGGCCAGCAACAGCGCGAACCGGGCCCGACCCACCCGGCGCAACACCACCTGATCCAGGGCATAGGGCACCGCGCTCGACAACACCCCGACGCCCACGCCCAGCAGCCAGGTCCGCGGATCGGCGAAAACGGCCGGGGCGAGCACACATTGGCGGGTCACCAGGATCGGGGCCAGCACGATCGCCGACACCGTCGTCCCGATCGCCAGCGCGTCCATCCCCGCACCCGTATCGGCCACCCGCTTACCCAGCAGGATGTAGCCCGCCCACAACACACCCGCCAGCACCGCGAACCCGACACCGCCGGGCCCGGCTTCCGACGACACGCCCGCCAGCAGGAAGACACCGGCCGCCACGAGCACGACGGCCAGCAGATCCCGGGCCCGGCGTGAACCCAGCGCCGCCACCGCGATCGGACCCAGGAACTCGATGGCCACCGCGGTACCGAGCGGAATCCGCGCGATCGCCTCATAGAAGGCGATGTTCATGCCGAGGGTGACCACCCCGAACCCGGAGGCCACCAGCACCGCGCGCCGCGTCCAGCGCGAGCGCCACGGACGCCGCCAGATCAGCAGCGCCACCCCGGCCGCCGCGGCGCGCAACCAGGCCACCGTCGCGGGCTCGACGGTGTCGAACAATCGCACGCCGATCGCCGCGCCCGCGTACAGCGACACCCCGCTGACGATGAAGACCAGCGGGACCGACCAGCCGGGCAGACCCACGCGGCGTTGCCGCTGCACTCCGACCGACGTACCCACCTCGACACCGTATCGCCCGCTCGAGCGGGCGGGCCGCGGCACGGCCGCATGGTCCCGGCCTGGGGGCGCCATCGCGCCGCTGCGCGGACCCAGCTCTGCCACTCCCCTTCCGGCTACTCCCCTTCCGGCGCGGCCTTCGCCTCCGACAGGGCGGCCGAGTAGGCGGCGATGGCGCTGGGCCAGAACTGTTCGAGATAGTCGCGGGCGTCGGCCAGGCCGCGCGGGTCCAGGGAGTACAGGCGGCGGTTGCCCTGCGGGCGCATCATCACCAGGCGGGCCTCGCGCAGCACCTTCAGATGCTGCGAGACCGCCGAGCTGGTCACGCCCAGGGCCTCGGCGATCTCCCCGACCGCCTTCGGGCCCTGCGGCAGGGACTCGAAGACCGCGCGCCGGGTGTCGTCGGCGAGCGCGCTGAGCACCTTCACTCCATTAGTAGGCACTTACATAGAGTGCCGTCAAACCGATCACGGGTCAATACACGCATTATCGACACAAGCCAACGTCATCACAGAATTACCTGCGTGTCGTTATCAACTCGTAATAGTCGAACTGGGCTTTTGTACCAATGTGACGGTAGCAACAGGGTTTCTGAACGTGCGCTGAGATCTCGTAGCTTCGAGACATGCCCGTAACCGATTCGTTATCCCGCCTCTGGGGAACCGGCCGATACCGAGCAGCCGCGACCCGCGCCGCAGCCGTGACCGCCCTCGTCGGCGCGTCCATGGCCGCCCTCGCCGCCACCGGCCCCGATGCCGCCCACGACCCCGTGGCCATCGCCAACGCCTCCGCCGCCGGTGACATCCAGTTCACCGCCTTCACCCCGCGCGAGGCCCAGGAGCCGCAGATCGTGCCGCAGGAGGTGCTGGACTACCTCAACGGCCTCAACATCCCGCTGCCGCCGCTGCCCGGCATCCCGGCCCCGCGCCCGGCCACCGTGCGGCCCGTCGACGGCCCGCTGACTTCCGGCTTCGGCATGCGCTGGGGCGCCATGCACGCCGGCATCGACTTCGGCGACGGCTTCGGCACCCCGATCCGCGCCGTCACCGACGGTACCGTGATCGAGGCCGGCCCCGCCTCCGGCTTCGGCCTGTGGGTGCGCGTGCAGCAGGACGACGGCACCATCGGCGTCTACGGCCACATGCAGGACATCCTGGTCGGCGTCGGCCAGCAGCTGCGCGCCGGCGACGTGCTCGCCACCGTCGGCAGCCGCGGCTACTCCACCGGCCCGCACCTGCACTACGAGGTGCACACCGCCCCCGGCGCGCCCATCGACCCGATCGGCTGGCTGGCCGGCCGCGGCGTCGACTTCGGTGTCGCCCCCGCGGACTAGACCCACCCCAACCCCTCGGCCCACTCCGAGCATCGATGGGGGGTGCACGGATCGGTTTGTGCGACAACGGAGTCCGCACGATGGAGAACGGCCCCGGCGCTACCGCCGGGGCCGTTTCTCATACCCGGGTACGGGGTGGCCACACCACCGCCGGGGGACGTGAACCAGCGGATGGCGAACCTACCGTCAGCCGCATGACCACGCTCGATCGTCCGACGCTCGCGCCGCTCACCGACCTCGCCCCCGCCCGCCGACTGCACCGGGCCCTGCTCGCCACCACCGCCGCCATGGCCGCCCTGGCCCTGTTCTCCCTGTGCGCCATGGTCTTCGACGACCGCGTGCTGCTCGGTGAGACGGTGTGGCTCAAACCCCTCAAGTTCGCCATAGCCATGGTCCTGTACTGCGGCACCCTGGCCTGGCTGGTGTCCTTCCCGCACCGCGGGCAGCGCCTGACCTGGTGGATGGGCACCGTCTTCGCCATCACAGCGGTCGCCGATGTCGGCTTCGTCGTCGTGCAGGCCGCGCGCGGCACCTTCAGCCACTTCAATACCGAGACCGACGCGTTCAACACGATCGGCCAGAAGGTGTTCATGACCGGGGTGCCGGGACTGTTCCTGGCGAATCTGGTGATCGCGGTGACCCTTTCGTGGCAGCGCGTCACCGACCGGCCCACGTCCATGGCCATCCGCACCGGCCTTGGGATCGCGGTGTTCGGGATGGCGCTGGGCTACCTGATGGGCTACACCGGCAAACAGCAGACCACCGACGCCTCCGGCCGCCCGGTCACCCTGGTCGCGGGCCATACCGTCGGGCACGGGCAGTCCGACGCGGTCCGCGACGGTGTCGCGACCATGCCGATCACTCATTGGAGCACCAACGGCGGTGACGTGCGGATCGCGCACTTCGCGGGCCTGCACGGCATCCAGCTGCTCATCATCGCCGCCATCGTGCTGACCCGCCTCGCCCCCACCGTGGGGTGGCTGCGCGCCGAACGCACCCGCGCCCGGCTGATCGGGGTGCTGGCGCTCGGCTACACCGGCCTGGTGGCGACGCTGCTGTGGCAGGCGCTGCGCGGGCAGCCGGTGACCTCGCCCGATGCCGAAACCCTCACCGCGCTCGGTCTTGTCGCCGCCGTCACGGCCGCGGGGATCGCGATCGTGTACGCGCTGAGCGGGCGCACCGGCGAGGTCAGCGCAGCCGTTCGGCCTCGCGGGTCAACGCCACCAATGTCGCGGTGAGATCGGCGAGTTCGATCATCTCCGCGCCCTCGGAGACCGCGGTGGCCACATCCTCGGCGGCACAGCGGGCGGCGAACCAGCGGTCGGACAGATCCGACACCTCCTGGGCGCTCAGGACCACCGAATCCTCGGGAATACCGGTGCCCTTCACACTGTTCCGATGCTCGTACGCCCGCTGGCGACACGATTGCCGGCAGTACCGGCGGCGGCGTCCGATCTCCGATTCGGCGATCTCCCGCCCGCACCACTGGCAGCAGGACAGCACGCGTCGAGACATGGTCCGAGACAATAGCGGTTTCCGGCCCCGACCGGGTGCAGTGGCACGCCGCAGCAAACCGGGCGACCCGCACGGGTAGGATGGCAGGGTTCTCCCCACGGGAACCGAAACGTGCGCGGCTGCGTTGACACTACGTACCGCAGCTGCAGAAACACTGAAGTAGAACATTGCCGACAGGCGAGAAGGGACCGCACTCATGGCAGATCGCGTACTCCGGGGGTCTCGGCTCGGAGCGGTGAGCTACGAGACCGACCGCGACCACGACCTGGCGCCGCGTCGGATGGCGCGGTACCGCACCGACAACGGCGAGGAATTCGACGTCCCGTTCGCCGACGACGCCGAAATCCCCCCGACCTGGCTGTGCCGCAACGGCCAGGAGGGCACGCTGATGGAGGGCACCACCCAGGAGCCCAAGAAGGTCAAGCCGCCCCGCACCCACTGGGACATGCTGCTCGAGCGTCGCAGCAAGGAAGAGCTCGAGGAGCTGCTGCAGGAGCGCATGGACTTGATCAAGTCCCGCCGCCGCGGCTAGCCGCACAGCGACACGACGACACGGGTCCCCCGCACCATCGGTGCGGGGGACCCGTTCTGTGCCGGGGGTCAGCGCGGTGAGCCGTACTGGGCGGCAAGCAGATTGGCGACCAGATCGCGGCGGCTGCGCACCCCGGACTTCTCGAAGATCGACTTCAGGTGCTGCTGCACCGTCAGCGGTGAGACCACCAACGTGTCGGCGATCTGCCGGGTCGAACTGCCCGCCAGGACCAAGGCCGCGATCTGGTGTTCGCGCGGGGTCAGCGGGTAGGCGGCCAGTTTCAGGGGCGCGATCTCCGGGGCGCGGGCCGGTTCGAGGATGACCGCGATGGGGCCCTCGGGGTCCGCGCCCGGATCGGTGTGCAGCCGGGAGGCGTGGGCCACCAGCCAGCGGCCCGAACAGGTGCGTAGGCGAACCCGGGGCACCGCAGGCGAATTCGGATCCAGTTCCAGACTGCGCAGGCGCATGGCGACCGCCACGATCGCCTGCGGCAGCGTCTCGCGCGCGGGTTGGTCGGCGAGCTCGGCCAGCAGAACGCTCGCCTCGGGGGTGCGGGCCAGCACGGTCCCGGCGTCGTCGAGCAGCAGCAGGCCGGGCGGGGGCTGCCCGTCGGCACCCGTCTCCACCTCCGACAGCAGGACCGCCGCGCGCAGGCCCTCGGCCAGATGCGCGGTCATGGCGTGCACGAACCCGACCTCGTCGGCGCGGAAGCCCTCCGGCGAGGGCTCCCGGTGCAGGCACAGCACACCCCAGCAACTCGCCCCGGTCCGCAACGCGGCGCGCAGTTCGTCGCCCATGCCGAGCGGGGCGAGGATGTCGCGATAGCGGGCGCTGGCCTCGGGCGCGCCCCGGGTGGCGTCGAACAGGGTGCGGACCGGGTCGGCGGCGGTGGCCAGCGCCCGGAAATGATTCACGTCGTCGTCGAGGAACTCGTTGGCCAGGAACAGGGGCGTGGCCGCGGCGGGGATCTCGTCGATGACCGACCCGGTGAACAGGACGGTGGCCGGGTCGGTGGTGGCCGCCCAGTAGGCGGCGATCGGAACGGCCGCACGCAACGCGGTCAGCGATTCGGTGAGCACGGTGCCCGAGTCCAGCCCGGAGTGGCACAGGCGGACGATCTCACGCCGTGCCCGATCCGTCGATCGGCGCTGCCCCACCATCTCAGGCTACGGCCGCGCCCGCACCGGCGGGATACCAGTTTTCTGGAATGTTCCCGGCGGCCGCGAAAGCGCACAGTCGATACGAGGGCTCACCGCGAGCCCCGACCACCGATCGAGGAGTGATCATGTCCGAGTCGAACAAGGCGCTGATCGAGCGCTTCGTGAACGAATTCTGGAGTGCGGGCCGGCTGGCGGCGGCCGACGAGCTGATGGCCCCCGATGTCGTCATCCACGCCCCCGCGGTCGGCGGGATCGAGGGCCTCAAAGCGTTCAACACCACCCTGCGCACCGCCTTCCCCGACTGGCATTCGACGCTGGAAGAGGTGGTGGCGGAAGGTGATCGGGTGGCCGAACGCTGGACCGGCCGCGGCACCCAGCTCGGCGAGTTCCAGGGAATTCCGGCGACCGGCCGCACGGTGACGGTGCCCGGTGTCGTGTTCTACCGCGTGCGCGACGGCCGGATCACCGAATTCCGTGGCTCCTTCGACATGTTCGGCCTGCTGGGCCAGCTCGGCGCACTGCCGCAGGCCCAGCCCGCTCAGTGACTGGCGACCTTGCGGTACTGGACCAGGGCCAGCGGCACCGCGATCGCCAGAATGCCCACCGAGCACAGGATCGAGTACTCCACACAGTGGTCGGCGGCCCAGCCGGTGGCCGGGGTGAACGAGGGCGGTGACCCGTTGCCGAACAGTTTGCGCCCGGCCGCCGACACCGCGGTGATCGGATTCCAGGCGGCCACCGTGCGCAGCGGACCGGGCAGCGTCTCCCCGGAGATGAACGCCGAGGAGATGAAGGTCAGCGGGAAAAGCCAGATGAGCCCGGCACTCTGGGCCACCTCGACACTCGGCGACATGAGCCCGGTGATCGCGCCCACCCACGACATGGCGAAGGCGAACAACAGGATGACGGCGAACGCCAGCACCGCGTCCATGATCGCCCCGTTGATCCGCCAGCCGACCACGTACCCGCACGCCACCATGACCGCGAGCGCCAGGATATTGACCACCGTGTCGGACAGGGTGCGGCCCATCAGCACCGCCAGCCGCGACATGGGCAGTGTCCGCATCCGGTCGATGATGCCCTTGTGCAGGTCGTTCGCCAGGCCGACGGTGGTGAACGCCGCATTGAAAGCGACTGTCTGCGTGAAGATTCCGGCGAGCAGGAACTCGCGGTACTGGCTGCCGCCCAGGGACGCGCCGAAGATGTAGGCGAACAGGAACACGAACATCAGCGGCTGGATGGTGGCGGTCACCAGCAGGGTGGGCACGCGCAGGATGGTGATCAGGTTGCGGTAGGCGACGATGGCGCTGTCGCGCACCACCCGCGGTAACAGGATGGCGGGCCCCTCACCGGCCGGGCGGACGTGCTGCTCCTCGGCGTTGGCCGCTGTCTCGTCGCCCGGAGGCGCTTCCGGGTCGGCGGGCAGGGTCGTCACGACAGGATCTCCTCTTGAACTGACTCGGTGTCGGGCACATCGATCGTGCGGTCGGCGGATTTGCCGGTGAGAGACAGGAATACGTCGTCGAGACTGGGCCGGTGCACGGTCGCGTCGAGCACGTGCACGCCGACGTCGTCGAGGCGGCGCAGCGCTTCGACCATGGTGCGGGTGCCGTCGCTCACGACCACGGTCAGCCCGTCGGTCGACTCGTCGTACTCGGGTTCGCCGATGCCGACCCCGGCCAGCACGCGGCGGGCGGGGGCGGGATCCTGTCCGGCGGCGAGGGTGACGGTGAGTTTGTCGCCGCCGATGGAGGTCTTGAGTTCGTCGGCCGAGCCGCGGGCGATGACGCGCCCGCGGTCGATGACGGTGATGCGGTCGGCCAGCAGGTCGGCCTCTTCCAGGTACTGGGTGGTGAGCAGCACGGTGGTGCCGTCGTCGACGAGTTCGCCGATGACGCGCCACATGTCCAGTCGCCCACGGGGATCCAGCCCGGTGGTCGGCTCGTCGAGCACCACCACCGGGGGTCTGCACACCAGCGCCCCGGCGAGGTCGAGACGCCGCGCCATACCGCCGGAGTAGGTGCCCGCCCGGCGCCCGGCCGCGTGGTCGAGGCCCAGCGCCGATAAGAGCTCGGTGGCGCGGTCGGTGGCCTTCTTGTGGTTCATGCCGTACAGCCGGGCCACCATGCGCAGGTTCTCGAAGCCGGACAGATTGGCGTCGATGGCCGCGTACTGGCCCGACAGACCGATCCGGGTGCGGGCCCGTGCCGGATGCTTCAGCACGTCCACGCCCGCCACGTGCACCGAGCCGGAGCTCGGGCGGAGCAGCGTGGTGACGATGCGCACGGTGGTGGTCTTACCCGCACCGTTGGGCCCGAGCAGTCCCATCACGGTGCCGCTCGGGATCTCCAGATCGATCCCGTCCAGCACCCGGACCTTGCCGTAATACTTCACCAGCCCTTGGACTTCCACCGCCAGACTCATCGCGTACCCTCCCGCCGGGCTTGGATCTCCGCCAGCTGATCCCGCAGCACCGGCCCGATGACGGCGAGGGATTCCGGCGTGGTCATGCCGGCGTGCGTGCAGCGCACCAGCTGGTCGTGCACCACGCCGGTGACGTGGGGCTGCCAGGCCGCGGCGCAGCGCGCCGGGTCTGCTCGGTTGATCTCGTCGTCGGCGGCGGTGAAGAACACCAGGTCGCCGTCGAAGACCCGCGGCCGGAACCCGTGCGCCTGGGCCGCGCCGTTCTCGTATCCGGTGTAGAGCCGTTCCAGGTGTTCGATCGTGAGCGCCGCGAACGGCCCGGAGCGGCCGCGCAGCAGTTCGGCCGCCTCCTGCAGGGTCAGGCGCGGATCGATGTCGGCGTCACCGCCGAGCAGATCGGATCCGAATTCGGCGATGATCGAGGCCACCGAGGGTACCGCCTCCTCGAGCCACTGGTCGGAGAGCTGGTAGCTGTCCATCATGCCGAGCAGCGCCACCTCGTCGCCGCCCTCCTGGAGCTGCACCGCCACCTCGTGGGCGATGAGCCCGCCCAGCGACCAGCCCAGCACATGGTAGGGCCCCTCCGGCTGTACCGACTTCATGTGTGCCACATAGTATTTCGCGGCCTCGGCGATGGTCCGGTGACTCTCCTCGCCCGCCACGTGCGGCGCCTGCAGGCCGTACACCGGCCGTTCCGGCGGCAGGTGCGACAGCAGCCCGGCGAAGCACCAGGACAGGCCGATCGCCGGATGCACGCAGAACAGCGGCGGCACCGTCGAATCCGTGCTCGGGCGCAGCGGCAGCACCGCGCCGAGCGCCGCGGTCAGCGCCGCCCCGACGTCGCCCTCGGCCGAGGACAGGCGGGCGGCGATGGCGGCCGGCGTGGATTCGCCGAACATGGCCTGCACGGGCAGGTCGATCCCGGCGGCCCGCAGCTGCGCGACCACCTTGGTGGCCAGCAGCGAGTTGCCGCCCAGTTCGAAGAACCCGTCGTCCACGCCGACCGGGCGGTCCGCGCCGAGGCCGAGCACGTCCGCGAAGGCCGCGCACAGGGCCTCCTCGATCGGGCCGGTCGGCGCCCGGTAGCCCTCACGGGCCGCGAACACCGGTTCCGGCAACGCCTTCCGGTCGAGTTTGCCGACCGGCGACAGCGGCACCCGGTCCAGCAGCATGATCGACTGCGGCACCATGTAGTTGGGCACCAGGGCCGCCATGTGCGCGGTGAGTTCGGCCGGGGTGGGCGCGGTCCCGGTGCGCGGCTTCACGTACGCCACCAGCGCGGTGGACCCGGCCGGGGTGCGGTGGCCGATGGTGGTCGCGAACTCCACCGCCGGGTGCTTGGCCAGCGCCGCGTCGATCTCGCCGAGCTCGATGCGGAAGCCGCGGATCTTGACCTGATGGTCGGTGCGGCCCACGTAGTCCAGATCCCGTGCGCTGCCGTCGCGTTCGAGCCAGCGGACCAGGTCGCCGGTCCGGTACATCCGGGCGCCCGGCTTGCCGAACGGGTTGGCCACGAACCGCTGCGCGGTCAGGCCCGGGCGGCGCAGGTAGCCGCGGGCCAGGGCCGCGCCAGCCAGGTGCAGTTCACCGGTGACCCCGGCCGGTGCCGGGTGCAGGCGCGCGTCCAGGACAGTAGCGCCGACACCGCGGATGGGTCCGCCGATGGTGATCTGCCCACCGGGGGTCAGGGGCTGCGAGATCACCGTCACGATGGTGGTTTCCGTCGGCCCGTACACGTTGTAGAGCTTGCGGCCGGGCGCCCACCGGGCGACCAGGTCCGGCGGCAGCGCCTCACCGCCGACGAGCACGTGGCGCATCGCGGTCACGGCCGACGCGTCGACGGTGCCCAGCGCCGAGGTGGTGATGAAGGCGTGGGTGATGCCCTCGTCGACGAACACCTTCCCCAGCTCCTCGCCGCCGACCACGCCGGGCGGGGTGATGACGAGGGTGGCGGCGCCGCCGAGTGCGAACAGCAGGTCGAGCATGGCGGCGTCGAAACTCGGTGTGGCGAAGTGCAGCACGCGGCAGCCGGGTCCGACGTCGAACCGCTGCGCGGTCTCGGCGGCGAAGTTGGACAGGCCGCCGTGGGTGACGACGACGCCCTTCGGGATGCCCGTGGACCCGGAGGTGTAGATGACGTACGCCGGGTTGTCCATGCGCAGCGGCGAGGTCCGCTCGCTGTCGCGGATGGGCGCGTCGGAGGTGGCCAGCACGCGACGCCGGAACGACGGCGCGTCCAGCACGGTCCAGTTGGCGCCGTCGGGCATGCGCCCGCGGTGCGCGGACAGGGTGATGCCCACGGCCGCACCGGAATCCAGCAGCATGTGGCTGATCCGCTGCTCCGGGTACCCGGGGTCGACAGGCACGAAGGCGGCGCCGGCCTTGGCGATGGCGAGGGTCACCGCCACCGATTCGGCCGACCGCGGAATGCCCATGGCGACCAGGGTTTCCGGTCCGACGCCGTAGCCGATCAGGACCCGGGCGAGCCGGTTGGTCCAGCGGTCGAGGGCGTCGTAGGAGATCTGGGTGCCCGCCGAGCGGACCGCGATGGCGGCCCGGTTCAGGTTGGCGGCGGCCTCGAACACCTCCGGGAAGGTGATCGGCAGACCGGGTTCCGCGCCGCGCACCGGCGCGAGGGCCGTCCACTCGGCGGCGTCGAGCAGGTCGAGATCACCGATCGCGGTGCCCGGGTGCCCGGCGGCCGCGCCGAGCAGCCGCACGAACCGCTGGGCCAGTCCCTGGGCGGTGTCCTCGTCGAAGAGGTCGGCGGCGTAGTTGACCGAGACGGTGATGCCGTCGGGTTCGCGTGCCGCGGTCCAGGATTCGGTGAGGGTGAACTGCAGGTCGAACTTGGCGATGCCGGGGTCGGCGTCGCCGGCCTCGATCCGCAGGCCCGGCAGTTCGAGCACCCGCACCGGCTGGTTCTGCACCGACAGCATCACCTGGAACATCGGGTGATGCGCCTGCGAGCGGACCGGGTTGAGCACCTCGACCAGTCGCTCGAATGGCACGTCGGCGTGCGCGAACGCCTCCAGGTCGGTGTCGCGGACCGTGCGCAGCAGATCGGCGAAGCTGGCGCCGCCGTCGATGCTGGTGCGCAGCACCAGGGTTCCGACGAACATGCCGACCAGCCGGTCCAGCGCGGGGTGGCCGCGCCCGGCGATGGGTGTACCCACGGCGATATCGTCGCCCGCGGTCAATCGATGCAACAGTGCCGCCAGTGCGGCGTGCAGCACCATGAACATGGTGACGCCGTGTTCGGCGGCCAGCGCCTGCAATTCGCGGTGGGTGAACGGGTCCAGCCCGCATTCCACCGTGCCGCCGCGATAGGTCGGGGCGGGCGGGCGCGGCCGGTCCGATGGCACCGCGATCAGCTCGGGCAGACCGTCCAGGGCGCGCCGCCAGTAACCGAGCTGGCCGCTGATCACCGATTCCGGATCGTCCTCGCGGCCCAGCACATCCTGCTGCCACAGCGTGTAATCGGCGTACTGGATGGGCAGTTCGGGCCATTCGGGGGCCTGCTTGGCGACGTGCGCCCGGTAGGCGGCGGCCACGTCGGCCGCGAGCGGTTGCAGCGACCAGCCGTCCATGGCGATGTGGTGCACGACCAGCACCAGCACGTGCTCGGTCTGGTCGCCCGGCAGCCGCAGCAGGGCCGCGCGCAGCGGCACGCTGGTGGCCAGGTCGAAGCCGCCGGCGGTGACGCGGCGGATCTCGCCCGGCACCTCGGCCTCGGTCACGGTCCGGATCGGCAGCCCGACGGTGGCCTCGCCCGGTTCCAGGATCTGCTGGCACGGTTCGCCGTCGATCTCGGGGAACACGGTGCGCAGCGTCTCGTGCCGTTCCTGCACCTCGTGCAGGGCCGCGCGCAGCGCCGCCACGTTCAGTTCACCGTGCAGGCGCAGGGCGACCGGAACGTTGTAGGCGCCCAGCGCTTCCCCGTTCTCACCGGAGGCGTTGAACTTCTCCAGGAACCACAGCCGTCGCTGCGCCGCCGAGAGCGGGATCCGCTCGGGTCGGGTGCGCCGGCGCGGTTCCGGGCGCAGGTCGTCCGAGGCGGAGCCGGCGTCCAGCGCGGCCGCGAGCCCGGCCACGGTCGGGGCGACGAACACGGCCCGCACCTCGAGCCGCACCCCGGTGGCGGTGGCCAGCCGGGCCACCAATTGGGTGGCCAGCAGCGAGTTTCCGCCGACCTCGAAGAAGCTGTCGTCCGCGCCGATCCCCGGCGCGCCGACCAGTTCCCCGATCACCCCGGCGACCAGGCGCTCGGTGTCGGTCCGCGGTGCGCGCGAGACCGAGGCGAGCAGCGCCGCGGGCGGCGGCAGCGCGTCGCGGTCCAGCTTGCCGACCGGAGTGAGCGGAATGTGGTCGAGCACGGTGAGCGAACTCGGAACCATGTGCGCGGGCAGGTGTCCGGCGCAGTGGCCGCGCAGCTGCTCGAGGTCGGGCGTGCCGCCGTCGGCGGGCAGCACGAACGACACGATGCGCCGCACGCCCGCGATCTCGCGGACCTCGGTGTGCGCGAAGCGGATCGCGGGATGCGCGGTGAGCACGCCGTCGATCTCGCCGAGCTCGATGCGGAAGCCGCGCACCTTCACCTGGTGGTCCGTGCGACCCAGGTAGACGATGTCGCCGTCGGCGCTCCAGCGCACCACGTCACCGGTGCGGTAGACCCGTGATCCGGGCGGGCCGTACGGGTCGGCCACGAAGCGGGCCGCGGTCAGCTCGAACCGTTCGAGATAGCCACGCGCGCAACCCTGTCCGCCCAGGTACAGCTCGCCGGGGACCCCGACCGGGACCGCCCGCAGGCGTTCGTCGAGGACCAGGGCCCGCGCGCCGCGCACCAGCTTGCCGATGGTGATCGGCTCCCCGACCGCCAGCGGTCCGGCGATGGTGGCGACGACGGTGGTCTCGGTGGGCCCGTAGCCGTTGAACATCATGCGGCCGGGAGCCCAGCGCGCCACCAGTTCCGGACCGCAGGCCTCGCCGCCGATCATGACCGACCGCAGGTGCGGCAGCGGCCAGCGCTCACGGTCGATGGTGGCCAGCGCGCCCGGGGTCATGAAGGTGTGGCTGATCTGTTCGCGGTCCATGAGCGAGGCCAGTTCGTCGCCGCCGTACACGTCGGGCGGGACGATGATCATGGTCGCGCCGGCCCCGATCGCCAGTAGCAGGTCGAGAATGGCGGCGTCGAAGCTCGGGGACGCGAAATGCATGGCCCGCGAGTCCCGTTCGACCCGCATGCGCTCGCGGATCTCGTCGGCGAAGTTGGACAGGCCGCCGTGGGTGACGGCCACACCCTTGGGTTTTCCGGTCGAACCGGAGGTGTAGACGATGTAGGCGAGGTCCCCCGTCCACAGGGTGGCGGTGCGGTCGGCGTCGGTGATCGCGGTCTCGTCGAGCACCTCGAGCACTTCGAGCAGCTCGGGGTCATCGAGCAGCAGCCAGTCCACCGGGTGCTTTCCGGCGGCGGTGTGCAGCGCGTCCGCGGACTCGGTCATGCTGATGCCGACCCGGCAGCCGGAGTCGGCGAGCATGTGCCGCACCCGATCCGCCGGATAGTTCGGGTCCACCGGCACGAACGCGGCGCCGCACTTGGCGACGGACAGGGCCGCCAGCACCGATTCCACCGAGCGGGTCAGGCCGAGCGCGACCCGGTCGCCGGGGCCCAGGCCGCGATCGATCAGGGCCCGCGCCAGGCGGTTCGAGTAGATGTCGGCTTCGAGGTAGGTCAGTTCGGTCTCGTCGAAACGCAGGAACACCCGGTCCGCGTTGAGGTGCGCGGTGGCCGCGAAATAGGCGGCCAGGCTGCACTGCGGTTCGGGCACCGGACCCCAGGCGGGGGTGAACATCTCGCGCTCGAGCTCGGTGCGCGCGTCGATGTCGCGGACCCGCACCTGCGCGTCACCGGTGACGGCTTCGAACACCTGGACCAGGCGTTCGGCGAGGATGGTCACCGTCTGCTGCTCGAACAGCTCTGCCGCGTAGACGAATTCGAAGACGCGTTCGTCGGCGGCGAGGCCGGGCAGCACCCGCAGTTCCAAGTCGAACTTGGCCAGCGCGATGTCGAGCTCCTCGGCGTGCAGCGACAGTCCGGGCAGCCGCAGCACGGGCGTCGGGGTGTCCTGCACGCTCAGCGCCACCTGCAGCAGCGGGCTCGCGCCGAACGGGCGGTGCCGGTCCTCGCCGGACCGCAGTTCCTCCACGACCCGCTCGTAGGGCACCTCGGCGTTGGCCATGGCGGCCAGTTCGGTGTCGCGGTCGGCCTGCAGCAGTTGGGCGAAGGTGCGATCGGGGTCCACGTCCGAACGCAGGATCAGCGTATTGACGAACATGCCGACCAGGTCGTCGAGGCGGGTGTCGGAGCGTCCGGCGACCGGGGTGCCGATGACGATGTCGCGGCCACCGGTGACCGCCCGCAGCATGACGGCCAGGGTGGAGTGCAGCACCATGAACAGGCTGACGCCGTGCGCCCGCGCGACCTCGGTGAGCCTGCGCTGCAAGGCTTCCGGCACCTCGAACCGCACGGTCCCGGCCCGCCCGGTGGGTTCGGCCGGACGGGGCCGGTCGTAGGGCAGCGGCAGTTCCTCGGGCAGGTCGGCCAGGGCGGCGCGCCAGTAGGCGAGCTGCGCGGCGGCGGCGCTCTCGGCGTCGGTGTCGGCGCCGAGGATGTCGCGCTGCCACAGGCTGAAGTCGGCGTACTGCACCGGCAGCGGCGTCCACGCGGGGGCCACGCCGCCGTGGCGGGCGGCGTAGGCGATGGCCAGGTCCTGGGTCAGCGGGCCCAGTGACCAGCCGTCGGCGGCGATGTGGTGCAGCGCGATGCCGAGTAGGTGCCGACGGGTTCCGGTGCGCAGCAACGCGATGCGCAGCGGGATCTCGTGCGCCAGGTCGAAGCCGCGCCGGGCCAGCGAGCGCAGCGCCTTGTGGGCGCCGATGTCGTCGGTCTCGACGACCTCGGGCACCGGAAGGCAGCCCGCGGTGTCGAGGACGACCTGGTAGGCGCCCTGCTCGTCCTCGGGGAAGACGGTGCGCAGCACCTCGTGGCGTTCCACCACGTCGGCCAGAGCGGCCCGCAGGGCGTCGATGTCCGGATCGCCATCGATCCGCAGCACGAATGCGATGTTGTAAGCACTGGATTCGGGGGAATATCTGTTGAGGAACCACAGTCGCTGTTGCGGCAGCGACAGTGGTACGCGTTCCGGGCGCGGCGAGTGCACAGCCAGCGCGATACGCTGCGCCCGGGGCGCCCCCGTGGAGCCGGAGGTGTTGACCGCCGCCAGGCGTACGGCCACCCCGGCCACGGTGGGCGTCTCGAAGATGTCACGCACCGGCAGCTCCACCCCGAATTCGGCGTACAGGGCCGCGGTGAGGCGGGTCGCCAGCAGCGAGTTGCCGCCGATCTCGAAGAAGTTGTCGTCCGCGCCGGGCGCGATCCCGCCCAGGATCGAGCCGAACACGAGTGCGACCTGCTGTTCCAGTTCGGTTTCCGGAGCGCGGGAGGACGCGGCGGCCACGAACTCGGGCGCGGGCAGCGCCTTGCGGTCCAGCTTCCCCGAGGGGGTGACGGGCATGGCGTCGAGCACGGTCAGCGCCGAGGGCACCATGTAGCCGGGCAGCCGTCCGCGCGCGGTCTCGAGCACCCGGGCCGCGTCGACGGCGGTGTCGGCGGTGAGATAGGAGACCAGGCGCGGGATTCCGCGCTCGTCGTGGTGGACCAGGGTGAGCGCGAACGTGACGCCCGGGTGCGCGGCCAGCACGTGGTCGATCTCGGCGAGTTCGATGCGGAAGCCGCGGATCTTGATCTGATCGTCGGCGCGGCCCAGGAAGCGCAGCTGCCCGGCGCCGTCGGCGACCACCAGATCGCCGGTGCGGTACATGCGTTCGCCGCGACGGCCGTGCGGGTTGGCCGGGAAGCGTTGCGCGGTCAGGGCGTGCCGGCCCAGGTAGCCGCGCGCCAGGCCGGGGCCGGACAGGTACAGCTCCCCCGCCACGCCCGGCGGCACCGGGTGCAGGCGGCTGTCGAGCACGAACAGCCGCATGCCGCGCACGGGCAGGCCGATCGGCACCGGCTGCCCGGCCACCATGGGTCCGGTGGCGGTGGCGGCGACGGTGGCCTCGGACGGGCCGTACATGTTGTGCATGCGCCGGGCGGGCTTCCCGGGCCGCGATTCCGGTGCGGTCCACACCGTCACCAGGTCCTCGGGGCAGGCCTCGCCGCCGACGATGACGGCTTCGAGTTCGGGCAGGTCGTCGGCGGGCACGGTGCCCAGGGCGGCGGGGGTGACGAACGCGTGCGTCACGTGCTCCTCGCGCAGGATGCGCGCGAGCTCCTCACCGCCGAAGACGCCCGCGGGCACGACCACGATGGTGGCGCCGGCCGCGAAGCCGAGCAGCAGCTCCAGCACCGAGGCGTCGAAGCTCGGCGACGAGAAGTGCAGGGTGCGAGCCGAATCGGTGACCTTGAACAGATGCATCTGCTCGTGCGCCAGCGAGGCGATGCCCGCGTTGGTGACCACCACGGCCTTGGGCTTGCCGGTGGAGCCGGAGGTGTAGATGAGGTAGGCCGGGCCGCCGGTGCGCAGCGGGTGGTGCCGTTCGATGTCGGTGACCGCGGTGTCGGGGAACTGCGCGCATTCCGCGCCGAGCTGTTCGGCGCCGAGCAGCAGCCAGTCCACGTAGCTCTTGCGGTGCCGCCCCCGATTGCCGGGCCAGGTGGTCGGCATGTCCGGGCGCCGTTCGGCATTGGTGATGCCGAGCATGGCCCCGGAGTCGGCGAGCATGTGGGCGATGCGGTCCGACGGGTAGTCGGGGTCGATCGGCACGTAGGCGGCGCCGGTCTTGGCGACCGACCACACCGCGAGGATGCTGTCGAGGCTGCGCGGCAGCGCGACGGCGACGACCACCTCGGGCCCGGCGCCGTGCTCGATCAGTACCCGCGCCAAGCGGTTCGAGCGTTCGTCGAGTTCGCGGTAGGTGGTGTCCTCGCCCAGGTAGCGCACGGCCACCGTGTCGGGGACGCGTTCGGCGGTGTCGGTGAGCAGCCGGGCCAGGGTGGTTGCGGGTTCGCCGGGCGCACCCATGATGGGCACCAGTTTCGCGGTTTCGCGCACGTCCAGCAGCGGGAGATCGCCGACCGGCAGCGCGGGTTCGGTGACCGCGGCGGCCAGCAGGGCACCGAAGCGGCGGGCGATGGCCGCGACCGTGGCGTGGTCGAAAACATCGGCGGCGTAACCGAATTCGGCCGACAGCCCGGCATCCTCGGCCGGGGTCCCGGACGGCTCGTGCACGGTCAGCTGCAGGTCGAACTTGGCGACGTCGGTGGCCATCGGCACCACTTCGCTGTCCACGCCGGGCAGGTCGACGCGCGTCTCGGGCCCGTTGTCGTAGGACAGCATGACCTGGAACAGCGGGTGCCGGGACGCGGACCGCTCCGGGTTGACCACCTCGACGAGCCGCTCGAACGGCACGTCGGCATTGGCGAAGGCGTTGAGGTCGGTGTCGCGGACCTCGGTGAGCATGCGGTCGAATCCGGCGGCCGGATCCACCCGGGTGCGCAGCACCAGGGTGTTGACGAACATGCCGACCAGGTCGTCGAGCGCGGGATCGCTGCGCCCGGCGATCGGCGTGCCGATGGCGATGTCGGCGGTGTTGCACAGGCGCGAGAGCACCACGGCCAGCGCGGCGTGCAACACCATGAAGGTGCTGACTCCGCGGTCGTGGGCGACGGTGGCCAGGGCGCGGCGGACCTCGGCGGGGATGGTGAATTCGACGGTTCCGCCGTCGGTGGACCGCTGCCGCGGACGCGGGCGGTCCAGGGGCAGGTCCAGCTGGTCGGGCAGGTCGGCGAGGGCGGCACGCCAGTAGGCCAGCTGCCGGGCCAGGGCGCTGGCCGGGTCGGCTTCGTCGCCGAGCAGTTCCCGTTGCCACAGCGCGAAATCGGCGTACTGCACCGGCAGCGGCGTCCACACCGGGGCCTCGCCCTGGGCGCGGGCGGCGACCGCGGACATCAGGTCGCGGGTGAGCGGGTCGATCGACCAGCCGTCACCGCTGATGTGGTGCAGCACCACCAGCAGCAGGTGGGTGTCGGGGCCGGTGCGGTACAACGCCACCCGCACGGGGGCCTGACTGCGCAGATCGAAACCGTACCCGGCGAATTCGGTGGCCAGCGCGACCGCGTCGGCGTCCGCGGCGGCGTCGATGGGGTCGAGGGTGAGCGGGATCTCGGCCGCCGGGTGGACGAGCTGGCAGGGCCCGTCGGGGGTGTCGGGGAAGGTGGTGCGCAGGCTCTCGTGCCGTTCCAGCACGTCCACGAGTCCGGCGCGCAGGGCCGGAATGTCCAGCGGCCCGGCCAGTTTCACCGCGAACGGCATATTGTAGGCGGCCGCATGCTCGGCGAACCGGTTGAGGATCCACAGCCGCTGCTGGGCCAGGGACAGCGGAATCTGCTGCGGCCGTGGCCCGGCCGTCAGCAGCGGCTCGGGGTGCGCGGTCCCGTCGAGCTGCGCGGCGGAGAGCCGGGCGGCGAGTGCGGCCACGGTGGAGGTTTCGAACAGGTCGCGAATGGTGAGCGAGACGCCGAGCGCGGCATTGACGCGCGCCATGGCGCGGGCCGCGGTCAGCGAGTTGCCGCCCAGGTCGAAGAAGCTGTCCTGGACGTCGAATTCGTCGGTGCCGAGCACCTCGGCGAAGATGCCGAGGAGCCGGCGTTCCATATCGGTGCTCGGCTCGGCCGCGGGCCGGTCGGGGCGTCGGGCCGCCGCGTCCGGTTCGGGCAGCGCCTTGCGATCCACCTTGCCGTTGGCGCTCAACGGTAGTTCGTCGAGGACCACCACGATCGAGGGCACCATGTAACCGGGCAGGGTGCGGCGCAGCCCGGCGGTGAGCTCGATGGGGTCCAGCGTCTCGACGCCGGGGCCCGCGACCGCGTAGCCGACCAGTTCGTCGCCGCCGCGGCCGCGGCGGGCCACGCACACCGCGCGCGCGACCCGGGGGTCGGCGAGCAGGGCGGCCTCGATTTCGCCGAGTTCGATGCGCAGGCCGCGAACCTTGACCTGGAAGTCGCTGCGGCCCAGGTACTCCAGTACGCCGGAGCGGCCGCTGCCGCGCCAGCGCACCAGGTCGCCGGTGCGGTACATGCGGGCGCCCGGGGTGAACGGGTTGGCCACGAACCGGTCGCCGGTGAGGGCGGCGCGGCCCACGTAGCCGCGGGCCAGCTGCACGCCCGCCAGGTACAGCTCGCCGACCACGCCGGGGGCGACGGGCTGCAGCCGTGCGTCGAGGACGTAGGTGTGGGTGTTCCAGACGGGCGCGCCGATCGGCACGTCGGTGCTGCCGGGTGTGCAGTGCCAGGCGGTGACGTCGACGGCGGCCTCGGTGGGCCCGTAGAGGTTGTGCAGTTGCGGCGCTTCGGGTCCGGCGCCCAGGGCGGCGTGGAATTCGGCGACGGTGGCGGCGGGCAGCGACTCACCGCTGCAGAACACCCGTGTCAGGCCGGTGCAGCCGCTCACCTCGGTGTCGGTGAGGAACACCGACAGCATGGACGGCACGAAGTGGGCCGTGGTGACGCCCTTCTCGGCGATGACGCGGGCCAGGTAGGCCGGATCGCGGTGGCCGTCGGGGGCGGCGATGACCAGGCGGGCGCCGATCTGCAAGGGCCAGAAGAACTCCCACACCGACACGTCGAAGGTGGCGGGGGTCTTCTGCAGCACGACGTCGGAGGGGTCGAGCGGGTAGGCGTGCTGCATCCAGCGCAGCCGGTTCACGATGGCGGCGTGGCTGACGCCGACTCCCTTGGGCTTGCCGGTGGAGCCGGAGGTGAAGATGACGTACGCCAGGTGGTCGGCGCGCAGCGGGGCGGTGCGGTCGGCGTCGGTGACCGGTCGGCCGGAGTGCGCGGACAGGTCGGCGGTGTCGATGTCGAATCGCGGTGCGCGATCGGGCAGTTCGATGCCGTCGGCGGCGGTGGTGAGCACGCACAGCGGCCGTCCCTGTTCGAGGACGGCGGCGATGCGGTCGGCCGGGTGGTCGGAATCGATGGGCAGGTAGGCCGCGCCCGCCTTGACGACGGCGTACATGCCGACCAGCAGGTCGAGGCTGCGGCGCATGGCCAGGCCGACCAGGGTGTCGGGGCCCGCGCCGCGCGCGACGAGTTCGCGCGCGAGGCGGTTGGCGCGCTCGTCGAGCTCGCCGTAGGTGAGGGTCTCGCCCTCGAAGTCCAGCGCGATCCGGTTGGCGGACATGGCCGCCCGGTCGGCGAACAGCCCGGCCAGGGTGCCCTCCTGGCGGGCGACCTCGGTCGAATTCCATTCGCGCAGGACGCGTTCGCGTTCGGCGTCGGTGAGCACCGGCATGTCCACGACCACGGATTCGGGTGCGGCGGAGACGAATCGGCCCAGGTAGTCCAGGAACCGGCCGTGGTGCATGGACAGTTCGGCGTCGCCGTAGAGGCGCGGGTTGGCCTCGAAATCGATGTGGGTGCGGTCGCCCAGGCCGTTGTAGAGGTTGATCGAGAGGTCCTCGACCGGCCCGGTGGACAGCACGTTGATCGAGCCCATCAGGCTGCCGAACTTCAGCTCGCTGTGGAAGAGCATGAGGTTGACCATGGGCCCGAAGAAGCCGCGCGAATCGCGCGAGTAGCCGCAGTCGCGGCGGATGTCGTCGCTGCGGTAGCGCTGGTGGCGCAGCGCGCCGGTGATCTGCAGTTCGACCGCGCGCACGGTGTCGGCGACGGTCTCGGCGCCGGTGAACTGCACGCGGATGGGCACCACGTTCGACACCACACCCGCCGAACGCCGCAGCGCCACCGTGGTGCGTGCGGAGACGGGCAGGCTGAGCACCACGTCCTGGGTGCCGGTGACCGCGCGCACATAGCCGGCCAGGGCGGCGACGAACAGCGCGGAGGTATTGGAGCCGAACGCGGTGGCGGTGGCCTCGATGGCGGCCTCGACCTCGGGGGCGAGCACCGCGGTGGCGCTGCGGCGCCCGGCGTCGGAGATCGGCGCGACGGTGCCGTTGGCCGACAGCGTGAGCGGTTCGCCGACGCCGGCGAGCTGGGCGCGCCAATAGTCGCTGTCGGAGACGAAGCGGGTGGTGTCGCGGTAGCGGTTCTCGTCGCCGTAGATGGTGGCCAGCGGCGTGGCGCGGGAGACCGTCGGTTCGGTGTGGTCCTCGAGCGCGGTGTAGATCTCGGCGGCGCGGGTGGTGGCGTTCATGGCACCGTAGCCGTCGATCACGATGTGGTGGCCGCGGGTGTACCAGATCCAGTCGGCGTCGCCGATCTGGATCACCACATTGGTGGTGAGCGGGTCGCGCTCGATGTCGATGGGTGAGCTGGCGTGCTCGTGCATCCAGGCGTGGGCCGCGGCGCGCGGGTCCGCCTCGCCGCGCAGGTCGACGCGGGCCCAGCCGGGGCGGCGATTGAGGTCGACCACCTGGTGCGGGACGCCGTCGATCTCGAGCAGGCGGACGTGGCCGACCTCGCTCTCGGCGCCGAAGCGTTCGATGGCGTAGAGCAGGCGGCCGACATCGAGGTCGCCGTGGATCTCGACGAACTGCGCGATGGTGAGGGGAATGTCTGGCCTGATCCGCTGGGCGTACCAGAGGGCTGTCTGCGCCGGGGAGAGCACGAATGGTTGGGCCGAGAATTCACCCGAAGAACATTGGTCGACACGGTCGGTGGCCAATGAACTCATCAAACACTCCGTTCTGACGCTGTAGACGCAACTCCCCGAGCCCCGAAAGAGTGATCACAAGGTCCTGGATGCCCGGCGTGCGCGCGCACGCGCGAGCCCTAGGACGTGATCCACGTCCTATGATTCGGAGCATCCCGCCGAGTGGATCGGTGGTGATCTCGAGTTGCCGCAACGAACAGCGTTGGCGGAACGCGGCTGTAGTTCAGTTACCTATCAGCAAACCTCACAATATGCGCCCAACTCGCATAAGGGAACGGTTACAATTCGGACCTATCGGAAAATTCAACAAGCCCTGGCAACGAACTGGCGAATCTCAGTCGCCGAGACGGGTACGGCCCTCACACACGTGCCCGCGGTACCACGCCGGATGAATTCTCCGGCCGTCCGGTTGGTTATGACCGATTCAGATATCACCCTCGCGGGGTGCGGTAACGCCTCCGGATCAGCGCGGCCGCTATAGCAGCCGCGGCCAGAATACACACAACCGTCTCGGGCGTGGGGCCCAAACGGGACGCGAGTGTCGTGTTGTCCCGCAGCGGCAGCGTCGCGACCAGCGCCGCGGGCTCGAACTGCGGCGTCTGCTGCCGGATCACGCCGTCGGCGGTGATCATGGCGCTGACGCCGGTCGTCACCGACACCACGACCGCGCGGCCGTGCTCGACCGCGCGCACCCGCGACATGGCCAGCTGCTGATAGGTCATCTCGCTGCGGCCGAAGGTGGCGTTGTTCGACGGCACGGTGAGCAGCTGCGCGCCCGCGCGCACCGACTGCTCGAAGGCGCGGTCGAAGGCGACCTCGTAACAGGTGGCCACGCCGATGGCGACCGGCGCGCCGCCGCCGGCGGGCCGCACGTGCACCACGCCGTCACCGTGACCGGGCACGAAATAGCCCGCGCGGTCGGCGTATTCGGAGAAGTGGCGGAAGAACTCCCGGTAGGGCAGGTATTCGCCGAAGGGCTGGATGATCTTCTTGTCGTGCCGCTCGGCCGGGCCGGAATCGCCGTTCCACACGATGACCGAGTTGGTGGTGGTGCGATCGGCGTTCACGAGCACCGCGCCCACCAGGATGGGGGCCTTCACCGCGATCGACGCCTGCGAGATCTCCTGCGCCGCATCGGCGTTGCGCAGCGGATCGATATCGGAGGAGTTCTCCGGCCAGATCACCACGTCGGGCTGCGGGGCCTTCCCGGCCGCGATGTCGCGGGCGAGTTCCTCGGTGCGCTTGACGTGATTGTCGAGAACCGCGCGGCGCTGGGCATTGAAGTCCAGGCCCAGGCGCGGCACGCTGCCCTGGATGGCGGCGACCGTGATCGGCCGGTTGCCGTCCTCCGGGCCGGGCAGCGCGGTCCGGAGGATCACTCCGGCGAGGGGAACTATAGCCACAAGCATTGCCGCAGCAACAATCCGGTTCCACGATGTGAGATGCAATGCTCCCCATCTGGGATAATCCGATGTGGCGCCGGCCACTCCTCCGCTACCGCCGGCACGGGCGGTGAGACGGCCCGGCAATCCCGCGGCGAGCGCGGCGAGTCCGGTGCCGGTGAGCGCCACCGCGAAACTCACCAGCGGCGCGCCGCCCGCCATCGCGTACGGCAGGTACCAGCCGTCGGCCTGCCCGAAAGCCAGCTTGCCCCAGGGAAACCCGCCGAACGGGAAACTGGCGCGCGCCCATTCGGTGAGCGACCACACCGCCGCCACCCACAGCGGCCAGCCCGGCAGAGTCGCCACCCAGCGGGCCAGGAGCCCGAAAAGCCCGACGTAGACGGCACATACCGCCGACAGCGCGAGCCACGGCGCGGGCCCGACATAGATCCCGGTCCACGGCAGGAGCGGCAGGAAGAACGCCAGCCCAGCCACGTAGCCGTACCCGAATCCCGCACGCGCCCGGCCGGTTCCACGCACCACGAGCGTCAGGATCGCGATCCCGACCGGGGCGAGGAACCACAAGGTCCGCGGCGGAAAGCTCGCATACAGCAGCAGCCCGGCCAGGACGGCCGCGAGCAGGCGCGCCGACCGCGGCCACCGCTCGGCAGCCGCCGCGATCGCGGCGATCGACTTGCCCACCCCGGACCCCGGCGGCGCCGCGCCACCGGCCGAACGGAGTTCGACCGCAGCCGAATCAGCCGCGGGGGCACCGGCCGGAGCAGATCCGGGAACCGAGCCGGCACCGACGGCGGCCACCCTGTCGTCCGGACCGGCAGCGGCAGCCGAACCCCCGGCGGCAGCCGAACCCCCAGCGGCAGCCGCATCCCCGACGGCGGCTGTATCCCCGGCCGGGCTCGCGGAACTGTGTTCCGGATTCACGGCGCGAGACCCGGACCCGCCGTCCTCTCCTCCGGCCAGGCGTGCCGAACCGTCAGCGCGCGAGCCGGATTCGGCCGCGCTGTCCGCGGCGGAGGCGGAATCCGCTGCGCGGAGGTGGTTCTCGGGATCGGTGTCAGGCTTCATGGATGGTGACCCCGCGGTGCACGGTGCGCAGGCACTGCGGCAGGGTCGCGGCCGGGGTGAGCGGCGGCAGGCCGGGGACGCGGGAGCGGGGGTCGGTGGACCAGCGCTGGACGGTGTCGGCGGCGGCCGCGACGACCAGTTCGCGGGAGTCCCAGATCGCGTAGGAGGCGGGTGCGCCGGGGACCAGGGTGCCGGCGACGCCGTCGCGGACGCCGCCCGCGCGCCAGGCGCCCCGGGTGGCGGCGGCGAAGGCGGCGCGCGGGGAGATCTGGTGGCCGGGGGTGCGGTGGTTGACCGCGGCGCGCAGCGCTTCCCACGGGTTCAGTGCGGTGACCGGGGCGTCGGAGCCGATGGCGAGGGAGATGCCGGCGGCGGCCATGGCGGCGAACGGGTTCAGGGTGGCGGCCCGGTCGGCGCCGAGGCGGGTGGCGTACATGCCGTCGGGGCCGCCCCAGGCGGCGTCGAATCCCGGTTGGACGCTGGCGATCACGCCCCAGGCGGCGAGTTTGTCGATCTGGTCGGTCGTCATCATCTCGGCGTGTTCGAGCCGGTGCCCGCGCGAGGCGACGGCCGGTCCGCCGAGGGCGTCCACGGCCCGTTCGAATCCGGTGACGACGGCGTCCATGGCGGCGTCGCCGATGACGTGGAAGCCGGTCTGGATGCCGGCTTCGGTGCAGGCGAGCACGTGGGCCGCGATGGCTTCGGCGTCGAGGTAGGCGGTGCCGGTGCTGTCGCGGTCGGCGTAGGGTTCGCGCAGCCAGGCGGTGTGCGAGCCGATGGCCCCGTCGACGAACAGGTCGCCGCCGAGGGCGTGCACGCCGAGTTCCTTGACCAGGGTGCGGGCTTCGTCGGCGGTGCGGACGGCCTGTCCCCAGTAGGCGCGGACCTCGACGCCGTGGGTGTAGTCGAGGAGTTCGCGCACGTCGTCGGCGCCGGAGATCTCGGGTCCGGCGCATTCGTGCACGGCCACAACCCCGTTGGCGGCGGCCGAGTCCAGTGCGGCCTGCCGGGCCGCGTCGCGCTGTGCCCGGCTCAGCGCGCCGAGCGCGGCCGCGCGCACCCGGTGGTGGGCGTCCCCGCGCAGCGGCTCGCCGCGGGTGAACCCGTCGGCCTCGGTGATTCCGTCCACGGCGTCGAGCAGCGCGGTCGAGGCGACGGCCGAATGCGCGTCCACGCGAGCCAGATACACCTGTCGTGCCGGCGCGGCCGCGTCGAGTTCCTCGCGGGTCGGGGTCCGGCCCTCGGCCCAGCGGGTCTCGTCCCAGCCCTCGCCGAGGATCACGCCGTCAGGGTGGCCGGAGGCGAAGTCCCGCACCAGTTCCAGGCATTGCCGCAGTGAACCGGCTTGCGCCAGATCGAGTCCCGTCAGCTTCAACCCGAGCGCGGTGACGTGCACGTGCGGGTCGACGAATCCCGGCGCGACGAACGCCCCGTCGAGGTCGATGATCTCCGCGTCCGGATGCAGCGCCCGTCCCGGCTTGTCCAGCCCGACCCACACCACGGTCCCGTCGGTGACGGCCATGGCCGTCGCGTCGGGATTGCTCGAACTGTAGATACGGCCGCCGACCAGCAACTGGGTACTCACGACTGCTCAGTCTGCCGCACGGCCCGCCGGTCCCGGCAATCGCACTCGCCGACTGTGACCAGGACCCCTGCCGCAAGGCCGCGGGGCCGATCACCGTGCTGGTGATCGGCCCCGCGGGCGGTAGGGATCGACGTGTGGGTTCCCGCTCAGCGGGGATCGATCATCTTGTATCCGTTGCCCTGACCGTCGTCGTAGTACTCGGTGACCACGGTCGCGTCGATGACCTCGCCGTCGGGATCGATCACGACGTTGCGGTACCCGTAGGGCCCGACGGCGGTAGCGACCCGGTTCAGTCGGCGCGCCGCGAAGGCGGCCACGATCGGGCGGAGCAGGAATCGGGTGAACGGCAGCAGGGCCAGCAGGCCGAGCGCGGTGGTGAGCAGGCCGGGCACGAACATCAGGACCGCGCCCACGCCGACCAGCGCGCCGTCGGCGACGGCGGTGCTGGGTTCGAGTTCACCGCGCGCGGCGCGGCGGAAGCCTTCGAACACGCGGCGGCCCTGCGAGCGCACGAGCACCAGACCCACGGCCGATCCGGCCAGCAGCAGCAGGATCGTGGGGAAGACGCCGATGAGGTGGCCGACCCCGATCAGGGTGGCGATCTCGGCGGCGAACCAGGCGAGGAACAACAGGGCGGGCATCAGGCGATCCTTTCGATCGGTCTACCCGTGACAACGCGCGAGGCCCCGATTTTTCTCCCGGGTGCGTTCCCGGTCACACCGGTCAGGCGCCGCCGGGCCGGACCAGGCCGGTCTCGTAGGCCAGGACGACGGCCTGGACCCGGTCGCGCAGGCCGAGTTTGGTGAGGACGCGGCCGACGTGGGTTTTGACGGTGGCCTCGGAGAGGTAGAGGGCGCCCGCGATCTCGGCGTTGGAGCGGCCCGCCGCGATGTGTTCGAGGACCTCGCGTTCGCGGGCGGTGAGGACGTCGAGGACGCCGGGGTCGCGGCCGGCGGCCGGGTCCTCGGCGATGAGGCGGTCGAGCAGGCGTTTGGTGACCTTCGGGGAGACGACGGCGTCGCCGGCGGCGACGCTGCGGATCGCGGAGATGAGGTCTTCGGGCGGGGTGTCCTTGAGCAGGAAGCCGCTGGCTCCGGCGCGCAGCGCGCCGAGGGCGTGTTCGTCGAGGTCGAAGGTGGTCATGACGAGAACGCGGCTGCCGCAGCCGGATTCGATGATGCGGGCGGTGGCGGTGACGCCGTCGGTGATGGGCATGCGGACATCCATGAGGACGACGTCGGGGACGAGTTCGGTGGCGCGGGCGATGGCGGTGGCGCCGTTGTCGGCCTCTCCCACCACGTCGATGTCGGGGTGCGCGCCGAGCACCATTCGCAATCCGGCGCGCATGAGTTCCTGGTCATCGACGACGAGCACGGTGATCGGCACGCCCCCAACCTATCCGGCGCGAGGATGCGGGCGGGTAGCCGGGCGGCGGCCCATCACGGTCGGTGCAGGTGGGCGGCTCAGTCCTGCACGTCGTCGCGGTCGAGCGGGATGGTGGCGCGGACGGTCCAGCCGCCGTGCGGATTCCGGCCGGTGGTGAGGGTGCCGCCCAGGACGGCGATGCGTTCGCGCATGCCGACCAGTCCCAGTCCGCTGCCGGGGATGCGGGTGGCAGGCATGGGCGGGGCGGTGGCGGACCCGATGTGGCAGCCGCTGTCGGGGGGCGTGGTGAGCGGGGCGCCGCCGGTGTCGGTGATCTCGAGCAGTACGTCGGTGTCGCGGCGGGTGACGCGGACTTCGGCGCGCGGGTCGGATCCGGCGTGGCGCAGGGTGTTGGTGAGCGATTCCTGCACGATGCGGTGGATGCCGAGGCTGACCTCGGGGGTGACGGCGTCGAGTTCGCCGCGCAGTTCGAGGGACACGTCCAGTCCGGCGCTGCGCATCATGTCGGCGACCTTGGCGATGCCCGCGGTGCCGTGTTGCGGAAGTTGTTCGGGCGCATGCTCGGTGCGCAGCAGCTCGACGGTGCGGCGCAGTTCGCGCAGGGCTTCGCGGCCGGTTCCGGCGATGGTGGTGAGCGCTTGCTCGGCGGTGTCGGGGTCGTGGCGCAGGGCGTAGCGGGCGCCGTCGGCCTGCACGATGATGACGCTGACCGCGTGCGCGACCACGTCGTGCAGTTCGCGGGCGATGCGGGTGCGTTCGGCGGCGACGGCGTCGTGGGCGCGGCGTTCGCGGTCGTAGTCGGCGACGGCCAGGCGGGCGGCGACCTCGGCGTCGTAGGCGTGGCGGGCGCCGACGAATTCGGCCAGGGTCCAGCACAGCGCGTAGTAGAGGGCGTTGAACAGGATGTCGGTGCCCTGCGGTGTGCCGATGGCGGCCGCGGCGACGACCCCGTCGATGAGCAGGATCGCCAGGTAGACGAGTCCTTGGCGGCGGCCGACGTAGGCGACGAGGGTGTAGAGCATGATGCCCAGGCCCAGCAGCGCCGGGTGCACGGCGTGGTCGCTGACGCTCCAGTGCACCAGCGACGCGGTCATGGACAGCGCGACCATGGCGGCCGCGGCGGCACGGGTGTGGGTGCGGCGGAACACGATCGGCAGCGGCAGCAGCACGCTGAGCACGAGGTAGGTGGGCTTGTACTGGCTGTTGCTCAGGGCGAGCACATCGATGACGAACAAGAGCAGCGCGACCGCCGAATCGGTGATCAGCGGTTTTCCGCGCAGCCAGAGACTGAATCGGCGCACCCGTCCACCCTACGGGCCGGTTCGCTGACAACTCGCTGACAGACCCGACGGTTTGAATCGAGGTGGCGGCGTCTGGTTGGGTCGCGGAGTGAGCATTGTGGACTGGACGATCCTGTTGACCGCGGCGATAGCGGCCGGCTGGGTCGACGCCGTGGTCGGCGGCGGCGGGCTGATCGTGTTGCCCACCCTGTTCGTGGTGCTGCCCGGCCTGGCGCCGCAGACGGCCCTGGGCACCAACAAGATCGCCGCGTTCTCCGGCACCAGCGCGGCGGTGTTCACCTTCGCCCGCAAGGTGCCGATGCGCTGGAAGGTGCTGATCCCCGGCGCCATCATCGCGGCGGTGGCGGCCGCGTGCGGTTCGGCGGCGGTGGCCCTCATCGACCGCCGGTACTTCATCCCGATCGTCATGGTGGTGCTGATCGGGGTGGCGGTGTTCGTGACGCTGCGCCCCTCGATCGGGGTCACGATGGCCACCCATCGCCCGACCCGCCGCAAGACCATCCTGGTGGTGGCGCTGGCCGCGGGCCTGATCGGCCTCTACGACGGCATTCTCGGGCCGGGGACCGGCACGTTCCTGATCATCACCTTCGCCACCCTGCTCGGCACCGAGTTCGTGCGGGCCGCGGCCATGGCGAAGGTGATCAACTGCGGATCCAACCTGGGTTCGCTGCTGTTCCTGGCGAGCACGGGTCACGTGCTGTGGGCGCTGGGCCTGTCCATGGCGGTGGCGAACGTGGCAGGTTCGATCGCCGGGTCCCGCATGGCCCTGGCCAAGGGCGCCGGTTTCGTCCGGGTCGTCCTGCTGGTGGTGGTCACCGCCATGGTGATCCGCCTGGGCTGGCAGCAGTTCGGCTGACCGGGTTCAGACGCGGGCCAGCCGGTGCACCGAGCTCAGGGGGCGAAAGGCTTCGGGCTCCGGACGTAGTGGAACGTCGGCGATCACCGGTAGGTGCTCGGCGGGCAGCTCCGGTGCGGGCTGGGACAGCCACGGCGCCAGCACCTTCGAGGTGGTCTCCTGGATCTTGCGTTGCAGCGCTTCGCCGTCCTCGAGGCCGGGCCGCTGGAACAGCACGGTCAGCGCGCCGGACACCGCGCCGACGACCGCGCCGACCAGGGCGGCCGCGCCGACGTCGTCGAGTTCCTCGGGGAACGCGGCGCGCAACTGGCGCGCGATCTCCTGCTGCGACGCGAGCTGGGCGTAGGCGGCGCGGCCCGACACCGCGGGCACGGTGCGCGATACCTGGGCGCGCAGTACGGCGATGCGGGCGGCGAGGTCGTCGCCCAGGTGGTCGCCGGGATTGTCACCGGCGGCGCGCAGCGCGCGCAGCAGCACCTCGACGGGTCGTTCACCGGGGCGGCGGGTGGCGATGGCGCGCACGGCGGCCTGTACGCGTTCGTCCGGCTCGGGGAACAATAGTTCCTCTTTGCTGGCGAAGTAGTTGAAGAACGTCCGGGTGCCGACTTCGGCGGCGGCCGCGATGTCGGCGACGGTAGCCGCCTCGTATCCTCGGCTCTCGAACTGTTCTACGGCGGCTTCGAGCAGGGCTCGGCGGGTGCGTTCCCGTTTGCGATCGCGGAGTGCGGATGGCGGCACGCGGGCAGACAGTACGGCATCCGATCGGCAATCCGCGGAATGTCAGGCCGTTGAGCGTGCCGTTTCCCGGTGTGCTCCTTCGCACTTCGCGCATCGTTGCAGCGTATGCAGATATGCGCGGGGTGAATTTCGTTCGGGCTGCGTGGTTTCTTGAACCCCCGGCGTGTCGCCCTCTAGCGTGGTGCGGGTGAGCATCGCTACCAAGGTCATCGACGGCCAGTTCCGCGCGCTGCCGCTGTCCGCGCTCGCCGACGCCGCGTTGAGCGCGGCCCGCGCGGCCGGGGCCGAGTACGCGGACCTGCGGGTCCATCGACTCGTGCAGCAGTCCATCAGGTTGCGCGACGGCCGCGTCGAATCGGTGTCCGACAGTACCGATCTCGGGTTCGCGGTGCGCGTGATCGTCGACGGCACCTGGGGTTTCGCCTCACACGCCGATCTCACCGCCGAGACCGCCGCCCAGGTGGCGCGGCGCGCGGTGACGGTGGCGCGAACCCTGCGCGCGCTCAATCGCGAACGCGTGGAACTGGCTCCGGAGCCACGCTACGACGACGCCGAGTACGTCTCCGCCTACGACGTCGACCCCTTCGAGGTGCCGACGCCGGAGAAAGTGGCGCTGCTGCTGGACTATTCGGGGCGGCTGAGCTCCGCCGACGGCGTGGATCACGTGACGGCGGCGGTGCTGCAGGTCAAGGAGCAGACCTTCTACGCCGACACCTTCGGCTCGCGGATCACCCAGCAGCGGGTGCGCCTGCACCCGCAGTTCGAGGCCATCACCGTCGATCCGGCGGCGGGGGTGTTCGAGACCATGCGCACCCTGGCCGCTCCGGCCGGGCGCGGCTGGGAGTACGTGACCGGCGCGGACGGACACTGGGACTGGGCGGGCGAACTCGCGCGGATGCCGGAGTGGCTGGCGGAGAAGGTGAAGGCCCCCACCGTCGAGGCGGGCCCCACCGATCTGGTCATCGATCCGAGCAATCTGTGGCTCACCATCCACGAGTCCATCGGCCACGCCACCGAGTACGACCGTGCCATCGGCTATGAGTCCGCCTACGCGGGAACCTCGTTCGCCACCCCCGACCAGCTCGGCACGCTGCGCTACGGCACGCCGATCATGCACGTCACCGGTGACCGCACCCAGGAGCACGGCCTGGCCACCGTCGGCTGGGACGACGAGGGCGTGGCCGGGCAGCGCTGGGATCTGGTGCGCGACGGCGTACTCGTCGGCTACCAGCTCGACCGGGTGTTCGCGCCCAAGCTGGGCCTGGAACGCTCCAACGGCTGCTCCTACGCCGATTCCGCGCACCACGTGCCGATCCAGCGCATGGCCAATGTGTCGCTGCAGCCCGACCCGGAGCGCGACACCAGCACCGCCGAGCTCATCTCCCGGGTGGAGAACGGCCTCTACATCGTCGGCGACAAATCGTGGTCGATCGATATGCAGCGCTACAACTTCCAGTTCACCGGTCAGCGCTTCTTCCGGATTCGTCACGGTGAGCTGGCCGGGCAGGTGCGCGATGTCGCCTACCAGGCCACCACCACCGACTTCTGGGGTGCGATGGAGGCCGTCGGCGGGCCCTCGACCTGGGTGCTGGGCGGGGCGTTCAACTGCGGTAAGGCGCAACCCGGTCAGGTGGCGGCGGTCTCGCACGGCTGCCCGTCGGTGCTGGTGCGCGGCATCAATATTCTCAATACCCGCGCCGAAGCCGGACAGTAGGAAAGGACCGACACGGTGAGTGTGCTCCCCGCCCCCGAGGTCGTCGAACGCGCGCTGCGGGCCTCGCGCGCCGACGAGGCCATGGTGATCGTCACCGACGCGTACGAGGCGTCGCTGCGCTGGGCCGGAAACTCCATGACCACCAACGGTTCCTCGGTGGCGCGCGATTGGGCGGTGGTCTCGGTGTTCCGGGAGGGCCCGACCGTCGCGCGGGTCGGCAGCGTGAGTTCCACGAGCGTGGATCCGGCCGAGATCGAGGCCGTGGTGCGGACCAGCGAGCAGGCCGCCCGCGACGCCGAGCCGGCGCGCGACGCCATGCCGCTGCTGGATCCCGACGCCGTCGACGCCGACACCCTGGACCGGCTGCTGGACTGGGACGGCGATCCGGCCACCACCGATATCGGCGTGTTCACCACGCTGGCAAGCGATCTCGCCGCCGGTTTCGACGGCTCCGACCGCCTGTACGGGTTCGCCCACCACCAGATGCACTCCACCTGGCTGGGCACCTCCACCGGGTTGCGGCGGCGCTGGGTGCAGCCGACGGGTTCGGTGGAGATCAACGGCAAGCGCGGTGAGGGCGCGGAGCTGGCCAGCGCGTGGGTCGGCACCGGCACCACCGATTTCGCCGATGTCGACACCCCCGGTCTGCTGGCGGAGTTGTCGCGGCGGCTGGACTGGTCCACGCGGCGCGTCGAGCTGCCCGCAGGCCGCTACGAGACGCTGCTGCCGCCGTCCGCGGTCGCGGATCTGATGATCTACCTGGCCTGGTCCATGGAGGGCCGCGGCGCGCACGAGGGCCACACGGCCTTCTCCCGCGCGGGCGGCACCCGAATCGGGGAGCGGCTCACCGGGATTCCGCTGACCCTGTCCTCGGATCCGAGCGCGGCGGGTCTGGAGTACCGGCCGTTCGTGGCGACGCCGTCGTCGTCGGAGTCGCTGTCGGTGTTCGACAACGGCCTGACCGCGCAGCGCACCGACTGGGTGCGCCAGGGCGTGATCGAGTCGCTGGTGTATCCGCGTGCCACCGCCGCCGAATTCGACGCCCCCGTCACTCTGCCCGGCGAGAACCTGCTCCTGACCGGCGGCGACGACGCCACTCTGACCGACATGATCGCGCGCACCGAGCGCGGACTGCTGCTGACCTGCCTGTGGTACATCCGCGAGGTCGATCCGGCCACGCTGCTGCTCACCGGTCTCACCCGCGACGGCGTCTACCTGGTCGAGAACGGCGAGGTGACCGGCGCGGTCAACAATTTCCGCTTCAACGAGAGCCCCCTGGACCTGCTGCGGCGCGTGTCGGAGGCGGGCCGCACCGAGATCACCCTGCCGCGTGAGTGGAAGGACTGGTTCACCCGGACGGCCATGCCGCCGTTGCGGATTCCCGATTTCCACATGTCCTCGGTGAGCCAGGCGACCTGATCCGGTCGAACCGGTCCGTTTCCCGGAAACTTTCGTCGCACGACAACGATGATTTCCGGGAGGCGGCGCCGACTTCCAGGCAGAGGCGGCGGCACACGCCGATTCGTTCCCCTGCTGAAGGAGTACGGCCATGAGCAAGGTAGTCACCGGCGCGAGCATGTCCCTCGACGGGTTCATCGCGGGCCCCGGCGAAACCGGTTTCGAGCACCTGTTCGCCTGGTACCAGAGTGGCGACGTGCCGATCGCCAGCACCCACCCCGAGATCCCGTTCACTCTGACCGCCTCCGACGCCGAATACCTGCGAGCCTGGCTCGACGGGGTCGGGGTGTACGTGGTCGGCAAGCGGCTGTTCACGCTGACCAACGGCTGGGGCGGGGTGCATCCGGCGGACAAGCCGATCGTGGTGGTCACCCACACCGTGCCCGAGCAGTGGATCGCCGAGCACCCCGACGCGCCGTTCACCTTCGTGACCGGCGGGGTGAAGGAGGCCATCGACGTGGCGCGCGGCATCGCCGGGGACCGGATGGTCGGTGTCAGTGGCGGTGACGTGGCCCGGCAGTGCCTCGACGAGGGCCTGCTCGACGAGGTCTGGGTCGATCTGGTGCCGGTGCTGCTGGGCAGCGGGGTGCCGCTGCTGGGTGAGCTGGCGAATGCGCCGGTGCTGCTGGACGATCCGGAGATCGTGCCCGGCTCCCGCGTCACCCACCTGAAGTACCGCCTGCGCTGAACCGCGTCCCGGTTTGCGCTGTCGGCGAACCGGTTGTCGCGGCGCCGCGGTCGCGCGCATCCTGGGATTACCCACTGTAATCACGTAATCGGATGGTGGTCGTCGTGGACGACGAAGCTGCCCTCTCGCCCGGGGACGAGAACCCCAACCCCGTGCCGCCTCCGGGCTTCGGCCCGCCGGACCCCGAGGCCATGGACGCCTACTCGCGCACCGTGATCGCGGTCGCCGCCTCGGTGACCCCGCACGTGGCCAGCGTGCAGACCCCGCGCGGCGGCGGTTCCGCGGTGGTGTTCACCGCCGACGGATTCCTGCTCACCAACGCGCACGTGGTCGGCGAGGCGAGCAAGGGGATCGTGGTGTTCGCCGACGGCCTCGAATCGGCCTTCGACGTGGTGGGGGTGGATCCGCTCTCGGATCTGGCGGTGCTGCGCGCCCGCGGCGGCGCGCCCGACGCGGTGCGGCTCGGGGACGCCGACAGCCTGGTGGTCGGGCAGCTGGTGGTGGCGGTCGGTTCTCCGCTCGGGCTGGCCGGGTCGGTGACCGCGGGCGTGGTGAGCGCGCTGGGCCGCTCGGTGCCGGTCGGCAACCGGCGCACCGCCCGCGTCATCGAGGACGTGATCCAGACCGACGCCGCCCTCAATCCCGGCAATTCCGGTGGCGCGCTGGCGGATTCGGCGGGCCGGGTGGTGGGGATCAATACCGCGGTCGCCGGGATCGGGCTGGGTCTGGCGATTCCGATCAACGTCACCACCCGCCGCATCATCAGCACGCTGCTCACCGAGGGCCGGGTCCGGCGCGCCTATCTGGGCGTGGTCGGCGTGCCAGCGCCCCTGCCGACCGCGGTCGCCGCCCGCACCGGGCAGGACGCGGGACTGCGGATCGTGGAGGTGGTGCGCGGCGGGCCCGCCGAACAGGCCGGGCTGCGGCGCGGGGATCTGGTGCTCAGCATCGCGCGCACCGAGATCCGGGACGCGCAGGGCATCCAGCGACAGCTGTTCGCCGACGCCATCGGGCGCACGCTGCCGGTGACGGTGCTGCGCAATGGCGCGATGGTGGATGTGCTGGCGGTGCCGGTCGAGCTGGCCGGCGACTGAACCGGCCGGTCGCGGTCCCCGGCAATCGGTTACGAGGCCGAGCGCTGCTCCGCGTCGCCGGGGTGCCAGATCTCGGCCAGCTCGTCGAGGGAAATGTCCAGGGTGCGGCTCAACGCGACCACGGTCCCGAACGCGGGCGTGGGCAGGCGCCCCGATTCGATCTTGCGCAGGGTCTCCGGGGAAATGCCCGCGCTCGCGGCCACTTCCACCGGGTCGCGGCCGTCGCGGGCGGTACGCAGGGCCGCGCCCAGGCGGCGTCCGGCTTCGAGCTGGGCGGGCGTGAGGGGCAGTCGGACCATACCGGCCACCCTACGGTTGGTATTTAAATACCGCAAGCCGCTAGGGTCGGTATTAAAATACCGATTGATGGAGGTAGTCATGGTGGAACTCAAGAGCCCCGCCGAGATCGACAGCATGCGCGTGACCGGGCAGTTCGTGGCCAGCGTGCTCGCCGAACTACGGGAGCGGGCCCGGATCGGGGTCAATCTGCTGGAGCTGGAGGCCGTGGTCCGCGAACGCATCCGGGAGCGCGGCGCGGTCTCCTGCTACTGGGACTACTCCCCCAGTTTCGGTCGCGGGCCGTTCCGCAACACCATCTGCCTGTCGGTGAACGATGCCGTGCTGCACGGACTCCCGTTCGACTACACGCTGCGCGACGGCGACGTGCTGAGCATGGATCTGGCGGTGAGCGTCGACGGCTGGGTCGCCGACTCCGCGGTCACGGTCATCGTGGGCAGCCCCGATCCCGAGGACGAACGGCTGATCCGCGCCACCGAAGAGGCTCTGGACGCGGCCATCGCGGTCGCCGAGCCCGGCAACAGCATCGGCGACCTGTCGGCGGCCATCGCCGCCGTGGCCCGCGACCACGGCTACCCGATCAACACCGAATACGGCGGACACGGCCTGGGCCGCACCATGCACGAGGACCCGCATGTCCCCAATGCCGGGCGCGCCGGGCGCGGTTTCCGGCTGCGCCCGGGCCTGACCCTGGCGATCGAGCCGTGGTTCGCGCGCGGCACCGACCGCATCGTCACCGACCCCGACGGCTGGACCCTGCGCTCGGCCGACGGTTCGCGCACCGCCCACTCCGAGCACACCATCGCCATCACCGAGGCGGGCCCGCAGGTGCTGACCCGCGTCGGGTGACCGGTCAGGCGAGCGGTTCGCCGAAGGTCTGGCGGCCCATGAGGTAGGTGGCCTCGACCGTCAAGGCGCGCAACGACTCCGGCGGCACGGCGCGCGGATTGCCCGACAGCACCACCAGATCCGCGTACTTGCCCGGTTCCAGGCTGCCGATCTCGGTGTCGAGGTGCAGCTGCCAGGCCGCGTCGAGGGTCTGCGCCTTGATCGCGGCGTCGACGCTCAGGCACTGCTCGGCGGCCAGGACGCGGCCGCTGCCCCGCGCGGTGCGGGTGACAGCGGTGGCGATATTGCCGATCGGGTCGGGCGGGGTGACGGTGCCGTCATTGTGGAACGAGATCCGCAACCCCGCCTCCAGCGCCGATTTCGCCGACATCCAGTGCGCGCCGTGTTCGGGACCGAACAGGTCGTCCAGCAGCACGTCACCCCAGTAGTAGACGTGCTCGATGAAGAAACTCACCGTCACCCCGAGCTTGGCGGCGCGCGCGAACTGGTCGGGCCGCATCGCCCCGCAGTGCTCGAGCCGCGGCCGCAGCTCGCTGCTCTTCCCGGCCAGGGCCTTCTCGTAGGCGTCGAGCACCACGTCCACGGCCGCGTCGCCGTGCACGTGGCAGGCGGGCTGCCAGCCCTGCCCGACGAACGCGGCGGACAGGTCGGTGATCTGTTCGGGGGTGTAGTTCATGCCGCCGTGGTGATGCGGCTCGAGACCCATGCGGGCGGTGGCCTCGTTCGTGAGATACGGGAACGTGGTGAAGATATTGCCCTGCCAGGGTGATCCGTCCGCCCACAGTTTCATGCCGATGACCCCGAACAGGGCGTCCCCGCCGACGGCCGGGCCGGGCACATGGGCGGCATCGGTGGCCAGTTCCGGGGTTCCCATGGTGTAGGAGCGAATCCGGATCGGGCAGGCCGGGTCCGCCGCCACCGCGGTGTACAGCGTCCCGGAGTCGGCGCTGCCGGTGTGCTCGCTGGCGGTGGCGTATCCGGCGGCCGCCAATTGCCCATAGGCCCAGCGCAATCGGTCGGGCATCCCGCCGCTGACCGACGCCTGCAACGGCTCGGTCAGCGTCAGGATCGCGGCCGCCTCCCGCACCTCGCCGGTCAGTTCGCCGTCGGGCCCGTGCACGTACTCCGCCCCCGGCGGATTCGGGGTGTCGCGGGTGATCCCCGCCTGTGTCAGTGCCGCCGTATTGCCGTACGCGGCGTGCCCGCTGTTGGCCACCACCACAACCGGATTCGCGGGCGCGACGGCATCGAGACTCCGCACGGTCGGCAGCACCAGCCCGGTCTGCAGCAGCACATCGATCCCGTACAACAGGACCGACTCCCCCGGCCGCGCGTTCCGCACCGCCTCGGCCAGCTTCGCGTTCACCCCGTCGCCGGTCGGCACGGTGAACGGCCGCACATCCACCGCGGGTGGCGCGAGCGCGGCGGCGATCTGCGAGGGATGACTGTGCGGTTCCACGAACGCGGGCAACAATGCCCGCCCGCGCAGATCCACCAGCTTCGTGGCGGGCCCACGGTGCGCCATCACCTCGGATTCCGCGCCCACCGCGCTGATCCGCCCGCCGGTGACGGCCAGCGCCTCGACCTCGGGCGCACTGCCCGCAACCGTGACGATCGATCCACCGGAGAAGATGACATCCGCCGACGCGCCCGATCCCGAGCCGCCAGTCCCGCACGCCACGGCCGACGCCGCCACGGCACTCCCCACCACGAAACTCCGCCTGCTCATCGCCATGCGTCCCTTCCCTGGCCGTCCGCCCACGACGTGGGTTCGACCACCAAGTTACGGTCGCCAACCCCGGCGACGAGCCAAGCCGCCGGCGCGTGTGTCGCGCAGCTGAGCCATTGGCTACCATTCAGCTATCTCCATGGGTGGGTTCACCTGCGCGTCTTGCCGTCCCGAGCCTCAGCTGATCGACAGTCACATCCGGATCGCACACTCGGACAGGAGATGTCATGAATCTGGCCTACCTGCGCACGGACGCCGACCGCGCCTTCGGGGTCGGCACCGCACGGGTCCTGGCGCGCGAAGTCGTCGGCGCAGCCCGTGACCTGGGCATCGCTGTCGCCACGGCCCGTGGCGGCAGCCGGGTGCGCGCGCCCTTCTGGATGGCTCGCCGCGTTCTCGGCATGGCCGGCACGCCCCTGACGGGCGAGGAGTTGATCCCGCTGCGTTTCGCCACCCCGCGTGAGGACGCGTCGATCATGGTGCGCCGCAATCAGAGCGACCTGCTCATCCTCTGGCAGATCTTCCTGCACCGTTACTACGAGCTCAATGCGGTCTATGACCTCGACGCCGTCATCGGCACCCTGGACACCATCGTCGATCTCGGCGGCAACACCGGGCAGGCCGCGGCCTATTTCACCGCCCGCTACCGGCCGAGACTGCTGCTCACGGTGGAGCCGATCGCCGAGAGCCGGCAGGTGCTGTACCGCAACCGGTCCTTGTCGGGGATGGACTGGATCGTGGAGGATTGCGCCGTGTCCGGCGCACCGGGTGAGCTGGAGTTCGCCGTCAGCGCGTTCTGGGACACCTGTACCGCCGTCCCCGCGGTGTACGAACTGCGCCGGCGACGGCCCTGGCGGCTCGAGAACAGCCTCGCCCGCCCGCCGCGCACCCTGCCCGCGTGCACGGTGGCGCAGCTGCTGGACCGGAACGGTCTCGACCACGTCGACCTGTTGAAGGTCGACGTCGAAGGCAGCGAGGCCGACATCTTCGCCACCCCACAGCCGTGGATGGACACCGTCGACCGCATCGTGCTCGAGGTCCACGACAAGTACATCGACGGCGACGGTGTTCGAAGCACCATGAAACAAGCCGGGTTTCACCGCATCGCACCTCGCCGTCCCGACCCGGCCGGGTTCAACCCCGTGGAACTCTACTGGCGCGACGGACTTCCCGAATGATCGGCGTCGCACCCGTCGCACCCGTCTCCAACGGCCGGCGGCGCCGCCGGCTCACGGTTGGCACCCCCGGCCGGTGAGCGGGTGAAACACTCTCTGAGAGATACTCATTCGATGGGTATCGACGACGACGCGGCGCGTGACGCCGCCCGGGGCACGGTCGCGGTCGCGCAGCAGGAGCTCACCCAGCGCCGCTTTCCCGAGGGCCAGCGCCGCATTTTCCTGGCCGCCATCGACGCCTTCGCCGAACGCGGCTTCCACGCCACCACCACCCGCGACATCGCCGCCCGCGCGGGTCTGAGCCCGGCCGGGCTGTACGTGCATTTCGGCTCCAAAGAGGAAGTCCTCTACCGCATCTCGCTGTCGTCGATGCGGCTGACCGAACAGGTCGCCACCACCGCGGCCGGGGATGTGGGCACCGTGGCCGACCGGCTCGCCGCCGTGGTGCGCGACCTGACGGTCTGGCACGCCGAGCACGCCGCCTCGGTCCGGGTCGTCCTGCACCACCTCACCGACCTCACCCCCGAGCACCGCGCCGAGGTCACCGACCTCCAGCTCGCCATTCACCGCCTGGTCCGCGACCTCGTCGCCCGCGGGGTCGGCGCGGGCGTGTTCGATGTCGCCGACACCCACGCCGCCACCTTGGCTCTCATGTCGCTGTGCGTGGACACCTCCCGCTGGTACCACGGCGACTACCGCCGCACCCCCGACGAGATCGGCGCCGACTACGCGGCCGTGGCCCTGCGAATAGTCGGCGCCCGCCCCGCCTGATCACTCCCCGGCGGCGGCGATGGCGTCCAGATCTCCCGCCACCGCCGCACGATCGGCGTCGGAGAGTCCCAATCCCTCGATCTCGGCCCGTAGTTCGGCCACCCGCGCGGCTTCGCCTGCGACCGTGGCGATTTCGGCGAGCATCGCCAGCGCCCGGGCCCGGTCGATCAGCGGTGCGGTGGCGGCGTGACGGCGCAGCCCGGTGTCGAGTACGCGGACCGCGGTGGCGTCGTCGTTCTTCGAATCACGGAAGATGCGCGCGTTGTCGAGCACCCGGGCCAGGCCGTCGAGCTGTTTCGAGCCGCCGTATTCGGGATCGGGTTCGTCGCGCTGGATATAGATGACGGTATTGCCGACCGGATCCACGACCGTGAAACGGGTCTGCCCGGTGCGGAATCGGGTGATGCGCGGGGAGCCGCGGCCGGGCACCTTGCCGTAGCGGGCACGCAGCGCGGCCTTGAATTCCGCGTGCCACGGCTCGACCTCGTCCACGAGCACCAGACAGCCGATATGGGCTCCTTCCGCGGACAGATCCTTCGGTGTGGGCCCGAAATGCAGCTGGAAGCCGTCGCGTTCGACGATTCCGTAGGTGTAGGGCCGGGTCATCTCGTAGGTGACGGTGTATCCCAGTGTCCGGTAGAAATCCAGCGTCTCGGGTAGCTCGCCACCCCAGAGCATCGGTACCGAAACTGCCGCCATCGTGCGCCTCCTCGTGCCGTTCGGGTCGTCGGAACCCAACGTACGGATCGGGGCGGGCACGCGCCTATGACCCAGCGTCGAGCCGGGTCAGCCCGCTCCGGGCAGCCCGTCCACCACGAGATCGACCGCGCCGGACAGATATTCGGGTGTCAGTGGCCGGCCGCGCAGGAGCAGCCGGAACCAGATGGCCCCGGCCAGTAGGTCCATGATGGCGGCGGGATCACAGCCGGGGTCGAGTTCGCCGCGCGCCACGGCCCGTTCGAACACCGGCTGCTCGCGGCCGAGCCGTTCGGCGAAGAACGCGGACCCGACCGCCGCGAGCTGCGGCCGCGCGGGCGCCGCGGCCAGTACCGCGGTCGCCACGGGGGCGGTCGCGGGGTCGGTGAGCAGTCCGGCGATGGCCCCCGCCAGGCCCAGCAGATCGCCGCGCAGGCTGCCGGTGTCCGGCATCGGGAAGCTCAGCAGGTCGGAGTCGGTGAGCGCCGCGGCCAGCAGCGCGTCCTTGGCGGGCCACCACCGGTACAGCGTGGTCTTGTTCACCCCGGATCGCGTGGCCACCGCCTCCATGGTGAGGCCGTCATATCCCTTGTCCGCCAGCAGTTCCAGGGCCGCGGCGAAGATCGCGGCCGCTTGCCGCGGCGCGCCCGCGGTTCGCCGTTCCGGTGTCGTCACCCCACCAAAATACAACACAACGTTGCGTTGCGAACCGATCCCTGCTGTGATTGCAACGCAACGTAGCGTTGCATTCGAGTCGGGAGGACGCCATGACGACAACACCGATCCTGCTGGTCCACGGCATTCGATTGAGCTCCGCCTGCTGGGGGCAGGTCAGCGAACACCTCGCCCCGCGGCATCCGGTACTGGCCATCGATCTACCCGGGCACGGCCGCCGCCGTGGCGAGCGATTCACGCTGCCGGGCGCGATCGAGGCCGTGCGCGCGGGAATCGATCAACTCGGCGGCGAGGCGGTGGTCGTCGGCCATTCACTGGGCGGCCAGGTCTCGATCGCGGCCGCCGCGGCCCACCCGGAGCGGGTGACCGGCCTGGTCGTCGCGGGCGCGAGCGTGACTCCGAGCCGGGCCCTCGCGACCCCGTTCCTGCTCATGCACCGCGTCCTGACCGCCCGCGCCGACGGCGGAAAAGCCGTCAGCGAGCGGGTCTTCGACCGGGTGCTGCCGCCCCGGGTCGCCGCCGACATCGCGCGCGGGGGCATCACGACCGAGGCCATTCCCGATGTGATGGCCGCCCTCACCGCATTCGATCCGCTCGCCGCGCTGGCCGGGTATCGCGGGCCCGTGCGCCTGATCAACGGCGGCCACGACCACTTCCGCCTCGGCGAACAGCGTTTCCTGCACGCCGCCCCCGACGCCCGGCTGCTGGTCGTGCCGCGTTCGGGGCACTATCTCCCGCTCACCCACGGTGCGGCCTTCGCCGACCTGGTCGCCGATTTCGCCGCGTCCCGGGACCTCGTGCGCCTGGGAGCGTCCGGCGGCCATACCGGATAGGCTGCGGGCGTGGACAACCCGTTCGGGCCCGTGGGCACCGCGAACTACGTCAACCTGACCACCTACAAGAAGGACGGCACCGCGGTGGCGACGCCGCTGTGGGCCGCGCTCGACGGCGGCCGCCTCTACGTGTGGACGGTCACCGACAGCTGGAAGGTCAAGCGCATCCGGCGCAACCCCGACGTGACGCTGCAACCCTGCGATGTGCGCGGCAAGACGCACGGCGAGATCGTGAAGGGGCGCGCGACGGTGCTCGACGACGCGGGCAGCGACCGCGTGCGGGATCTCATCAAGCGCAAGTACGGGATCCTGGGCTGGCTGACCATCATGGGAAGCAAGCTGCGCCGCGGCGACGCGGGCACCATCGGCATCGAGATCCTTCCGGCATAAGCGAATTCACGCCACGTCGCCGAACCGACCGGTCCGGCGACGTGGTTTCGCGCTACCTGCTTCCGGATAGGTCGATCACGGCTGGTCGTTCGCGATGATCGCGCCGATCAAACCGCCGACACCGCAACCGATCACGGCGCCGACCAGGAAGAACCAGACGCCGATCACAGCCCCGACCACACAGCCGATGAGCGCCCCGGCGACGACCGATCCGGCATTGGCCACGGTCTGCAAGGCGACGACATCACCGTTGGGTGCGGCGACATCGGCCGGATTCGCCGGTCGCACCGTCAATTCGGTCGCGTCGGCGTTCACCTCGGGGACGACGGTGACGGTGCGGTCGGCGGCCTGGTAGACCAGCGGCAGCGCCGCGAGGGTCGCCCCCGAGGGCGCGATGATGTTCACCGCGCCGCCGGCGAGCTCGAAATGGCCCGAGGCCAGCGTGGTGGTGACCGCGCTGCGGTCCTGGGCCAGGGAGATGGAGTAGTCGACACCCCGGTCCACCCCGCTGATTCCCGGCGCCGCGACAGCGGGTTCGCCGTGAGCGGTCACCGTGGCCACGCACAGCGCGGCGACGGACAGCAGAGCGGTAGCGGCGATCTTGGCGATTCTCATGATGGTTCCCTACGTCGAGGGACCGATTCACCGCATGACCGAATAAACGTCCGTACCATCATGGGACGCCGTGAGACACGACTCGGACGCACACACCCGGACCGCTGCGAATCGGGGATTCCCCACTTCGAATTATTCGGTCCGGCAATATGACTCGCATATCACCGGAGGCCCCGCCGCTTCCCCGAGCCCGACGCCGGGTCCGGTTCTCATACTCCTCTTACGAACCGGCGGTGGGAACCCCCCTGTACCGGGGTTGTCCGCTGCTGTCCTGCGGGCCACCCCGGTCCGGGTACGCGAAATCGCCTACTCCAGTTCGCCTTCGGTCTCCAGGTAGACCTGCCGCAGCCGGTCCAGGGTGGCGGTGTCGGGCTGCTCCCACAGCTTCCGCTCCGCCGCCTCCAGCAAACGTTCCGCGATCCCGTGCAGCGCCCAGGGATTGGACTGCTCCATGAACTTGCGGTTGGTCTCGTCGAAAACGTAGGACTCGGCCAGCTTTTCGTACATCCAGTCGGCGACCACATTGGTGGTGGCGTCGTAACCGAACAGGTAGTCGACGGTGGCGGCCATCTCGAAGGCGCCCTTGTAGCCGTGCCGGCGCATGGCCTCGATCCAGCGCGGGTTCACCACGCGCGCCCGGAACACCCGGGTGGTCTCCTCCGACAGGGTGCGGGTGCGGACCGCGTCCGGGCGGGTGCTGTCGCCGATGTACGCCTCGGGATTCGACCCGGTGAACGCGCGCACCGCCGCCACCATGCCGCCGTGATACTGGAAATAGTCGTCGGAGTCGGCGATGTCGTGTTCGCGGGTGTCGGTGTTCTTGGCCGCCACCGCGATTCGCTTGTACGCGGTCCGCATGTCGTCGGCGGCGGGCGCGCCGTCGAGGTCGCGACCGTAGGCGAATCCGCCCCACGCGGTGTACACCCGGGCCAGGTCGTCGTCGGTGCGCCAGCTCTTGGAGTCGATGAGCTGCAGCAGGCCCGCCCCGTACGTGCCGGGCTTGGAGCCGAAAATGCGTGTGGTGGCACGGCGTTCGTCGCCGTGCTCGGCCAGGTCGGCCTGGGCGTGGGCGCGCACGTAGTTCCGGTCGGCGGGCTCGTCGAGTCCGGCGGCCAGGCGCACCGCGTCGTCGAGCAGCGCCAGCACGTGCGGGAAGGCGTCGCGGAAGAAGCCGCTGATCCGCACGGTCACGTCGATGCGCGGACGGCCCAGCTCCTCGAGCGTGATGGCTTCCAGGCGGGTGACGCGGCGGCTGGCCTCGTCCCACACCGGCCGCACGCCCAGCAACGCGAACACCTCGGCGATATCGTCGCCCGAGGTGCGCATGGCCGAAGTGCCCCACACCGACAGGCCCACCGACCGCGGGTACTCGCCGTGGTCGGCCAGATAGCGGGCCAGCAGCGAATCCGCCATGGCCTGACCGGTTTCCCACGCCAGCCGCGACGGCACCGCCTTCGGGTCGACGGAGTAGAAGTTGCGGCCGGTGGGCAGCACGTTGATCAGACCGCGCAGCGGCGAACCACTCGGTCCGGCCGGAATGAAACCGCCATTCAGCGCGTGCAGGATGCGAGCCACCTCGACACCGGTCTGCCGCAGCCGCGGCACCACCTCGGTGGCGGCGAAGCCCAGCACCCGGCGGGTCTCGGCCAGGCGCGCGGCGACATCGGTGAGGCCCGCGGCCACGGCCGCCTCCCCGCCGAACACGCCCTCGGTCACCGCGTCGATGGCGTCGACGTCCCAGTCGACTTCCAGCATGCCCGAGACCAGTTCGCGCGCCAGCTGCTCGAAGGCGTCCACCCGCTCGCGCTTCTCGTCGCCGGATTCGCTGAGCCCCAGCGCCTCTCGCAGACCCGGCACATTGACCTCGCCGCCCCACAGCTGGCGGGCGCGCAGCATGGCCAGCACCAGGTCGACCTCGGCCTCCCCCGCCGGGGCCTGGCCGAGCACGTGCAGGCCGTCGCGGATCTGCACGTCCTTGATCTCGCACAGCCAGCCGTCGACGTGCAGCAGCATGTCGTCGAAGACCTCTTCGTCCGGGCGTTCGGTGAGCCCGAGGTCGTGGTCCATCTTGGCCGCGCGCATGAGCGTCCAGATCTGCTGGCGGATGGCGGGCAGCTTGGCCGGGTCGAGCGCGGAGATATTGGCGTGCTCGTCGAGCAGCTGCTCGAGCCGCGAGATGTCGCCGTAGGTCTCGGCGCGCGCCATGGGCGGGATCAGGTGGTCGACCAGGGTGGCGTGGGCGCGGCGCTTGGCCTGGGTGCCCTCGCCCGGGTCGTTGACCAGGAACGGGTAGATCAGCGGCAGATCGCCGAGGGCGGCATCGGTGCCGCAGGAGGCGGACATGCCGAGGGTCTTGCCGGGCAGCCACTCCAGGTTGCCGTGCTTGCCCAGGTGCACCACGGCGTCGGCGGCGAAGCCCTCCGCGGCGGCCAGCCAGCGGTAGGCGGCCAGGTAGTGGTGGCTCGGCGGCAGGTCCGGGTCGTGGTAGATGGCGACCGGGTTCTCACCGAAACCGCGCGGCGGCTGCACGATCAGCACCACATTGCCGAAACGCAAGGCGGCGATGACGATCTCGCCCTTCGGGTCGGCGGAGCGGTCCACGTACAGCTCACCCGGCGGCGGGCCCCACGCCTCGACGACCGCCTCGCGCAGGTCCTCCGGCAGGGTCTCGAACCAGCCGGTGTAGAGGTCCGCGCCGATGCGAATCGGGTTGCCCTCCAGCTGTTCCTGGCTCAGCCAGTCCGGGTCCTGCCCGCCGGCGGCGATGAGCGCGTGGATCAGGGCGTCGCCGTCCGCGGCCTCCAGGCCCGGGATCTCGCCGGGCGCGCCGAGGTCGTAACCGGCCTCGCGCATCTCGGTGAGCAGCCGGATGGCGCTGGCGGGGGTGTCCAGGCCGACGGCATTGCCGATGCGGGCATGCTTGGTCGGGTACGCCGACAGCACGATCGCGACCTTCTTGCGCTCGACCGGAATGTGGCGCAGCCGCGCGTAGCGCACCGCGATACCCGCCACCCGGGCCGCACGCTCGGCGTCGGGCACATACGACGACAACCCGTCGGCGTCGAACTCCTTGAACGAGAACGGGACCGTGATGATGCGGCCGTCGAACTCCGGCACCGCCACCTGGGTGGCGACATCCAGCGGCGACAGGCCGTCGTCATTGGCCTCCCACTGCTCACGCCCGCTGGTCAGGCACAGGCCCTGCAGGATCGGCACATCCAGGTCCGCGAGCGCGCCCACGTCCCAGGCCTCGTCGTCGCCGCCCGCCGAGGCGGTCGCGGGCTTGGTGCCGCCCGCCGCCAGCACCGTCACCACCAGAGCGTCGGCGGTGCCGAGCGTGGCGAGCAGCTCCGGCTCCGCGGTGCGCAGCGAGGCGCAGTAGATCGGCAGCGCGCGAGCACCCTTGGCCTCGATGGCGGTGCACAGCGCGTCGATGTAGGCGGTGTTCCCGGCCAGGTGCTGGGCGCGGTAGTAGACCACGGCCACGGTCGGCGCGTCGTCCGGAACCGGGCAGGCGTGCCGTTCCAGCTCGCCCCAGCTCGGCATCTCGACCGGCGGCTCGAACCCCTCGCCGGTGAGCAGCACCGTGTCGGACAGGAAGTGGTGCAGCTGCAGCAGGTTTCGCGGGCCGCCCGCGGCCAGGTAGTTGTGGGCATCGGCCGCGACACCGCCGGGCACGGTCGAGCACTCCATCAGCTCGGCGTCGGGCGCGATCTCACCGCCGAGGGCGACCATCGGAATTCCGCTGGCGCGCACCGTCTCGAGGCCCTCCTCCCAGGCCCGCTTCCCGCCCAGCACACGCACGATCACCAGCGACACACCGTTCAGCAGGACCGGCAGGTCGTCCGGCAGCAGCCGGGCCGGATTGGCCAGCCGGTAGGCGGCGCCGCTGGCGCGCGCGCTCAGCAGATCGGTGTCGGAGGTGGACAGCAACAGGATCAAGGGTCTCGGCCTTCCTAGGGTGACGCGCCCAGCACGGTTCGGCGCTCGCCGGGAAGGTCTGACTGTCACAGTGGCGCGACCGCACCGGAATTGCACCGGCTTTCTTCCGTTCGACGAGCTCGCCGATGCTATCGCGCCGCCGTCGCGGGCCCGATATCGCGCCCGCGTCGGCGCCGGCGGGCACCGATCACAGTGCGGCCAATCCTGGCTCGCACCCCTGCGGAACCGACCGGTCGGCGCGTACGCTGCCGGTATGCCACTCACTCCAGGATGGGTCAGGCGGAACCGCTTTGCTGCCTGGTCGGGATACTTTTGCGTACTGGTTGCCTTCGCGACGCTGGCCATGGCTCTCACGGCCGCCGGCACCGGTCACTCGCAGTGGGCGCTCATCGCCGGGATCATCTGCGCGTCGACCATCCTGTTCGGCCTCACGGTCATGAGCACCACCGTGCACCGCGACCACGCCGACCACCACAATGTCCCCAGCCTGCTCAACGACACCTGGGAAACGACGCCCGCTTTCGCCCGCCGCCGCGGGGCGCCGGCGGCCATCGAACCGCACCGCGCGGGCTGAACCGCCCGGCGAATCGACCGATCCGGCAACCGGACTCCGAGACTCCCCCGTCCCGGAGTCTTTTCTTTGTCCTCGTCCCGCCATGCCGAAACACATATTTAGATTGCAATATCTCCAAATGTAGATAGTCACCGGTGAACCCGACCCCCGGGCGGCCGTGCCCGGCCTCGGCATCCTCCGTACGCTGGGTGGCGTCATGACGCGAACCGATCCCGACTCCTGCCCGGGCGTGCTGCGCCTGCACGAAGCAGCCGACGGTCCCCTCGCCCGTATCCGGGTGCCTGGCGGACTCCTCTCCCCCACCCAGCTCCAGGCCCTCGCGGAAGCGGCCGCCGACCTCGGCGACGGGAACATCGAGCTCACCTCGCGCGGGAACATCCAGTTTCGGCAGGTCCGCGACGCGGCCGCGCTCACCGAACGGCTCACGGCGGCCGGACTGCTGCCCAGCGCCACCCACGAGCGGGTGCGCAACATCATCGCCTCGCCGCTGTCGGGACGCGTCGGCGGCTGGACCGATGTGCATCCCCTGGTTCCGGCTCTCGACGAAGGACTGCGCGCACAGCCGCGCTACGCCGACCTGCCCGGCCGGGTCCTGTTCACCCTCGACGACGGCCGCGGCGATGTCAGCGGCCTGGGCGGCGACATCGGCGTGCACGCGCTCGACGAGCGCACCTGCGCACTCCTGTTGGCGGGCAAGGACTCCGGCCTCCGCCTGCCCACCGACACCGCGGTCGACCTCATGCTCGCCGCCGCGGACGGCTTCCTCGACCTCCGCGACGGCCACTGGCGCTTGCACGAGATCCCCGACGGCGCGGCCCGGCTGACCGACCGCCTCCACACCGCCCACCCCGACCTCGACGTCGCCGGCGATCTCCTGGAACCGCCCGGCCCCCAGGACCTTCCGATCGGTTGGATGACCCAGTCCGACGGCCGGGTGGCCCTCGGCGCGGGCGTGCGCCTCGGCTCGCTCCCCGCCCGCACGGCCGAATTCCTCGCCGCCGTCGAATGCCCGATCATCGTCACCCCGTGGCGCAGCCTGATCCTCGCCGACCTCGACGAATGGCCCGCCGAACAGGTGGTCCGAGTGCTGGCTCCCATGGGCTTGATCTTCGACACCGCGTCCCCATGGCTCCAGGTCAGCGCCTGCGCGGGCATGCCCGGCTGCGCGAAGTCCCTCACCGACGTCCGCGCCGACGTCGCCGAGGCCGTCGACTCCGCCCGCGTGCTCCCCACGGGCGCACCGGGTTTCGCCCGCGACGGTCTCGACGCCGCCGACGTGGTGGTCGCCGGCCGCCAGCACTGGTCCGGCTGCGACCGCCGCTGCGGCCGCCCGAAGGGCGCGGTCACCGACGTCATCGCCACCGCCGACGGTTACCGCATCATCCCCGCCGACTAGCCGAGGGACCGAACCGGCGGGATCGGGCGGAGCGCACGGTGTGACGGGATGCCCCATCCTCCCGTCACGCCACCGCGGAACTCGAGGCGGCCGCGCGCCTTCGGCTGTTCTGCTGACGACTCCCGGCACGACATGCGGCGGCTCGGTGCGCCCTCAGACAGTGACCTCGACGATGTCGCGGATCCGGAAGCGGCCGCCGGTGATCTCGATTGTCTGGCGGGCGACGAGGGCCGCGTCGTCGCGGTCGTAGCGGTAGCCGATCTCGCGGGAGTCGGGGACGACGGCGAGACGGGCACGGCCGCCGAGGCATTCGGCGCGGGCGGCGGTCGCCTCGGTCAGGGCCGTGCAGGCGTCGGCGTCGTCCGTGGTGGGCGGGTGGGCCTGCTCGGCGCTCAGGATCGGGACGGTGGTGTCGGAGATCGAGCAGAGTCGGCCGGTCGGGTCGAGGGTCATGGTGAGCTGGCCGTCGCCGCCCGCGACGGCGGGGACGCCGTCGTGGAGCTGGCGGTAGTGCAGGGTGTAGTCGGCCACCGCGGCCGCCACCGTGTCGCCGTCGCGGCTCGCGCCCGCGTGGAAGGTGGCCGACATTCCGGCCAGGGCGAGGTCGTGGCCGAGGTCCAGTTCTCGCAGGGCCCGGTCGGCGAGGTCGCGAATCTCTTCGGGTGTGCGGCCGTTGGCGGTGCGGTCCGGCTCGGCGTAGAACGCCTGATAGCTGCCGTCGGGGTGCATGACCAGCCGAGGTTCGAATTCGGCTCGCGCGCAAGTCTCCTCGGTAACCGGGGACGCGGGTTCGGCGAGCAGGCCGCGGAGCCCGCGCCGTTCACCCAGCGCGGCCGCGGTGTCGGCGTCGGCGCTGCGGCGGGCCAGGCGCAGTGACATCGGTTGGCGCGGAAGGGGAATGCTCAGGTCGACTTCGAGGGGGAATTGACCCGCCCAGCGCCACCAGTACCAGTCGTCGGAGACCGCGCCGCCATGGAACAGCCGCTCGTTCCAGAGCCGGTCCCGCGCCTCACGGTCGGTGGCGCCGCAGGCGGCCGAGGACACCCGGTGATTGTTGTGGAAGATCGACAGCGCCGCGTCCTGCCACGCCTGGCTGAACGATTTGCCGGTGTTCCATTCCTTGAAGAACCGTGTCCCCTGCTGATCGGTGTCGAAGGTGAGGCTGTCGAATCCGAACAGCATTCGCGCGCCCCGGTTCGGCGTGTGCCAGGTGCGGTAAGGGCTGTGTCCGAAGTTGGTGCGCAGCGATTCGCAGCCGTGCAGGAACAGGTAGCGCAGACGCTGATCGCCGAAGCCCATCCGGTCGGATTCGGCGTAGATGGTGTTGTCCCAGGTACGGCCCATCGAGGTCAGATACACACCGTTGCTCATGGTGGTGCTGTGCGCGTAGTGGTAGAAGACCCGCACCGAGTCCATGCCGAGGCTGTCCTGCCAGTTGTCGTACTCCTGGTCGTACCGCCATTCGCGCACATCGTCGTCCTTGGCGTGGAAGTTGACGCCATTGAACTTCGCGACGTAGTCGAGGAAGCCGCTCACGCACGCGTGCGGGTAGGTCAACGTGGCATCTTTCGGGTAGACCTGCACCGACGCGCCGCCGTACATGTTGTCGGACATTGTCGAATGGTCACCGATGCCGGGCTCGCGGGCACGGGTACCGGACTACTCGTTTTCCCCGCCGACCCGCCCGGGGCTGGTAGATGCCCGAGATCTGCCCCCCATCAGCAGACCGCCGGCACACGCCAGCCCCGGGCGCGGCGACCCTGCGCGGGCGCGGTTTCGTCGAGCACCTGAGCGAGGGCCTGACGCCGCCCGCGGGCCTCGTCGACCGCGAGCGGCGTTCCCGGTCGTCGACGTCGGCGTCATCGACCGGAGCTTCGGCCAAAGACTATGTGCGCGTATAGATTCTGTTCCACCGGATTCGCGACGACCCGCGTCCGGATTTGCGACGACAGAAGGGGTCGCCGGTGTCCGAACTCGTCGTGGTGAGCGACACGACAACGGAATTGTCGAAGCATGACCGGCCTGGATACTGGCGTGAGCAGGTGTCGGCGAACCAGGGCGGGGCACGGGTCGACTTCTCCGATTGGCCGAACTTCCATGGCGCACTGCGGGTTCAACGTCTGGCGAGCTATCGGCTCGGCGACTTCCAGAATGTCGCCTTCGAATCGACTGGAATTTCGTACGAGCGCACCATGGCCGACATCGATGCCGATGGTGACCGCAGCGCTCGGCTGCTCGTCGCTCGTAGTGGCCCCCTCGACATCGAGCAGCACGGCACTCGGGTGTCGTTGCGACCCGGGCAGATGGGTGTGGTCGATTGGGGGCAACGCATGGTGCTCGCCCATGCCGACCATGTGCGGGGTTGGATCCTCAACATCCCCGCCGACGCGCTTCGGCTTCCCGAAGCACCGGTCAGCCGCTCGTTTCTGGCGCTCGACACCCATGACCCCTTGCTCGGTTCCGTGCTCGCGCTGACCGAACAACTCTCCCGTCACGGCGACTCCATGACGCCCAGCCAGTTCCTGAGGATCAGCACGCATTGGACGGGTCTGCTCGCCGGCGCCCTCGACGAACGCCGAGCCCCGGAAGACACGAAATTCGCGGCTATTTCCCGGGACGCGCGTCTGTACATTCAACGATGTTCGGATGATCCGCGACTGACCGTGGATGCGGTGGCCGAACATCTCGGCATCACCCGGCGCCAACTCGAGCGGGCGATGCGTGATTTCGGTACATCACCTCACAGCTACCTGCTCGCGACCCGCCTCGACCGTGCCGCGCAACGGTTGGCCGACCCTCGGAACGCTGGTCACACGATCGCGGATATCGCCTACGACAGCGGATTTGTCGCCTTGTCCGTCTTCACCAAGGGCTGCCGCGACAGATTCGGCGTTCCGCCGGGCCGGCTACGGAGCAGGTCGGCCTGACCGCAGCCGCCGCGGTGTCGTCGGTCCGGGGTTCGGACCTGGTGAACAGCCAGCGGCCAGGCTCGCGGGCGGGCCTGGCCGGTGGCGCCTAGGTCAGGGTCGTCACCGATCGCGGCAGCGAGTTTCCCAGGCAGCGGGCAGGTCGTCGGAAAGGACCGGCGCCGCCAGAATTTCATCGTCGAAACCGAAAGCGTCCAGCAACGCGGGGAGGTGCTCAGCCAGGGTGTCGATGGCCAGGCGGAGTCGCTGTTTGATGGTGTCGACCGCGGCGATGTCGAGCAGTCCGTGGGTGAGATACCAGACGGCGTGCTGATCGAGGTAGGTCAGCGCGAAAACGTCACGCACGGCGGCGATCTCGGGGTGATCGGCGAATCGGTGGAGCACCTGGAGGGCTTCTTCGGCCGAGTAGGCCTCGGCGAGGGCGAGCGCTTCGGGAATGACCGCCAAGCGCCCCTCCAGTCCGGGCGTCGTCAGGTATTGCTGGGTCTCTTCCACGATCGTCAAGGTCCGGGCGCTGAACAGGCTCAGGCGGTCGGCTTGATCGGTGGGATCGTGCAGAACGACTTCCGGTACCGGCTTTCCGGCCAGGTATTTGGCCAGGACGCGACCGGCCACGGAGCCGAGGACGTGGCAATCGCCCTCGCCGGTGATGGCCGCGTGGCAGACCCCGAGGTAGTCGGCCACCCGGTTGGCGCTGAACATTCCCTGGGCGCCCATCCGAATTCTGGCGTGGGTCACCGTGTCCAGCGCGTGCAACTGGATGTAATGCTTGGCCAGCATCACCGAGACGACCGTGTCACGGCTGGTGAGGTCGGCGTTGGCGAGCGAGGTTTTCACCGTGTTGCCGTAGAGCGTGCGCGCGATGGTGCCGGCCAGGTCGGTGAGCAGGGTGTCGCGCACGTGCGGCAGCTCGACCATGTACGGGGAGTCCGAGGGAGTCAGCGGCACCACCCGTTTGGCGGCGTACCGCAGCGCGATGTAGAGCGAGGCCCGCGCGGTGGCGTTGAGGCAGGACGCGAGCGCGAGCCGACCGACCGTGAGCTGACTGATCGCCGAGGCGAACGACCGCTTCCGGCTGTCCTCGTCGCGCCAGGTCAGCACGCCCTGGTCGTCGATGGTGGCGAGGTCGTTGCTCAGCCAGGCGCTGCGGTCGACCTTCAGCTTGTCGAACCCGATGACGGAGTTGTCCATGATGACCAGCGGTTGATGGTCGAGCTGCGTGATGGTCACACCGGGCGCCGGGGCGCCGTCGGGGCCACGTAGTCGTGCCGCGAACAGGTGCACCCCGTGATCGACGCCCGCGGCGTCGATGAAGCGCGCACCGACCACGCAGACGCGTGCCACGGGGATGCCGACGCTGGGCATGAACTTGCGGGCCCGCGGGTTCGGGGTGTCGATGACGAATCCGTCGCCGTCCCAGGTCGCGCGGGTCTGCATGAACTGGATGTTGGACCCGCACCCGTATTCGGTCAGCAGCATCACCCCGACGCTCGAGCCGTTGTCGAGGTCCTGCAGATACGGTGCGGCCGAATCGGAGTCGGTCAGGGTGGACAGGCTGCCCGAGGCCAGGTTGTAGTGCCCGGAGATCAGCGGGATCAGATCCGTCGCCAGCACCGCCGACCAGTCGAAGACGGCGAAGAGTCGTGGCAGGTCGGTGGCGATGTCGCGGGTGCTGCCGACTTCCGCGACCAAATTGTGCAGCTGGTCGTAGGCGTTCTGGCGGCGCTGCTCCTGGCTCTGGGCCTCGGTGACGAAGTAGGCCGGGTTGTTCAGGATCTTCTGCAAGTGCTCGTCGAACTCGAGGCTGCCGTGGCGGAGAACTCCGGCCAAGGGGGTCTGCTCATGCTGCATGATCCTTCTCCTACTCATTCAATCGATCCCGTCGGCAACTGGTCCGCCGAGGGCATAGAAGGCATCGCGGCGCTCGGACGCACCGGCGCCCGGCGTTGCTGCGTGATTACGCGGGCACCGTGACGGGTCCGGAACAGAGAGCCGGGCGATTACCTGTCAGAAGTTCGACGCACCACTCACCTTCACGCGACATCCAGCGATGTGGGCTGGGGAAGGTTCGGGAGGCCACGCGCGCCCGACCGGATCACGGTGTTGCGCGGGAGAGAGATTCGCGTGAGCAGGCCGGTAGCGGGACGCGGCTGTTGAACCACGGTCGCGACCAGGGTCGCTCGCGTGATTCGTTGCCACAGTGCCACGTTCGGCCCGAAAGTCACGAATTGTAGTGTTACACAGATTGTCTGAAAGTTCGCAGTGAACCATCACAGTGTGTCGCGAACAGACACGCCGCGAGTGCGGTCACCCACGTCGGTTCAGCGCGTTCGGGTGGCTACGGCGTGGGGAACGGGTAACGCATCGGCGGGAAGACCACGGGCAGCTCGGTGAGAGCGCGGTGGAACGGGCCCGGCCGCCACACCAGGTCCTGCTGCGGGACCGCGAGTCCGATCTCGGGCAGGTAGTCGAGCAGCTGGTCGATCACCTCCTGCGCGAGCAGCCGCCCGTAGGGGCGGGCTGCCGCCGGGCAGGCGTGCTCACCCGAGCTGAACGCGAGGTTCCAGCCGTTGTCGATGCTGCCGCCGCCGGCCAGCGCCGGGTCGGTGTTGCACGCGGCCATGCTGATGATGACCGGCTCGTGGGCGGGCAGCCACTCACCGTCGATCAGGACCGGCTGGGGCGGATAGGTGATGCAGTAGTTCGCCATCGGCGGGTCCGTCGCCAAACGCTCGTCGATGGCGATGCCGGTCGACAAGGGCGGCGAGTCGGCGGCGGAGATGAAGCGACCGTCGGTCATCATCAGCAGCAGCGTGTTGGCGATGAGATTGAGCGGGGGCTCGACACCGGCGGCGAAGAGCAACACCAACTGGTGCACCATCTCCTCGTCCGTCAGCCCGGCGGGGTGCTGAACCAGCCTCGTGGTGACATCGACGCCCGGATACGAGCGTTTGAGCGCGGTCAGGTCGAGCAAGGCCTCACCCATTTGCGCGTTGACCGTCGCGGTGTCCACCCCGTCGAACATCGCCGCGCTGGCGGCGGCGACCCGCTGGCCGATATCCGGCGGGCAGCCCAGGATTTCGCAGAAGCACGAGAAGACCATCGGGAGGGCGTACTGGCTGAGGACGTCGGCGCGGCCGTGGGTGGCGAACCCGTTGATGATCGGCACCGCGGAGCGTTCGACGATGGCCCGCACCGTGTGCAGGTCGATGCCGGACAGGGCGTCGGTCACGGCCTGGCGGTAGCGCGCGTGTTCGTGTCCGCTGGTGCGGATGGCATTGGGCCGGTACTCGACCATCGGCAGGATGGGGATATCGGCGGACACGGTCTTCTGCCACAGTCGGGGGTCGGCCGGGAAATGGAAGGGATCGTTGAGGATTCGCACCGCGGTCGCGTAGTTGATGACCAGCGTCGCGGGCACTCCGGGCCACATCTCGACCGGCACCAGCGCCCCGAACTCGCTGCGCATTCTCCGATAGTGCCCGTGGGGGTCGGCGGCGAATTCGGGACTGTAGATCGGGACTCGCACGATGTCGGTCGGCCTCACGCCGAGGGTTGCACCCTGATGCGCGTGCTGCGGATCCACGTAGTCTCCCAGTGTGTGGCATGAAATTGGTTGCGGCAAAATATAACCCAGGCCGGTCGCGGGCACATCGACGAAGGCCCGGTCGCACCGGCGGTCACGTGGTCCGGGAGCCGAGGTGCACCGCCAGCGAGCTGCCGGAACGGCCGGACACGATCGGGCGTCGGACCGCGAGGTCGGCGGGAAGGTCAGGTCCCTCACGATCCGCGGCGATCGGGTGAGCACCACGGTCCCGGCTACTCGGCACCCGGTGGCGAGCCGGTCGGGAGAACGCGGGACAACACCGACCGGGCCGGGTGGCGGACTACTCGATTCCACCGCCGACCCGCGCACGGACGGGCCCGACCGCTCCGGGACGGGTGCGGGGTGCACGCGGCGCGGTTGCTGGTGCACAGTGGGGTTATCCGCGCTGCGACGACCATCGGATGCTGGAGGCGGCCATGACCATCGCGAAGCTCAGCGATCAGGAGATCCTGGCGATGTCCGATGAGGAGCGTCGCGAGCTGATCCGGCGGTTGCAGCCGCCGCCGGAGCGGGTGCTGCCACGCCCGGAGGTGGTGCGGCTGCATCGGCGGGTGCGGCTGGCGCTCATGGTCGGCGGCTGTCTGGGGCTGATTCCGTGGATCGTGTACCTGGGGTTCTCGTTGCCGGCGGAGTATCACGCCCGTAACTGGTCGCTGGCCTGGATCGGGTTCGACATCGTGCTCGTGCTGATGATGGCGGCCACCGCGTATCTGGGCTGGAAGCGGCGGGTGGTGTTGCTGCTCCCGGCGTTCGGCACCGGCATCCTGCTGGTGGTGGACGCCTGGTTCGACATCGTCACCGCGGACGCCGGGGATTTCTGGCTGTCGCTGGGTACGGCGGTCCTCGGCGAGATCCCATTGGCGGCGTTGCAGATCAGTGGCGCGATCATGCTGCTGCGCTTCCTGATCCTGGCTCACCCGCTGCACGATCCGCAGGTCAGTCCGTTCCAGACGCGACTGCCGTTCTGACCGAGTGCCATTCCATGGTGCAGCACTTGACGCTGCCGCCGGACTTGAGCAGCTCCGACAGGTCGATCCCGACCGGTTCGTAGCCGCGCGCCCGCAATTGCGCGGCCAGGTCGACGGCCTGGTCGCTGAGGAACACGTGGTACCCGTCGCAGACCCCGTTGAGGCCCAGCACATTCGCGTCGGCCTCGGTGGCGATGATCGCGTCCGGGTAGAGGCTCGCGAGCAGCCGCGCACTGGGTCCGCTGAATGCGGCCGGGTAGTAGGCGATGGTGTCATCAAGGACCATGAGCGCGGTGTCGAGGTGGTAGAAGCGCGGATCCACCAGATCCAGTGAGACGACCGGCAATCCGAAGTACTCCGCCACCTCCTGGTGCGCGCCGCGGGCGCTGCGGAACCCGGTCCCGGCGAGGATCCGGTCGGGCGCGATGGCGAAATCGCCCTCGCCCTCATTGGTTTCGCAGGCGCGCGCGACGCTCGTGAAGCACTGGGCGGCCATCCAGTCGTGGTAGGCCGGGCCTTCCTGCGCGCGTTCGGGATTGGCGAAGCGGGCCGAGAGCGCCCGCTCGCCGATGGCCAGTCCCCCATTGGCGGCGAACACCATGTCCGGCAGCCCCGCCACCGGTTCGATGACGTCGACCCGGTGTCCGTGCCCCTCGTAGGCGACGCGCAGCGCGTCCCACTGGGCCAGGGCGAGCCCCCGGTTCACGGGGTCGGCGGTGTCCATCCACGGATTGATGGCGTAGGTGACGTCGAAGTGGTCGGGGCGGCACATGAGGTAGCGGCGGGGCACGGGCCGGCGGGCGGCGGGATCGCGGGCGGGCAGCGTGGCTACGGACGTCAACGGGACTCCCTCGGAAGCGGCGCGGACGGTTCTGACACGAAGATAAGTGGCGTACCGTTGCGTCAGGAATAGCGAAACGTTGCGTTGATCGACTCATGAACAGCGATTCGTTGCGTCTGAACGATGCGCGTGCATCATCGCGCCCGATATGCCCGGATCCTCGAGAAGGAGCGACCGTGGACGATCTCGACCGCCGGATCCTGGCCCACCTGCTCGAGAACGCGCGCGCCTCGTTCCAGGAGATCGGCGCGGTCATCGGCCTGTCCGCCCCCGCCGTCAAACGCCGGGTCGACAAACTGGTCGCGGCGGGCCAGATCACCGGTTTCACCGCCGTCGTGAACCCGGCTGCCCTGGGCTGGCGCACCGAGGCGTATGTCGAGGTCTTCTACCGCGACAACATCTCCCCCGCCGAACTACGCCGCGGCCTCGAACCGATTCCCCAGGTCGTCGGCGTGTGGACCATCGCCGGTGAGGCCGACGCACTGGTCCACGTGATGGCCACCGACATGGCCGAGATCGAGGCCACCGTCGAACGCATCCGCGAGAACGCCCGCGTCGGGCGCACCCGCAGCAATATCGTCATGTCCCGCCTGCTCGAACGCCCTCGCACCTGACCCGGCCGGGCCCGACAGCACCGGCCGCGCCCGCTGCGGACCGTCCACTGTGGCCGGGCGCACTACCCGCCCAGCGCCGCTCCGGCGGCGAAATCTAGGGTGGAGGCCATGTCCGACGTGCGTGCCAGCTACCTCAAAGACGGGGCCGAGATCTATCGGCGCTCGTTCGCGACCATCCGGGCCGAGGCCGATCTGGCCCGGTTCCCGGCGGACGTGTCACAGGTGGTGGTGCGCATGATCCACGCCTGCGGGCAGGTGAATCTGGCGGGCGACGTGGAGTTCAGCACCGATGTGGTGGCCAAGGCGCGGGCCGCGCTGCGGTCGGGCGCGCCGATCCTGTGCGACGCCAAGATGGTCGCCTCCGGCGTCACCCGCAAGCGGCTGCCCGCCGACAACGACGTGCTGTGCCTGCTCGACGACCCCCGCGTGCCCGACCTGGCCGCGCGCATGGACAACACCAGATCGGCTGCGGCCCTGGAACTCTGGAGTGACCGGCTCGACGGCGCGGTGGTGGCCGTCGGCAATGCGCCGACCGCGCTGTTCCACCTGCTCGACATGATCGACGCGGGCGCGCCCCGCCCCGCCGCGGTGCTCGGGATCCCGGTCGGGTTCATCGGGGCCGCGGAATCCAAGGAGGCGCTGGCCGAATACGGCGGCGTCGAATTCCTGACCGTGCGAGGCCGGCGCGGCGGCAGCGCCATCACCGCCGCCGCCCTCAATGCGATTGCGAGCGAACAAGAATGAGCAAGCTCTGGGGTGTCGGGCTCGGACCCGGCGATCCGGAACTGGTGACGGTCAAGGCCGCCCGGGTGATCGGCGAGGCCGACGTCATCGCCTTCCACAGCGCCCGGCACGGGCGCAGCATCTCGCGCGCCATCGCCGCCCCCTACATGCGCGAAGGTCAGCTCGAGGAGCACCTGATCTACCCGGTCACCACCGAGACCACCGACCACCCCGGCGGCTACCAGGGCGCGATCGACGAGTTCTACGAGTCCGCCGCCGCCCGCCTGGCCGAGCACCTCGCGGCGGGCCGCACCGTCGCGTTGCTCGCCGCCGGTGACCCGCTGTTCTACAGCTCGTTCCAGCACATGCACCGCCGCCTGGCCGACCGGTTCGACACCGAGATCATCCCCGGTGTCACCTCGGTCAGCGCCGCCTCCGCCGCCCTGGGCACCCCCTTGGTGGAGGAGAAGCAGGTCCTCACCGTGCTTCCGGGCACGCTGCCGCCCGAGGAGCTGACCCGCCGCCTGCGCGAGACCGACGCCGCCGCGATCATGAAGCTCGGCCGCACCTACCCCGGCGTGCGCCGCGCCCTCGCCGACTCCGGCCGCCTCGACGACGCCTATTACGTCGAGCGCGCCAGCTCCGACCGGCAGCGCGTGCTGCGCGCCGCCGACGTCGACGAGTCGAGCGTCCCGTACTTCGCGATCGCGGTGGTTCCGGGCCCCACCCCGCAGACCCGCATCACCCTGACCGATTCCGCTCAGGCCGCCGCTATTCCCGCCGAAACGGTTGCGGCGGAGCAGCCTTCGGAAGCCGCCGACCCGATCGCGCACGCCACCGGGACCGCCGCGGCGCAGGTCGGCGCGGTCACCGCGGCGGGTGAGCGCGCGGACCACGCCGCCCCGAACCCGGATGCGGCGCGCCAGGATCGGGTGGGCGAGGTCGTCGTCATCGGGCTGGGACCGGGCGACGAGGGCTGGACCACCCCCGAGGTGTCGCGCGCGCTGGCCGAGGCGACCGACATCGTCGGCTACACCACGTATGTGAACCGCGTGCCGGTGCGACCGGGTCAGCGGCGCCACGCCAGTGACAATCGCGTCGAATCCGAGCGCGCCGGAATGGCTTTGGACATGGCCAAGCAGGGCGCGAAGGTCGTGGTGGTGTCGTCCGGAGACCCGGGCGTGTTCGCCATGGCGGCCGCGGTGATCGAGGAGTCGGCGGATCCGCAGTGGCGCGAGGTGCCCGTGCGGGTGCTGCCCGGCGTGACCGCCGCGAGCGCGGTGGCGAGCCGGCTGGGCGCGCCGCTGGGCCACGACTTCGCCATGATCTCGCTCTCGGATCGCCTCAAGCCGTGGGAGACGGTGGCGCAACGGATTTCGGCGGTGGCGTCGGCGGATATGGCGTTCGCCGTCTACAACCCGGCATCGTCGCAGCGCACCTGGCAGGTGGCGGCCATGCGGGATCTGGTGCTCGAGCACCGCAAGCCCGAGACGCCGGTGGTGATCGGCCGCGATGTGGGCGGCCCGACCGAGTCGGTGCGGGTGGTGACGCTGGGCGAGCTGGATCCCGCCGTGGTGGACATGCGCACGCTGCTGATCGTGGGCGCGTCCACGACCACGGTGTTCGAGGCGGCCGGCGGTCCGCGCGTGTTCACGTCGCGTCGCTACGAGGTCTGAACGCCCGGCCCCGTAATATTCCTATGTAGAACGTAGGCTGTGGAAGGAGTGCCGGTGCCAGAAGATCACGCTCGACGCCCGCTCAACTCGACGGCCGCGTCCCTACTCGGATTCCTGCACCAGGGCGAGATGTCCGGGTGGGATCTGGTGGCGCTGGCCCAGGACCGCATCGGCGACTTCTGGACCATCACCCAGAGCCAGGTGTATCGCGAGCTCGCCACCATGCACGGCCTCGGCCTGGTCGAGAAGGGCGCGTCGGGCGCCCGCGACCGTACCCCGTACCGCATCACCGAGGACGGCCGCGAGGCCTTCGCCGAATGGATCGCCCGCGATCCCGGCCCGGAGACCATCCGGGTGCCGCTGCTGCTGACCCTGTCCTTCGGGGAATTCGTGGACGCCGCCCGCCTCGAACGCATCGTCGCCGCCAACCGCACCGTGCACGAACAGCGGCTCTCGGGCTATCTGTCCGGTCACGACGAGCAGCGGATGTCGCCCTACGAGCGGGCCACACTGGATTTCGGCATCCGCTACGAGCGGGCCGTCCTGGAATGGTTCGACCGCCTGCCGGAGCTGCTGGACCGCACCAGCCGCCTGTCCTGACCGGATTCGCGCCCGGCGCTGTCGCTACGCTTCGTCGCGCCGGGCCCGCAGCCAATCCCACGCGGCCGCAACTGTTTCCACCTGCTGCGCGCCCGCGGGCAGTGGCGGCCGGTCGATCATCACGACCGCCAGGCCCAGTTCCCGGGCCGCGGTCAGCTTGGCCTCGGTGAGCGCGCCCCCGCTGTCCTTGGTCACCAGGACGTCGATGCGCCGTTCGACGAGCAGTGCGATCTCGTCCTCGACACTGAAAGGTCCACGGGCGAGCAGCAATTCGTGATGCGCGGGCACCGCGCCCTCGGGCGGGTCGATCGCCCGGATCAGGAACCACTCGTCGGAGTGCTCGAAGGCGGCCACACCCTGGCGGCCGATGGTCAGAAATACCCGTTTACCGAGCGCCGCAGCGGCTTCCGCCGCCAATTCCAGATCCGGCACCCGCACCCACCGGTCCCCGCACCGCTCGATCCACCCCGGCCGCCGCACATGCAGCACCGGCAGTCCGAGCTCCGCCGCCGCGACCGCCGCATTGGCGGTGATCCCGCCCGCGAACGGATGGGTGGCGTCCACCACGGCCTCGATGCCGTTGCCGGACAGCCACTCCCGCAGCCCGTCGACACCCCCGAATCCGCCCACCCGCACCTCGCCGACCGGCAGGACGGGTGCGCGCACCCGCCCGGCGAGCGAGGACACGATCTCGAATCCCCGCTCGCCGGACGCGATGTCGGCGAGTTCCCGGGCTTCCCGGGTGCCGCCGAGGATCAGCGTTTTCAGGGCTGCCCGCTGAAGTAGGCCGACCCGGAATCGATCAGCGGCTGCCCGCCGACGACCAGCAGCCCGATGATCGCGCCCGGGATGGCGCCGATCCCGAACAGGAACGCGCCGAGGATGCCGCCGATGATCCCGCCCAGCGCCGCGTGCTGCAGCTGCCCGAAGAAGTCACCCTGCGAGTCGATGTCCTTGGCGGTGGCCAGCGGCGCCGACACCGAGGTCAGCGTCAGCTGGGTGCCGGTGGTGTCGATGGCCGCGGTCAGCCCGTACTGCTTGCCGGCCAGGGTGCCGGTCAGCGGCACCTGGGTGACGACGTCCCCGGCCTGGTTCTTCAGGAACACCGTCTGGCCGGCGGCGTCCAGGCTGAACTGCCCGCCGGTGACCGTGGTGACGATGTCGTTGGCATCGCTGACCACGACGTCGTAGCCGACGCCCTGCTGGGTGCCGTGCAGCGGCGACGCGGCCTGCTCCACCACCGGAGCCTGGTCGAGCGGAACGGCGTATCCGGTGCCCGCGGCAATGCCGGTCGCGGCCGCGGCGACGAATGCGGTAGCCACGAACTTTGTGTACTTCATCGATCTCCTAAAAGAGCTACATCCGAATCCGATAACCCTCGGATTCCAGCTCGTAACCCTACCGTTGACGTAGTGATGTTTCAGTTTGGATGGCTCAGGGAGGACACGGATTCCGCTGTCCGACACCGTAGTCAACCGCCGCCGGAACGCGTTCAGCCTGGTCACCGAAGTGCCCCGACCCAAACCTCACATCACGCGAATGGCCCAATTGCGCACTCGCCCGGCGCTTGTCAGGAAGGCAATCCACATGACCCCGCGGTCGCATCTCATCTCAGTTCAGCGATCCCCGTCTTCGAGCTCTTGGCCCGCCGGCGCGAAGTCGGCTATCGGACCGACCTCCTGTTCGACAGCGGATTGAAATGACTCGGGAGAAAACCACTCTCAGTCCAAGCGCGAATGGATCTCCAGGACACAGAGCCCCCCTCATCTAGCCCTCGCGGACATCGATGCTGCCCGCCATCTGCGGGCCCGGACGCACTCGTTCCGCTCTATGACGCCCAGCTCAGGCAGTTGGCCGACGAGATACGAGCGTTGCCGACCGAGATTATCTCGGTGACGGGAGGGCATGTCGGGCCGGATCTGCGTGTGGTCGAACCAGCGTTCGTCTCGCATCGTGTCTTGTCATCACCGCGGGGCGCTCTTGCTCTGCGATACCGGCCGGATGGCGCACCGTGACCAGCAGCGTACCCACCGAACAAACCGAAGGGCGCGCTGCTGGGGTCTGTGCGATCAGGACGACGTGGGCAGCGGTCGCGCGCTACAGGACGCCGCCCAGATCATCGGCATGAAGGCCTCAGCGATCGTGCCGGCCGTGGTCAGGGTGGGGCCGCAGACTTCGAGCACGCGGTTCACACAGCGTGGTCCGGCGACGACGCACAGGGCGCGGTGGTGCTCTCGGGCGTGGTCGTCGGCGTCGAGGAGGGCTTGGAGGCCCGAAAGGCTCAAGAAGGTCACCCGCGACAGGTCGACCACGACGAGCCGGCCGCGGGTGGCGATGCCGTAGCGGAGGTGTTCGCGCAGTTCGTCGACGGTGGTGGCGTCGATCTCGCCGGTGACGGTCAGGATCGTTGTTGACCGCGACGGCCTGCTGCGGGTGACTCGCATCAGGGTGTTCGACCCGCATCGCCCAGCTCGAGCCGGTCGGCGTTCAGCGAGGAATGAGTTCGACATCAGGATCAGATCCCTTGTCCGGTTGCATGTGGGGCCCGCTCGGGGTCGCCGCACTATGTATCGCCCTGCCGAACAGGCACAGACTGGGCTGCTGTTTCAACCGTGATCATGGAGTTCCCAGCCTGACGGTGAGATACACCTGCAACCTAGACAGATGATTGCCGCCGTCCCAGATGGGTAATCGCCCGACCCTGAGTTCCAGCGAGACGACTACGCCATTGCGGAGTGCGGCGGGCTGGCCAGCGCGACCCAGTGGGGTGTTGTCGCCGAAGGAGGTGACCTTCTCCGGCGGCATGGTGGCCGGTATCAACCAGTCCAAATCGGTCCCGGTGCAACGCTGTTCACGCGCATGCCCTTGGGCTCCGTCCGGATTGACGATCTGGCGCGTAGCCGGTGCCGACGTACCCGGCAACAGCTCGGGCAGAGCCGCCACGGATTCCGGAATTGCCGCCCGCGCCGCTGTCTTCGCCGGGGATTGGCAACGATCGCGACAAATGCCGTTGAGTGTGTGCCGGCCAGGCAGTTATCGAAAGGCGTTATCGGGTACGCGGTAGCCAGGAGGTGCAAAGAAATGGTTGCTCTACTGCTGGTACTGCTGCTCGCCCTGGTTCTGTTCGGAGCGGGGTTCGCACTGAAAGCTTTGTGGTGGGTCGCGGTCGTCGTCCTGGTGGTGTGGATTTCCGGTTTTGTCTTCGCCAGCGCGGGCGAGTCCGGAGCCCGCAAACGGTGGTACCGATGGTGAGGTCCGTTCGCCGATTCGATCATCATCGATGACCAGAACAGTCCTGGAAACGCTGCCCACAGGTCGATAAGTGGGCGGCGTGCCCATGGGCCCGGTCCGGAACCATCAACTCTGGCCATGAGTCTCGTTTGCCGTTATGCCGGCTGTGGTATCGCCATCGCGACCAGCCAATCCATCCAGCGCGAGGAGCGTACACATGGACGTACCGCCACCCATGTCGGCAGAGCGTGACGACAGGTTGTCCCTCTTCGATCGATTCGCCACCAAGGCCAGCGAATTCGCTTCCCGGGCAGGATTCTTCGTGTTCTGCGTCGTCCTGGTCGCGGTCTGGGCGCCGTCGATCATCGTGTTGCCGAACATCGACACCTGGCAGCTGGTCATCAACACCGCCACCACGATCATCACGTTCCTGCTCGTGGCGCTGTTGCAGAACACGCAGAGCCGCAGTGACACCGCGCTCCATCAGAAACTCAACGCGATTGCCGGCGCTCTTGCCGCCTTCATGGGTGAACTCAGCGCCGAATACCCCGAACTCGACCGGCACCGGGCTGAACTCGCAGACGCCGTCGGACTCGAGCGTCGCGAAGGTTCTCAGCACCCCGGATGACGACCCACCACGGCTGCGCCACTGAATCGACAGGCTGAATCTCTCAGTTCCCGACCGCATCGAGCAGCATGCCGATCGCGGCTTCGACGGCCGCGGCCAGAACTTGCTCTGGCTCACCGTCGAATTGCTCGTGCCGGACCCTCGTCTCGCCGAAAGCGTCCACCGCGAACCACACCGAGCCCGCGGGCTCACCGTCCTGCGCGCCAGGGCCTCCGACGCCGGTCACCGCCACCGCGATATCTGCATCCAGCAGCGACCGCGCTCCCGCTGCCATTGCGCGCACGGCCGGCTCCGAGACGACAGGCACGTCGGGAACGCCCAGCACGCGATGCTTGACGTGTGCGCTGTAGGCCACTACCCCACCACGCAACCAGCGGGCGGACTCCGGTGCCGCGCCGAGCGCCGCTGACAACTTCCCACACGTCAACGACTCCGTGACAGCCACGGTACGCCCCGTCCGCACAGCCGTATCAGCCACCCGCTCCGCGAGCTCACCGATCCGCACCATCACCTCATCCTTTCGAAGTAGCTCAGGCAATCGGTTGTACTGCACCAGAAGTGAGAATTCCGGCGTTCCACGCACGATCGATCAGGTCGATCACACGGATGTCCGTCAACTCGGCCAGAATCGGACCGTAGAACCGTGAATTCACGAAAGCGGCAACGTGTTCGGCGATCATGCGACCGATCGGGCCCAACGCGACTGCGACGCGTCCGAGAGTCGATGTCGCCGGACTCGATGTCGACTCGGTCGGCTCCGACGGCAACCCGCACCGACCATGCCCCGCTGGGGCCGAAGGCTACCGAGCCGATAGCTGTGCGATCGCGCTGAAGTGGATTCATGATCGCACCTCCCATGCGTGGATCGAGCCTTGATCGGGGTCGGTCAACCGTCGTATCCATGCGCCTACCCCGCTGGCGATCAGGTATTCATCGCGCCGTCGTGTGATCGCGACAAGCCCGGGTATGGCGTAGGGGCGAGGTTCACCCGCTGAGAGGAGCTTCCTGTGCGTGTCGTCGTAGTCGGCGCAACCGGCAATGTCGGAATCTCGGTGGTCCACGCCCTGTCTGCCGATCCCGTCGTGACTTCGACCATCGGATTGGCACGCCGGCAACCACGGCTTCGAATCGAGAAGACGTCCTGGGCCGGTGTCGACATCCGCGTCCATGCCCACGCCGAACTCGGTTGGAGCCCTCGCTACAGCTCAGTCGAAGCCTTGCTGGAGGTGCTCGACGGAATCCGCGCCGCCGCCGAGATCGACACCCCACCATTATCGCGGACCGCGGGGGGACCACTGCGGATTCACGAATTCACCTCCGGCATCGGCGCTCGCGATCCGGTCGACCGCGCACCCGTCCCGACAACCGGCAATATCAGGCGGGGCGACACCATTCTCGACGAAACACCCAGGAGGACAAGGAAATGACAACCGCACGCGAACTGATGACACCTGACTGCGAATGCGTCCGCGCCAGCGACACCGTGCTCGACGCCGCGCGCAAGATGGCCGACCTGCATATCGGCGCCCTGCCGATCTGCGGCGAGAACCTCCGGTTGAAGGGCATGCTCACCGACCGCGATATCGTCGTCAAAGTCGTCGCACAGCAGAAGGACCCGCTCGGTATCAAGGCCGGCGACCTCGCCGAAGGGACTCCCGTGCTCGTCAACGCCGACGACGACGTATCCACGGTGCTGCATCTGATGGCCGACCACCAGATCCGGCGGCTACCCGTGATCGAGAACAATGAGCTGGTCGGGATCATCGCTCAAGCCGATATCGCACGCGCCCTGAAACACAAAGTGGCCGGCAAGACCATCGAGGCGATCTCCCAGGAGGAGGGCGATCGGTAACACGACGACTTCGGGGACGATCTCGGATTTCTGATCGCTCCGACCTGGGCGACGCGGCTCCGCTGATACATCGCCCATGCGCTACGACGCCGTCGTGGATCTGAGGGCAGGTCGTCCGGCCTGACCGGGTGCGCCACCTTCCGGCCTCCGCGATTCGAATGCGCGCCCGCGGGTAGTTCCCGACGGTGACCGGATTCGGCACATTTGCAAGGAGGCGCCCATGATGGCAGGACGGAACATATCGCAAGAATCGCCTGGTCGACAGCGCAGATTGTGGCGTCGTCATTCCGGCGAGGGCATCGAGGACAGTGTCAATGTGGTCGGAATCGTATTGCTGGGGTTGGGGATCGTGAGCATGGGTTTGGCGCTGGTGGCCGCCGGGACCGGATTCGGCGGGTGGGCGATAGTGGCCGGTGTGGCGTGCGCCGCGTTCCTGTTGACCGGCGGCGCTGTGATCGTCACCGAGTGGCGGCATCGCCGAGCCCGGGATGTGGCAGGATCCGCTGTACGGCAAGGCCATTGAAGCAACGGGAATACCGGCCCGGCGCTCGGCCTCGACCAGTCGGTGTTTGCGATGACTGGTGTCGCACACTGGATAGATTTCGGCATTCTCGGCGCGCTGCTCACCATTCCGCGAAATCCGGCCCGGTTACCTCGCGATCACGGGGGTAATTCCTGCACAACACCGCCACTGGGAACGGAGTCGCCATGACCTCGACAACCGCCGAATCGCCCGCGGCCGAATTGAACGCCGTCGCCCTGGTGTGCACGCTGAAGCGGTCGCCGGACGAGTCCAGCAGCGACCTCATGGCCCGCCGCATCCTCGATCGGCTCGCCGAGCACGGCGTGAAAGGCGAGATCGTCCGGGTCGTCGACTACGACGTCCGTCCGGGAATCAGCGCGGACGAAGGAGACGGGGACCAATGGCCGGCCATTCGCGAGGAGATTCTCGCCTCGGAGATCCTGCTCATCGCGACCCCGACCTGGGTCGGACACATGTCCTCGGTGGCGCAGCGGGTACTCGAACGGCTCGATGCCGAACTTTCCGCTACCGACGCAGCGGGCCGACCGGCCATGACCGGGAAGGTAGCCGTCGCCGCGGTCGTGGGTAACGAGGACGGCGCGCACAAGATCGTGGCCGACCTCTTCCAAGGCCTCGACGATATCGGCTTCACCATCCCAGCCCAGGGCTGCACCTACTGGAACGATCAGGCCATGGGCGGCACCGACTATCGCGATCTGCCCGCCGAGCCCGACGCGGTCGCCGACGCCACAGCCACACTGGCCCGCAACACCGCCCACCTGGCCCGCCTGCTGACCGCACAGAACTACCCGGCACCGTGACCGCCGCGGACTTCGTTCCCCAGCACGCAGGGCTGCCGGGCCTTCGGAAGGCGGCTCGGGACTGCCAGGGTTGCGCTCTGTACCGCTTCGCCGGGCCAACGGTTTTCGGTGAGGGCCGGGCCGACGCAGACATCGTGCTGCTCGGTGAGCAGCCCGGCGACCAGGAGGACAGGGTGGGGCATCCGTTCATCGGACCCGCCGGGCGGCTGCTCGACCGGGCGCTGGCCGACGCCGGAATCGACCGCGACCAGGTGTATGTGACCAACGCGGTCAAGCATTTCAAGTTCACCGAGCGCGGCAAACGGCGAATTCACCAGCAGCCCAACCGCACCGAGGTGGTCGCGTGCGCACCGTGGTTCGACGCCGAGATCCGGGCGATCGGACCGCGCCTGGTGGTCTGCCTGGGCGCTGTGGCGGCGCAATCGCTGCTGGGACCCTCGTTCCGGATCACCAGCCACCGGGGGCAGTTCCTCCCGCACGCCGGGTACGTGGTGTTGCCGACCGTGCACCCGGCGTCGGTCCTGCGCAACCCCGACCGCGACCGGGCCTACCTCGCATTCGTCGCCGACTTGAAATGCGTCGCACCGAGACTGGCTCGCTGAAGGTCAGGACGTGCGCACACAGAATTCCGCGGTCCGATGATCGGATTGCAGAGACAACCAGGGGCCTACCCGTGAGGGTGCCGAATCAAGGTCGAAGTGCCACACAGCAGCGCTGCGACGGAGTGGCCCTGCGGTTTCGGCGGCCGCCATCGGGCTATAGCGTCACCATGACACCAGTCTGGAAGATCGAGAACACGGCTGCGGCCCGCCTGCGCGTGACACCCGGGGCGCGTTATGACGTGGTCGTGATCGGCGGCGGGCTCACCGGCCTGGTCACGGCACTGCTGCTGGCGCAGAGCGGAGTCGAGGTCTCCGTCATCGAGGCCCGCCGCATCGGCGACGGAACCACCGGTGCCAGCAATGCCAAAGTCAGCCTGCTGCAAGGTATCCGAGCCCAGCGGATCCGGCATCGGCACAGCGCCGACATGGTGCGCGCCTACCTCGACGCCAATCACGCGGGCCAGCAGTGGCTGCTGGAGTACTGCGGCAGCCGCGGTGTCGCCTGGCAGCCCGCGGACGCGTACACCTACGCCCAGAGTGAACGCGAACTAGCCACCGTACGAAGGGAATTCGGCGCCCTGCGAGAGGCCGAGATGCCGGTCGAGTTCACCGACCGGATCGATGCGCCGTTCCCCGCCGTGGGCGCGGTGCGGCTCGCGCGGCAGGGGCAGCTGAATCCGATGGCGCTGCTGGCGAGTCTGGCCGCCGACGTGGAATCACACGCGGTGCCGATCTACGAATCCAGCCTGGTCCACGGCGTGCGCACCGCCGCGACGGGCGACCACCTCGTCGAGACCGAGCACGGGCCGGTCCTGGCCGGGACCGTCGTCCTCGCCACCGGGACTCCGATCCTGGACCGGAGCGGATTCTTCACACGCCTGCTACCGCTGCGCTCCTACCTCACCGCTTACCGCCTGCCACAGTCGTTTTCGGGCATGTACATCACCGCAGGAGAGCCGACTCGTTCGATCCGCACCGTTCCCGACCCCGACGGCGACGTGCTGCTGGTCGGCGGCAACGGTCATGTGGTCGGCCGCGCGGACCACACCGACGAGCTCGTCGCCGACCTGCGTCGCTGGACCGAGCGCTGGTTCCCGTCCGCGACCCTGCTGACCAGCTGGTCCGCGCAGGACTATCAGCCGATCGGCGAACTCCCGTACGCGGGTCCGCTGCTACCCGGTCACGACGGCATCCTGCTCGCCACCGGATACGCCAAATGGGGATTCACCAATGCCGTCGCCGCCGCCCAAGTCCTGGCCGGCCGGATCACCGGCAAGCGGCCCGATTGGGCGGGCGTCTTCGCGACCTGGCGGCCTGGTGAACTACGGTCGCTACCCGCCGCGGCCCGCGCTACTTCCGGTGTGGCACTGGAATTCTGCGCGGGCTGGTGGCAGCTGGCCCGCACCGCTCACGAGCCCGTTCCACCTGCCGAGGGCAATGGGCGAGTCGAACGCAGGCTGGGCCGCCCCGCCGCTACCTGCACTGTCGACGGCACGACCACCACAGTCTCCGCCATCTGCCCCCATTTGGCGGGCGTGGTCCGCTGGAATCCGGCCGAGAGGTCTTGGGACTGCCCACTGCACGGTTCCCGCTTCAGCGCCGACGGCACCCGGCTCGAGGGCCCCGCCACCCACCATCTCACCCCGCTGTCAGCACCTTTCACCGGACCGTCGGCACACATCCCGCAACCGGATGAGCACTGACCGCATGGCAGCGCGAGACCCGCGATGACCTGCGAGCCCGATCAGATGGGATCGGCACGACTGTGCGCCGTTTCGCATGTCCGGAACGCCTCGAACACGCGACGGCCGCGCGAACTTCTCGTACTCCGGCATCGGATTCGTACCGGGCGGCGCGGGAGGAGGTGTTGGCGGCGCTGGAGTTTCATACTGGAGCGGACCGGCGTCGTGCTTCGTGCCGGTTGGTCCGGGCGGTGCGAGGCACGACGTACCGGATTGAACGAGCGAATCGCCGACACCCCCCGGGTGCCCGCCGTCGCGGCCAGGCCGCCTGCGACTGCGCGACACCCACCGGTCAGCTCACGGCAGGCCGCGCCGACGACCCACATCCGGGCCAGGCCCGGGCGCACCCAACCTTCGCGCCCGGGCCGACCACGACCAGCTCCCGCGATCGCCACGCGCTCACGCGCTCTCCGGGAGCGTTCCGGGCGGTACCGCAGGTGGCAGCGGGGTGACGATCGGGCGGAGCGGCTCGGGAGCGGTGGTCAACTGGTCCACGACGTCGACGCGCAAGTGCGCGGTGAGGTCGGCGAGCAGTTCTGGGTCCTGGAGCCGCAGCACGCGCAAGACCACGTCGATCAGGTGGCGGGCACGTTCGGGTGAGACCGCCAGGCGCCAGGCGACCTCGGCGATCACCGCGGTGCAATCGAGTGCGCGCGGTGTCCCGTACCTGCTCAACGCCGACTCGAGGAAGCCGGGCAGCCGGTCGGCGAGGCGGTGGCGGACCGGAGGCGGCAAGCAATGCGCGCAGGTGGCCAGGACCGCGCTCACGGCGTTGCGAGCCTGGTCGCTGGTGTCCAATTCAGCCGCCGGTTGCACGGCGTCGAGCAATTCGCGGTAGTTCATGAGGAGTCCGGTCCGTTTCGGCGATCGCGACGGCCCGCCGCCCCCGCACGGCCCGGTCTGCTCGGTCGCGGGAAGTCTGCCGTAGTTGATCATCAACGGCATTCCCCGGGCTGCACGGCCGAAACCGCGATCGATCGATAACTCGGACGGTCCTCGCCGTGACCTCGATCGTGGGATTGGTCCCGCTGTTCCGTGGCGCGCGCAATCGGTCACCGCGAACTGGCGCGTAGATCATCGGCTATCGGGTAGTGCCACATCGGGTCGGGTGTCATACCAGGCCCGAAGAATGGTGAACCCATTGAGGAAGGCACCATCATGGCCAACCAGCACACTGCCAAGTACCGCGCGGTCACTGCGGCAACGATGGCAGCTCTCGCATTGTCCGCAGGCGTTCTTCCTGTCTGCGATGCTGTGCCCCTCGCGTCGGCACAGGTGTTGCACACCGCTCCCGCAACGGAAGCGCAGACCCAGCTCTACGCCGGCATGCGGTCGTTGTGGAATCAGCACATGGACGGGACCTGGGCGGTCGTTGTCGCGTTCGCCAACGATCCGGTCGCATTGGTGCCCAGTCTGGCCGGGCTGCTGAGCAACCAGGTCGACATCGGGAACGCGTTCGCGCCGTACTACGGCAGGCAGGTCGCCTCGCAACTCACCGGCTTGTTGACGATCCATATCCTCGACGCCGTGCCGGTCCTCACCGCCGCCAGGATCAACAGCCAACCGGCCCCCGACGCCGCGGTCGCGAACTGGCAATCCAACGCGCGAGACATCGCGGACTTCCTGGCCGGGATCAATCCCAGCTGGCCGCAGTAGGACATGCGGGACGCGATGCGCATGCATATCGACCAGACGGTCACCTACTCGAGCGCCGTGATCGGCGGCGACAACAGTGCCGCGACCGCCGAATTCGGCGAGGCCAAGGCCCACATGATGGATGTCGCCGACATTCTCAGCCAGGGCATCATCACCCAATTCCCCGATAAGTTCTGATTCCCGCGCCAGACACCGGATCCTTGCCGAAGATTTCGACGGTTGCCCCGGGTCGACCACTCCCCCACAGAATCGGAAAGATCTCCGCTGACCCCCGCACCCGCAGCGGTGCCGGCGGGGTCACTGATGCGCCTGGCATCAGGGAGATCGAATTCGTCACACCGCACGTTCCGGGGGCGTCACACCACGAAGACGGGAAACCTGTCGTCTCGGGGCCTCGGCTGAAACTGCACACGCACCGGCCCCTCCGCGGGCGGCACCTCACCCTCCAGGGAGGCATAGACCCACGGCCCCTCGTCGAGCTCCACGATCGCAACCGTCAACGGCGTCAACTCACCACGCGCACCGGCGCGATCCACCACCCGCCACGACACGAGCGACCCGACACCGGACGACGGCACGAACTCCAGGTCGTCGGACAAACACGAGGAACATCCGGCGGTCGTCGGCGCGAACAACTTGTCACAGGTCACGCATCTGCGGATCATCAAGATCTCTTCCGCGACCATGCCGACGTCATGAGAGCTGTGCTGAAGGGTGGGTGCAGACATCGGTTCCTCCGCTCGAGGGTTGCCAACGGGACACCTCTCAGCCTCGTCGCCGGTGGGCACGACCACGACGGTCGAACTACCCCCGATATACCTATTTCTCGTACGCCTGCCGGAACAAGCAGTCCGTGCTCCAGCAAAATCCCCACCCAGTACTGGCTCGCCATTCATCCGACCATGGCTGATCCAACGGCAATAGTGGCCGATCCGAACCCGCCTGGCGCCGCAGCTCTCAACCCGCATCATCGATGCCCTCCCACCCCGCCCGTAGACGCGGGCGGGAGGAACTCCCGGGATCTCACCAGCCAGCCTGGGGGGCTTCATCGATCTCCTGCAGAAGCTACATCCGAATCCGATAACCCTCGGATTCCATTTCCCGCGCCCAAGGCCGGATCCTTGCTGACGATGCCGAACAGTCACAGCTTCGTGATGCTCCGGAATCTCGCACCCCTGGCGATAAGCGCGGAGAATTGGGTCGCTTCATCCCATTGATCAGCACCGGCTGGATATGAGGAGGTAGCTCTATGACCACGGCACGCGACATCATGAGACCCGGCGCCCAGTGGATATCCCAGGATCAGACCGTCGCCGACGCGGCCCAGGTGATGGCCGAGCTCGACGTCGGATCGGTGGTTGTTGCCGATGACAACGAACGAATGGTCGGCATCATCACCGACCGCGACATCGCGGTGAAATGCGTTGCCCGGGGATTGCCCCCTGAGACCACCCGAGCCAGTGAGCTGTGCGAGGCCACACCACGCTGGGTGGCCGCTGACGCCGACATCTCCGAGGTGCTCGGGTCGATGGAGAGCCACCGGGTCAAGCGGATGCCGGTGATCGACGGGCACAAGCGCATGGTCGGCATGATCAGCGAAGCCGATCTGGCCAGGCACCTCGACGAACACACGCTCGGGGAATTCGTCACCGCCATCTACGGCAGAGCGTGAGCGCCACCGCCAGGCACGGGCTCTGGAGGAGGTGTGACCTGAGACCGGCCATCTGCGCCGGAAGCCGGCAGAGTGCCCGATCACCGAGTTGCGGTTGCCCTCGGCAACCTAGACAGCCGTCCATTGTTGATGGAATTCGTTGGGCGACTTGGCAGTTGGGCGCATGACGGTGTGTCACCACGATGCGGGCGGAAATGGATCCGGTCGAATCGGGCGGGCCGTCGGCCGCCGACGGACCGGTGACCATGTTCGCTCTCACCGACCGAATGCGGGGCCCGGGCGCTACGGATCAGTCAGCGCCCGGGCCCGGCCCGGATGAGGTCTTCGGCGCGGCTCGCCGCAAACCGAGCCTGCGATGGTCACGCTCGTGTCCGGGCCGCGCATCAGCCGCCCAGGTGTGTCACGTGCCGACGGGCGGCTCGTCGGCGTGATGCATGATCGCGTTCCACCACGATTCGAGCCGGCTCGGATCCGGCCAGCGCACCACCGGTGCATCGTCGTCGGAACCGCGGGTGATGGTGGGTGGTGTCCGGTGCCAGCGTCCGGCCCGCCGAGCGGGGCCGTCACCGTGTGATTCGCGTGGAGCTGCTGTCATGGCGTACCTCCGAATCCGTGCCCGACGCCGGTCTCACCGGGCGGGCTGGATTCTCAACTCGCGGCGGCGGTGTACGCCGAGGTCGACCACGCGCGAGGAATGCCACGAGGGCCCGAAAGGCAATTGCCGAGGGGTCTGCGCCACCGCGGAGGGGGCCGACCTGCCCCAGGGTAGGCGTTCAAGGTCAATGGCAGGCTACGGTCGGCCCAATTCCCCCCGAACTGTCGCCGCTTCGCCCACGGCCTGAACGGAGACGTGCGGGGCACCCTGCGGACAGATGGCCCGCCCGAAGGCACCCTCGAAGCACCCGGCCTGGTGCTCACCGCGCTCGCTGTGCCGCACCGGTGATATTGCGAACCATGCCGCCGAAGATCAGTGCGTGGAACGGGGCGATGGCATGCCAGTAGAGGTGCCCGGCCAGGCCGTGGGGTTCGAACAGGGCGCGCTGACGGTAGTGCGCTCCGCCTCCGGAGGCCGGGGAAACCGACAGTTCCAGCCAGGCGCGGCCCGGGACCCGCATCTCCGCGCGGAGCAGGATCCGGCGGCCACGTTCGAGGCGTTCGACCCGCCACCAATCCAGGGCGTCGCCTTCGCGCAGCCGGTGCGGATGGCGGCGGCCCCGGCGCAGCCCGGCGCCGCCCATCAGGCGGTCGATCCAGCCGCGCAGCGCCCAGGCGGGCGGGAAGGAGTACCAGCCGTTGGCGCCGCCGATCGCCTCGAGCACCGACCACACCGCTTCCGGGTCGGCCGCCGTATCCTGTTCTCGCACATCGCAATACATCGATCCGCCGGACCATTCCGGGTCGGTGGGCAACGGATTGGCCGGGGCGTGCGGCGGATTCGCGTCCGACCAGCGGGTGGGCACGTCCAGCGCCCGGACCCGCTGCAGGGCCAGGGCCACCGCGCGGCGATACGGCGTCGGCCCGCCGGGCGGGTCGGCGATGACCGTGGCGATCCGGTGATCGGCGCAGATCACGTCGTTGACCAGGGATTCCATCAGCGGTACGGCGATCGCCCGCGGCACCGGCGTCACCAGATTCACCCACTGCGCCGACAGCCACGGCGTGAGCACGGGAACCGGCACGATCAACCGGCGGGGCAGCTCGGCGACGGCCGCGTAGCCGCGCATCATGCCGAGGTAGGTGAGCACGTCGGGGCCGCCGATGTCGAACGCGTCGTTCACGTCGCCCGCCAGACCGGCGGCGGCGACGAGGTAGTAGAGCACGTCGCGCACGGCGATGGGCTGGATGCGGTTGCGCACCCACCGCGGGGTCACCATGACCGGCAGGCGTTCGGTGAGATAGCGCAGCATCTCGAAACTCGCGGAGCCGGAACCGATGATGACGGCGGCCCGCAGCACCACCGCGGGCGTCGCCGCCCGCACCAGGATCTCGCCGACCTCCGCGCGCGACGCCAGATGGCGTGACAGCTCCTGATCGGCGGGCGTGATGCCGCCCAGGTACACGATCCGCCGCAGTCCCGCACTGTCCGCCGCCGCCGCGACCGTGTGCGCCGCTTCCCGATCGACATGCTCGAAATCGGTGCGCGCCAAGGAATGCACCAGGTAGTAGAGAACGTCCTGCCCGGCCAGCGCGCTGCGCACGTCGTCGGGGCGGGTCACGTCGCCACGCACCACGTCCACCCGATCCCGCCAGGGCACGTCGTCGAGTTTGCCGACGTCGCGGGCCAGGACGCGCACACTGTGCCCGGCTTCCAGCAGTTCCGGCACCAGGCGGCCACCGATATAGCCGGTGGCCCCGAACACCACACACCGCACCGTAATCACCCCTTCCGATCATGAACAGGCACAATCAAGGCATGTCGCACCGCCCGATATCCGCCCCCGAACAGACCGGTTTCTCGGTCCGCGCGGCGGCCGAACGGCTCGGCATCCCGACCGCGACCCTGCGCAGCTGGAATCGCCGCTACGGTATCGGCCCCGCACAGGATCGCCCGGGCCGACACCGGCTCTACACCGAAGGCGATATCGCGCTGCTGACGCGGATGGTCGAGCTGATCCGCGCCGGTTCCACGCCGGCCGGCGCGGCTGCGGCCGCCCGGGGTTCGGCTCTGTCGTTCGGTGATGCGGCGGCGCTGGTGTCGGCGGCGTTCGATCTCGATACCGACGTGGTCTGCGATCTGGTCGAGAAGCATGTGCGCATGTACGGGGTGATCGACACCTGGGATGGCTTGTGCCGCCCCGCCTTCGCGAACATCGTCGGCCGCCAGCGCGGGGGCGAGGGTTGCGTGGACGTGGAACATCTGCTGTCCTGGGGCATCGTCGCGGCCCTGCACCGGACTGTGCCGCCGGCCACCGCCCGTCTGTCCGCGCCGCTGATCCTCGCCTGCACGGGCGGTGAAACCCATTCTCTGCCATTGGAAGTGCTGCGCGCGGCGCTCGCGGAACGAGAGGTGGGGGCGCGCATGCTCGGGCCGGATGTCCCGACCGCGGCCCTCGCCGACACGCTGGCCCGCGTCCCGGTTCCGGCCACGGTCGTGCTGTGGTCGCAGCAGGAGGCGACGGCCCTCACCTCCGCGATCCGCGCCTGTGCCGACGCCCAAGCGACGGTCTATGTCGGCGGTCCCGGCTGGGACACCCTCATCCTGCCCGAATCCGCCCGGCGGCTCGCCGACCTCACCGAAGCGGTCGAACTGCTCAGCGCGTCCGCGGCGCGGTAAGCGCATCGAGCGCCTCCTCCAACGAGCGCAATCGCGAGACGTCGGCCTCGCCGCCGGTGTGTTCCCAGCCCGGCCCGGCGACGAACACCGACCCGGCCGCGGCGGTGGCCACCCGCAGCGATTCGAGCGACGCGGTGCCCGGCGATTGCGACCACAGCACGACAGCGGCCGGGCGGCGCCGCCGGGACAGAGCGCGCTCGAGTGCCTCCGCCGGAACCGACGCACCGAGCAGCAGCGCCGCGGTGCCACCCTCGGCCAAGGCCGCGCGCAGGACTTCGAGCGGCAGCACATGCTGCTCTCCGGCGGTGCAGGCCAACACGATTCGCGGCTCCCCCGCCGCGTCCGCCACCGCCGGAACCGCACGATGCAGGCTCGTCGTGGACGCCCAGGACAGCAGGTGCTCGACCTCGATATAGCCCTCGCCGCGGCGCTGGCGATCGACGATCTCCGCGAAGGCGGGGCGGCACAACAGATTCCAGGTGTCGACCACCCCGTGATGGGCCACGTGCGCCGACAGCAGCGTCAGCAACCGGGCGATATCCATGCTCTCCGCCGCGGCCAGCACCGGTCCGACATCGCCGCGGTGCGGGGCCGGTTCGGCGACGGCCCGCGCGGCCCGCGCGGCACTACCGGGACTGGCGCCGGCCCGCACCAACTCGACCATGCGGGTGACCGTCGCCAGGTCCGTCCCGGTGTAGTACCGGTGCTTTCCGGGCCGATGCCGCTGCGGACCGATCCCGTAACGCCGATTCCAGCTGCGCAGGGTTGCCACCGGCACACCCAGCCGCCGCGCGACCGCACCCACGGTGAACTCGGCCACCGCCCCTAGCTGCGTCCCGCCCGGTCCGGAATTCACGTCCGCACCGCGGCGAGATCGGCGGCACCGCGGTCCCGCTCGCACAGCACGAGGTGCACGACATCGAGATAGTCCGAGCGGAATCCGGCCTCGGAGTAGGCCAGGTACAACCGCCACATCCGCTGGAAGACCTCGTCGAACCCCAGGTCGGCGACGTGGTCGGCGGCGGCGGTGAATCGTTCCAGCCACAGGCGCAGCGTGTGCTCGTACTGGTGGCCCAGGCTGCGGCGATGCGTGATCCCCAGACCGGTGTGCACCGAAAGAAGCTGAGCGAGCAGGGTTTCCGAGGGCAGGAACCCGCCCGGGAAGATGTACTCCTGGATCCAGGTGTGCGTTCGCCGCGCGGCCCGCAGGCGGTCGTGCGGCATGGTGATGACTTGCAGAGCGATGCGCCCGCCGGGTGCGAGCACCCGTTCGAGGGTGGCCAGGTAGCCGGGCAAATAGTCGTATCCGACCGCCTCGATCATCTCCACCGAGACGACGGCGTCGTAGCGCCCGTCGACGTGACGGTAGTCGAGCAGCTCGATCGATACCCGGTCGGTCAGCCCGGCGGCCGCGACCCGCTGCCGGGCGTGACGCTGTTGCTCGGAGGACAGGGTGAGCGACCGGACCGTCGCGCCCCTGCGGGCCGCCCGCAGCGCCAATTCGCCCCAGCCGGTGCCGATCTCGAGCACCGTGCTGCCCGGCCCGACCCCGGCGTCGTCCAGCAGCCGATCGATCTTGCGATGCTGCGCCGCGGCGAGATCATCCCAGGTCGGCGCTGGTTCCAGGCGTTCGAACAGCGCCGCCGAATAGGTCAGGGTCTCGTCCAGGAAGGCCGCGAAGAAGTCGTTGGACAGGTCGTAATGGTGCGCCGCGTTGCGGCGGGCACCCGAGGCGGTCGCCTTGGTGGCCCGCGGGTGCCGCGGGAGCAGCAGCGGCCGGAACACGTGCAGTGGCCTGGGCACCACGGCGCGGATGTCGGCGGCCAGCACCGTCAGCACCGCGGGCAGATCCGGGGCGCTCCACTCGCCGGCCATGTACGCCTCGCCGAACCCGATGAGACCCGAGACCGCGATCCGCCGGGCGAAGGCGTCGGGATCGTGGAGCACCAGCCGGGGCGCACCGGGATCGTCGAGCGCGCCGCCCCACCATGCGCCGCCGGGCAGTTCGATCCGCAGCGGAAGGCGTTGCACCGCACGCTCGAACAGGGCCAGGACGACCGGGCGGCCGAGTGCGGACCGCGTGCCGATCGGCACCGGCGGCGGTGCGATGCGGTGGGCACCGGAAACGGCGGGCGGCCGCGCGAACGAGCGTCGGCTCATGTCAGGACCTCCCGGGAGGCAGCGGACGGGCGCGGCGTGATGGGCAGGCCCCGGCGCCACAGCCGCAGCCCTTGCCACCGGATCAGGGCGGTCACCCGCAGCGTTTCGACCGGATGCGCTGCCAGGACCCGGGCCACGGTGCGCCGGTTCGCGGGCAGCACCCGCCCGCTGACGGTCCCGGCGAATACGGCGCGGCCGTCGGTTCCTTCCAGCGTGATCGCCACCCGGAGCCGATCGGTGGGTTCCGGAGCCCGCAGCCGGTACCGCCCGGCGGCGGGAGTGAACGGGGATACGGAGAACTCCTTGGCGACAATCGCTTCCGGCTGCGCGGGCGCCAGGTAGCGGTGCCGCTCGCCGTAGGTGTTGTGGACCTCGGCGATCACCCAGCGCAGTGTGCCGTTCGCGTCGTGGCACCAGTAGACGGTGAGGGGATTGAAGACGTATCCGAGCACCCGGGCGTTGGCGAGCATGAGGACGCGTCCGTCGCCCAGCTCGATCCCCGCTGCGCCCAGGTAGTCGATCACGTTGGCGCGCAGGGTGGCAGCGGGGTCGCCGAGGTGGTCGCGGGCCCGGAAGCTCGCGAAGCAGCGCCACGGCCACGGCAGTGCGGGCAGTTCGTCCAGGTCGACCAGCCAGCTGTAACTGCGATAGGTGAAGGCGTGTCGCACCGGCGCCAGCCGCGTGTGGTGAATGACGGTGCGCACCAGCCTCGCTCGGGTCATGACGACTCCCGGATGGTGACAGCCGGGGTCGACGGGCTCCCGTGCCACCGGCCGCCGATCCGTTCGGCGGCGCGCACGCCCGAGAGTGCGCCGTCCTCGTGGAATCCCCAGCCGTGGTAGGCCCCGGCGAACGCCACGGTGTGGTCCCCGATTTCGGCGAGCCGGCGGCGCGCGGTCATGGATTCGGGTGTGTACCGGGGGTGTTCGTAGTCCATGGTCGCGAGGACGGTTTCGGGCGCCACCCGGCCGTCGTCGCCGAGGGTGACCAGGAACCGCCGATCGCCCGGACCATCGGGCAGGCGTTGCAACCGGGTCAGGTCGTAGCTGACCTGGACCCGCTCCGGGGTGGCCGTGCAGTGCGGCAGCCGATAGTTCCACGAGGCGCGCGCACCGGACCGCCGGGGCAGCACCGAATCATCGGTGTGCAGCAGCACTCGATTGGCCGTATAGGGCAGCCCGCCGAGGATGTGCGACTCGGCGATGGTCGGCGAATCCAGCAGGCACAGTGCCTGTTCCGGGTGGGTGGCGATGACCGCGGCGTCGAAGAACTCCACCTCGTCGGCATCGTCGCGCACGCCGACGGTGTGCGCGCCACGGTGCACCGAGCGGACCGGAACCCCCGCGCGCACCTGGTGCAGGCGGGCGGCCACGGCCCGCACGTAGCTCGCCGAGCCGCCGGTGACGGTGCGCCAGGTGGGCGATCCGAACACGGTGAGCATGCCGTGATGATCGAGGAACGTGAACAGATAGCGGGCCGGGTAGCGCAGGGCCAGTCGTGGCGGGCACGACCAGACCGCCGCCACCAGCGGCACCATGAAGTGCGCTGTGAAGTAGGGCGTGAAGGCGCAGTCGGTGAGGAACTCGCCCAGGGTGCGCGGTTCGTCTGCGCCGGTGGCCAATTCGGCTCGCGCCAGCCGGTGGAAGCGGGTGATCTCACCGAGCATGCGCAGATAGGGCGGGCGCAGCAGGGCGGCGGGTTCCGGGATCAGTCCGCGCGGCCCCTTCGCTCCGGCATACTCCAGGCCGCAGCCCTCGCAGCGCACCGACATCGACATGTCGGATTCCTGTGTGCGCACGCCCAGTTCATCGAACAACCGCAGCAGCGTCGGGTAGGTGCGGTCGTTGTGCACGATGAATCCCGAGTCCACGCCGAGGCGATCGCCGGAGCCGTCCGCGCGCACGGGCACCCGATGGGTGTGGGCGTGGCCGCCGAGCCGCGAAGCCGCCTCGTACAGCACCACTTCACAGTCGCGGGCCAGGACCCAGGCGGCGGTGAGGCCGGACACTCCGCTGCCGATCACCGCGACGCGGCGGCGGGTCGCCCCGGTCAGCGCGCGCACAACGGCTCGATTCCGTCGAAGCCGCCGGTCACCGGTGAGGTCAGGAACAGGCAGGGATCCATGCCCGCCGCGTCGATGCCGGCGCGGATGTCGCTCCACTGCCCGGCGTCGGGTGCGGGCATGCGGGAGAGCACGAAACCGGCTGTGCGGCCAGGGTTCACGACGACCGACCAGCGGTAGTCGGGATCCAGCGCGGTGACGATGTAGTTGGTCGCCGGATCGGACTCGCCCCGGAAGCTCACCCCCAGTTGCGCATTGGTGTCCGGATCGGTGATGCGCGCGGTGCCGGTGATCTCGTCGCGGGTGCCGAGCCAGGTGGTGCAGGAGTTCCGCACAGTCAGCCCGTCCGGTGTGGGGGTGTAGTCGGCCCGGGTGTCGCGTGCGCAGGCGAGATTGAACGGCTGCGGGATCGCCGCGAGCTGCAGCCAGGTTCCGGTGTACCGGGACACCTCCAGCGTTGGCACGGGCGGCGGAGGTGCGGCGGCCGCCCGGGCGGCGAGCGGCCAGCAGGCGGGCAGGACCGCGGCCGCGGCCGCGGCGCGCAGCCATCGGCGGCCGCGCAATGGACTGGTGTGCATGGTTCCTCCGCCGGTTGGGCGTGCGCCGGTCGGTTGTTCCCGGCTCCTGGCTGTCGATGCTAGCATTCAATCGATGCAAAAACGATGCATCGGTTCAATCTATGCCCGGCTTCGAGCGATGCGAGCGAAAGGCGAGACGACGGCATGAGCGCACAGCACGTCCTCGACGACCTCCTGGACCGCACGGTCGTCCTCGGTTACGGCCGCCTCGGTCACCGGCTCCGGCGTGGGTCGTGGCCGCCGATCGCCACCGATGCGCTGCGCGGCCGCACCGCCCTGGTCACCGGCGCGAACTCCGGGATCGGCAAGGCCATCGCGACCGGCCTGGCGGAACTCGGCGCGGCGCTCACCCTGGTCGTGCGCGACCGCGAGCGCGGCGTCGCCGCGGCAGCGGAGATCACCGCGGCCGTGCCCGGCGCGGCGGTCAGCGTCACGTGCTGCGATATCTCCGACCTGGCCGCCGTCCGCGACTTCACCGCCGACCTGGCCCGACAGGTCGATCGCGTCGACATGCTGGTCCACAACGCCGGAGTGCTGCCGCCGCGGCGAACCGAGAACCCTCAGGGCCACGAACTCTGCCTGGCGACCCACGTGCTCGGCCCCCTGCTGATGACCGAGGCGCTCACACCACTGCTGGCCCGCTCGGCGGCGGCGCGGGTGATCCTGATGTCCTCCGGCGGCATGTACACCCAGGCGCTGCACCCCGGCGACATCGAGTACCGGGCAACCCCCTATCGCGGCGCGACGGCCTACGCGCGCTCGAAGCGCATCCAGGTGGCCCTCACCCCGATACTCGCCGATCGGTATGCGCCGCAGGGTATTTCCGTGCACTGCATGCACCCGGGCTGGGTGGACACCCCCGGCATCTCGGCGGCACTGCCCCGCTTCCGCCGGCTGGCCGGACCACTCCTGCGCACACCCGAGCAAGGCGCGGACACCGCGGTCTGGCTGGCGGCCACCGACGTCCCGTCCGGGCGGTTCTGGCATGATCGCCGCGCCCGGGCGGAGCACTACCGGGCGCGGACCCGCACGTCGGCCGCCGACCGGGAACGGGTGTGGCAGTACTGCGCCGCCGCGGCGGGCCTGCCTGCCAGGTGACTCAACCGGCTTATCGATGCATAAACAGTGCATCGGTATCCGCAGCGGCAAAGTGCTGGACCGAGGCTCGCCCAGTGCCATGGCCGCGACCGCCCCGCGATGAACATGGCAGGCCACGACAGATGCAAAGGATCAGCGATGAGCCAATCCCACTATCCTGCAAGGGAATTCACATAGCCGCCGATCTCGCCACGACCGTCCGACGGCCCCACAGCCTCGACTCCGCCCGGCGACCGGGCTGCGGTCAGAGTCCTGTTGTCAGGACCACGCGGAACCGGGCTTTCCCACTGAGGGCGTGGCGATATGCGGCGGGCGCGTCGTCGAGCGGCCGCTCCTCGATCATGGCCCGGATGCCGGTGACGGCGGCGAAGTCGAGGGTGCGCTCGATGTCGCGGGCGGTGCCGGACGGGTGCCCGCGCACTGCGCGGGACTGAAAGATCAGCTGGAAGGGGCTGACCGGGATCGGCGTCGGAACCGCACCGATGACGATCAGTTCACCGTCCGTGGACAGGCCGTCGATCGTGGCGGCCATCGCCTCGGCGTTCGCGGCGGTGGCTTGAACGACGCGGGCGCCGCCGAGACGACGGAGTTCGGCGGCGACATCCTGGGCTGTGGAGTCGATGTAGTGCCGGGCCCCGAGTTTCGTAGCGAGCGGTTCCTTGTCCTCCCCCCGTGCGATCGCGACGGTGTCGAAGCCCATCTTCGCGGCGAACTGGACACCGAGGTGCCCGAGCCCGCCGATGCCGAGGATCGCGACCAGATCGCCGGGGCGGGCCTGGCTCCGGCGCAGCGAGTTGTAGGTGGTCACTCCCGCACAGGCCATCGGTCCGGCGTCGACCGCGGTGAACTCGTCGGGGATGCGGGCGATCGCGCTGGCCGGCACGACCACCGCTTCCGCATAACCCCCCGGATACTGCCAGCCCGGCACCTGGAGGTTCTCGCAATGTATGAAGTCCCCATCACGACAGTGGTCGCAGTACAGGCACGCACCGCCGAACCAGCCGACGGCCACCCGGTCGCCGGGACGCCAGCGCGGTACGCCGTCGCCGACCGCGTCGATACGACCCGCGATCTCATGGCCGGGCGTCAGCGGGAACGTCACACCCGGCAACGCGTTGGTGACGAACGCGTTGTCGGAGTGGCAGATACCGCAGGCTTCGACGGTGACCCGCACCTGTCCCGGCCCCGGATCGGGTATGTCGCGAGTGGTCAGGAACAGTTCGCCGTCCGGATGGTCCACCTGGACGGATCGGATGCTGGGCATCAGAAGAACTCCCTCCGGCTGTGATCGGGCCTGAAACGCAGTCCTGTCGGTCACGGTCCTCCATCGGACCGCCGGGGCACCTTCGAGGGTAATGCCCCCAGCCCTTCCTGCACATGGACATCCGACGGCCAGGGACCGTGCCCGGGGCCTGACCAGGGTTCGGCACTGGTTCGACGAATCCGGCCGGATCGCAGACTCGGACAGGTAAGCAACCGCCGGCAACAGAACAGGGAGTGCAGGCAATGACAACCACAGGGGTTCCCGCGCTGAAGCTCGAAGCGGTCGTCATCCCGGTCGCCGACGTGGACCGGTCGAAGAAGTTCTACGACGGTCTGGGCTGGCGCCTCGACGCCGACTTCGAATTCGACAACGGCTTCCGGGTCGTGCAGTTCACACCCCCGGGCTCGCCGACGTCGATCCAGTTCGGCACCGACATCACGACCGCGGCCCCGGGCACGGCCCAAGGCCTGTACCTGGTGGTCTCCGACATTCAGCCGGCGCGTGACGCGCTCGCGGCCGAGGGCGCGGAGATCAGCGAGGTCTTCCATCCCGGCGCCCCCGGGGCACAGTTCCAGCCCACATCGGGCGCCGGGCGCGTGGCGGGACCCGCGGACGAGCGGGCGAGCTACGGATCGTTCGCGACCTTCACCGACCCGGACGGCAATGCCTTCCTGCTCCAAGAGGTCACCGCCCGCATCCCGGGCCGCGTCGAAGCCACCGAGACGTCGTACGCGACCACGGGCGACCTGGTCGACGCGCTGAAGCGGGCGGCCGCCGCGCACGGCGAGCACGAGGCCCGCAATGGCGGCGAGTACGACGCGGCCTGGCCCGAGTGGTACGCGGCCTACATGGTCGCGGAACACCACGGCGAGCAGTTGCCCGAATGACACACCACCACAACGAGATCCAGCAAGGAGAACGACCATGACCACCATCCGCATGCACGCGAACACGCGTGTGACGCCCGAGGAATTCGTGGCGGCCCTCACCGACTTCGGTCCGGAGCGTTCGAAGCTGTTCGGCAACAGCGACGACGCCTACCTCGAGGTGCACGCCCGGGACGACCACCACGCCGACGTCACCGAAGGATCCGGCGGCGTCTGGGAGCGGCTCCGGTACGACTGGAGCAACCCGCAACACGTGGTGCTGACCACCACCGCGTCCAATGCGTGGGGCCGCGCCTCGGGCCACACCTACGACCTGACCCGGCGCGCCGACGGCACCACCGATATCGACTACGTGGTGGTGCGCGAGGGCAAGAACCCGCGCGGCTGGTTCCTCGGCGCGGTGCTCGCCACCGTCGGCAGAGGCGTGCTGACCAAGGCGTTCCGCAACTCGGTGTCCGCGATCGAGGCCCGGAAGGAAGTGCGGTCGTGACCGTCGTCGACAAGGTGAAGGTCCTCATCGTCCCCGCCGCCCGGGCCTGAAACAAAGGAAGAAGAAGATGACCACCACCCAGATCGCCGGGCAGTCGCAGATGACCGCCCGGATCCAGACCATCGACGCCGCCAACGGTGTCACCTATGCCTACCGCCGCTTCGGCAATGCCGCCGCCGGCCGGCCACCGCTGGTCTTCCTGCAGCACTTCCGAGGCAACCTCGACAATTGGGACCCGATCCTGGTCGACGGTATCGCCGAGCACCGCGAGGTCGTTCTGCTCGACAACACCGGAGTCGGTCTGTCCACCGGCACGGTCCCGGTGACGGTGACCGAGATGGCGCGCGACGCGATCGCGTTCCTGGACGCACTCGACCTCGGCGAAGTCGACCTGCTCGGGTTCTCCCTCGGCGGCATGGTCGCCCAGGAGATCGCACTCCTGCGCCCGCGCGTCGTGCGCCGGCTGGTTCTGGCCGGCACCGGGCCGCGCGGCGGCCGCCAGATGCACGGCTGGACCTTCGACATCGAGCGCACCGCGAATCAGGCCGACAACGGTCTCGAGGATCTGCTGCACATCTTCTTCGGGGTCACCGAGAGCAGCCGCGCCCTCGGAATCGATTATGTGCAGCGCATTTTCGGTCGCACCGAGAACGCCGATCGGCCGACCGGCCCCGAGGTCGCGCGAGCCCAGTACGACGCGATCGTGGAGTGGGGAATCCCGGACCCGAGCCGCCTGGCCCGCCTCGCCGGCATCACCCAGCCGACACTCGTGGCCACCGGGGACAACGACCTGATGATCCCCACGGTGAACTCGCAGCTGCTCGTCGACCACCTGCCGAACGCGCGGTTGCGCATCTTCAGCGACGCCGCCCACGGGTTCCTCTTCCAGTACCCCGGCCAGTTCGCGACGCTCGTCGACGAGTTCCTCGCCGGACCGGCCCGATAGAAGCGTGCGGTACAACGCGACGGCGGTGGCTAGTGTGGCGGAATGGCCGCACGGACCACCGCTTTTCGCGGGCGCACGGAGGAACGCCACCGCCTCGACGAGGCGCTGCGGGGCGCTCGCACCGGTGAGAGCAGCGCGCTCGTGCTGCGCGGCGAAGCCGGCATCGGCAAGACGACACTGCTGGAGTACCTCTCCGGTCAGGCGACCGGGTGCCGGGTCGTCCAGGTGACCGGCATCGAGTCCGAGCTCGAGCTGCCGTTCGCGGCCCTGCACCAACTGTGCCTGCCGATGTTCGACCTGATTCCCGTTCTCCCCGATCCGCAGGCGCACGCCCTCCGGGTGGTCTTCGGGCATGTCGCGGGAGATGCACCCGACAAGTTCGTCGTCGGTCTGGCGGTCCTCGGTCTGCTCTCGGAAGCGGCGGCCAACCGGCCGATCGTGTGCCTTGTCGACGACGCCCAGTGGCTCGACGAGGCATCGGTCCAGGTCCTCGGCTTCGTGGCCAGAAGGTTGGCAGCCGAATCGGTGCTGATGGTATTTGCGGTCCGCGAGCCCGCGGGCGAGCAACTCCTCGCGGGTATTCCGGCACTCGCCATCTCCGGTCTCGGCCACGACGAGGCGGTCGCACTGCTGACCGCGACCCTCCCCGGACAGCTCGACCGCCGCGTCCGCGACCGGATCGTCGCCGAGACTCACGGAAACCCTTTGGCACTACTGGAACTGGCCCAGCGGGGGACGGCCGAGCTGATGGGCGGGTTCGCGTTCCCCGCGGTCGGGACCGGTAACCTCCACGACCACTACGTGCGGCGTATCCGGGAGCTGCCCGACCCGACGCGCCGACTGCTGCTGCTCGCTGCCGCGGAACCCACCGGAGACGCCACCGTCGTGTGGCGGGCCGCCCGGTCGCTGGGCCTGAGCCCGGCGTCGGCAGCGCCCGCGGAGGAGGAGCGGCTCTTCGAGGCCGGGGAACAAGTACGGTTCAGCCACCCGCTGATCCGCAGCGCCGCCTACGCCGCCGGAACGCCGCAGGAGCGTCGCACCGTGAACGCGGCGCTGGCCGATGCTCTCGATGCCCAGGCCGAGCCGGAACGCCGCGTCTGGCACCTCGCCGCCGCGACCACCGGCCCCGACGAAGACGTCGCGACCGCGCTCCACGACGCCGCCGAATCGGCCAGGGCGCGTGGCGGAGTCGCCGCGGCCGCGTCGTTCCTGCAGCGCGCCGCGACGCTCACCGCCGATGCGCGCCACCGCACCGAACGCACCCTGGAGGCCGCCCAGGCCCACCTCGACGCGGGCCGCTACGACACGGCGCTCGGACTCGTCGCCGAAGCCGAGGCATACGCGGTCGACGACCTGCAACGCGCCCGCGCGGATCTGGTGCGCGGGCTCACCGGACGCGCGGCGAGGTCGAGCGGCGACGCTCCGGTCGCGCTGGTGCGGGCGGCTCGGCGGCTCGAGTCCCTGGACCCGAGCCTGGCCCGCGACACCTACCTCGACGCCTGGGGCGCCGCACTCGTCGCTGGCGGCCTGGCGCATCCGGACGGCGATTTGACGCTGGTCTCGCGAGCCGCCTGCTCGGCGCGGTCGGCGAGTTCCTCGAGCCCGGGCGACTCGCTGGGCCTCGGACTGGCCACCCTGGTCACCGACGGAACGGTCGCCGCGGCGCCCGCGCTCCGAGCGGCGGTGACGTCCTTCCTCGACGCCGATGTCGCCCCCGACGTGTTCCTGCGCCGCGGCGTCCTGGTCGCGAACGCCGCTCTGTCACTGTGGGACTTCGAGGCCTGGGATGCGGCCAGCAGCCATCATGTGGCGCTGGCGCGCGAAGCCGGAGCGCTCGCGCCGCTGGCCAACGCGCTCAATGCGCATCGAGTGGTCGCATTGTGGCGAGGCGACGTCGAGCACGCGCGCGACCTCGGCCTCGAGGAGCAGCGGGTGAAAGAGGTGACCGGAACGCTGCGAGCGTCCTATGGCGATCTGTTCCTCCTGGCCTATCAGGGAAACGCCGCCCAGGCCGCGCCGGTGCTCGCCGCCGCGGCCGCGGAGGCGACGGCTCGTGGCGAAGGGCTCGGGCTGCAGATCACCGATCGCGCGACCGCGCTTCTCCATCTCGGCCTCGGCCACTACGACCTGGCGTTCGACGCCGCAGTCCGAGCGGCCGAGGGCAACCTGGGGCCATTCACCGCGCAGGCGCTGCCGGATCTGGTGGAGGCCGCCGTGCGCGGTGGGGACACCGACACTGCGATGAGCGCGCTGGACCGGTTGACCGCCTACGCCGCGGTTCCCGAATCAGACTGGGCAGCAGGGCTGTTGGCGCGCTCACGAGCCCTGGTCAGCGTGGGCGACACGGCCGAGCGTTCCTACGCGGAGGCGGTCGAGCACCTCGGCCGCACGCGCCTGCGGTTCGAGCTCGCACGGTCGAGACTGCTGTTCGGCGAGTGGCTGCGGCGGGAACGCCGGCGCAGCGATGCTCGCGCCCACCTGAAGGCGGCCTTCGAGGAGTTCGTCGCGATGGGGGCCGACGGTTTCGCCGAACGCACCCGGCACGAGCTGCTCGCCACCGGCGAGAAGGTCCGCAAGCGGACCTCCGACACGCTCAATGATCTGACCCCGCAGGAGGGCCAGATCGCCCGGATGGCGCGCGACGGCCGCACCAACCAGGAGATCGGCAGCGAGCTGTACATCAGTGCCCGCACCGTGGAATGGCACCTGCGCAAGGTCTTCGGCAAACTCGGGATCAGCTCTCGACGCGAGTTGCGTGACGCGCTCCCGGACCGGGAGGTCGCGCGCGCCACCTGATCCCGACGCGCAAGCCCTCTCGCAGGATCATCGCGGCGTGGCAGGGCTGACCGCCAACCGTGACGACCTCGGCCGATTCATCTGGAAGTTCAACTCCCCCACGTGGGAATTCGCCAAGGACACCTCGGTGCCGACGATCACCACGACGGCAAGCATGATTCCTTCACGCCGCCCGGAGACGACGCGGCCTTCACCGGCAGATACGACCACCGGGTGCTCGAAGTCGGGCACAACGTCCCGGCCGAGGACCTGGACGGCTTCGGGCGCCCGGTGAATCGACGATCCCTGGCTCGGGCAGCGCGGGCCACGGGCCAGGGGTGATCACTGGCGCGAAGGACGACCGGATTGCCGGACCGTGGTTATACCGCGGGAGGTTCCCGCCGGGCGAGACAAGGAGCGATTGTCATGGATCTACTCGACGATGTGATCGGCGCGTACGGCGGTGTCGAGCGCTGGCGGCGGATCGACGCCATCTCGGTGCATCAGCGCGTCGGTGGGGTGCTGTGGGCGCTCAAGGGCGTCGACGGAATCATCAACGATTCGACCGTCGAGATCCGGCTGCCCGAACAGCGCACCTGGCTCCGACCGGCGCCCACACCCGGCACTCGGCTGTCGTTCAGCCCCGACCGCGTGGCGATCGAATCCGACGAACCCGAACCCCGCACGGTCGAGGAACTGACCACGCCGCGCAACTCGTTCGCCGGGCACGTGCTGGAAACCCCTTGGTCGACCGTGCAATTGGCCTACTTCTCGGGCTACGCGATGTGGACCTACCTGTCCGAGCCGTATTCGCTCACCCTGCCCGGCGTCTATACCGAGCAACTGAGCACCTGGCACGAGGACGGCGAGACCTGGCGGCGTTTGGCTGTCCGGTACCCGGACGCCATCGCCACCCACAGCGCGCACCAGGTGCTCTACATCGATGCCGACGGTCTGATCCGCCGGCGCGACTACTCCGTCGAGATCTCGGCGAATTCGCCCGCCGCCCATTACTCGAGCGACTTCCTGACCGTCGATGGCATCGTGCTACCCACCAAGCGTGTCGTCTACGGCCGTGACGTGACCGGGCACCGCGTCGAAGAGCCGGTGCTGGTCTCGATCGACCTCGACAACGTGAAGGTCAGCTGACCCTCACGGCCGTGGCCGCGGCGCGGTGGTCGCGGCCACGGCTTGGGGCGAGTCCGTCGGGTCGTCAGGAGGCACCCAGGGCCGCGCCGGACGGTGGGGTGGGAGGTGCCAATGGTGCTGCCGGGCAGTGTGTTCAGCGATGCGGAGGAAGTCGGCGACGGCTGCGTTGTGTGGTTCGTCGCGCCAGGCGATACACCACGGGTAGTACGGTTGCAGCTCCGCGGGATGGTGAACCGGTATTCCAGACTCTGCGTATCGTGCTGCGTAACTTTCGAATTCGAGGACATAGCCCGACTCGGTGGCACGGTGCATGGCGGCCAGGCAATGCCCGAAGGTACCCGGGTTGCCCAGCCATCGCATCGACATCCCGCTGGCGCGTTCGAGGGTCGTCAGATAGTCGCCGTGCGCGTTGTACAGCCCGGACGCGGGCGTGTCGGCGAAGACCTCCACCGGGCGTTCGAACAGCGATACCGAGGCCTTCGGCGGATCGCCCGGGCGGCCGACCAGCAACATCGGTTCGAGACGCAGACGATGAAACTGCCAGCCGGTCGGATTCAGCGCAACCATCTCGGCCGTGACGCGCAATATCGCGACATCGAGCCGTTTGTCCAGCAATGCGTCCAATTGCCGCCGGCTGTCCAGCGAGCGCTCGACGAGCCGGACATCGGGGTAGGCGGCGGCGAAGGCGTCCGCGACGATCCGGCTGGTCTGCAGCTCGAAGATGTGGGCGATGCGCACCGTCGCGGACTCGACGGGGTGTTCGCCGATGCGTGCGGCCAGGGCGAGCATCTCCCGAGCATCGGAGAGGACCCGGTGTCCGTGCGCGGTCAGCGTCACATGGCGGCTGTCACGTTCCAGCAGTCGCACGCCGAGCTGGTCCTCGAGCTTGCGGATCTGCTTCGACAGGGCCGGCTGGCTGATGTAGAGCTTGGCCGCGGCGCGCCCGAAGTGCAGCTCGTCGGCGACGCCGACGAAGTAGCGCAGCAGGCGTAGGTCCAGGTCCACAATTCGCCCTCACTCTTCGGTCCCCGCGGCCTCGAATGCATCTTCGCCAGCAAGTATGCCGTCTCGGTTATCGATCTGGGCTGGATATGACTTGGACATCCGTGCGGACGCGATGCTGGACTCGGTAGGGGCCGTGGGCGCCGGGCGATGCGCCGTCGAACCGCTGGCGCCGCCGAAGGTTCGCGCAGAGAGGGATCGACATGCCGCAGTCCGCTACCCCGGTGATGTTCATTCACGGCTTGTGGCTGCATGCCACGAGTTGGGGCCCGTGGGTCGACCACTTCCGCGCCGCCGGATACGCCCCGATTCGCGCCCGGCTGGCCGGGTGAGCCCGATACGGTCGCGGCCGCGCGCGAGCATCCGGAGGCGGTCGCGGACATTGGAATCGACGATGCCACAGCGTATTTCGCCGATATGATCGACGCTCTGCCTGCCGCACCGATCATTGTCGGTCATTCCTTCGGCGGCCTCATCACCGAGAAGCTCCTGGGCGAGGGACGCGGCGTCGCCGGAGTCGCGATCGATCCGGCGCAGATCAAGGGAGTCCTGCCGCTGCCTCTCGCGCAGCTGCGCGCCGGCCTGCCCGCATTGGGAAACCCGGCCAACCTGCACAAGGCGGTCTCCTTGACCGAGAAGGAATTTCGGTTCGGATTCGGGAACGCGGTCTCCGAGCAGGAATCCGACGAGTTGTTCGAACGGTGGACCATTCCCTCACCGGCCCGCCCGCTGTTCCAGGCCGCCGCCGCCAACTTCGTGCTGCACTCGCAGGCGAAGGTGAACACCGGCAACGCGGATCGAGGTCCGCTGCTGCTCATCTCGGGTCTCGAGGACCACACGGTGCCCGATGTGGTCACTCGATCGACATTGAAGCAGTACCGCGACTCCACCGCGGTGACCGAGTTGAAGCAGTTCGAGGGCCGTGGCCACTCACTGACGGTGGACAGCGGCTGGAAGGACGTCGCTGACGCCGTACTCGCCTGGCTGGCCGACCAGGGCCTGTAAGTAACCGACCGGACAAAGGAGCGCCTGCCATGGATCTCGGACTGACCGACGTTCTCGCGGTGGTCACCGGCGCGAGCCGGGGTATCGGTCTGGCCATCACCCGGACCCTCGTCGAGGAAGGCGCGATCGTGGTCGCCGCCGCCCGCCACACCGGCGACGAGTTGCGCGCACTCGCCGGCGGCGGCCGGGTGCATCCGGTCGAGGTCGATCTGTCCACCCCGGAAGGCGCGACCGATGTCGCTGCCGCCGCCGAGAAGCTCGGTGACACAAGAATTCTGGTCAACAATGTCGGCAAGGTCACGCCCCGCCTGACCGGCTTTCTCGACGTCACCGATGACGACTGGCTGGGGACCATCACCCTCGATCTACTGGCCGCGATCCGAACCACCCGCGCCGTGCTGCCCGCGATGCTCGGCGCGGGCCAGGGCAGCATCGTCATGATCAGTTCGGTCAATGCCACGCTCGCCGATCCGGCGGTGATCGATTACAGCGCCGCGAAAGCCGCTCTCACCAATACCGCGAAGTCGCTGTCGAAACAGCTCGGCCCCAACGGCATCCGGGTCAACACCATCAGCCCCGGCCCCGTCGCCACCGACCTGTGGCTGGGCGACACCGGTGTCGCCCACGCGATCGCCCACGCCACCGGCGGCGACGCCGACGACGTCGCGCGATCCGCGGCAGCGGCATCCGTCACCGGCCGCTTCACCCGCCCCGACGAGATCGCCGACCTCGCGGTCTTTCTCGCCAGCGAGCGCGCCGCGAACATCACCGGCTCGGACTTCGTGATCGACGGCGGCCTGCTCACGACTACCTGAGCCTCCGTCCTCGAGGCTCGGCCTTGCGGCCCGATCGGATCACACCTGGGCCAAACCGACATGTTCGCCGCATGCATCGGCATCGCCCGGGCCTCGGGCAAGCCCGAGCAATGTGAGCAGGCCGAACGCCTGCTGGACTTCGCGATGGATGGGTTATGTCGCCCGCCGAGCTGAACGGGCTGGTGTCCTCTAGGCGGCAGCATCGCCTCGAACCGCCTGCGGTGCCTCGAGACGGACTCGGATACGGTCGAGAAGTTCATCGCTTCGCAGCGGTTTGGCCAGGTAGTCCGCGGCGCCGGCGGCGTAGGCGTCGTCGATGGCATCGGGATCGCCGTCGAGAGAGGTCGCGATGACCGGAATCGGTGATCGCTTTCGCAGCTGTCGGCACACACTCGCGCCTGGCTGGTCCGGCAGGGCCAGCTCGAGCAGCACCAAGTCCGGATTCCATCGCTGGACGACGGTCAGGGCGCGCTGCGCGCTGCTGGCCGAAATCACCTCATCGCCGGCGTTGGCCAGCACCAGTACCGCAATTTCCGCCGTCGCCGGGTTGCTCTCGACCACAAGGACCTTGCCGGGCTGAGCCGCAGCGATCGGCGACAGCATGAATTCTGTTGCAGAATAGGAGAATTGACTCATGGTGGATCCTTCGCTGCCGGGTCCACGACCGTCGAATCCGCAGCGTTACGAAGCTGAATAGAAACCGGCGCTTCACCGGAAATGGCAGCGTCGCGATCGAATGTTCTTCGACACTATGTCAACCAGCAATCTCTCGGCAATGAATTTGTCGACAGTTTTCATGGCGTTCACATGCCAGCGCTTCGTGCGCTGACAGGTGATGCGCAGCCCGTAAGTGTCGAGACAATTTTCGATCACGCAGCCCCCACGTGAGAGCTCGCCATCGAATTGCGTTGCAGGCGTTCGACATAAGCGCTGCCGGGACAGAGCCGATCGCGGCGTACTGACCCAATCGAATTCACGGCGGTTGACCGCGCGCAGGGGTGCCGAGCGCCTGCGCGGACTCCTGATCAAGCCATTGATGGTCGTCGATCACGCACGGCAGCGGCGATGTTCCGGATATCTCGGACAGCAGCCCACCACCGCCAAGCCGACGAGCGAGCGATCCCGCGCCGACCCGTCGGCGAGCCCGAACGCGATCCGCAGCGCGTCCTGCTGGGGTGCGGTCAACGCATCGAGCCGACACACCCCGCAATCGGGCCTGGCCTCGGGCTAAGGCGGATCAGATCCCGGGCGCTGTCCGAACGCCGAGCATCGAGCGGTCTTGCCGCGCGCGGTCGGCGGAGTCTACGGTCGAGGAACCCGGGTCGCAGGGAGTCAGCCGTGGCGTCGACAGTGCAGCGACGTGGTCCGATCGGATTTCTGACCGATCGGTTCACCATCACCAGGCAGGAATGGCTCCGCCTGGCCGGGATCGTCGCGGTGGTCGTCGGGTTGCATGTGATCGGCTGGGGCACGCTGATCGGGATCGTGGCCCCACAGCATTTCAGCGTCGGCGACCGGACGCTCGGGTTCGGGGTCGGGCTCACCGCCTACGTGCTGGGGCTGCGGCATGCCTTCGACGCCGACCATATCGCCGCCATCGACAACACCACCCGAAAGCTCATGCACGACGGGCAGCGGCCGCTGTCGGTCGGGCTGTACTTCTCGCTCGGGCATTCCACCGTGGTGTTCGGTCTGGCGCTGCTGCTGTCGGTGGGCGTGAAAGCGGTGGCCGGGCCGGTGTCCGACGATTCCTCGGCGCTGCACCACTACTCCGGCGTGATCGGCACCGTGGTGGTGGGCGGCTTCCTCTATCTCATCGCGATCATCAATCTCGTTGTGCTGACCGGGATTCTGCGGTCGGTGCGCGGGTTGCGCTCGGGCCGCTTCGACGAGGCGGAGCTGGAGGACCGGCTCGCCGGGCGTGGATTCGTGACCCGGCTGCTGGGCCCGGTGATGAAGTCGATCTCCCGGCCATGGCAGCTGTTCCCGATCGGCCTGCTGTTCGGCCTGGGCTTCGACACCGCCACCGAGGTCGCGCTGCTGGTGCTGGCCGGGACCAGCGCGGCGGCCGGGCTGCCCTGGTACGCCATCCTGTGCCTGCCGGTGCTGTTCGCGGCCGGCATGAGCCTGCTCGACACCATCGACGGCACCTTCATGAACTTCGCTTACGGCTGGGCCTTCACGCAGCCGCTGCGCAAGGTCTACTACAACCTCACCGTGACGGCGTTGTCGGTGGCGGTCGCCCTGATCGTGGGCACGGTCGAACTGCTGAGCCTGCGTGGCGCGGGTTCCGACCCCGGTGGCATCGATTCGACGCTGCTCGGTTGCCTGGTCGTCGGTGTTTTCGTCGGCGTCTGGGTGATCGCGCTGGCCGGGTGGCGCTTCGGCCGCATCGAGCAGCGGTGGGCCGGTGCGCCCCGTGCGGAGACAACCGCCCGCGCACCCGAGGCCGGGGAGTAGCGTGGGTCTTCTCCGATCGTCGAATCGAGGCACGTGTGCACGAGATGGCGATAACCTGCAGCCTGGTCGAGGCGGTGTGTGAACACGCGGCCGGTCGGCGGGTGCACGGTGTGACCGTCGAGGTCGGGGTGCTGTGCGCGGTGATCCCCGCCGCGATGGAGTTCTGTTTCGAGATCGCCGCGGAGGGAACCGTGGCCGAGGGCGCGCGGCTCGAGATCGCCGTGATTCCGGGCAGTGCGTCGTGTCGAACCTGCGGCGACCGATTCCAGGTCGCCGATCCGATCCTGTTGTGTCCCTGCGGCAGCGCCGACGTGGAAATCACCGCGGGGCGCGAGCTGCGTATCCGGTCCCTGGAGGTGAGCCGGGAATGTGCGCCACCTGCGGCTGCGGTGATGACGGATCAGCCGTGATCACCGTTGTCCCCCACCATCATTCACCCGAGCACGATCATCCGCACCGGCACGACGGCGACACGGGCGACCATGTGCACGGGCACGGTCCCGGCGAGCACGTGCACCTCGCGCCGACCGAGACGATCACCCTCGAACAGAAGGTGCTCGCGAAGAACGACGCACTGGCCCACTCGGTCCGGCGCCGGCTGGCCGAGCAGGCCATCCTGGCGATCAACCTGACCAGCTCCCCCGGCTCGGGCAAGACGACCTTGCTCGAGCGCACGCTGCGCGACCTCGCCGACACCTCGATCGCGGTGATCGAGGGCGATCAGGAGACCATGCTCGACGGCGAGCGCATCCGCGCGACCGGGCGGCCGGTGGTCCAGGTCAATACCGGCGCCGGATGCCACCTGGACGCCGCCATGATGGACACCGCGCTCACGGCGCTGTCCCCCGACCCGGGCACATTGCTGTTCATCGAGAATGTCGGGAATCTGGTCTGCCCCGCCCTTTTCGACCTGGGCGAGCACGCGAAAGTCGTGGTCATCTCGGTGACCGAGGGCACCGACAAACCGTTGAAATATCCGCACATGTTCGCGGCCGCCTCACTGGTGCTGATCAACAAAATGGACCTGCTGCCGTACGTGGATTTCGATGTGGAGCGGTGCCGCGAGTACGCGAATTCCATCAATCCCGGGATCGGCGTGCTGACGGTGTCGGCGACGACAGGAATGGGCCTGGCGAACTGGTACGAATGGCTGTTCGAACAGACGTCCGCCCTGCTCAGCGATCTTGAGGAAGGTCTGCGCCGAGAATAGACTGGCGTGATCAGGGTCACATTTCGACGGGATTCCGAGCTGTACCGGAACCACGCAGGTGGCCACCAGCTTCTGAAGGGCGGCATTCATGCCAACTGGCGAAGCAGTCAAAGCCGAAGAGACGCTGATCCATGTTCTGTGGATCAACGCAGGCCTCAGTTGTGACGGTGACTCGGTGGCGTTGACTGCCGCCACCCAACCCAGTGTCGAGGAGATCGCTCTCGGATCCCTTCCGGGACTGCCGAAGGTCGCCGTCCACTGGCCGCTGATCGATTACGAATGTGGCCCCACCGGGGGCGCCGATGACTTCCTGGAATGGTTCTTCAAGGCCGACCGCGGTGAACTCGAGCCGTTCGTGCTGGTCGTGGAGGGCTCCATTCCCAACGAGCAGCTGCACACCGAAGGCTATTGGTGCGGTTTCGGCAACAACCCCGACACCGGTCAACCGATGACCACCAGCGAATGGCTGGATCGCTTGGCGCCCAAGGCAACCGCGGTCGTGGCGGTGGGCACCTGCGCCACCTACGGCGGCATCCACGCCATGGCGGGCAATCCGACGGGGGCCATGGGTGTCCCGGACTATCTCGGCTGGGACTGGCAGAGCAAGGCGGGCATCCCGATCGTGTGCGTGCCCGGCTGCCCGATCCAACCGGACAATCTCTCCGAGACCCTGACCTATCTGCTGTACATGGCGACCGGCCAGGCGCCGATGATTCCGCTCGACGAAGCGCTGCGCCCGAAATGGCTTTTCGGCGCGACCGTGCACGAGGGTTGCGACCGGGCCGGCTATTACGAGCAGGGCGATTTCGCGCACGAATACGGTTCACCCAAGTGCATCGTCAAACTCGGCTGCTGGGGTCCGGTCGTGAAATGCAATGTGCCCAAGCGCGGTTGGCTCAACGGCGTGGGTGGGTGCCCGAATGTCGGCGGTATCTGCATCGGCTGCACCATGCCCGGATTCCCGGACAAGTTCATGCCGTTCATGGACGAACCGCCGGGCGGAAAGCTGTCCTCCGCCGCCTCCGGACTATACGGATCGGTGATCCGCAGTCTGCGCCACATCACGGCGCGCACCGTGGACAAGGAGCCGCATTGGCGGCATCGGGGCACCGAGCTCGAGACGGGTGCGCGACGCACCTGGTAGGAGAATTCCGATGACTCAGATCATTCCGGAACCCTCACATCGCCTCATCGAGCCCGATTCGCTCGTGGAAATGGCGTGGGATCCGATCACCCGCATCGTCGGCAGTCTGGGCATTTACACCAAAATCGATTTCGCGAATCGCGAAGTGGTCGAATGCCACAGCACGTCGTCGATCTTCCGCGGCTACTCCATCTTCATGCGCGGCAAGGATCCGCGTGACGCGCACTTCATCACCAGCCGCATCTGCGGCATCTGCGGGGACAATCACGCCACCTGCTCGTGCTACTGCCAGAACATGGCCTACGGCGTGAAGCCACCGAACCTCGGCGAATGGATCGTGAATCTGGGCGAGGCCGCCGAATACATGTTCGACCACAATATCTTCCAGGAGAACCTGGTCGGCGTGGACTTCTGCGAGAAGATGGTCTCCGAGACCAATCCCGGCGTGCTCGCGCTGGCGGAGAAGACCGCCGCGCCGCACTCCGACGCGCACGGCTATCGCACCATCGCCGACATCATGCGCGCGCTCAATCCCTTCACCGGCGATTTCTATCGGGAGGCGCTGCAGGTCAGCCGGTACACGCGAGAAATGTTCTGTCTCATGGAGGGACGTCATGTCCACCCGTCGACGCTGTATCCCGGCGGTGTGGGAACCGTGGCGACGATCCAGCTGATGACCGACTACATGACGCGGCTGATGCGGTACGTGGAGTTCATGAAGAAGGTCGTACCCATGCACGACGACCTGTTCGACTTCTTCTACGAGGCCCTGCCCGGCTACGACAAGGTCGGTCTGCGGCGCACGCTGCTCGGCTGCTGGGGCTCCTTCCAGGACCCCGAGTTCTGCAACTTCTCCTACCGTGACATGGAGGACTGGGGTCGGCACATGTTCGTCTCACCGGGCGTGGTCGTGGACGGCAAGCTCCTCACCACCTCGCTGGTCGACATCAACCTCGGCCTCCGAATCCTGCTGGGCAGTTCGTATTACGAGGACTGGACCGATCAGGAGATGTTCGTGACCCAGGATCCGCTGGGCAATCCGGTGGACCGGCGGCACCCGTGGAACCAGCACACCAACCCTCAACCGCAGAAACGCGATCTGGAGGACAAGTACAGCTGGGTGATGTCGCCGCGCTGGTTCGACGGCACCGACCATCTGGCCCTCGATACCGGCGGCGGACCGCTGGCCCGGCTGTGGGCCACCGCGCTGGCCGGGCTGGTCGACATCGGCTATGTGAAGTCCACCGGCCACAGCGTGCAGATCAACCTGCCCAAGACCGCCCTGCGCGGGCCGGTCGAATTCGAGTGGAAGATACCGGCTTTCGGCTCGAACACCATCGAGCGGAACCGGGCTCGCACTTATTTCCAGGCCTACGCCGCTGCCTGCGCCCTGCATTTCGCGGAGCAGGCGCTCGTCGAGATCCGGGCGGGCCGGACCAAGACCTGGGAGGCGTTCGAGGTCCCCGACGAGGGCATCGGATGCGGATTCACCGAAGCGGTCCGCGGGGTGCTGTCGCATCACATGGTGATCCGCGACGGCAAGATCGCCAACTATCACCCGTACCCGCCGACACCCTGGAACGCGAGCCCGCGCGACAGCTTCGGCACGCCGGGTCCCTACGAGGACGCGGTGCAGGGTCAGCCCATCTTCGAGGAGAACGACCGGGAGCACTTCAAGGGGATCGACATCATGCGCACCGTGCGCAGTTTCGATCCGTGCCTGCCGTGTGGCGTGCACATGTATCTGGGCGGTGGCAAGTCGCTGGACCTGCTGCACTCCCCCACCCAGACGCCCGTCACCCAGTGACGAGGACCCCGACCGTGAGGAGGGACATCGATGGGAGACGATCGTCCGGCGGCGCGCGACGACCATTGGCGGCACGCCGGCGACCGGATCGAAGACCTCCTCGACGCGAGCTCCGCGGGCGGGCCGATCGCCCGCGAGCGCGCCGAACAACTCGTCGGTGAACTCGTCGAGCTGTACGGCGCGGGACTGCGACGGGTCGTCGACCTGCTCGACGACGACGCGGTGCGGCGGCTGGCCGCGGACGAACTGGTGGCCAGCCTGCTGATCGTGCACGGACTGCACCCCGACGACGTTCCCACCCGGGTGCGGTCCGCCCTCGACAGCGTCCGCCCCTACCTGGGTTCCCACGGCGGCGACGTCAGCCTGGTCGACGTCGAGGACGGCGTGGTGCGGCTGGAGCTCTCGGGCAGCTGCCGCGGCTGCCCGTCGTCCTCGGTGACCCTGGAACTGGCGGTCGAGGAAGCCGTCCGGGCCGCGGCGCCGGAGATCGAGCGGATCGAAGTCGTTGCCGCGCAGACCGATTCGACCTCGGCGGTGATTCCGGCCGAGTCCCTGTTCACCCGGGTGCACGCCGCGCCCGCCGCCGACTGGATTCCCGTGCCCGAGCTGGCGGAACTGAGTCCGGGCGAGGTCGCCGGCTACGAGGTCGCCGGGCAGGCCCTGCTGGCCTGCCGCGTCGGTGACAACCTGCTGGTGTACCGCGACACCTGCCCGGCGTGCGGCGGCTCGCTCACCGGCGCCCAGCTGCATCGGCGGCCCGGGTATCCGGTCGGCGACGCCGTGCTGCGCTGCCCGTCGTGCCGGGCGCACTACGACGCCGTGCACGCCGGGGACCGGCTCGACGGGGAGGGCCACCTGCGACCCCTGCCGGTGCTGCTGCGCGAGGGCGTGCCCACGGTGGCGGTGCCCGCGCTGGAGCCCACCGCATGAGCGCCTCGTTCTCGGTGCTGCGCCGACTCGCGAACCGGCCGGATCCAGCCCCGGCCGGTGAGCGCTGCGAGATGTGCGCCGAGCTCATCGGCGCACCGCACCGGCATGTGGTCGATGTCGAGAGCCGCCACCTGCAATGTGTCTGCACCAGTTGCTATCTGCTGTTCACCGAGCCGGCCGCGGCACTGCGCTACCGCGCGGTCCCGGACCGGTATCTGGCGTTCGGGCAGACCGCGATCACGGCCGCCGAGTGGGACGCGCTCGAGATCCCGGTGGGTCTGGCGTTCCTGTTCGCGAATTCCGCGCAGGGCCGGACCGTCGCGTTCTATCCGGGCCCGGCCGGCGCGACCGAATCGGAATTGCCGCCCGAGCACTGGCGGGACCTGCTGCGCAACCATCCCGAACTCGACGTGCTCGCCGACGATGTCGAAGCGCTGCTGATCCGTATGCCCGGCAGCGCCGGGCGCGAGAGCCCCGGCGACTGCCTGCTGCTTCCCATCGACACCTGCTACGAGTTCGTCGGGCGAATGCGGTTGCTGTGGAAGGGATTCGACGGCGGTTCCGAGGCCCGGCACTACATCGACGAGTTCTTCGCCACCATGAACGCCCGCGCTCTCGCCCGAGGCGGTGGGCGGCCGTGAGCCCCGCCTACTCGATCACCTTCGCGGTGCTCGACATCAAACCCGAGCCCTACGCCATCGGGCCGACGCTGTCGGCGCGCGTCGGGATCGCGGCGCTCGGCGAGGAACCGGTGCACGCCATCGCCTTACGGGCCCAGGTTCGCATCGAGCCCAATCGGCGCGCCTACACCGACGCCGAGGGCAGTGGACTGCTCGACCTCTTCGGCACCCGCGACCGCTGGCACGACACCCAGCGAACCTTCCTGTGGATGCACACCACGACGACGGTGCCCGGCTTCACCGGCGGCGCCGAGGTGGACCTGCCGCTGCCGTGCACCTACGACCTCGAGGTGACCGGATCGAAGTACCTGCACGCCCTGCGCGACGGCACGGTACCGCTGTTGTTCCTGTTCAGCGGAACCGTGTTCTTCAAAGGCGCGTCGGGTTTCTCGGTGCAGCAGATCCCGTGGGACCGCGACGACCGCTTCGAAATGCCTGTGTCCGTGTGGCGGCAGCTCATGGACACCCACTACCCCGACACCGGCTGGGTGCGGATGCGGCGGGAGACCGTCGACGCCCTCACCGTCTACAAGTCCGGGCACGGCTTTCTCGACTACGACCAGGCGGTCACCGAACTGCTGTCGACCCCGTCGCGGGAGCCGTCGTGAGCGGGCACGAGCCCGGCAGCGTCCGCGACCAGGCGCGGGCGGTCGCCGATGCCGTGCTGTACGAGGGCTACCTGCTCTACCCGTACCACGCGAATGCGCGAAAGAACCAGTCCCGCTGGCAATTCGGGGTCCTGGGTCCCGAGGGCGCGGCCGCGGCGGGCTTCGGTGAGGAGTCCGCGCTCGCCGCGCAATTCCTGGTCGACGCGAGCCCCGCCGCGACATTGCGCCTGACGGTCCGGTTCCTGCAACTGCAACGCCGCACCGTCGAGGACGCCACCGGGCGGACGGTGCCCGAACTACGGGCGGGCGCGCGAGTCTGGACCGGATGGGACGAGGCCGTCGAGCAGGAGATCGACTCGGGGCCGAGACCGTTGTCGGACACCACGTTCCGCATCGACGTCGACGGCGGGGTGGACATCGAGGACTTCGCCGACGACGACGGCACACCCTTCGGCAGCCTCGTGCGCACGCGCCGAACCCTGACCGGCCTGGCCGAGACCGTCGTCGAGCCGGTCGGCCGCTATCAGCGGATCAGCGTCACCGTCCGCAATCTCGGTGTCCCCCCGGTCGACAAGGACGATGCCGTCACCCGATCCTTCCTCGGCGCGCACGTACTCTGCGAACTGCGCGACGGTGTCTTCCTGTCGCTGATCGACCCGCCGGAGGACGCCGTCGAGGCGGCCGAGGCGTGCACCCAGCGCCGCTGCTTCCCCGTGCTCGCGGGTCCCGAGGGGACCTCGGACCTGCTGCTGATCTCACCGATCATCCTCTACGACCATCCGCGCATCGCCGAGCAGAGCGAAGGGCCGCTGTTCGATTCCACCGAGATCGACGAGATCCTGACCCTGCGCGTGCTCACGCTCACCGACGAGGAGAAGGAGCAGGCCCGCGCCACCGATCCGCGCGCCGCCGAGCTGATCGACCGCTGCGAGGCCATGACACCGGAGAGCATGCAGGGGCTGCACGGACTTCTCCGCGACGACAGCCTGTTGCGCGAGGACAACCGGCTCGTGGACGCCGCACCGGGATCGCCGCGCGTCCTGCCGGCGCTCGACCCGGACACCCCGTGGTGGGATCCGCTGTCCGACACCGCCGTCGATCCCGACTCCGACACCGTGGTGATCGGCGGAACGCCGGTCGCCCGTGGCAGCCGGGTGCGGCTGCATCCCTCCCGCCGCGCCGACGCGCAGGACCTGTTCTACGCGGGCCGCACCGCGCGCGTCGCCTCGGTGCACGAGGACGTCGACGGGCAGCTCCACCTGGCGGTGGTCGTCGAGGACGATCCCGCCGCCGAACTGCACGAATGGTACGGCCGCTACCTGTATTTCGCGCCCGACGAAGTCGAACCGATCGAGAAAGGAATCCCGCCATGGAAATCGTAGGTGTGATCGCCGTCGTGCTCGTGGCCCTGGCAGCGCTGCTGGTGGCAGCGGTGGGCATCCGGTCGATACCGGATGTGCGCCGATACATACGAATCCGGCACATGTAGCGGGGTGATTCCCACGACGAGAGTGCTGGTCGCCGGCATCGGCAACATCTTCCTCGGAGACGACGGGTTCGGCTCCGAGGTGGTACGGCGCATGCCGGCGAGCACCGAACCCGATGTGCGCGTGACCGATTACGGCATCCGCGGTCTGCACCTGGCCTACGACCTGCTCGACGGCTGGGACGCGCTGGTGCTCGTCGACGCGCTGCCCGACCGCGGCATGCCCGGTCAGGTGGACGTGTTCCACGCCGATCCGGGTGGCGGCGGCGTCGGTCTCGACGCGCACGCCATGCACCCGGACGCGGTCTTCGCCGTGGTCCGGGCGATGGGCGGAACCATTCCGCCGACGGTGATCGTGGGCTGCCAGATCAGCTCGGTCGCCGACGGCATCGGCCTGACCGAACCCGTGGCCGCCGCGGTCGACCCCGCGATGGCCGCCGTCGAATCCGTGGTGACCGCGCTGCGGCACCCGCAGGAGGTGTGAACGATGTGCCTGGGCATTCCCGGCCGCGTCGTCGGACCGGTCGAGGGCTATCACGGTCAGATCGCGCTGGTCGACGTCTCCGGCGAGCGGCGGACCGTCAATGTCGGCCTGCTGGAGGACGATCCGGCCGGGCCCGGCGACTGGGTGATCATCCACATGGGGTTCGCGGTCGAGAAGACCGACGAGGCCGGGGCCGCCGCCGCGCTGGCGGGGCTGCGGCTGATGGGGTCGGGTGAGGAACCGTGACCGGGGCCCGGGTCCGGCGGCGGATCATCGTCGGCGGCGTGGTGCAGGGCGTCGGGTTCCGGCCCTTCGTGTACACCACGGCGGCCGAGCTGGCGCTGACCGGATCGGTGTGCAACGACAGCTCCGGGGTGGTCATCGAGATCGAGGGGGCGGCGGACGGCGTGGACGCCTTCGTCGCGCGCCTGCGGGACCGGCCGCCGCCGCTGGCGGTCGTCGAGACCGTCGAGCAGACCGAGATCCCCGTCCGGGGCGGAACCGGCTTCCAGATCTCCGGCACCACCCGGGGCGACGGGCGCACCCTCGCGTCGCCCGATGTCGCGATCTGCGCGGAATGCGCTGCCGAACTCCAGGATCCGGGCAACCGGCGCTACCGGCATCCGTTCATCACCTGCACCAACTGCGGTCCGCGGTTCACCATCATCGCCGCGCTGCCCTACGACCGCCCGCAGACCTCGATGGCCGGGTTCGCCATGTGCGAGAACTGCGCGCGCGAGTACGCCGATCCCGGCGACCGCCGCTTCCACGCCCAGCCGATCGCCTGCAACGAGTGCGGCCCGACCCTGACCTTCTCCGACCCCGAGGCCGGGGAGCCGTTGCGAGCGGCACGGAACATGCTGCGCGACGGCGGAATTCTGGCCGTCAAGGGCATCGGCGGCTATCACCTGGCCTGCGACGCCGCCGACAGCGCCGCGGTGGCGGAGCTGCGCCGCCGGAAACGCCGCGGCGACAAGCCTTTCGCGGTCATGGTGCCCGATCTGGCGACCGCCGCCGCCATCGCCGAGGTGGACGCGACCGCCGCCGCCCTGCTCACCGGCCCGGCCCGGCCCATCGTGCTGCTACCGCGCCGGACCTGCGCGTCCGCGGACCCCGACGCGCCGCCGCAGCCCGTGGACGCGGTCGCGCCGCACAACCGCGATCTCGGGGTGATGATCGCCTACACGCCGCTGCATCTGCTGCTGTTCGGACTGCCCGGCGACGCCCCCGGCCCGCGCGTGCTGGTCATGACGTCGGGCAACCTCGGCGGAGAACCGATCTGCCACACCGACTCCGACGCCCGGGAACGACTGTCCGGGCTCGCCGACGCCGTCCTGTCCCACAACCGCCCGATCCTGGTCCCGTGCGACGACTCGGTGGTCAAGGTGGTCGACGGCGTCGAGGTGCCGTTCCGGCGCTCCCGCGGCTACGCCCCCCTGCCGCTCGCCCTGCCGATGCCCGCCGGGCCGACCCTCGCCGTGGGCGCGGACCTCAAGAACACCTGCGCCGTCGCCGACGGCCGCTACGCCTGGCTGAGCCAGCACATCGGCGACATGGACGACGTCGCGACCCTGCGCGCGTTCACCGCCGCCGAGCGGCATCTGGAGAAACTCACCGGCGTCGCCCCGCAGCAGCTCGCCGCCGACGCCCACCCCCGCTACCGGTCCACCGCCTGGGCCGCGGAACACGCGGGCCGGCGGCCGATCCGGCTGGTGCAGCACCATCACGCGCACGTCGCGGCCGTCATGGGCGAGCACGGCCTGGACGCGAGCGCGACCGTGCTCGGATTCGCCTTCGACGGCACCGGTTACGGGCCCGACCGCGCCATCTGGGGCGGGGAGGTGCTCGCCGCGAGCTACAAGGGGTTCCGCCGCCTGGCGCACCTGCGCTACGTCCCGCTCGCCGGCGGTGACCTCAGCGTGCAGCGGCCGTATCGAATGGCCCTGGCGCACTTGCGGTCCGCGAACCTCGACTGGTCGCCGGATCTGCCGTGCGTGCGCGCCTGCCCGCCGCGCGAGGCACAGGTGCTGGCGCATCAGCTCGACACCGGGCTCGGCTGCGTGCCCACCTCCAGCATGGGCCGGTTGTTCGATGCGGTCGCCTCGCTGTGCGGGGTGCGGCACGAGGTCGACTACGAGGCGCAGGCCGCCATCGAATGGGAGGGCCTGTCCCGTGACGCCGACCCGGGTGCGGTCGCCTACCGGTTCGCCCTGCCCGGCGACCCCGCCGACGAGACGGCCGCCATCGATCCGGCGCCCGTGCTCGCCGCGGTGATCACCGATGTGCGCGGCGGGGTGCCCGCCGGTGTCATCGGCGCGCGGTTCCACGCGGGCGTCGCCCACCTGGTCCTGGATCTGGCGACGCGCTACGGCGATCCGGAGCAACCGGTCGCGTTGTCCGGCGGCGTGTTCCAGAACGCGCTGCTGCTCACCACCGTGCTGCGGCTGCTGCGCGAGCACGGTTTCCACGTCCTCACCCACCATCGCGTGCCACCCAACGACGGTGGGATCGCGTTCGGCCAGTTACTCGCCGTCGCGGCGAGCTGAGCGGAAGGAGAACAGCGATGTGCCTGGCAGTCCCCGGCAAAGTGCTCAGTGTTCACGAGCGGGATGGCACGCGGATGTCGGTGGTCGACTTCGGCGGCGTCCAGAAGGATGTCTGCCTGCAGTACATCCCGGACATCGCCGTCGGCGACTACGTGATCGTGCACGTCGGCTTCGCCATCCAGCGGCTCGACGAGGAGTCGGCCATGCAGACGCTCGCCGAGTTCGAACACCTCGGCGTGCTGAAAGAGGAATTCGGCGACGGATTCGCGATCGCCGCAGCCCAGGCCGGAGTGGCCAACCCGGAAACCACCCCGACCGCCGATCCGGAGGTGAAACCATGAAATACCTCGACGAATTCAGTAATCCGGAACTCGCGAAGCTGCTGCTGGATCGGATCCGCTCCACCACCACGCGGCGCTGGTCGATCATGGAAGTCTGTGGCGGGCAGACGCATTCGATCATCCGCCATGGGATCGACCAACTGCTGCCCGACCAGATCGAGATGATCCACGGGCCCGGCTGCCCGGTCTGCGTGACCCCGCTCGAGCTGATCGACAAGGCCCTGGCCATCGCCGCCCAGCCGAATGTCATCTTCTGCTCCTTCGGCGACATGCTGCGCGTGCCGGGCAGTTCCAAGGATCTGTTCCGGATCAAGAGCGAAGGCGGCGACGTCCGCGTCGTCTACTCACCGCTCGACGCTCTCGAACTCGCCCGCGCCAACCCCGACCGCCAGGTCGTGTTCTTCGGCATCGGGTTCGAGACCACCGCACCGGCCAATGCCATGACCGTCTACCAGGCGCAGAAGCTCGGCGTACGCAACTTCTCGCTGCTCGTCTCGCACGTGCTGGTGCCCCCGGCGATCGCCGCCATCATGGAATCGCCGAGCTGCCGGGTCCAGGCCTTCCTGGCCGCCGGGCACGTGTGCACCGTGATGGGCACCGCCGAATACCCGCCGCTGGCCGAGAAGTACCGGGTTCCGGTGGTGGTCACCGGATTCGAGCCGCTCGACATCCTCGAGGGCATCCGGCGCACCGTGGACCAGCTGGAACACGGCCGCGCCGAAGTGGAGAACGCCTACCGGCGCGCGGTCACCACCGAGGGCAACCCGGCGGCCAAAGCCATGCTCGCCGACGTCTTCGAAATCACCGACCGGGGCTGGCGCGGCATCGGGGTGATCCCGCAGAGCGGCTGGCGGCTCTCGCCGCGCTACCGCGAGTTCGACGCCGAGCACCGGTTCGCGGTCAGTGATCTGCACACCGAGGAATCGCCGATCTGCCGGTCAGGCGAGGTGCTGCAGGGCCTGATCAAACCGCACGAGTGCGCGGCCTTCGGCAAGGAGTGCACACCGCGTAATCCGCTCGGCGCCACCATGGTGTCCTCCGAGGGCGCCTGCGCGGCCTACTACCTGTACCGGCGGCTGGATCTGCCCGCGGAGGTGGCTCATGCCTGACATTGCCGGAACCGGCAACGGCGCCGTCGATTTCGAGAACTGGGTATGCCCGATGCCGCTGCGCGACTCACCCACCATCGTGATGGGGCACGGTGGCGGCGGCGCGATGTCCGGCGAGCTGATCGAGCACCTGTTCCTGCCGGCGTTCGGAGCGGCGGCGCAGGCCGGGCTCGGTGACTCGGCGGTCGTGACGGTCGGCGAGACGCGGCTGGCGTTCAGCACCGACTCGTTCGTGGTGAAGCCGTTGACGTTTCCCGGCGGATCCATCGGAGATCTGGCCGTCAACGGCACGGTCAACGATCTCGCGATGTCCGGGGCGCGGCCGCTGGTTCTGTCGACGGCGTTCATTCTCGAAGAGGGCACGCCGCTCGTGCGGATCGCGGAAGTGGCCTCGGCCATGGGCACCGCGGCGCTCGGCGCCGGGGTCGCGCTCGTCACCGGCGACACCAAGGTCGTCGACGCCGGGCACGGGGATGGCATCTACGTCAATACCGCGGGCATCGGCGTCCTCGATCCCGAAGTCGACATCCGGCCCGAACTCGCCGCGCCCGAGGACGTGGTCATGGTCAGCGGGGAGATCGGATTGCACGGTGTCGCGGTACTGTCGTGCCGCGAGGGACTCGAATTCGGGACCACCGTGTGCAGCGACACCGCTCCACTGCACGGTCTGGTCGCGGCGATGCTGGCGACCGGCGCGACCGTGCACACCATGCGCGACCCGACCCGCGGTGGACTGGCCGCCAGCCTGAACGAGATCGCGCGCGCAGCGGGCGTGGGAATCGCGCTGGACGAGAACACGATTCCGATTCCCGCCGGGGTCCGCGACGCGTGCGGGCTGCTCGGCCTGGACCCGCTGTACGTGGCCAACGAGGGCAAGCTGGTGGCCTTCGTACCCGCCGCGGACGCGGATCGGGTGCTCGCCGCCATGCGCGCCCATCCGCTCGGGGTGCACGCCGAGATCATCGGCCGCTGTGTGGCCGAGCATCCCGGCATGGTGACCGCGCACACCGCGCTCGGTGGCACGCGAGTCGTCGATCTACCCGCAGGAGAACAGCTTCCACGCATCTGCTGACCCCCCACTCACGGAGGCCCGCCATCACCGCCCCCCGCCCGCATTCCAGCAGGTCCCAGCCATCCGACCCGGGGGCCGGGGAGACGATGTTCGCGCGCTACGCCTACCCGCCGAACGCGCTGGGCTACTGCGGACCACCCGACACGACGGCCCTGTCCGACGGATCGCCCGCGCTGATCCGCGCCGCCGCCCGCCGCTTCACCGGCGCCTGGCCCTACCTCCAGGTCATGTCCGCCATGACCGGCATCGCCGACCCCCTCGACCTGCGCCTGGTCGAATCCTATTGGCACGGCGGAGGAATCGGCTCGACCCTCGATCCGGCAGCCTTCTGCGCCGAACTGCTCGCCATCCTGGGCCCCGCCGCGGGCCTGTACTGGACCCACCTGACCCCCCGGCTCGCCCCCGAAGCCGCCCCCAATCACTGCTTCCACGTCTTCGGCGTCTACCCGTGGAGCCGCCTGCTCGGCACGGCGGCAACCCCCACCGCCCTGGAAGTCCTCGACAAATGCCGCATCACCCCGGCGCGCGTCGTGGCCCGCGACGGCTCCCACGTCCGGCTGGAAGCCAGCCACCTGACCTGGGACGGCCACCACCTCGACCTGGGCCCACCCGGCACCAGCACCGCGACCCTCACCGCCGACGGCCGCCTGACCACGGACCCGCAACCCGGTGATCACGTTGCCCTCCACTGGGATCGGCTGACGGCGCTGCTGAACAGCACCCAAACCGCGAACCTGACCGACAGCACCCTCCGACAGCTGGCCGCCACCAATCACCGCCTCGACGTCGACGAATAGTCGTGCCGGTGCCGCCGACCGTTCTCGAAACATCCGGGAGCAACACGACAATGGGAGCATCAGTGGTGTATTTCAAGCGATCCGCCACCGTCATCACCTGCGTGATGGCCGGGGCAGCGCTTTCCCAGGCCGCTGCCCTGTCGGACCCGCCCGTGTGGATCGGAACCGGCTCGTCCCAGGGACCGGGCGTCGGTTCGGCGCAGCCCGCTCCGTCCGATCCACAGACCGATGCGGCGCGAGCCGGTGTGCTCGAACTCGTGAACAGTGAACGCGCGCAGCACGGATGCGGCGCACTACGGCCCGACGCGCGCCTGCAGAACGCGGCACAGCGCCATTCCGATGATATGGCCGCTCGCAGCTACTTCGATCATCGCGACCCCGACGGGTGGATGCCGCACCAGCGAGTCGTGGCCGCCGGCTATCTGTGGCGCACCATCGGCGAGAACATCGCCCACGGCCAGGCCGACGCCGCCGAGGTGATGGCCGAGTGGCTGTCGCGCCCCGGCCACCGCGGCAATATCCTCAACTGCGCGTACACCGATATCGGCATCGGAGTCCACTTCGGCGCCGACGGACCCTTGTGGACACAAGATTTCGGCGCCCCGCTATGACCCGCCACTCCGATCACGGTGGGATCGTCACTGCGCAGTGAAGATCACGGCTCGTCCCGCCGCGGCCGCCCGGTGGTAGAAGGACCGGACGTCGACGAAATTGCTCCAGGTGTACTCGAAGTCCTCGTCGTCGAGTGCCCCGGCGTATTCCTCGTCATCGATGGCGTCGAAGGCCGACCGCATATCGGCACGGACAACCTCGTGCAGCGCTTTCGCGACGTCCCGCACCTGCTCCGCTCCGACATATACCGCGTAGTAGTCGTCATGCAGATGCCGGCCGCCGAGAATGGCGGGCGAAAGCGGATACTGCCCGCTGCTGGGGTCGAGAGTGCCGTCGGTCAGGCTGCGATGAATAGCGTCCCAGGCCTTGTCGGTGTCGACTTTCAGGTCGGGCTCCGACCAGGATTCCTCGATGTCGCCGAGCAACTCGTCGATCGCGTCCACATCATCCCGGTCGTCGGCGGCGAGTAGCGCCCGCTCCTGCTCGGCGGTAATGGCGAAGTGCACTCCCAACATGGACTCGACGGTATCCGAATGAATCGGTGCAGACTCGGTCACGCGCACAGCTGTCGCGCGCTACTCTCCCGCCCGGATCAGCTCGCGGCAGGTGTCGCGGTCATACGGCAGCCCGGCGTCGCGGAAGACGAGGCCGGCGTTGCCGTGTCGGGGGTCCCACAGGTCGGGGTTGTCGATCAGCGCGGCGAGGAAGCCGGTTTGGATGTCGGTCGGGCTGCCGCCGGTGTAGTCGGCGAAGAAGGCGCGCAGGAGCGGTCCCCAGTCGTGGTCGACGGTGTGGCGGTGGGCGATCGCGGCGATGGCCAGTGCGGCAGGGAGCAATCGGGCTGTGTCCTCGATGCGGTCGATCGCCGCCGCGACCAGGGTGAAGCGAATGCGCATACCCAGCTGCGGCGGACGTCGGGTGAACCAGTCGTCGGTGGCCGCCGGGTCCCGCAGCGCGGCGAGGATCTCGGCGGTCGCGACCTCGTCGCCGGCCAAGCCGGGCGCCAGCGCGGCGCACGCCCGCACGCCGGGGTGCGGATCATCCAGGTACGCACGGGGTTTCAGACCGAGCTCGCCCATGGCCAGCACCAGCGCGGCTCGCTCGTCGGAGCCGGATCGGGCGGCCAATTCGTCGAGCCGATCACCCGTGTCCGGGTCGGTGAGCGAGGCGCGGCAGGCGGCGAGCGCGTGGGCTGCTGCCGCGCGGACCGGGGCCTCGGGGTCGGACAGTGCCGACATGATGGCCGGGAGGAGAGCGGGGACGGCGGCGCGGCAACCGCCCACAGCACGGCCGTAGAGCGCGTTCGCCATGATCTCGTCGCCGTACAGCTCCTCCTCGTCGCCGCTGTCGAGCGCCGCAGCGAGGGCCGAGTCGAAATCGAAATCCGCTGGTGGGGCCAGTTCGTCGAGGTCCTCGTACACCCAACCGGCTTCGGCGACGGCCGCCAGGAAACCGAGCAGGTCGGCCCGCAACTCGGCGTCGGCCAGCAACCGGCCCGCCAGCAGCTCGGCGACCACGACGGCCGCGGGCGGTGTGGCGGTCCACGGCGTGCCTTGGTGAATGACCGCCGACCACAAGTGTTCCAGCGCGGCGCGACGCGCGTCCGGGTCCGCACCGGCCAGCGCAGCCAGGTGCGCAGGTGTATCGGTGGACCGTCCGTACGCGTGCAGGAGGTTGCCGAACTGCGCGGCATCGATGTCGACGGTCACGACCGGAATCTACTCTCCACTCTCGTTCCCATGCTGCCCCTCGATGACCCGCGCGGGCTCGAACTCGACCACCGCCACTGGTCGAACGGTCGGCCTCTCGGCGGCGAGGTCGTGTTCGTACCGCACGAGCAGCGGTGGATCGCCGAGGATCCGCAGGATGCGAAACGCTTCGACGACCTATGGCCGTACCTGTGTTCCGAGGGAACCGCCTGGCCGGCCGCCTATCCGCGGTGCCACACCTGATCGCCTCGGCTCGCTCGATCCCGCCTGCGGGGGCAGGCCGACCTGGGCGAATTCCTCAACGACCTGTATCCGGGCGCCGAATGCGAATCCTGCGGGGAGCCTTACCATCCCGCCGGGCGCCCATGATTCACCAACCGGGACGGACCAGACCGGTTTCGTAGGCGTAGACGATCATGACGGGGCGAGGAGCGCGTCGCCCGCAGCGATGACTCGAACCGCCTCGGCGAGCTGCTCGGTGGAAGCGTCTTTCAACAGGAAGCCGCTCGCACCCGCCCGCAACGCCGCGTAGACGTAGTCGTCGAGGTCGAAAGTGGTGAGGACGAGGACTTTCGGCGGGTCCGTGGACGCGGACACGATCGCGCGGGTCGCCTCTAGCCCGTCCATCACCGGCATTCGCACGTCCATGAGCACGACGTCGGGCTCGAGTTCGGCGGCCCGCCGGACCGCCTGCCGGCCGTCGGCCGCCTCACCCACGACGTCGATGTCGGGCCGGGAGCTCAGGAAGGTGGTGAACCCGGTCCGCACCATGGCCTGGTCGTCGACAATGAGAACGGCGATCATCGGCGTGCGTCGAGTTCGATCGGAAGCGTTGCGGTGACCACGAATTCGTCACCCATGCGCTCAGCCTGGACGGCTGCCGGTGACGATACGGCGCGTGTGGGCGTAGACGACCGCTTCCACGCGGTCACGGACACCGAGTTTGGCGAGAACGTTGGACACATGGGTTTTGACGGTCTGCTCGCCGACGCCGAGGGCCGCGGAGATCTCGGGGTTGGTGCGGGCCTCGGCCATCAACACCAGGACCTGATGCTCGCGCGGGGTGAGCGTGGCGATTTCGGGCGCGGCGGGGAACGGTTCGCCGCCGTGGGTCAGGCGGGTGATCAGACGGCTGGTCCGGCGTGGGTCGATCAACGCGTCACGGTGCGCGGCGGTCCGGATGGCGGCGACCAGGTCCGCCGCGGGCACCGCTTTGGTGAAGAATCCGCTGGTGCCCAGACGTAGCGCGCGGTAGAGGTTCTCGTCGGTGTCCTCGGTGGCGAGGGTGAGAATGCGGCTGGTGCTGCCGAGTTCCGCGACCGTGTCGATCGCGGTCGGGTCGTCGAGACCGGGCATGTCGAGATCGAGGATGGCGATATCGGGTCGCAGCCGCCGCATGTCGCGAATCGCGGCCGCGCCGTCGCCGACCTCCGCGACGCATCGTAGGTCCGGTTCGGATTCGATCACCGACCGCAGGCCCGAGCGGAAGATGATCTGATCGTTGGCGAGCAGCACCGAGATCGTCGAATCCTGCCGGGCGGCAACGCTATCGCTGCCCGCGGCGAGCGGGTCCGAGCCCACCGCGGCGCTGCGACCGGCGACCGGGGTGGCGGCCTGCGCGCTGGGCGCCGACAGCATGGTGGCGCTGATCGCGAGCACGAGCGTGGACACCAGCCGCAGCAGCAGCGGGGATGTCGATGGAGTCGTGGACATACGCACAGTCTGCTTCAGCGCAGGAATCCCGCGTAGTTCCTGTTCATCAGCTGGCTCTCGAGCTGCTTGACCGTATCGAGGGCGACGCTCACCACGATCAGCACCGACGTGCCGCCGAACGCGAGGTTCTGGGCCGGGCCGCCGGAGCCGAAGCGCAGCAACACGTTCGGCAGGACCGCGACAGCACCGAGGTAGAGGGAGCCGGGGAGGGTGATCCGGCTCAGGACATAGTTCAGGTAATCGGCGGTCGGCTTGCCCGGCCGGTAGCCCGGAATGAAGCCGCCGAACTTCTTCATCTCGTCCGCGCGCTCCTCCGGGTCGAAGGTGATCGCGACGTAGAAGTAGGTGAAGAACACGATCAGGGCGAAGTAGATCGCCACATAGACCGGGTTGCTCGGGTTGACCAGATACTTCT